>JBEAZV010000085.1:0-128083 GCA_041159245.1 Pseudomonadota bacterium
TCCCGCCCGGCCCGAGCACCGCAAGGCAGTCGCGAAGCGACCCCCGCATCGAAGCCTCCGGGCCCGTGCCGCCCGCACAGCGCGTTGCAGGTCAAAGAGGCAAGCCCCCGCAGGCCCGAAAACGCTCACCCTCCCGTCGCCCGCCTCTGCACGCAGTCTATGTACGCCTGTCCATCCGGCGGCTTCCCCGACCGCTGGCTCTCCCAGAGCATCTGCCCCAGGCACTCCATCGCTTCATGGTGTGCATCGTGCAGCGAGTCACGCCGCGCCGCGAGCAATTCGATGGCCTGGCGTATCCCCCGGGGCTGGTCGATCGAGCATTGTTCGCTGATTGACAGATGCATGGACAGGTGCAGGAAGGGGTTGGTGCGGCCGTCGGTGGCGTCGTAGACGCGGGAGACGGCCGCTTGGACATCGGCGAGGTCGGTGTCGTACTCGGTGTGTTCGGCGAGCCACTGGCCCGCCAGCGTCTCCAGGGCGTCCAGGGGCTGGCCGGCTCTGGACTTTGCGTGTACGCCGCAGAAGAAGCGGCGCACGTCTTCCTGGGAGGGGTTGAACATAGGCGCGGGAGGGTAGCACGCGCCAGTGTCTAATCCGTGGGTGATCGACGATCCCTATTTCTACGCGGTGGCCATACCCGCAGTGCTCATGCTCGGTGTGAGCAAGAGCGGTTTCGGCTCCGGCTTCGGCTCGCTGGCCGTGCCCCTCATGGCCCTGGCCGTCCCGGTGCCGCAGGCCGCTGCCATCCTCATGCCCCTGCTGCTGGTGATGGACCTGCTGGGACTGCGCGCATTCCGCGGTCACTTCGACAGGGCACTTCTGCGTTTCCTGCTGCCGTTTGGCCTGCTCGGTACGGTGATCGGATTCTTGATGTTCAAGGCGCTGGACGCGCGCTGGGTGGCCGGTATCGTGGGCGTGCTCACGCTCTTGTTCCTGGCCCAGCGCCTGGTGTTCCCGCCGCGCCCGGACAGCGCCCCGCCGCCGCTGTGGTTAGGCGGCCTCCTGAGCACCGCCTCGGGTTTCACCAGTTTCGTCGCCCATGCCGGCGGACCGCCGATCAACGCCTACGTCATCCCTCTGCGGCTGTCGCCCATCGTGTTCACCGCCACGATGTCGGTGTTCTTCTTCGCGGTGAACCTGAGCAAATGGGTGCCCTATGCCTGGCTGGGGTTGCTGGACACGCGCAACATGACCACTTCGCTGGTGCTGCTGCCGCTGGCGCCCGTTGGCGTATGGGTGGGAGTGCGCATCGCCCACCGCATCGACCCCGTGCTGTTCTATCGCTTCGTCTACATCGGCATGTTCCTCACCGGCGTGAAGCTGGTGTGGGACGGGTTTTTCGTCACGGGCACTTGATAAGACGCAAGCCGCGAACGCTGTCGCCTCGCTAAAGTGGTCGGGTTTCCCGGAGGTCTCCCGTGAGCATCCGCCACCTCGAAGCCCTGTTCCAACCCCGCGCCGTGGCCGTCATCGGCGCTTCGGACCGCCCGGGCAGCGTCGGTGCGGTGGTGCTTCGCAACCTGCTGGAGGGCGGCTTCACCGGCCCGATCTGGCCGGTGAACCCCCGGCACACCACCGTGGCGGGTCGCCAGGCCTTCCCCGATGCCGCGTCCCTGCCGGGTGTCCCGGACCTCGCCGTCCTGTGCACGCCCGCCGCCACCGTGCCGGGCCTCATTGCCGACCTCGGCGCCCGCGGTACACGAGCCGCCGTGGTCTTGGGCGCCGGGATGAAGCACGCGACCGCCGAGGGCGCACCCACCCTGGAGCAACAGATGCTGGACGCGGCCCGCCCCTATCTGCTGCGGGTGCTCGGGCCTAACTGCATCGGTCTGCTGGTGCCGGGCCTGGGCTTGAATGCCAGCTTCGCGCCTTCGCAAGCCAAGGCGGGCTCCATTGCCTTCGTCAGCCAGTCGGGCGCGCTGGCGACCGCCATGCTCGATTGGGCCTCGCCGCGCGGCATCGGCTTTTCGCATTTCGTATCCCTGGGCGACAGTGCAGACGTGGACTTCGGCGACATGCTCGATTACCTGGCCACCGACCCGCACACCCAGTCCATCCTGATGTACGTGGAATCAGTGCGTCAGGCCCGCAAGTTCATGTCGGCTGCGCGCGCCGCGGCTCGCAACAAGCCGGTGCTGGTGGTCAAGTCCGGGCGCGTGCCGGAGGGCGCGCGCGCTGCGGCCTCGCACACGGGTGCACTGACTGGCTCGGACGCGGTGTTCGATGCCGCGGTGCGCCGCGCTGGCATGCTGCGGGTGGACACGCTGGAGGCGCTGTTCGACGCGGCGCAGACCCTGGCGCATCGCCGGCCTCTCCACGGCGAGCGCCTGGCCATCGTCACCAACGGCGGGGGCGCGGGTGTGCTGGCCGTCGATGCCCTGGTACTCGCGGGCGGCACGCCTGCGCGCCTGTCGGATGCCACGCTGGCGGCGCTGGATGCAAGCCTGCCCACCACCTGGTCGCATGCCAACCCGGTGGACATCATCGGCGACGCCCCCGTCGCCCGCTACGAGGCGGCCCTGCGCGTGCTGCTCAATGCGCCCGAGGCCGACGGGGTGCTATTCATCCACGCGCCCACGGCCCTTGTGCCCGCGCCCGACATCGCGGTCGCCACCTTGCCCCTGCTGCGCGACGCGTTCAAGCCGGTGATGGCCTGCTGGCTCGGTGGGGCGATGGTGGAGCCCGCGCGCGCGCTGTATGCGGCCGGTGGTGTGCCGTGCTACGCCACACCGGAACGCGCCACCGACGCTTGGCTGCAGCAGGTGCACCATGCCCGCAGCCAGGCGCTGCTGCAGCAGCTGTGTCCGGCGCAGCCCGCCGCCTGGCGGCCTGACCGCTCGCGTGTCGCCAATCTGATCGTTCAGGCCCAGCGCGCTGGCCGACGCTGGCTGGATGCCGTGCAGGCCAGCGAGGTACTGCAGGCCTACGGCATTCCGGTCGCGGCCTCGGGCGCGGCGCGTGACGAGGTGGAGGCTGCAGCCCTGGCAGCCCACATCGGCTTTCCGGTGGCCCTGAAGATCCGGTCGCCGCAGATCGTGCACAAGACCGACGTGGGCGGGGTGGTACTTGGGCTCACATCCCTCGAAGCGGTGCAGGCACAGGCCCGTGCCATGCGCGAACGCGTGCTGGCCCTGCAGCCGCAGGCGCAGATCGAGGGCTATACCGTGCAGGCCATGGTCGATCGTCCCGGCGCGCGCGAGCTGATCGTGGGGATTGCAGCCGACCCGGTCTTCGGCCCGGTACTCCTGTGCGGAGCGGGTGGGGTCGAGGTGGAACTGCGTCCCCAGCACGCGATCGGCCTGCCACCGCTCAACGCCAACCTGGCCGCCGAGTTGCTGGCGCGCACCGGGCTGGAGCCTCTGCTCGCGGCCCACCGGGGACGCCCACCGCTGGATCGTGAGGGCGTGCTCGAGACACTGCTGCGGGTCTCGCAGTTGGCGTGTGATCATCCCGCGCTGGCTGAACTGGACATCAACCCGCTGCTGGTGGACACGCGCGGCGTGATGGCGGTCGATGCCCGTATCCGCGTGCATCTGCCGGACGAGGCGGCTGCGCCCCTGGCCATCCTGCCCTACCCGCAGCAGCTGGAGGCCCGCCTTCGCGTGAATGGCGAGCAGGTGCCGGTGCGACCCATTCAGCCCGAGGACGGCGAGCGCCTGCGCGAGTTCTATGCCCAAGTCTCACCCGCCGACATGCGCCTGCGGTTTTTCTCGGCGCAGCGGGAGGTTCCGAAGTCCGAACTGGCCCGCTTCAGCCAGATCGACTACGACCGCGAGATGACCTTCATCGCGCTGGCGCCGCAAGTGGGCGACGCGCCCGAGCGCATCATCGCCGAGGTACGCGCTGCCTGCGATCCGGACAACCGGCAGGCCGAGTTCGCCATCCTGGTGGCACAGCCCTGGCGGGGGCGCGGCCTGGGGCAGGCCCTTCTGGAGAAGATGGCGGCCTGCCTGCGGGCGCGCGGCACGCTCGAGATGGTCGGTCAGTGCCAGTCGGACAACCCGGCGATGGTCCGTCTCGCGCGCGGGCTGGGCTTTCGGGTGACCACCGATACGTCGCCTGACCTCACCGACCTGCAGCTGGATCTGCAGGTCCCCTAGGTTTTTATTGGGTCCCTCAGGTCCCTTGAGCCAGGCTCGAGCCAGGCTTGGGCCTGGCTTGGGCCAGGGGCGAGCCGCCCTGGCGACAGCCCCGTTCGCGGCGGCGGCCTACGATGGCTGCATGAGAACCTTCGAGACCCTCGCCGAGTTGCCGCCGCTGGTGGGCCAGGAAGTCGCCGTGAGCGACTGGATCACCATCACCCAGGAACAGGTGGACCAATTCGCCCAGGCCACGCACGACCACCAATGGATCCATGTGGATGTGGAGCGCGCGCGAGCCGGTCCCTTCGGCGGGCCCATCGCCCACGGCTTTCTCACGCTCTCGCTGTTGTCCCGATTCTTCGAGATGTGCGTGCAGATTCGCCAGGTCCGCATGGCCGTGAACTACGGCCTGAACAAGGTGCGCTTTCCGGCGCCAGTGCCCGTGGGGAGCCGGCTTCGTGCGCGGATGAAGTTGCTGGCGTGCGACCCTGTTGATGGCGGCGTGCAGCTCACGTGGGGCGTGACAGTGGAACGCGAGGGTAGCGAGAAGCCCGTGTGCGTGGCCGAATCGCTGGCGCGCTGTTTTCCCTGAGGCGGATTCAGGTCGCGCTGCCAAAACCGTTTTGGCGCCAGGCCTCGAACACGGTCACCGCCACTGCATTGGACAGATTCAGACTGCGCTGACCCGGCCGCATCGGCAGGCGCAGGCGCTGGGCGGGCGGGAAGGATTCACGCAACTCGGGCGCCAGGCCGCGCGTCTCGGCCCCGAATACCAGCCAGTCCCCAGGCTGAAACGCCACCGCATGCACCGCACGCGTCCCGTGTGTGGTGAGCGCGTACAGGCGGTCGGCAGCCGGTTGCTGCGATTGCAGAAAGGTCGGCCAGTCGGCATGCCGGCGCACCTCGGTCCACTCGTGGTAATCCAGCCCCGCGCGGCGCATCAGGCGGTCCTCCATCGAGAACCCAAGCGGCTCCACCAGGTGCAGGGTGCAGCCTGTATTCGCGGCCAGGCGGATCACGTTGCCGGTGTTGGGCGGGATTTCGGGTTCAACCAGGACGATGTGGAACATGGCAATGGCGTCGGTTTGCGTCAGTCGTCGGTGCGTGCCAGTACCAGGGCTGTGACCCGCGCGGCGCCCGCCTGCCGCAAGGCCTGGGCCGCTGCGGCCAGAGAGGCGCCGCTGGTCATGACGTCGTCAACCAGCATCAGGTGTGCACCGCGCAAGGCGGCGGCCCGAGACGGATCCACGAGAAAGGCGCCCCGCACATTGGCCAGGCGTTCGGCCCGCGCCAGCGTGGACTGGGGCGCGGTCTCGCGCACCCGCAGCAGGCTGCGCGCATCGGCCTTGGCGGGCGCCAGCCGCCGTGCCAGCTCGAAGGCCTGGTTGTAGCCCCGCTCCGCCAGGCGTCGCGGACCCAGTGGCAGGGGCAGCACGCGGTCGGCGGCCTCTAGCGCCCGGCCCACGCCCGGCGCGCTGCGCAGGATCCCCGCGAAGGTGCGGGCCCAACCGGGTTCTGCGCGGAACTTGAATCGCGCAATCAGATCGGGCCAGGGAAAGGCATAGGACAGCGCCGCGTGGCAGGCATCCAGCACCGGGGTGCTGCGCAGGCAGCTGGCACACACCGGCGTGGCGGACGATGCATGCATCCTGCATGCGCAGCGGCTGCAACGCGGCACCGGGGCCACGAAGCGCTGCGTACACGCCTGGCAGACGGCGTGTGCTGGCCACGCCCGGCACACTTCGCAGCGGGCGGGAAGACGGGCGACGAGGGTCTCGAGCCAGGCGTGCAGCATGGGGCTCAATATACTGGCGCGCCGCTTGCCATCCTCCGCCACCTCCTCGCCTCGCCGTGCCCCAGCGCCCCCCGTCCATCGATCCCGTTGCTGCCCAAGCCTGGCAGCGCCGCGCGCCGGCGCGTGCACCCTGGCTGCACGAAGAGGTGGGCCGGCGCATGCAGGAGCGGCTCGAGTGGATCCGCTTGCAGCCGCAGGCCTGGGCGCACTGGGAGCCCGTGCGCGGTGGCCTGGCCACACATGCCCTGGTGTCGGCCCGCTACCCGCGTGCCACCAGTTACCTGGTCGAGGCTGCGCCCGAGCGTGCGCGCCAGGCGGTTCGTGCGCTTGCGCCGCCCTGGTGGCGCCGCTGGGGTGCCCCGCGCCCGCAGGCGACCGAGCGACTGCCCGAGGCCGGTGTGCAGATGCTCTGGGCCAACATGGTCTTGCACCTGGCGGCCGACCCGCAGGCCCTGATCGATCGCTGGCACCAGGCGTTGGCTACCGACGGCTTCCTGATGTTCTCCTGCCTGGGGCCGGACACCCTGCGCGAATTGCGGGCGCTCTACGCCACCCTCGGCTGGCCGCCGCCCGGGCCCGAGTTCACCGATATGCATGACTGGGGCGACATGTTGGTGCACGCCGGCTTCGCCGAGCCGGTGATGGACATGGAGCGCCTCACCCTGACCTGGGCTACGCCCGGCGCGCTGCTGGACGAATTGCGCGAACTCGGAGCCAATCTGCACCCTGGCCGCTTCATGGGCTTGCGCGGACGCGCCTGGCGGCGTCGGCTGGAGGAAGCCCTGGCGGGCGCCCTGGCGGGGCCAGACGGCCGGCTCGCGCTGACCTTCGAGTTGATCTACGGCCACGCGCTCAAGCCCGCGCCGCGGGTGCGGGTGGCCGCTGAAAGCGCGTTCTCGCTCCAAGACATGAAAACATTGCTCCACGCTGACAAACGGGGTGATTTATCGCGTTGACGTCAGGTGTGCCCGCCACTTTGCTGCAGTCCTAGTCAGGAAGGTGGTTTCAGGGTGTGACGGTCCTGGGGCCACGTTACAATGCCGTGTTCAATTTGTCAGCCGTCACCGGGCATGTCGGTTTTTCGTTTTGCCACCGTTCAGGGCCAGTCGGTCCAATGGGCACTCAAGCGCAACTGCTCGGTGTCGCCGAGCCAATTGGGCTGGTTCTATGCCTCCTTGTGCGTGTTGTCTCTCGGTATCGCGACGTTCTTCTGGATGCAGGGTGCGACCCTGATCCTCCCGATCGCCTGGCTGGAGTTGACCGCGGTCGGGGTGGCCCTCCTGGTCTATGCGCGTCATGCCACGGACGGTGAGCGCATCAGCTTGCAGGAGGGGCGCCTGGTGGTCGAACTCGAGAGCGGCGGCAGGACCGAGCGCGCGGAGTTTCACCGAGACTGGGTGCGTGTGGAGCCGCGGGCCGACCAGCGTTCATTGATCGAGGTGTCGGGACGGGGACAGTCGGTGCAGGTGGGGCGTTTTGTGCGCCCGGAGCTGCGGCCGCAGCTGGCCCAGGAGATCAGGACGGCCTTGCGCGCGACCGCGTGAGGCCAGCGGACAGACAGACGGGCGGCCATCGGGCGGCCTCGGGCGACGGGATTGTCATTGAGGTAGATACGAAGTGAAAACGATGAAGAGTGTTTCCCAACAGGCGGCTGCGTTGCTGCTCACCGCAGTCGCCGCCGGCGGCGCCCACGCTGTCGAGGACTTGCCCGGAGGTCCCGCCGTACGCCAGCTGAACCTCCACACCGCCGTCACACGCATCGCTTCCGAGATCTCCTGGCTGCACTGGTTCATGCTGATCACCTGCACGGTGATCTTCATCGCCGTGTTCTCGGTGATGTTCTATTCCATCTGGAAGCACCGCCGTTCGCAGGGCGCCAAGCCCGCCAACTTCCACGAGTCCGTGACCGTGGAAATCATCTGGACCCTGGTGCCCTTCATCATCGTGATCCTGATGGCGCTGCCGGCCACCAAGGTGCTGGTCGCCTCCAAGGACACCTCGAACGCCGACCTCACCATCAAGGCGACCGGCTACCAGTGGAAGTGGGGCTACGACTACCTCAACGGCGAAGGCGCGGGCATCTCCATCCTGTCGGCCCTGGACACCGCCCACCGCGAGATGTCCAACTCCGGCAACACCGCCGGCGCGCCCAACAACTACCTGCTGAAGGTGGACAACCCCCTGGTCGTGCCCGTGGGCAAGAAGGTCCGCATCATCACCACCGCCAACGACGTGATCCACGCCTGGGGCGTGCCGGCTTTCGGCGTCAAGCAGGACGCCATCCCCGGCTTCGTGCGTGACACCTGGTTCCGTGCCGAGAAGGTGGGTGACTTCTACGGTCAGTGCTACGAGCTGTGCGGCAAGGAGCACGCCTACATGCCGATCCACGTGAAGGTCGTGTCCGCCCAGGACTACGCCGCCTGGGTGGGCACAGAGCAAAAGAAGATGGCCGCCAAGCAGGACGACCCGAACAAGGTCTGGCAGCTGGCCGACATCGTGGCCCGCGGCGAGAAGGTCTATGCCTCCAACTGCGCGGCCTGCCACCAGGCCAACGGCAAGGGCGCCGGCCCGATCAAGGCCCTGGACGGCTCGGCCCTGGTGCTCGATGCCGACAAGTCCAAAGAAATCGACGTCCTGCTCAATGGCCGCAACGCCATGCCTGCGTGGAAGCAGCTGTCCGACACCGACATCGCCGCGGTGATCAGCTACACGAAGAACAACTGGTCCAACAAGACGGGCCAACTCGTTCAGCCGGCCGAAGTCAAAGCCCAGCGCAAATAAGTTTCTGAGGTAACCCCCATGAGCGCAGTTCTCGACCACCACGATCACGCCCACGACCACGCCCATGACCATCCGCACGGATGGCGCCGCTGGGTCTATGCCACCAACCACAAGGACATCGGTACGCTGTATCTGCTGTTCTCGTTCACCATGCTGATGTTCGGTGGCGTGCTGGCCCTGGGCATTCGCGCCGAGCTGTTCCAGCCCGGCCTGCAACTGGTCAACCCCGAGCTGTTCAACCAGCTCACCACCATGCACGGCCTGATCATGGTGTTTGGCGCCATCATGCCGGCCTTCGTGGGCTTCGCGAACTGGATGATCCCGCTGCAGATCGGCGCGGCCGACATGGCCTTCGCCCGAATGAACAACTTCAGCTTCTGGCTGATGGTTCCGGCCGGTGCGATGCTCGCAGGCTCTTTCTTCGTGCCGGGCGGCGCCCCCGCCGCAGGCTGGACGCTGTATGCGCCCCTGACCCTGCAGATGGGCCCCTCCATGGACATGGGCATCTTCGCGATGCACATCCTGGGCGCCTCGTCCATCATGGGCTCGATCAACATCATCGTCACCATCCTGAACATGCGCGCTCCGGGCATGACGCTGATGAAGATGCCGATGTTCTGCTGGACCTGGCTGATCACCGCCTACCTGCTGATCGCCGTGATGCCCGTGCTGGCCGGCGCCATCACCATGACGCTGACCGATCGCCACTTCGGCACCAGCTTCTTCAACCCCGCCGCCGGCGGCGACCCGGTGATGTACCAGCACATCTTCTGGTTCTTCGGTCACCCCGAGGTCTACATCATGATCTTGCCGGCCTTCGGCATCATCAGCCAGGTCGTGCCCGCGTTCTCGCGCAAGAAGCTGTTTGGCTACGCCTCCATGGTGTATGCCACCTCCTCGATCGCCATCTTGTCGTTCATCGTGTGGGCCCACCACATGTTCACGACCGGCATGCCCGTGACCGGCCAGCTGTTCTTCATGTACGCCACGATGCTGATCGCGGTGCCCACCGCGGTGAAGATCTTCAACTGGATCGCCACCATGTGGCAGGGGTCCATGACCTTCGAGACGCCGATGCTGTTCGCGGTCGGCTTCATCTTCGTGTTCACCATGGGTGGCTTCACCGGCCTGATCCTGGCCATGGCGCCGGTCGACCTGCTTCTGCAGGACACCTACTACGTGGTGGCCCACTTCCACTACGTGCTGGTGGCCGGTTCGCTCTATGCGCTGTTCTCCGGCTTCTACTACTGGGTGCCGAAGTGGACCGGTGTCATGTACAACGAGACCCGCGGCAAGATCCACTTCTGGTGGTCGCTGATCTCCTTCAACATCACCTTCTTCCCGATGCACTTCCTGGGTCTGGCCGGCATGCCCCGCCGCTATGCCGACTACCCCATGCAGTTTGCCGACTTCAACGCGGTCGCCTCCGTGGGCGCCTTCGCCTTCGGTATCGCGCAGGTGTACTTCTTCGTCTTCGTCGCACTGCCCTGCATGATGGGCAAAGGCGAGAAGGCGGCCCAGCGTCCCTGGAATGACGCCGACGGCAAGGGCGCCGAGGGCCTGGAGTGGGAAGTCGCGTCGCCGGCTCCCTTCCACACCTTTGAGAACCCGCCCAAGCTGGACGCTACCGCCACCCGCGTGGTGGGTTGAACTCGGGACGCAGGGAGCATGGCCGTGTCCGAGTCCGATGACCGCAAGAAGTCCAATGTGCGCCTGGGCCTGATCCTGGCGTCCATCGTGGCGGTCTTCTTCCTCGGCTTCATGGCCAAGATGGTCCTGCTGGGGCGCTGAAGGGCGCAACGCACCATGAGCATCAAGCGTGCAAACACCCAGATGGTGGGCAAGCTGGCCGTCGTGGCGGCGGGCATGTTTGCCTTTGGCTATGCGCTGGTGCCCCTGTACGAGAAGATCTGCGAGCTCACCGGCATCAACATCCTCGCCCTAGGCGAGCGCCAGGTGCCCGGGGGCTCGACGGCCAAGCCGCAGAACACCCAGGTCGACACCGGCCGCACCATCACCGTCGAATTCGACGCCAACGCACGCGGGCCCTGGCAGTTCAAGCCGGCCCAGCGGTCGATGCAGGTGCATCCGGGCCAGCTGGCGACGGTGATGTACGAATTCCAAAACGTGCAGGACCGCCGGATGGCTGCGCAGGCCATCCCGAGCTACGCGCCGCGCCAGGCCGCCGCGCACTTCAACAAGCTCGAGTGCTTCTGTTTCAACCAGTACACGCTGGAGCCGGGCGAGAAGAAGCAGTGGCCGGTGGCCTTCATCATCGACCCCAAGCTGTCCAAGGACGTGACGACCATCACGTTGTCCTATACCTTCTTCGAAGTGGGTTCGCGCACTCCGGCCGCTCCATCGGCGGCCGTGACGGTCCCGACCACCCCGACCGCTGCCGCCCCGCTGCCGGCCGCGCAGGAGCCGCGCTCGTGAGCGCGATGCCCGCCATGGTCCATGACGCCTCCGCCGGATCCCGCCCGGGCTCCCTGGTCCGGACCGTCAAAGCGGTGGCCTGGGCCTTTCTGGGCATCCGCAAGAACAGTGAAGGTCAGTCCGACGTGGGCACGCTCAGCCCCTTGCACCTCATCGCGGTCGCTCTGGTGGGCGTGGCGCTGTTCGTGGGCGGGTTGATCGCCCTGGTGCATTGGATCGTGCCCTGACGGTTGTGTTTTTCAGTTTTCAAAAGCGTTTTCGGAATCAGGAGTTGAGATGAGTACCAGCGCCCCCGGCACCACGCCGTACTACTACGTGCCCCAGCCGTCGCGTCACCCAGCCATGATGGCCTTCGGCCTGTTCTTCGTCATCCTGGGCGCCGGACAGTGGGTCAATAGCGTCGAGTGGGGCCAGTGGGCCCTCTACTTCGGTCTGGCTTGGGTGGCCGTGGTCCTGTTCCAGTGGTTCCGCGACGCGATCAAGGAAAGCGAAGGCGGCCTGTACGGACGCAAGATCGACCTGTCCTTCCGCTGGAGTATGAGCTGGTTCATCTTCTCGGAGGTGATGTTCTTTGGCGCTTTCTTCTCCGCCCTGTGGTGGATGCGCGTGCATTCGGTGCCCGCGCTGGCCGGTCTCGAGAACTCGCTGCTGTGGCCCGAGTTCAAGGCCATGTGGCCCAGCAGCGCGCCGGGCGTGACCGCCTCGCCCGCTGGCATCGTCGAGCCCTTCCAGACCATGACCCCGTTCTGGCTGCCGACGATCAACACCGCGCTGCTGCTCACCTCGGGCGTGACCCTCACCATTGCACACCACGCGTTGCAAGCGGGCAACCGTGCCAAGACCATCACCTGGATGTGGGCCACGGTGATCCTGGGCCTGGTGTTCCTGTTTGTGCAGGGCTACGAGTACGTTCACGCCTATCGCGACCTGAACCTCAAGCTCACCTCTGGTGCCTACGGTTCCACCTTCTTCATGCTCACGGGCTTTCACGGTTTCCACGTGTTCGTGGGCATGCTGATGCTGCTGTTCATCACCCTGCGCCTGCAAAAGGGCCACTTCACCAAGGAGCGCCACTTCGGCTTCGAGGGCGCCGCCTGGTACTGGCACTTCGTGGACGTGGTCTGGCTCGGCCTGTACGTGCTGGTGTACTGGCTGTAATCGCCACGGCGAGCGCCATGACGCAAGGGCCGCGAAAGCGGCCCTTATGCTTTGGAAAAGAGCGCCGGATCAGGCGCCGGCAGGAATACCCGTCGGACGCAGGTAACCCAGTTTCCAGGCCACCAGGATGCACACGAACAGCAGGATCGAAAAACCCACGCGGAACGCGAGTGCGCGTGCCATGCGGGCGGATTTCTTCGTTTCGTCCTCCTGCGAACCCTGCCCCCGCATCATGAAGAACAGCGCCGCGCCGAGGCTGCCGAGGATGGCCACGAAGGCCAGCGAGATGAGAAGGGCTTTCATGGCCAGGATTATCCCGTGCCGGCGTCCTTGAGGCCCCCTCGCTTCTGGCTGTTCACCCTGGCCATGGCCCTGGGCGTGTCGGTCACGTTCTCGTTGGGACTGTGGCAATGGGGCCGCGCGCACGAGAAGCTGGCGCTGCAGGCGGCCCTGCAGGCCCGCGAGGCCCTGCCCGCGCTCGGGGGTGACGCGCTGAGCGCCAGCCCGCGCTCGCCCGACCTGATGCACCGTCTTGTGGTCCTGCGCGGGCAGTGGGTCGTGGACCGCACCGTGTTCCTGGACAACCGCCAGATGAACGGGCGGGTCGGGTTCTATGTGGTCACGCCCCTGCGCCTGTCCTCGGCGCTGGCCAGTGACCCAGCGGCAGTGGTCCTGGTCCAGCGGGGCTGGGTGCCTCGCAATTTCAACGACCGCCAGCAGCTGCCGGCCATCACCACGCCGTCGGGCGAGGTCACGGTCATGGGCCGGATCGCCCCGGCGCCGTCCAAGCTATACGACTTCGATGGGGCGGCCACCGGGGCCATCCGGCAAAATCTCGACTTGCCTGCATTGCGCGCCGAAACCGGCCTGGCCCTGGTGGACGGGTCGGTGCAGCAAACCGGTGCTGCCTCCGACGGCTTGCTGCGTGACTGGCCTGTACCCGCCAGCAGCGCCGACAAGAACTACGGCTATGCCTTCCAGTGGTGGGCGTTGTGCGGCGTGATCTTCATCCTCTATGTCTGGTTCCAATTCATCGTCCCCCGCCGGCGCCCGGCCTGAGCATCCGCTGGACCTCACGGTGCACTCGCTGCCCAGCCCCGATGGGGCGGCGCAGGAGGACGCGCGCCGGACTGCTGTCGGCCGCTGGAAGATGTTGGCGGTGCTGCTGGTCTGCGCGGCGCCGGTGATCGCGTCCTACTTCACCTATTACGTGGTGCGGCCCGAGGGCCGCCGCAACTACGGCGAGTTGATCGAGCCGCAGCGCCCCATGCCGCCCCTGGCCGCGACACCGCTGCAGGCTCCCCCCACGACGTTGGACACCCTGCGCGGGCAGTGGCTGCTGGTGGCCGTGAGCGGTGGCGCCTGCGATGCTGCCTGCGAGAGCCACCTGTACCTGCAGCGCCAGCTGCGCGAGTCCCTGGGCAAGGACAAGGAGCGCATGGACCGCGTCTGGCTCGTGAACGACGTTGCGCCGGTGCGCGAGGCGCTGCTGCCAGCACTGGCTGGTAGCACGGTGCTGCGCGTGGAGCCGACCGCGCTTGCCCAGTGGCTGCAGCCCGCCGCCGGGCAGGCGCTGGAAAATCATCTGTATGTGGTCGACCCGATGGGGAACTTCATGCTGCGGTTCCCGGCCGGCCTCGACCGCGAAGGCGCAGCGCGCGCCAAGCGCGATCTCGAGCGCCTGATGCGGGCGTCGGCGTCCTGGGACCAGGCGGGTCGACCATGAACGAGGCCGTCGCCCTCTACGACCTGTCGCCCACCGTGCGGCTGATGCTGCTCGGGATCGTCGTGGCCCTGGGCCCTCTGGCCTGGGTCTGGCTTCGCAACCAGCAGCGCCCGCCGGCCCAGCGCCTGGCCTCCCTCACCGTGCTGACGCTGTTCCTCACTTTCGATCTGGTGCTGTTTGGCGCATTCACGCGCCTGACCGATTCCGGTCTGGGCTGCCCCGACTGGCCCGGTTGCTATGGCGCTGTCAGCCCCACTGGCGCACATGCGCAGATCAGCGCGGCCCAGGCTGCGATGCCCACCGGCCCGGTGACCCACACCAAAGCCTGGATCGAGATGATCCACCGCTATCTCGCCACCGGTGTCGGCGTGTTGATTCTCACGCTGGCCGTCACCAGTTGGTTGCGTCGGCGCGAGCTGCCTGTGCACCCCGCCTGGCCTCTGGTGACACTCGCCTGGGTCTGCGTGCAGGGCGCCTTCGGCGCGCTCACGGTCACCCTCAAGCTGCAGCCCGTCATCGTGACCCTGCACCTGCTGGGGGGGTTGGTCCTGCTCGCGCTGCTGTGTCGTCAGGCCGTGGCGTACTCGCAGGCCTGGCGCCCGCGCACGCCGCTGGCCCTGGCGCCGGGCGTACGCAGGCTCCTCGTCATCGTCTTCACGCTGGTGTGGGTGCAGGTGGCGCTCGGTGGGTGGGTCAGCACCAATTACGCGGTGTTGGCTTGTACGGATTTCCCAAGCTGCCACGGCAGCTGGTGGCCGCAAATGGATTTCGCGCAGGGCTTCGAGGTTTGGCGGCCCCTGGGCTACAGCCGCACCGGCGAGCCCCTGACCCTGGCGGCACTCACCGCCATCCATTACGTACACCGCCTGATGGCGTACCTGCTGCTGCCCTTGCTGGTCGTGCTGGCCTGGCGACTGCGCAGCGCCGGCTGGCCGCGTGCGGCGGGCTGGGTGTTCGCACTGGCGGCCTGGCAGTTCCTCACCGGCCTGTCCAACGTGGTCCTTGGCTGGCCTCTTGCGGCTGCCGTGAGCCACACCGGCGGCGCGGCGGGCCTGGTCGTCGTGTTCACCTGGATGCTGTGCGAATTGCACCCCCAACGCGCGGCGGCGCCTGAACGGATCGCGTCGCCGGCGCCGTACCGCGCCCCGGGCGTGCAGGAGATGCGCGGATGAACCGCTACGCCCAGTTCTACGCGCTCACCAAACCTCGGGTGGTGCAGCTGATTGTCTTTTGCGCCGTGATCGGCATGGTGCTGGCCGTGCCAGGACTGCCGACACTGGACCACCTGCGTGTCGCCGCCCTGGCGTCCTTGGGCATCTGGCTGGTGGCCGGTGCGGCAGCTGCCTTCAACTGCCTGGTCGAGAAAAGCATCGACGCCAAGATGAAGCGCACCGCCTGGCGGCCCACCGCCAAGGGCGAGCTCTCCGACTGGCAGACGCTGGTGTTCTCGGCGGTCTTGTGCGCTCTGGGATCGTGGCTGCTGTGGGTGACGGTAAACCCCCTCACCATGTGGCTGACCTTTGCCACCTTCGTGGGCTACGCCGTGATCTACACCGTGGTTCTCAAGCCGCTCACGCCGCAGAACATCGTGATCGGCGGCGCCTCCGGCGCCATGCCGCCCGTGCTGGGGTGGGCGGCCTTGACCGGCGACGTCGGGCCCGAGGCCCTGATCCTGTTTCTGATCATCTTCCTGTGGACCCCGCCGCATTTCTGGGCGCTGGCCCTGTACCGGGTGGAGGACTACCGCAAGTCGGGTCTGCCCATGCTGCCCGTCACCCACGGCAACGAATTCACCCGCCTGCAGATCCTGCTGTACACGCTGGTGCTGTTTGCCTCCTGCCTGTTGCCCTTCGTGATCGGCATGAGTTCCTGGCTGTACCTGGTGGCTGCGCTGGTGTTGAACGGGATGTTCGTCGCCTATGGCTTCAAGCTGTGGCGGCACTACTCTGACGAACTGGCGCGTCGCACCTTCCGTTTCTCCCTGATTCACTTGAGCGGATTGTTCGCGGCCTTGCTGCTCGATCACTACCTGCTGTAGGGCCCCTCGCGATGCAACGACGCTTCGTACTCCATGGTGCCTGTGCCACCTCGCTCGCCGCGGTCCTGGCTGCGTGCGGGAAGGACAAGCCGCCGTTCAAGTCCATCGACATTACCGGCGCCGACTACGCCAAAGACTTCGCGCTGACCGACCACCTCGGGCAACCGCGCAAGCTCGCGGATTTCCGGGGCAAGGTGGTGGTGGTGTTCTTCGGCTTCACCCAGTGCCCCGATGTCTGCCCCTCCACCCTGATGGAGCTGGCCGAGGTCAAGCGTCAGCTCGGCGCCGACGGCGAGAAGGTGCAGGGTGTCTTCATCACCGTCGATCCTGAGCGTGACACGCCGGAGGTCCTCAAGGCCTACATGGCCCTGTTCGACCCCGGCTTCGTGGCCCTGCGCGGCACGCCGGCACAGACCGAGGCCACGGCCAAGGACTTCAAGGTCTTCTACAAAAAGGTCGAGGGCAAGACGCCCACCAGCTACACGATGGAGCATTCGGCGGCGAGCTTCGTCTTCGACCCGCAAGGGCGGCTGCGCCTGTACGTGCGACCGGGCTCCGGGCCGCAAGTGCTGGTGGACGACCTGCGACTGCTGCTGGCGCAGTCCTAGAAGGGCGCGTACAGCTCCTGCACCAGGTAGCGGTAGCGATAGTCTGGCCCCTGGAGGCCCGCGGACCGGTTGTAACCCGCGCGTACGCGCCAGAACACCGGACCTGTGACGGGGCTGGTCGCCGAGAACTCAGCGAGTTGGGTCTGTGTGGACGTGTCCGCATTGACCTGTTGACGACCCAGGCCCAGCGTACCGCGCAGCACCCAGCCCTCCAGGCGCCGGCGCACGCCGACCACCGCCATCGCCTCCTCGAATTCACCCGGATTGAAATAGCGTCGCGGCACACCGGTGTCGCTGGCGCGGTAGCCGCGATAGCGCACCTGCACGTTCACGCCGTGTTCCGGGAGCAGGTCGTACACGCCGCGCAGGCGTACCTGCGTGCGGGTGTTGCCGTCGGAGAGGTGCATCACCTGCAGCATGCCGCCGACATTCAGCCGCTCATGGAGTTGGTGCCACAGGCCTGCGCCTGCCGAGGTCTGGTGGAGGCCATCTCTGAGCGCGGTCTCGGTCTCGACCCGCTCGCGATTGAGCACGAGTTCGGCGGTCGTTGCCGGCGTGAGTGCCAGGCTGTAGCTGCCATCGAGCGTCAGGAGCTGTTTCGAGTCCAGCTGGTCGATGCCGACCTTGGCCTGCCAGCCCAGGGCATTGCGCGGGTTGATGGCGCGTCGCACGAGCGAGAGGGCCTCACCTTGCGCCTGCCAGGTGCCTTGCGCGTAGGTGTTTCGCTGTACCTGTAGGCCCGTGTATCGGTCGCCGTGCTCGTACCAGGGGTACAGGCCTGCGCTGACCTTGCGCGTGAGAAAGCCCTCGCTGTCCGAGGACACGAACACGTCGGGAAAAGAGACGGCCATGCCCTTGCCCGCGGGTGCCTCGTGCGCGGGCTGGGCCCAGGCGCGGGGCGCTGAACTTGCGGCCAGGCCGATCGCCAGGCCGGTCGCCAGGGTACCGAGGGTCAGCAGCGGGCGGGGGTAGCCGGGCTGCCTGCGAGGCAGGGGGGAGTGAAGGTTCATTTGGTACCCCAGGTCTTGCGCAGGCCGAGCAGTTCCACCGCATAGCCCCAGACGCAGGCCGGCTGCAGGATGATGGTGTAGGCCAGGCTGTAAATCAGGAAGCCGCTGGGGTTGCGGCGTACCTTGAGCCCGAGTTCGTCAAAGGACTTCTTCGCCGCGCGGTACATGATCCAGGTGAACACCGCGCTCAAGGGCAGCAGGGCCAGCGTCATCGGCCCCGCGATCCAGTAGTGGCCAAACAGCGCAAGGACGAGCCCGGGCAGGAAGCCCACGGTGTAGGCCAGGTCCATCAGCGGGAACATCAGGTTCCACCAGATGTACAGGAGGGTCAGGCGCGGCTTGATCAACAGGCGCGGCGCAGCCTTGAAGGCCTCGATCATTCCGCGTGACCAGCGCTGACGCTGACGCACAAAGCCCTTGAGGGTGTCCGGGCAGCGGGTGAACACCGCGGCATTCTCTGCGTAGCCGACGCGGTGACCTTGCTCCAGCATCCTCCACGTGAGCACGATGTCCTCGCCCACCACGTGGGGCCAGCCGCCCAGGGATTCGACGGTGGCCCGGTCGTAGATGGAGAACGCACCCTGCGACACCAGCGTGCCCTGGAACAGGGACTGCACCCGCTTGGTGGCGGCGATGCCCAGGAAGTAGTCCCATTCCTGGGTGCGGGTGATCCAGTTATCCCGCGAGTTGCGTATCAGCACCAGGCCGGCCACTGCCTTGGTGCCCGGTGGGTCGGAGAGGTAGCGGCCTACGATGTTCTTCAGGCCGTCGCGCCACAACAGGCAGTCGGCGTCCAGCGTGAGCACCAGCTCCGTGGTGCAGGCCTTCAGGCCTTCGTTCAGCGCATGCGACTTGCCGCGGTTCTGGGGCATGTCGATCAGGCGCAGGTCGGGATACAGGGGCAGCAGGGCGCGCACCTGGCCAGCGGTGTCGTCACGCGAGCCGTCGTTGATCACGAACACGTGCACGTGCCCCGGGTAGTCCTGCTTGAACACGCTGTGCACCGTTTCCGCGATCGAGCCTTCCTCGTTGTAGGCCGCCACCAGCAGGGTGATATCCGGATAAGCCGCTACCGGGCGGATGGCGGGGCGCTTGTCCACCACCAGCGCCATCAGCACGAAGGCATTGATGAAGCCCGGAAAGATGGCAATGAACCCGATCAGGTAGGCCGCGAGCAGCGGGTGGCTGATGGCGGACAGCTCGTGAAACCAAGCCTGTGACAGCCAGACAGACAGCACCATCCAGGTAAAGGCGAATCCCAGGCAGAGCCAGAACTTCACCTTGATGGGGATGTAGATACTTGTTTTCAAAAGGCTATGTCGCAAGGCGGTGTGTAAATGCTTTCAAACCATATCGGCCTGCGATCCATAACGCCGGAAAAGATGGCTTGCGGCGGCATTTTAGATGCCTGCTAAATCACCTTTAAGTAGATAAGAAAAGTCTTTTTAAGGCTTTATAAAAAATGATCCGTACGGCGCACTCATCAGCTTCATAGAGGTAGCGCCCACCCCGAATTTGCAGATTTGTTGCGAACCCATGAGAGGCAATTCGATGAAATAAGAAGTACTAAAACTGCATATCCGGGGTGTTGTGTGGGCCTGCAGCGGGATGGGGCGAGACAGTGGTGGACCTGCCTGGGCCTGGGCTTTTTGTCGGCCGCCGCCCTTGCGGCGTGGATCGCCTGGCCGGGGCCCTCCAGTGCAGCCGCTTCCCCTGCTCCCCAGGAGGCAGCGCTCCCGACCGGTGAGGCTCTGGCCCGCATCCGTGCCCGCGGCGAGGTGGCCATCGGGGTACGGACCGACTTCCCCCCATTCGGCATGCTCGACGCGAAGGGCCGCCCGCGCGGGCTGGAGGTGGACTTGGCGCAGGCTCTGGCCGATCACCTTCGCGTGTCGCTGCGCTTGGTCACGGTGAGCGGGGAGGAGCGTCTCGCAGGCCTGCAAGCCGGCACGATCGACCTCCTCATCGCGGGGATCGGTGACACCCCGGCACGCCGGCAGGAGGCCGCTTCGGTGGAGCCGCACTACTACGGCTCGGGGGTGAATGTGCTGCTGCGACCCGAACCCGACGTATCGCAATGGTCCCAGCTGCGTGGCCACACCTTGTGCGCAGTCGAGGGCGCGGCTTTCAATGACTGGCTGACGCAGCGTCATCATGCGCGCCTGCATGCAGCACCTTCGGTGGCCGAGGCCCTGCAGGCGCTGGCGCATGGCCGCTGCAGCGGCCTGCTCTATACCGAGGCGGCCGTGCAGCACCTGCGACGGCTCCCGGATTGGCGCCACTACCGCATGCCGCTGGACTCGGCCCTTGTCGTGCCCTGGGCCATCCGCCTTGCGCGCAGCGAGCAGGGCGGCGAACTCGAGCGCGAGGTGGGCAACGCCCTGGCGCGCTGGCATCGCGAGGGCGCCCTCATCGCCCTCGAGAAGAAGTGGGGGCTCAAGCCCAGCGGGTTCCTGCAGCAGGCCCGCGACCGATGGAGCGTCCGGCGTGTCGACGGTAGCTGGGTGTGCACTCGCGATACGCGAGGTCGCTGGCCCTCGAGCTGCCGCGACGCAGCGTTCGTGGATTCGCAGCAGGCGCAGGGCCTGTTGCGACTGGCCATGGGGCTGCGTGACCGCTGGGGGATACGCCTGGCGCCGCCCGGCGAGGCCTATGACGGCGGCCGCTATCTGCAAAGCCTGGCACTGACCGGCTTGCTGGCGGGCGCGGCGTTGTCAGGGGCGGGGCTGCTGGTGGCCCGGGGCTGGCGGTGGCTGCAGGCTTGGCGCAGGGATCACCCTTCACTACACCGGTTCGCACGCCTGGCTGTGCATCGGGTGATGCGCCTGCTGCGCAAGGGCGGGTCGCCGGCTGTGACACGCAGCGCGCCGCAGCCATCTCCCATGTGGGCGCTGCTGGCCAGGCTCTCTTGAACAAAAGGGCCAGACGGCGGTAAACCGGCTGGCCCGTGAGGGAGGGAGCGGGGCGTTCAGGCGTAGGCGGCCAGGGCCTGACGCATCTTCTTCATGGCCGCCACTTCGATTTGACGGATACGTTCTGCGGACACGCCGTACTCGGCAGCCAGCTCGTGCAGCGTGAGGCCGCCTGAGCCGTCATCGTTCACTTTGAGCCAACGCTCCTCGACGATGCGCCGGCTGCGCGCATCGAGCGTCTCGAGGGCCGCGGCGATGCCGTCGGTGGCCATCACGTCGCGTTGGTGCGATTCGATCATGGCCGTGGGTTCGTGGCTGGCATCGGCCAGGTAGGCCACCGGGCCGAAGGCCTCCTCGCCGTCGTCGCCTGGAGAGGGGTCCAGGACCACGTCGCCACCCGCCATGCGGGTTTCCATCTCGATCACTTCCTCGCGCTTGACATTGAGCTCGCGCGCCATGACCTCGATCTGAGCGTCGGTGAGCGTGTCGCGGTGCGTGGGCGCGTCGACCTCGTCCTTGAAGCCTTGCTTCATGGAGCGCAGGTTGAAGAACAGCTTGCGCTGGGCCTTGGTGGTGGCCACCTTCACCATGCGCCAGTTCTTCAGGATGTACTCGTGGATTTCGGCCTTGATCCAGTGCAGGGCGTAGCTCACGAGGCGCACGCCCTGATCGGGGTCAAAGCGCTTGACGGCCTTCATCAGGCCGACGTTGCCTTCCTGAATGAGGTCGCCATGGGGCAGGCCGTAGCCCAGGTACTTGCGCGAGACCGAGACCACCAGGCGCAGGTGCGAGAGCACCAGCTTGCCGGCGGCTTCGAGGTCGTTGTGGTCACGCAGCTTGCGTGCAAAGGCCTGCTCCTCTTCGGGGGTGAGCAGGGGCAGGCGGTTGACGGCCGAGATATAGGCGTCCAGGTTGCCCAGGGCGGGCACCATCGACCAGGGATTGACCGGGGCGAGGGCAGTGGCAGGAGTTCCGACGGAAGGGGTCATGCTGACAGGTCCTTTCATCACAATGAAGTAAGTTTAGCACTCGGCTGGAGAGAGTGCTAATGCAGGGATTCCAGTGACTGGACCCCTTATTTCGTCTTTTTCCGCCGGGGTTGGGGCCGGGTTCAGCGCACCCGCAGTCGGGGGCCCGCCGCTGCCGGGGTGACCTCGCCGACCATCGCCGCTTGGCCGAAGCCGTGGCGGGCAAAGGTGGCCAGTACGGCGTCCACCGTGTCGGGCGTGCAGGAGACCAGCAGGCCGCCGCTGGTTTGCGGGTCGCTCAGGAGGGCCTGGTGCACCGGGTCGAACCCCGCCGGCAGGCCGACCTCGGCGCCGTAGCCCGCCCAGTTGCGTTCCGAGGCGCCGGTGATGCAGCCGGCCCGGGCCAGGTCCGCCACGCCAGGCAGCAGGGGCACCTTCGCCCAGTCCAGCGTGATGCCCGCCTTGGCGCCACGTGCCAGCTCCAAGGCATGGCCCGCCAGGCCAAAACCGGTAATGTCAGTAAGCGCATGCACACCGGGCAGCTTCGCCAATTCGGGGCCTGGGGTGTTCAAGCGGGTCGTCACCTCGATCATCTGGGCGTAGCCCTCGGGGCTCAGGGTTTCCTTCTTCAACGCCGCCGAGAGGACGCCCACACCCAGGGGCTTGCCCAGGACCAGGACGTCGCCGGGGCGGGCGTCGGCGTTGCGCTTGACTTGCTTCGGATGGACCAGTCCCAGGGCCACCAGGCCGTAGATCGGTTCGACCGAGTCGATGGTGTGGCCGCCCGCGATGGGGATGCCGGCGGCGCGGCACACCGCCTGGCCGCCTTCCAGGATGCGGCCGATGGTGTGGGTGGACAGCACGCTGATCGGCATGCCCACCAGGGCCAGGGCCATGATCGGGGTGCCGCCCATGGCGTAGACGTCGGAGATGGCGTTGGTGGCGGCGATGCGCCCGAAGTCGTACGGATCGTCGACGATGGGCATGAAGAAGTCGGTGGTGGCGATCAGCGCCTGTTCGTCATTGAGTTGGTAGACCGCGGCATCGTCGGCGGTCTCAATGCCCACGAGCAATTGGGGCGGGATCGGCATGGCGGCCGTGCCCTTGAGGATCTCGGAGAGCACGCCCGGCGCGATCTTGCAGCCGCAGCCGCCCCCGTGCGAGAGCGAGGTCAGGCGCGGCTCGGTGGCGCTCGTGGGGGCGGTAGGGGCGTTCATGGCATCAGGTCCTCGAGGAGTTGCAGCAGGCCGGCGCGCTCGGCCTCCGGGGTGAAGAGGGACGCGCGGAGCTCGCATTGTGCGCGCAGGTGGGCCAGCAGGCCGCCTGCGGGGGCATGCGCATCGTCGTCGCGGCATTGCGCCAACAGGCGCGCCAGTTGGCCAGCGTCGCCGTGGTCGAAATAGCCCGCGTAGTCGTCTCCGAGCATGCCGATATTGCCGTCGACTCGCGAAGCCAGCACCGGCGTGCCGCTGCGCACGGCTTCCATGATCACGTGGGCGCCGCCTTCCATCGCGCTGGTGTGGACCAGGACGTGGGCGCGCTGAATGGCCTGCCGGGTGCGTTCGTGCGGCAGGCCGCCAAGCCAGCGGTAACCCGGTGCCTCAGCCTGCGTGGCAAGCGCTTGCGGGGCCCAGTCGGCTTCGAGCGCGTCGCCGATGTGGTCAATACGGATGTCGGTGCGGTGGGCGAGCAGCCGGGCGGCCTGCATCAGCGTTTGCGGACTCTTGACCGCGCGCAGGTGGCCCACCATCACCGCGCGCAGATGACGGCGCGTCTTGGACACGGGTTGGCGGGCGGTGGTGGACTGATGGATCACCTGCGCTTTGGCGCGGTGCGGGGCGGGCAGGGCGTCGAGGCCGCGCGCTTGCAGCACGACCAGGCGCTGGGCGAGCGCGAGCGAGGCCTGGGCCGACGCGTCTTGCCGAATGTCCTGGTACAGGTCGGTGCCGGTGAGGACCACGGCCAGGCCTCGCCCGGGGTGGGTCTGGGCCCAGGCCGCGATCGCTGGCGCGGAGCGCCGCGCGTGCAGGGCCAGCAGCGCCTGGTCGTGGCCGGCCTTTGCTTGCGCATCGGGCCAGGTCTTGGCCAGTCTCACGTCATGCGAGGGCGCCAGCAGCCGCTGCCAGCGCCGCGCGGTCTGCCAGTTGCCGTTATTGGCATCAGCGAAGGCCGGGGTGACGATGACGAGGCAGGGGCGGGGCACCCCTCGTTTATAGGGGGTACGCGATGGCCTTGCCCGCACGCCGATTCAGGGGATCAGGTGTAATCACAACGCACCTGCCTTTACCGTCGGATCTTCAGAAGGACGCTCCCCATGCAACACATGCTCTCGCGCCGCGCCACCCTGGGCGCGCTCCTTGCCGTCGGCGCTGCCCCCCTGGCCTACGCCCAGGGCCGACCGTTTCGCATCACCGCGATCCCCGACGAGTCGCCCACCGAACTGGCCCGCAAAGCCGCGCCGCTGGTGAAGTACCTGGAGCAGCGTCTGGGCACCAAGGTCGAATTCACGCCGGTGACCGACTACGCCGCCGCTGTCGAGGCGCTCGCCAACCAGCAGGTCGAACTCGCCTGGTTCGGTGGCTTTACCTTCGTGCAGGCCTTGATCCGCTCGGGTGGCAAGGCGATCCCGCTGGTGCAGCGCGAGGAGGATGCGCAGTTCCGCTCGGTGTTCATCACCACCGAGGCCAGCATCAAGTCGCTGGCCGACCTCAAAGGCAAGACCCTCAGCTTCGGCTCGCAATCGAGCACCTCGGGCCACCTCATGCCGCGCAGCTTCATGATGGCCGCTGGCATTGACGCCGACCGCGACCTGCGCCGTGTCGCCTACTCCGGCGCGCACGATGCCACCGTGGCCGCTGTGGCTTCGGGCAAGGTGGACGCGGGCGCCCTGAACATCTCGGTGTGGGAGAAGCTGGTGACCGACAAGAAGGTCGACCCGGCCAAGGTGCGCGTGTTCTACACCACGCCTCCTTACTTCGACTACAACTGGACGGTGCATGCCGACATGCCCGCGGCCCAGCGCGAGAGGCTGTCCAAGGCCTTCCTGGACCTGTCCAAGGCCACGCCCGAGGGACGCGAGATCCTCGAGCTGCAGCGCGCCACGCGTTTCGTGCCCACGCAGGTGGCCAACTACAGTGGCATCGAGTCGGCCGCGCGCAGCGCTGGCCTGCTGAAGTAAGCGCCGGATTCTCGCGTGCGGATCGAACTCGACACCCTGGCCGCCAGGCATCCTGCTGCGGCTCGCCAGTCAGCCCCTGCGCTGGGCCCGCTGGACCTGCGCATCGCGCCGGGCGAGCAGGTGGCGGTGATCGGTCCTTCGGGCGCGGGCAAGACCACACTGCTGCAGACCCTGGCCTGCGCGCTGCGACCGGTGTCGGGCCACCTGAAGCTCGATGGCCGCGATCCCTGGTCGCTGTCCGCACGAGACCTGCGGCAGCTGCGCGGCGAGCTGTTCCTCGCGCCGCAGGTGCCGCCTCTGCCACCGCGCCAGCGCGTGGTGACCGCCGTCTTGGCGGGGCGCCTGCCGCACATGGGCCTGTGGCACAGCCTGCGCAGCTTGTTTTATCCCACTGGCATTGCGCAAGCCGACGCGGCGCTGGCGCACTTTGACTTGGCTGACAAGCTGTTCGATCGCGTCGACCGCCTCTCCGGTGGCGAGCGCCAGCGCGTGGGGCTGGCGCGCGCGCTGGTGGCGCAGTCACGACTCCTGCTGGTGGACGAACCCTTGTCCGCACTGGACCCGGCGCGCGCCGCCCAGGCCATGGCGTCGTTGCTCAATGCAGCCCGCGAACGCGGTGCCACCGTGGTCTGCACGATGCACGATGTGCCGATGGCCCTGCGCCACTTCCCGCGTGTCCTCGGGCTGCACGCGGGGGCGGTCGCCTTCGATCTGCCCGCCGCCGAGGTGACGCCCGAGCGCCTGCGCACGCTGTACGCGCAGCACCTGGACGAACTGGAAGGACAAGCACCGCCGCCCGCAGCTGACACGGCGCCCGCGCCGGTGGTGATGTACTGCCGCTGAGGCGGTGCACGGACCCGCCCCCGCATGGCTGTCACCCTGCCTGTTTCCGATCCTCGGCTGCGCGATCCGGCCTGGATGCCGCGTCTGGGGTGGTTGCTGCTCGCGAGCGTGGTGCTGTGGCCCCTGCTGGTGCTGTGCGAGTTCAAGCCCTGGATCCTGCTTTCGCAGGACAGCCTCAGGCCCACCCTGCGCTTTCTCGCCGACTTCTTCCCGCCTCGGCTCGACGCCGAGTTCCTCGGCCTGCTGGCCCGCGAGACCTGGCGTACCGTGGCGATCGCCACTGCCGGACTCTCACTGGGCCTGCTGCTCGCCATTCCGCTGGCCTTGCTCTCGGTGCGGGTGCTGTCGATCTCGGCGCTGGCGGGGCGCATGGCCCCTGCGCCGGCGACCTTGCGCTGGGGGGTGCGCGCGGTGCTGGTGGTTCTGCGCAGCGTGCCGGAATTGATCTGGGCGCTGGTGTTCGTGCGCGTGGTGGGCTTGGGGCCGACAGCGGGCGTGCTCGCCATCGCGCTGACCTACGGCGGCATGCTGGGGAAGGTGTACGCCGAGATTCTCGAGAGCGGCGACACGCACGCGACGTCCACCCTGCTGCGCAATGGCGCGGGTCGCCTGCAGGCGTTCTTTTACGGCCTGCTGCCGCAGAACGCCGCAGAACTCACCAGCTACACCGTGTACCGCTGGGAGTGCGCCATCCGATCGTCGGCGGTGTTGGGCTTTGTCGGGGCGGGCGGTCTGGGCCAGCAGATGGACAACTCGATGAAGATGTTCAACGGCTCCGAGGTGGCCACGCTGCTCGTCGTGTTCGTGGTGCTGGTGGCCCTGACGGACCGCCTGAGCGCCTTCCTGCGCCGGGCGCTGGGGTGATGTGATGACACCGCCAGCCGCCCAGGGGCGAGAGCCCCAAGCCACCGCCGCGAACGAGGTGTACCGATTGCCGGCGCGCCTGTTCGATGCACGCTGCAAGGCCTGCTGGTTCACCGCCGCGGCCCTCTTGCTGGTGGTGGCCAGCTTCGTTTCGCTGGACTTGCAGTGGGCGCAGTTCTTCTCGGCCAATGCGCTCACCCGCATGGGGCGTTTCCTGGGCGAGCTGCTCTCGCCCCAGCTCGAGCCGCGCTTTCTGGCCAAGCTGCTGCCGGCCACGCTGGAGACCCTGGCGATGTCAGTGGTGGGCACGCTGCTGGCGGCGGTGTTCGGTCTGCTGCTGGCCGTGCCTGCGAGCCGTACGCATGCCCAAGACCCGGCCCCTTGGCGAGGGGCCAGCCGCCTCTTGCTCAATGCCTTGCGCAGTGTGCCCGAGCTGATGTGGGCCGCCTTGCTGCTGATCGCTGCGGGCCTGGGGCCGCTGGCTGGCACCCTGGCGCTCGCGCTGCACACCACCGGCGTGCTGGGGCGGCTCTTTGCCGAGGCCATCGAGAACGCGCCCGAGGGACCTGGCTTCGCGCTGCGCGTGCGGGGGGTGGGCGAGGGTCGGGTGCTGGCGTATGCCGTGATCCCGCAGGTGCTGCCGCAGCTTCTGAGCTACACCCTGTATCGGTGGGAGAACAACATCCGCGCCGCCGCGGTACTGGGGGTGGTGGGGGCGGGCGGACTGGGTCAGATGCTGGCCTTCCACCTAGGCCTGTTCCAGATGCCTGAGACCAGCGCGGTGCTGGCGGCGATGCTGGTGCTGGTGCTGCTGGTGGATGCGGGCAGCTACGCTGCGCGCTGGGCGATGTCGCGCTAGGGCGCGCTCAGGACTGCCCCAGCAGCGCCAGCGCGAACTCGCGGGCGTTGAAGGTCTCGAGGTCTTCGAGCGTCTCGCCCACGCCGATGAAGTAGACCGGCACCGGCTTTTCTTGCGCGATGGCCGCCAGTACGCCCCCTTTGGCCGTGCCATCGAGCTTGGTGACGATCAGCCCGGTGAGGCCCAGTGCCGCGTCAAAGGCCTTGACCTGGGTCAGCGCGTTCTGGCCGGTGTTGCCGTCGATCACCAGCAACACCTCGTGCGGAGGCGTGGCATCTTTGCCGGCGCCCTCACCCGCACGTCCGATGGTGCGCTTGATCTTGCGCAGTTCCTCCATGAGGTGCAGCTGCGTCGGCAGGCGGCCGGCGGTGTCCACCAGGACCACGTCCTTGCCCCGCGCGCGCCCCGCGCTCACCGCGTCGAAGCTCACGGCCGCCGGATCGCCGCCCTCCTGGCTCACGATTTCGACGGTGTTACGGTCGGCCCAGACCGCCAGCTGCTCGCGCGCCGCTGCCCGGAAAGTGTCGGCCGCCGCAAGCAGCACCGACGCGCCTTCGCTGGCCAGGTGCCGCGTGAGCTTGCCAATGGACGTGGTCTTGCCCGCGCCGTTCACGCCGGCCACCATGATCACGGTGGGCGTGTGCTGGCCGATCACCAGGGGTTTTTGCAGGGGCAATAGGAGTTGGGTCAGGACGTCGGCGAGAATGTTCTGAACTTGCACAGGCCGGGTCGCCCCCGTGGCGGCCACTTTGCGCTTGACTTCCTGGAGCAGCCACTCGGTGGCTTGCACCCCGGTGTCGGCCATGAGCAGGGCGGTCTCGAGTTCTTCATACAGCGTGTCGTCGATCTGACCGCCGGTGAAGACCTGGGACAGGCCCGAACCCGTCTTGCGCAGGCCCTCGCGCAGCTTGCCGAACCAGGTGCGCCGCTCGGCGGCCACGGGCGCCAGGTCCGGTACCTCCAGGGCACGCCCCAGGGCGCTGCCGATGAGGCTGCTGGACGCGGGCGATGGCGCCGGCGGCGCCAGGGGCTCCGCGCCAGGGGTGGGGGCCGGGGGTTTTTGACGGAAAAAACTGAACATCGAGACGCCAGGGAAAGTCACAGGATTCTATGAAACTGTTCATGCACAGCCGCCTTCTGTCCTGGGTGCTGCCCGCCTTCATGGTGCTGGGCCTGCTGGGACCAGGCCTCGCCGCGGCCCAGGGCAGTGCCCGGGCCGAGCGCTACACGCTCTCCAACGGCATGACCCTCATCGTCAAGCCGGACCGGCGCGCGCCGACGGCCGTCCACATGCTGTGGGTGCGCGTAGGCTCGATGGACGAAACGGACGGTACCAGCGGCGTGGCTCATGTCCTGGAGCACATGTTGTTCAAAGGCACGCGCACGCTCGGACCCGGCGAGTTCTCGCGTCGCGTGGCGGCCCTGGGCGGGCGTGACAACGCTTTCACCGCGCGCGACTTCACCGGCTACCACCAGCAGATCCCGGCCTCGCGTCTGGAGGACGTGATGCGCCTGGAGGCCGACCGCTTTGCCCATAACCAGTGGCCCGACGAGGAGTTCCGACGCGAGCTCGAGGTGGTCAAGGAGGAGCGTCGCCTGCGCACCGACGACTCGCCTCGCTCACGCCTGTTCGAGACCCTGTACGCCACCGCCTTCGTGGCCTCGCCCTACCGGCGACCCATCATCGGCTGGATGAACGATCTGGACGCGATGACGCCCGAGGACGCGCGCGCGTTCTACCGCCGCTGGTACGTGCCTGCCAATGCCGCTGTGGTGGTGGCCGGCGATGTCGACCCAGCGCAGGTGCTGCGCCTGGCCGAGCGCCATTACGGCCGCATTGCCACGGGACCAGTGCCCACGCGCAAGCCTCAGGAGGAGCCGCCGCAGGATGGTATTCGGCGCGTCGAGCTCAAGGCGCCCGCAGACCAGTCGTATGTGGCGCTCCTGTTCAAGGCGCCGCGCCTGTCTTCCTTCGAGCCCACCCCCGAGAACGACGATGCTCTGGCCCTCTCGGTGCTGGCGTCCGTGCTGGATGGTTACGCGGGTGCGCGCCTGGACCGCGCCCTCACGCAGGGGCCCGACCGGGTGGCCGATTCGGTGAGCGCCAGCAATGGACTGTGGGGTCGCGGGCCGCAGGTCTTCTGGCTCTCGGGCGTGCCCGCGCCGGGCAAGACGCCGCAGCAGGTCGAGGCGGGCTTGCGCGCTGAGGTCGCGCGCATCGCGCGCGAGGGCATCCAGGCATCCGAGTTGGAGCGCGTGAAGGCGCGCTGGATCGCCAGCGAGGTCTACAAGCTCGACTCGGTGTTCAACCAGGCCCGCGAGCTGGGTGCTTACTGGGCCTACGGCTTCAGCCTGGACGCGAACGAGCAGTTGATCCGCCGCCTGCGCACCATCACCGCCGACCAGGTGCAGTCCGTCGCCGCGCGCTATTTCGGCGACGAGCAGCTGACCGTGGGCGTGCTGCATCCCCTGCCGCTCCAGCCCGGGCGCCCGCCCCGTACCCCGCCCGCCGGCGCGCGCCACTGATTCCCACGAGCGACGCCCCAGACGCCATCGACAGCCCTACGCGCACGGACCCACCATGCTTGCCACCTTCCTTCCCACTACCCGTGTCGCATGCCGAGGCCTGGCCGCCGCGATGCTGCTCGCCATGGCGCCCCTGGCCTGGGCCACGCTCCCGATTCAGCACTGGGTGCACCCCAGTGGCGCGCGCATCTATTTCGTCCAGAGCAACGTGATCCCGATCCTGGATGTCCAGATCGATTTCGATGCGGGCAGCCGCCGCGACCCGGTGGGCAAGGCCTCGCTGGCCAGCGTCACCGCCGACTTGATGGACAAGGGTATCGGCGCGCGCGACCCGCGACGCGGCGCACCCGGCCCGGCGGGCCGCTATGACGGCGCGATGGACGAGAACCAGCTGGGCGAGGCCTGGGCCGACCTGGCCGCCCAGTTCTCCGCGGCCGCGACCGATGACCGCATGAGTTTTTCCCTGCGGACGCTGACCGAGTCGGACCTGCTTGCGGGGGCGGTGGCTCTGGCGTCACGCCAGATCGGCGAGTCGTCCTTCCCGGCGCCAGTCTGGGAGCGCGAGCGGGCCCGCCTGGTGGCGGCCCTGCGCGAGTCCTACACCCGGCCCGCGACCGCCGCCCGCCGTGCCTGGTTGCCGGCTGTCTATGGCGACCATCCCTACGGGTGGGAAGCCACCGAGACAACCTTGGCCACCGTGAGCGTGGAAGATATGCGGGCCTTTCATGCGCGCCATCTTCAGGCTTGCCGGGCCCGCGTCACGCTGGTGGGAGCCCTCGACCGTGCCCAGGCCGACCGGATCGCGACCGATCTCCTCTCGCGGTTGCCGTCGAATGTGGACGGACGTTGCGATCCCCTGCCGCCCGTCCCCGAAGTCGCGCCGCTGGCCGCGCCGGTCACGCGCCATGTCTCGTTCAACTCCGCGCAGGCGCATGTCCTGATCGGGCAGCCAGGCTACAAGCGCAACGACCCCGACTTCTTCCCCCTGCTGGTGGGCAACTACATCCTGGGTGGCGGTGGCTTCGTCTCGCGTCTGTCGACCGAGGTGCGCGAAAAGCGCGGCCTGTCCTACAGCGTGTACAGCTATTTCTCACCCGGTCTGCATGCTGGCGCCTTCACCCTGGGCCTGCAGACGCGTCCGGACCAGGCGCAGCAGGCGGTGCAGGTGGCGCGCGAGGTGGTCGCCCGTTTCGTGGCCGAAGGGCCGACAGGGGCCGAACTGCAAGCGGCCCGCGACAACCTGGTGGGCGGTTTTGCGCTGCGCATCGACAGCAACCGCAAGCTCCTGGACAACGTGGCCTCGATCGCGTGGAACGATCTGCCGCTCGATTACCTGGACACCTGGACGAAGAAGGTGCAGGCCGTCACGCTGGCCGACATCCGGGCTGCGTTCGCGCGCAAGCTGCAACCCGATCGCATGGTGACGGTCACCGTCGGTCCGGCGTCGGCGGCCCCGCCTGCGCCCGCGGCGACGCGCTGAAGATTCAGGCGGGACCCTGCGACAGCCCCCCTTCAGACATCTGGGGCTTGTCTTGCCCACAATGCCCGAACGCTGTCTCACAAAGTTCAGGCAAAAAAGGGAGTCCTCCAAAGGGGGATAACAATAGTCAGGTCAGGGAGAAAACACACAAGCAGTCCCGTCACGCAGCTTCGGCTGCGTTTTTTTGGCCTGCGGTTTAATGCGTGCATGGCTCCTGCCGCACCCCGACCCGCACCCCGACCCGCCTCGCGTGCGCCCCACGAAGTCCGCATCATCGGCGGCCAGTGGAAACGCACCAAGCTGCCTGTGGCCGACCGGCCCGGCCTGCGCCCCACACCCGATCGGGTGCGCGAGACCTTGTTCAACTGGCTCGGGCAGGACCTCACCGGCTGGGTGGTGGTCGATGCGTTTGCCGGCACCGGCGCCTTGGGCCTGGAAGCGGCCTCGCGCGGTGCCTCCAGGGTGCTTCTGGTGGAACAGGAGGCGGCTCAGGTCGACGCCCTGCGGGCTCTTGTGAAGCGCCTGTCCGCACAGACCGTCACGGTGGAACGAGGCAATGCCATCAGCGTCCTGCAGCGCCTGGCCCCCGCCAGCTGCGACCTGGTCATGCTGGATCCGCCTTTTGATGCGGGCCTGTACGACAAAGCGCTCGCCGCTGCGGCGCCCGCGCTGCGCCCCGCAGGCTGGATGTACCTGGAGGCCCCCACCGCCTGGACCGAGGCCGCCCTGGTGCCTTGGGGCCTGACACTGCACCGCCACCTCAAGGCCGGTGCAGTCCATGCCCACCTGCTGCAAAGGGCCGAGGCAGGCGCCGGGTCATAATTTCGCAGGAGAACCCCATGGCCACTTCCGTCACCGCCGTCTACCCTGGCACCTTTGATCCCATGACCCTCGGCCACGAGGATGTGGTGCGCCGCGCCTCGCAGCTGTTCGACAAGCTGATCGTCGTGGTGGCCGTGGGGCACCACAAGAAGCAGACCCTGTTCACGCTGGACGAGCGCATGGCCATGGTGCGCGAGTTGGTCAAGCCCTATCCGGGTGTGGAGGTGGCTAGCTTTGGCGGCCTCATGCGCGACTTCGTGGTGGCGCGTGGCGCCAAGGCCATGGTGCGTGGCCTGCGCGCGGTCACCGACTTCGACTATGAATTCCAGCTCGCGGGTATGAACCGCAGCCTCATGCCCGACGTCGAAACGGTGTTTCTCACCCCGGGCGACAAGTACCAGTTCATCAGCAGCACCTTCGTGCGCGAGATCGCCTCCCTGGGCGGCGAGATCGACAAGTTCGTCTCGCCGCTGGTGCAGGAGCGCCTCATGGCGAAGGTGCGCGAGCAAGCCTGATTCACGTCGGCTCGGGCCAGAGCCGCTGCGGCTCGCGCAATTGTTCGTAAGCGCGGGCCACCTGCAGCACCCCCAGGTCGTCAAAGCGCTGACCCACGATCTGCAGCCCGATCGGCAGGCCCGAGGTGGTGTAGCCACAGTTGATCGAGGCTGCGGGCTGCTCCGACATGTTGTAGGGCACCGTGAACCCAATGTGCTCCAGCGGCCGCAGCGGGTCGTTGGTGGGCGAGGGCAGTTCGGCGTCGAAGGCTGGCACGGGCGAGACCGGCGAGATCACGTAATCAAAGGCCTGGCAGGCCGCCACCGTGGCCACCCGCGTCGCATGGAACTGGCTGAAGGCCCTGAACACAGACTCGCCACTCATGCCGGCGGCGCTGTCGGCCCAGGCGCGGATATAGGGCAGTACCGTCGCACGCGCCTCGGGTGAGAGTGCCTGCAGGTCGATGTGCGAGCGCATGCGCCAGGCGTGGTCCATACCATCGAGCATGGCCTGGGTCATGAAGGGTTTCATGGGCGTGACGCGCGCGCCCGCGCGCTCGAACACGCGCGCGGCGGCTTCCACGGCTCGGACCACTTCAGGCTCCACCGCCAGGCCGCAGCCGGCCTCGAGCAGCAGGCCCACGCGCAGGCCCCGGAGCTTCTGCGCCCCCGCATCGAACGAGGACCAGGCGATGTCCTGCCAGGGCAGGCTCATGCTGTCACGCGCGTCGGGGCGACTGAGCACCTGCATGAACAAGGCGGCATCGCCCACCGTGCGCGTCATGGGACCGGCGGCACGTCCGATATAGGGCGGGTCGATGGGGATGCGCCCCAGGCTCGGCTTGAGGGTGAAGATGCCGCACCAGCCCGCGGGCAGACGCAGCGAACCACCAATGTCGGTGCCCACATGCAGCGGCCCGTAGCCCGCGGCGGCGGCTGCGCCCGCACCGGCACTGGAGCCGCCGGGTGTCTTGCGCAAGTCCCAGGGGTTGCGCGCCAAGGCGTGGTAGCTGGAAAGTCCCGAGGACAGCATGCCGTAATCCGGCATGGTGGTCTTGGCCAGCACCACGCCACCCGACTCGCGCACGCGCGCTGCAGGCGGTGCATCCGCCGCGGCGGGCGCTGGCGGTACGGCACGCGTCCCCAGCGGTGTGGGATCGCCCTGCGTGGCGATGTTGTCCTTCAAGGTGACGGGTACGCCGTCGATCGGACCCAGCGGCTCGCCGCGTTGCCAGCGCGCCTCGCTGGCGCGGGCTTGTTCGAGCAGGCGCTCGGGCCGCAGCAGGAACAGCGCCTGCAGCCGCGGTTCCCAGCGTTCCACCTGCGCCAGCACCGCCTGCGCCACATCGACGGGGGAGAGCGTGCGTGCCCGGAAGGCGGCCACCATTTCGGTGGCCGCCAGGGCATGAAGCGGCGCGCTCACGCCCAGGACAGCGCCGACAGGTCGTTGACGAAGACCGGCATGTTGGGCCACAGACCCCGCACGTTTTTATTCGCGACGGTGACCCATTGGGGTTGGTAGAGGAAGCCGTGCACACAGTCGTCTGCGATCAGGCGCTGGATGTCACCGAGCAGCTTGTTGCGGTCCTGCGCGCGCGCGGTGTTCTTGTACTTGGTGTACAGGTCGTTGAACTTGGGCGACTGGTAGTTCCAGTAGTAGTCGGGCTTGGCGAAGTTCCCCAGGTCGAAGGGCTCCACGTGGGAGATGATGGTCAGGTCGTAGTTCTTGTTGGTGAAGGTGCCCGAGAGCCACTGCGCCCACTCGACGTTCTGCAGCTTGGCGTTGATGCCCACCTTGGCCAGCATGGCGGCAATCACCTCGCCGCCCTGGCGCGCATAGGGCGGCGGGGGCAGGGTGATGGTGAGTTCCAGCGGCGTGGTGATGCCGGCTTCCTTGAGCAGCGCGCGAGCCTTGTCGGGGTTGTAGGGGTTCATGCCGGTGGTGTCGACATAGCCCGGGGCGCTGGGCACGTAGTGGCTGCCGATGGGGGCGCCGTAGCCGTCGCCCGCCCCCTGGATCACGGCCTTGCGGTCGATGGCCGCGGCGATGGCGCGGCGCACGCGCACATCGTCCAGGGGCTTTTTCTTGTTGTTCATGGCCAGGATGGTCTTGGCGCGCGAGCCCGAGACCAGCACCTGGAACTTGGCGTTGCCATTGAACTGCGCCACGCTACGCGGGGTCACGCGCGGGAAGGCGTCGATGTCACCCGCCATCAAGGCAGCGACCTGGGCCGCCGGGTCGGAGATGAAGCGAAAGCTGGCACGCCCCAGCTTGATGGCCGCGGCATTGCGGTACTCGGGCCATTTCTTGAGGGACACCGAGGATCCCTTGACCCAGTTGTCCAGGGTGTAGGGGCCAGTGCCCACCGGACGGGTGGCGTTGGTGTCGGCGGACTTGGGCTCGACCATGATGGCGGTGGCTTGCCCCATGAGGAACAGGAAGTCGGGGTCGAGCTCCTTGTTCACGATGACCAGGGTGTTGTCGTCGACCGCGCGCACCACCTCCATGGTGGCGAAGGTGCGCTTGTCCTTGTTGGTGCTCTTGTCGGCGCCGGCGCGTACGAAAGAAAAGCGCGCGGTCTCGGCGTTGAAGGGCTCGCCGTTGTGGAACTTCACGCCCTTGCGCAGGCGGAAGGTGTAGGTGCGCAGGTCGGGCGAGACTTCCCAGCTCTCGGCCAGGAGCGGGGACACGCTGCCGTCGGGGTTGATCTTGGTGAGCGTCTCGTAGACGTTGTAGTGCGTGATCTCGGCGATGGCCGATGCTGCGCCCGCGGTCGGGTCCAGACCCGGGGGCTCCAACGCCATGGCCAGCGTCATGCTGTCCTTCTTGCCCTGGGCCAGGGCGGCGTTGGGCAGGTGGGCGAGGGCCGCGATTGATGCCGCGTTCGTGAGCAGGTGGCGTCGTTTCATGATCCGAATGTTTCCAAAAGAAAGACCGGGAGATCATCCCCGAGATGTCGGCGCGCAGGCAAGAGGCAGGAAGTCCTCATTCGGGGCCAGCGCGTTCGGTGCAGGCCGGGTCAGGGCGTCGCGCGCGGGACCGCGTCCAGCAGGGTGCGGGTATACGGATGCTGCGGGTCCCGAAACAGGCGCTCGGGCGGCCCCTGTTCGACGATGCGGCCTTGCCAGAGCACCGCCACCTCGTCGCACAGATGGTGAACGACGGCCAGGTCGTGGCTGATTAGCAGATAGGTCACACCAAACTGCGCCTGCAGGTCTTGCATCAGGTTCAGGACCTGGGCTTGCACCGAGACATCCAGCGCGCTCACGGGTTCGTCGGCGACGATCAGGCGCGGGCGCGTGACCAGGGCGCGGGCAATGGCGATGCGCTGGCGCTGTCCGCCGGAGAATTCATGCGGGTACTTGTCCAGGTCGGTGGCGCGCAGGCCTACTGATTCGATGGCTTCGGCGGCACGAGCGCGCTGCTCGGACCGCGTGCCTTCGCCTTGCGCCTGCAAGGGTTCCGCGACGATGCGCGCCACGGTCTGGCGCGGGTCCAGCGAGCCATAGGGGTCCTGGAACACCATCTGGAAGTCGCGCCGGGCCCGGCGCAATTCGTCGGGCGGCAGGCCATGCAGGTCGCGGCCCTGCATCAGGACGCGGCCCGCGGTGGGCGTGTCCAGGGCCATCACCAGGCGGGCCAGTGTGGACTTGCCCGATCCCGACTCGCCCACGATGCCCAGGCTGCGGCCAGCCTCCAGCGTCAAGCTCACGCCCTGTAGCGCCTTCACGGTCGGTGGGCGCGCCAGCAAGCGCTCGCGCGGCAGGGTGTACTCGCGCACCAGGTTTTCGACACGTAGCAGGGGCGTGGACTGCGAGTTCATGAGACGCCTGCGTGCAGGGAGGTGGGCGAGGGCGAGCCCGCCGCAATGGCGTCAAGCTGCAGGCATCGGACATGGTGCCCCGCACCCAGGTCGGTCACGGCCGGACTCGACGGATAGCAGTCTGGTGCGGTGTAGGCGCAGCGGCCGGCGAAGGGGCAACCCGCGGGCAGATCCACCAGCTCCGGTACCGTGCCCGCGATGGTGGTCAAGCGCTGCCCGCGCGGAGCCAGCAGCGCAGGGCGCGCGTTGAACAGGCCCTGGGTATAGGGATGGCGCCGCTGCGCGAATACGCGCGTGGTAGGGCCGCTCTCCACCACGCTGCCGCCGTACATCACCATCGTGCGCGCCACGCTGCGGGCGATCACGCCCAGATCGTGCGATATGAGGAGCAAGGCCATGCCACGCTCGGCCACCAGCTCCTGAATGAGGTCCAGGATCTGCTTTTGGACCGTCACGTCCAGGGCGGTAGTGGGTTCGTCCGCGATCAACAGGTCGGGCCCGCAGGCCAAGGCCATGGCGATGGTGATGCGTTGGCGCTGGCCGCCGGAAAACTGGTGTGGGTAGGCGTCGGCGCGCCGCGCAGCGTCGGGGATGCCCACGCGATCGAGCAGGGCGATGGCCTCTTCGCGTGCCTGCCTAGCCGACAGGCCACGGTGCAGACGCAGGGGCTCGGCCACCTGACGCGCCACGGTGTGCACCGGATTGAGAGCCGTCATGGGTTCCTGAAAGATCATGCCGATGCGGTTGCCGCGCAACGCGGTCCAGCCCGTTTCCGGCAGACCCACCAACTCCTGTCCGTCCAAGCGGATACTGCCGGACACGGCGGCGCCCTCAGGCAGCAGCCCCATGAGCGCCATGGCGGTGAGCGACTTGCCGCAGCCCGACTCCCCCACCAGGCCCAGGGTGTCGCCGCGCGCCAGCGAGAAGCCCGCATCGCGTACGGCCACGGCGGGTCCGCGGTGGGTCTGCAACTCGATACGTAGCGCCTGGACGTCCAGCAGGTTCATGGGGCCTTCAGCGTTTGCGCGCGAGTTTGGGATCAGACAGGTCACGCAGGCCATCGCCCAGCAGGTTCAGTCCCAGCACCGCCAGCGCGATGGCCACACCGGGGTACACCGCCAGCATGGGTGCCTGAAACAGGAGCGTCTGCGCCTCACTGAGCATGCGGCCCCAGGAGGGCTGTGGCGGCTGGGTGCCCAGACCCAGATAGGACAGGGCTGCCTCGGCCAGGATGGCGATGGCAAAGCGGATCGTGGCCTGCACGATCAGCACCGAGGCGATGTTGGGCAGCACATGCTCCCAGGTGATGGCCAGCGGGCCCTTGCCGCTGGCGCGCGCAGCCAGCACATACTCGCGTGCCCACACCGCGTTGGCGCTGGCCCGCGTGATGCGCGCGAAGGTGGGGATGTTGTAGATGCCGATGGCAATGATGGCGTTGACCATGCCTGGACCGAACACGGCGGTGAGCATGATGGCCGAGAGGATGGCGGGGAAGGCGAAGCCGAAGTCCGACACCCGCATGATGGCTTCCTCCACCCACCCGCGCCGCGCAGACGCCAGCAGGCCCAGGGCGACCCCGATCACGAGGCCAATGCCCACCGCGATCACCCCCACCAGGATAGACGCGCGCGCGCCCACCAGCAGGAGCGACACGATGTCACGGCCGTAGGGGTCTGTGCCGAGCCAGTGCTGCGTATCGGGCGCGCGCAGGCGCAAGGCCATGTCGATCTCGTAGGGCGAATACGGCGTCCACACCAGTGACACTGCGGCGGCCAGCACCAGCAGGACGCACAAGGCCAGGCCAATGGCGAAGCTGGGGTGGCGCAGGGCGCGGACGTAGGCGGGTTTCATGAAAGCGGACGTCACAGGTCGCTGGCCTTCACGCGCGGGTCGATCACCGCATAGAGCACATCGACCACAAAGTTGACGACCACCACCATCACCGCCAGCAGCATCACGCAGTTACGCACCACGATCAGGTCGCGGTTGGCGATGGACTGGAAGATCAGGCGCCCCAGCCCGGGCAGGTAGAACACGCTCTCGACCACGATGGTGCCGGCGAGCAGCTCGGCGAACTGCAGGCCCATCACCGTGACCACCGGAATCAGGGCGTTGCGCAGCACATGGCCCCACATCACGCGGCGTGCGCTGGCGCCTTTGGCGCGCGCAGTGCGCACGAAGTCCTCGCGCAGCACCTCGAGCACCGCGGAGCGGGTGATGCGCGCCAGGATGGCCGCCTGCACCACGGCCAGCGACAGCGCCGGCAGCATCAGTGCGCGCAGGCCGCCCATCACTCCGTCCTCCCAGCCCGGAAAGCCTCCGGCAGCAAACCATTTGAGGTGGACGGAGAACAGCAGGATCAAGAGGATGGCGAACCAGAAATTGGGAATGGCGATCCCGATCTGGGTCAGGCCCATCACGCCCACGTCGCCGGCCTTGTGGTGGCGGGAGGCGGCGTACACGCCGGCGGCCAGGGCCAGCGCCAGGGTCAGGGTCATGGCCATCAGGGCCAGGGGGACGGTGAGGGCCAGGCGTTCCAGCACTAGCTCGCCCACCGGGGTGCTGTAGGTGTAGCTCAGGCCCAGATCGCCTGTGAGCAGGCCGATGACCCACTGGCCGTATCGCAGGAGGGCGGGCTGGTCCAGCCCCAGCTTGGCGGTGAGGGCCGCCACGGCCTCGGGCGAGGCGTCGGGCCCCATCAGGACCTGGGCGGCGTTGCCCGGAAGCACCTCCAGCACCGCGAACACCACGACCGAGGTCGCTGCCAATGTGGCGAGCAGGGTGATCAGGCGCTTAAAGAGAAACAGGGCCATGCAGGCGCGGGATAATGCCAGAACTATGGCAGCGAGGAATCCGGCATGGCCCTGATGATCACCGACGAGTGCATCAACTGCGATGTCTGCGAGCCCGAGTGCCCCAACGAGGCCATCTTCCTGGGGCCCGAGATCTACCAGATCAACCCGGACAAGTGCACCGAGTGCGTAGGGCATTTCGACACCCCGCAGTGCGTGCAGGTGTGCCCCGTGGCGTGCATCCCGGTCGATCCGCAGCGGGTGGAAGACCGCGAGACGCTCTGGCAGAAATACCGGCGCCTGACCGGAGGGGCCTAGACGCCCTCGGGCCGGGGCGGTTTGGGCCGCGGCGGCTTGTGCGTGTGCACCACCAGCGTGGCCTTGGCCATGTCACCCGACAACATTTCCGGCGCCGCCTTGAGCGTGCGCGCCACGCAGGCCTCGATGGCTTCGCGCTGGTCGGGGGCGGGTTTCTTCAGCACCCAGTCGGCCACCTGAAGCTTGTCACCCGGATGGCCGATGCCGATACGCAGGCGCCAGTAGTCGCCGGTGCCCAATTGGGCGTGGATATCGCGCAGGCCGTTGTGCCCGCCGTGGCCGCCGCCGAATTTCAGCTTGGCCTGGCCCGGCGGCACGTCCAGTTCGTCGTGGACCACCAGGATGTCCTGCGGCGCGATCTTGAAAAAGCGCGCCAGCGCCGCGACCGACTTGCCCGAGAGGTTCATGTAGGTCTGAGGCTCCAGCAGCCACACCGTCTGCCCGTCGACGTTGCCCCGCGCCACCAGGCCGTGGTAGCTGCGGTCGTTCACCAGTGAGAGTTTGAGTTCTCGCGCCAGGGCCTCGACCCACCAGAAGCCGGCGTTGTGGCGCGTGGCTTCATATTCAGTGCCCGGGTTGCCCAGGCCGACGAACAGCTTGATCATGGGGCCGTATTAGAAGCCAAACTCGGTGGGTCGCGCCCCGTTGGGAAAACGGGGTCACCCGCCAAGAAAAAGGCCCGCAAAAGCGGGCCTTTCGGACAGGCGCAGAAGGATTTACTTCTTGGCAGCCTTGGCGTCAGCAGCAGGCTTGGCGTCTGCAGCGGGCGCGGCGGCGGCCGGCGCTGCGGCCTCTTCGGCCACGGTGGTCACGACGGAGACCAGCACCGGGTTCTTCTTGCCGCGGGTGACGGCGGTCACGCCCTTGGGCAGGGTGATGTCGTCCAGGTGCAGCGAGGTGCCCTTCTTGAGGCCCGACAGGTCGACTTCGATGAACTCGGGCAGGTCGGCGGGCAGGCAGGTGATGTCCAGCTCGGACATGACGTGGTTCACCACGCAATGCTCGAACTTCACGGCCTGAGATTCTTCAGACTTCACGTAGTGCAGCGGCACCTTCATGTGCAGCTTGGTGGTGGCGTCCACTTTCTGGAAGTCCACGTGCAGCACGAGCTGCTTGAAGGGGTGGTATTGCACGTCACGCAGCAAGACCTTGCTGGTCTGGCCTGCCAGTTCCATCTCGAGGATGGAGGAGTGGAAGGCTTCCTTTTTAAGGGCATGCCACAGCGCGTTGTGATCGAGCTCGATCAGCTTGGGCTGGCCTTCGCCTCCGTAGACGATGCCGGGCGTCTTGCCCGTGATACGCAGACGGCGGCTCGCACCCGTTCCCTGCTTGGCGCGCTCAAAAGCGACGAATTTCATGTGCTTACTCCGGTAACTGGCACCCACCGCGACCAGTGTGATGCCAGGTTGAAAAAGGCCTGCCCAGACGCGAAGGTCAGAGGCAGGCCGGCTACAGCCTCAGAACAGGTTTTCCTGCTCCGAGAACAGACTCATGACCGACTCGCCCTTGGCAATGCGCTGGATCGTTTCGGCGATCAGCGGTGCCACGGAGAGTTGGCGGATCTTGCCGCAGGCCTTCGCGCTGTCGGACAAGGGAATGGTGTTGGTGACGACCACTTCGTCCAGGGCCTGGCCCTTGGCGATGCGTTCGATGGCGGGGCCCGAGAAGATCGGGTGCGTGCAGTAGGCGTAGACCTTCTTGGCGCCACGCTCCTTGAGCACCTCGGCGGCTTTGACCAGGGTGCCGGCGGTGTCGATCATGTCGTCCATGATCACGCAGTTGCGGCCCTCGATCTCGCCGATCACGTGCATGACCTCGCTCACGTTGGCGCGGGGGCGGCGCTTGTCGATGATGGCCAGGTCGCAACCGAGCTGCTTGGCCAGGGCGCGTGCGCGCACCACGCCGCCCACGTCGGGCGAGACGACGATGAGGTCGTCGTAGTTCTGCTGGCGCAGGTCGGTCAGGAGGACCGGCGAGGCGTAGATGTTGTCGACGGGGATGTCAAAGAAGCCCTGGATCTGGTCGGCATGAAGGTCCATGGTGAGGACGCGCGAGACGCCCACGGTCTGCAGCAGGTTGGCGACGACCTTGGCCGAGATCGGCACGCGGGAAGAACGCGGGCGGCGGTCTTGGCGGGCGTAGCCGAAGTAGGGGATGACGGCGCTGATGCGTTCGGCCGAGGCGCGCTTGAGCGCGTCGACCATGATCAACAACTCCATGAGGTTTTCGTTCGTGGGGGCGCAGGTGGACTGCACCACGAACACGTCGCGAGCGCGCACGTTGGTGTTGACCTCGACGGTGACCTCACCGTCGGAGAAGCGGCCCACAGTGGCCGCACCCAGGCTGATCCCCAGATGCCCAGCGATCTCCGCGGCGAGCGCCGGGTTGGCGTTGCCGGTGAAGACCATGAAATCGGAGTGCGGTGCAACCTGCATCAGCGTAGCCAGCGAACTGGAGGTATGGGTTGGGCCAGGGCCCAGAATCTTTGGCAGGGGAGGAAGGACTCGAACCCTCGCATGCCGGAATCAAAATCCGGTGCCTTAACCAACTTGGCGACTCCCCTACACAGGAAGGCGGCCCGAAAGCCTCCCACCGTCAACCGTCGCTGTCCGCCCAGCCCACCAGGGGATGAACGTCCAGATTGCTGCAATCCCGCAATGTCCAGCCCACCGGGGGCTGGGCCGCAAAGGGCTCTGGAGAGGGCCATCTTGCGAACACCGCGCTGCCAGAGCCGGTCATCCGGGGAGCCAAACCCTGCGATTCGAGCCAGGCCAGGGCCTGGGAGACGCCGGGGCATAGCCTCTGGGCAACCGGCTGCAAGTCGTTACATCCGAAGTCGTAAGGACGTACAGCAAAGCCCGAGATTGTAGCAGGTTGCGTGTCCCGCCGAAGCGCCGGGTCGCAAAAGATCCGGGCCGTCTCCAGGCCCTGATCCGGCTTGACCACCACAAAGCGGGCCGGGGGCAGGTCGATGGGGGTGATCTGCTCGCCCACGCCCTCGACCCAGGCGTTGCGCCCGCGCAGGAAGAAGGGGACGTCGGCTCCCAGCCGCAGGCCGATCGCCTCCAGGGCGGGGCGGGCCAGGCCCAGCCCCCACAGGCGGTTCAGGGCCAGCAGGCAGGAGGCGGCGTCGGAGGAGCCCCCGCCCAGGCCAGCCTGGGCGGGCAGGCGCTTGGTGAGGGTGATGTGCGCGCCGTGGGCCGTGCCCGTGGCCTCCTGCAGCGCCCGGGCCGCGCGCAGGCACAGGTCGTCCTCGGGCAGGGCGGCGCCGTGGTCCTCGCGGCTCAGGCGCCCCTGGGGGCGCAGGTCGAAGTGCAGGGTGTCCTGCCAGTCGATCAGCATGAACACCGACTGCAGCAGGTGGTAGCCGTCGGGACGGCGCCCGGTCACGTGCAGGAACAGATTGAGCTTGGCCGGGGCGGGGACGTCGTAGAGGGCCTTCATGGCTGCTCCAGCAGGATGCGCAGGTCGGCCACGGGGGCGGCCAGGCGCCGCGCGCGCAGCCGACCCGTCTCCCGTTGCGAGAGGTCGGGCTCCCAGCCGGCTGCGGCAGTGGGGAGGCCGGCCAGCCAGTCGAACAGCGCCGCTACCGGGATTGCGGTGCCCGTGGCCTGTTCGAGCAGGGCGTCCAGGGACGAGGCCTCGCGCGCGGGCTGGCCCGGCGCGCGTAGGGTGGCACGGCCCGGGGCCCATTGCAGCAGCGCGAGGCTGGACCCCAGTGGGGTGGAGAGTGCGAGCTCTCCGGCTGCGGGCGATCCGCGCAGTTCGAAGCCGGCGGTGAAGCTGCCCTCGGCTTGTCCGGCGACCTGCAAGGCCAGCCGGCCGCTCCATCGCGGGCCGCCAGCCTCGGGCGCAGGGGGCGTGAGCGCGCAGCCCGCCAGGGCGATGGCCAGAGCACACGCCCCGAGGGCACGCAGCGAGGCCCGGCGCGTCACAGCTTCACGCGCAGGCGCTTGAGGGTCTCCTGCAGGGTCTCGTTCTCGCGATTGAGCAGGAGCCCCTCCTTCCAGATGGCCCGCGCCCGATCGCGCTGGCCCATGGCCCAGAGCACTTCGCCCAGGTGCGCCGCGATCTCGGCGTCGGGGCGGCCCCGGTAGGCCTGTTCGAGCAGGCGCAGGGCCTCCGGCAGGTTGCCCATTCGGAACTCGACCCAGCCCAGGCTGTCGATGATGAAGGGGTCGCCTGGCGCGCTCTCCAGCGCCTTGAGGATCAGCGTCTTGGCCTCGGGCAGGCGCACGTTGCGTTCGGCCATGGAGTAGCCCAGCGCGTTGTAGGCGTGATGGAAGTCGGGCTTGAGGGCGATGGCCTGGCGCAGCAGTCGCTCGAGGTCGGTATAGCGCCCGAGCTTGTCGGCGACGGTGGCCTGCTCGTACATCAGCTCGGCGTCCGTGGGCTGGCGACGCGCCGCGTCCTCCAGCAGGTCGTAGGCGACCTGGAACTGCTTGTGGTCCCGAAGCAGCTGCGTCTCGGCCAGCAGCTTGGATCGAGCCTCGGCCGGATTGCGTTCGGGGAGCGCGCGTATCAGCCGGCGGGCCTCGTCCATGCGCCCCTGACGCGCCAGGATGGAGGCGCGCCGGTTTTGGGTGGCCACCAGGTCTTGCGGGTTGGTGATGCGGTCCAGCCAGGCGTTGGCCTGGGCCAGGTCACCGCGCTTTTCGGCGATCTGCGCCAGGGCCAGGTGGGCCTGCGCCTGGCCGCGGTTGCGTTCGTTGGCTTCGCCGGCGGACCGAATCAGGCCCAGGTAACGCTGGAGCGAGGCTTCGGCGGCGTCGGCTTGGTTCTCCTGCGCCTGCAGCAGGCCTTGCAGCAGCCAGGCCTCGGCCAGTTCGGGCTCGGCGGCGATGACCGCGGCGAGCTGGGCGCGTGCGTCGGTCTGGCGTTGCGCGTCCAGCAGGGCCCGCGCATAGGCCATGCGGATCTCGGGCAGGGGGCGGCCCTCCAGGTAGCGGCGCACCAGGGCCTCGGCTTGAGGCTGGTTGGCGGCCATCAAGTCCAGGGCCAGCAGCACCGGGCCCTCGCTACCGGGTTCGGCCGCCTGGGCGCGGTTGGCGGCCTCCAGGGCGCCCGCGGTATCGCCGGCGGCCAGGCGCATGCGGCCGACCGCGGTCTGGGCCGGGGCGGCGGTCTCGGGCCGTGACATCGGCTCGGCCAGTGCCTGTTCCACCACACCGGCGGCCAGGCGCTTGTCGCTGGCGCGCGCGTACAGGCGGGGCACCAGGGAGATCGCCGCGTTGCGCTCGGGGGCGGGCGTGAGCGCGATCAGGGTCTTGAGCGGGTCGACCGATTCAGCCACGCGGTTCAACGCCAGCAGCAGCTGCAGCACGTAGCGGCTGGCATCGCGCGAGGCGGGTTGGGCCTGGCGCCAGGCGCGTGCGGCCTGCAGCGCCGATTCGCCCGCGCGTCCCTCCAGGGCGATCTGGACGGCGCGTTGATACAGGTCCGGGTCGTTGGTCTTGCGGGCCGCATCGAGCATCAGCGAAAAACCCGCGCCCGGATCTGTGCCGCGCGCCACGAGTTCGCCCACCAGCAGCTGGTAGAACAATTCGGCGGTCAGCGCCGAGGGCTGCCGGGGCGGTGCGCTGGCCGCTGACGCGGTGGCAGCCGGCGCCGCAGCCGGCGCCTGTGCGATGGCGCCCGGGGCTGCCGCCAGCAGCAGCGACACGAGGGCAGTGACCCGAGGGAACAGCTTCATGCGGGCCATCATAATCGCCGGGTTGCGCCCATGCCCGAACTGCCAGAAGTCGAAGTCACGCGCCTGAGTTTTGCCGATCGCATTGCGGGTGCCCGCATCCTGTCGGCGCGCACGGGCAAACCCCTGAGGTGGGCCCTGGGCTGCGAACCCGCGCAGCTGGCAGGGCGCCAGGTGCACGGCGTGCGCCGCCGCGGCAAGTATCTGCTGCTGGATCTCGACCAGGGCCTGCTGCTGCTGCACCTGGGGATGTCGGGCAGCCTCTCGTTCGCTGCCTCGCAGCCGCCGCCCGGACCGCATGACCACTTCGACCTTGCCACCAGCCGCGGCGTGCTGCGCCTGAACGACCCGCGCCGCTTTGGCGCCGTGGTCCATGTTTCCAGCGAGACCTCGCCCGAGGCGATCAAGCTACTTGGAAGGCTCGGGGTCGAGCCCCTGGGCGAGGACTTTGATCCCGCCGCCTTCCACGCCGCCCTGCAACGCCGTCATGCGCCGATCAAACAGGTGCTCCTGGCGGGCGACATCGTGGTGGGGGTGGGCAATATCTATGCGTCGGAGGCCCTGTTTCTTGCGGGCATTCGGCCGACCACGCGCGCCTCCCGCATCCGCCTGGAGCGCGCGACGCGCCTGCATGCCGCGGTGCGCGACGTCCTGGCGCGCGCCGTCGCCAAGGGGGGCAGCACGCTGCGCGATTTTTCCAACGCCCAGGGCGAGTCGGGCTACTTCCAGTTGGAGGCGCAGGTCTATGACCGCGAGGGGCTGCCGTGCCGCGCGTGCGAGGCTCCGGTGCGCCGCATCGTGCAGGGCCAGCGCGCGACCTACTACTGCGCGCGGTGTCAGCGATGACGGCGTCGGCCCCAGACCCTACGCAGACCGCACCGGCCGATTTTTCGGCGCGCGTGGTGCAGTGGCAGCGGACCCATGGCCGCAGCGGCCTGCCCTGGCAGGCCACGCGCGATCCGTATCGCGTCTGGCTCTCCGAGATCATGTTGCAGCAGACGCAAGTGGCGACGGTGCTGCCCTACTACGCGCGCTTCCTCGAGTGCTTTCCGGATGTCCAGGCCCTGGCCGCCGCGCCGCAGGACGCGGTGCTGGGGCTGTGGAGTGGCCTGGGCTACTACAGCCGGGCCCGCAATCTGCATCGCTGCGCGCAGGAGGTGGTGGCGGCGCATGGCGGGGCCTTCCCGCGGGAAGCGGCCGTTCTGCAGTCCCTGCCGGGGATCGGTCGGTCCACCGCCGCGGCGATCGCGGCCTTCTGCTTCGACGAACGGGTGGCGATCCTGGACGGCAACGTCAAGCGCGTGCTGGCGCGTGTGCGAGCCTTCGGGGGTGACCTCGCTCGACCCAGCGAGGAGCGCGCGCTGTGGGACCAGGCCCAAGAACTCGTGCCGGCCCACCCGGCCGATATGCCGGCCTACACGCAGGGCCTGATGGACCTGGGCGCCACGGTGTGCACGGCGCGTGCGCCGACGTGCCTGACCTGCCCGGTGCAGGATGTGTGCGCGGGGCGCCTGCAGGGGGACCCAGCCCGCTACCCGGTGCGAACGCGTAAGCTCAAACGCAGTGCGCTGTCGCTGTGGCTCCTTCACGCGCAGCGTGCGGATGGTGCCGTCTGGCTGGAAAAGCGTCCGCAAAAGGGCGTGTGGGCGGGGCTGTACTGTCTGCCGGTGTTCGACACCGACGCGGCGCTGCGTGCGGCGGTGCCTGCGCCCGTGGGGCTGCAGGATGGTGCGCCTTTCGTGCATGTGCTCACGCACAAGGACCTGCACCTGCACCCGGTGGCTGCGTTCTTCGATTCGGGCATGCCCGCAGGGCCGGGGAGCTGGGTGGATGCGAGCCGGTGGCCGGCGCTGGGCCTGCCCGCGCCGGTGCGCAAGCTGCTGGAAGCCCCGGGGTGAGGGCAGGCCCCACCCGCTGGGGTCTTACTTGGGATGGCTCAGGGCGTTGGACACCAGCTTGGAGGTGATGTCCACGATCTGGATCATGCGGTCGTAGGGCATGCGGGTGGGCCCGATCACGCCCAGCGTGCCCACCACCTGGCCATCGACCTCATAGGGTGCGCTCACCACCGACAGTTCCTCAAAGGGCACGACCTGGCTCTCGCCGCCGATGTAGATCCGCACGCCTTCGGCCTGGCTGGAGATGTCCAGCAGGCGCATCAGCTGCGTCTTCTGCTCGAACAGGTCGAAGGCGCGGCGCAGGTGCGTCATGTCGCTGGAGAAATCGCTCACCGCCAGCAGGTTGCGCTCGCCGGAGATCACCACCTCGTCCTGCGATTCGCTCAGTGCCTCCGAAGTCGCCTGCACCGCGGCCTGCATCAGCTGCGCGATCTCGGCGCGCAACTGCTCGACTTCGCCCTGCAGGCGCTCGCGCACCTGCTCGATCGCCAGACCCGCGTAGTTCGCGTTGAGGAAATTGGCCGCCTCCACCAGCTGCGTCTGGGTGTAGTCGGCCTCGGTGAAGACCACGCGGTTTTGCACATCGCCCTCGGGCGAGACGATGATCACCAGGTAGCGGCGCTCGGACAGACGCAGAAATTCGATGTGGCGAAACACCGAGGTGCGTCGCGGCGCCATCACCACACCCACGAAGTGCGAAAGATTGGACAGCAGGTGGGCGGCGTTGGTGATGACGCGCTGGGGCTGGTCGGGGGCCAGGCTGGCCGAGGGCAGGTCGTCGCGCTGCACGGTGAGCATGGTGTCCACGAACAGGCGGTAGCCCCGGGCCGTGGGAATGCGCCCGGCGGAGGTGTGGGGACTGGCGATCAGCCCCAGTTCCTCCAGGTCGGACATCACGTTGCGGATGGTGGCTGGCGACAGCTCCAGGCCCGAGGCCCGCGACAGGGTGCGCGAGCCCACTGGCTGCCCGTCGGCGATGTATCGCTCGACCAGGGCTTTCAACAACAGCTTGGCACGGTCATCGAGCATCTTGAACGGCTTTGACGCGATTTTAATGATGTAATTTGAGAATGAGTTCCCAGTTCCGCCACGTCGCGCTGATCGGAAAGTACCCGGCCTCCGGCGGATCCGTCGGGACCACCCGTGCGGCCCTGGAGGATATTGCCCAGTTCCTGGGCGCGCAAGGCTGCGAAGTCTCCATTGAACGCGAGACCGCGATGCATGCCGGCCTGCAGGGGCATTCCCTCCTGGACGTGGCGGGCATCGGCGCCCAGTGCGACCTGGGGCTGGTGGTGGGTGGCGACGGCACCATGCTGGGCATCGGCCGTCGGCTCGCCCCCTACGACGTGCCCCTGATCGGCATCAACCAGGGGCGCCTGGGATTCATCACCGACATCGCCCTGGACGGCTATCGCACCGTCCTCGCGCCCATGCTGGCCGGCGCCTACGACGAAGACCGCCGCAGCCTGATGCATGCCCGCGTGGTGCGTGACGGCCGCACCGTATTCGACGCGCTGGCCATGAACGACGTGGTGGTCAATCGCGGCGCCACCTCGGGCATGGTCGAACTGCGCGTCGAGGTCGACGGTCATTTCGTGGCCAACCAGCGCGCCGACGGCCTGATCGTGGCCACGCCCACCGGTTCCACCGCCTACGCACTATCGGCCGGCGGTCCGCTCCTGCATCCGTCCAACCCAGGCTGGGTGCTGGTGCCCATCGCGCCGCACACCCTGTCCATCCGCCCGCTGGTGGTCAACGACGCCGGCGAGGTCACCATCGAGCTGGTCGCCGGGCGAGACGCCAGCGCCAATTTCGACATGCAGTCGCTGGCCTCGCTGCTGCACGGTGACCGCATCACCGTGCGCCGCTCGGAGTACCAGGTGCGCTTCCTGCACCCGCAAGGCTGGAGCTACTTCGACACCCTGCGCAAGAAAATGCACTGGAACGAGGGGGGCGGGTCATGACAGACCGCCAGCGCCCATGAGCCTGCGCCGCATCGCCTTGCGCGATTTCGTGATCGTGCGCGAACTGGACCTGGACCTGTCCGCCGGTTTTTCCGTCCTCACGGGCGAGACCGGTGCTGGCAAGTCCATTCTGATCGATGCGCTCCAACTGGCCTTGGGCGCACGGGCCGACGCGGGCGCCGTGCGCGAAGGAGCGGCCCGCGCCGACATCAGCGCCGAGTTCGATGCGCCGACCGACCTCGCGCCCTGGCTGGAGGAAGCCGGCTTCGAGAACGGCGACAGCCTCCTCCTGCGACGCAGCATCGACGCTCAGGGCAAGAGCCGGGCCTGGATCAACGGCGCTCCCGCCACCGCCACGCAACTGCGCGAAGCCGGCGACCGTCTGGTCGACATTCACGGCCAGCACGCCTGGCAAAGCCTGACCCGACCCGAGGCGGTGCGGGCCCTGCTGGATGCCTATGCGGGCACCAGCACGCAGACCCTGACCCTCCTTTGGCAGGCCTGGCGCACCGCGCAAAAGACGCTGACCGACGCGCAAGCCGCCCAGGACACCCTGCAACGCGAACGCGAGCGCCTAGCCTGGCAGATCGGCGAGTTGGACAAACTGGCTCCCGGCGCCAACGAGTGGGACGAACTCAATGCCGGCCACACCCGCCTGGCCCACGCGCAGAGCCTGCTGGACGCCGCGCAGGGCGCCATCGACGCCCTGCAGGCCGAGGACGGCGGCGCCACCACCCGCCTCGCGCAGGCCCGTGCCGCCCTGCAAGGCCAGGAGCATCTGGAGCCTGAGTTCGCGGCGCTCGCTGAAATCATTGCCTCGAGCCTGGCCCAGGCCGAGGACGCGGCCCATACCCTGCACACCTACCTGCGCAAAACCGAGCTCGACCCGGAGCGTCTGGCCGACCTGGACGCACGCATGTCGTTGTGGATGTCGCTGGCGCGTCGCTACAAGCGCACGCCACAAGACCTGCCGGCCCTGCTTTCCAGCTGGAAGGAAGAACTCGCCCGCCTGGACTCGGCCGCCGACCTCGAGAGCCTCGCGGCCGCCGAGCGCCGGGCGCAAGAGGCTTACCTGACCGAGGCGCGTGCCCTCTCGAAGGTGCGCGGCAAGGCCGCTCCCAAGCTGGCCAAGGCCATCACCCAGGCCATGCAGGGCCTGGGCATGCAGGGCGGACGCTTCGAAGTGGCCTTGGAGCCGCTTGCAGCACCGGCGCAGCACGGGCTGGAAGAGGTCGTCTTTCAGGTCGCGGGCCACGCGGGCAGCACGCCGCGCCCGGTGGGCAAGGTGGCCTCCGGGGGCGAGCTCTCACGCATCGCGCTGGCCATCGCGGTCACCACCAGTGAACTGGGCAGCGCCCAGACGCTGATCTTCGACGAGGTCGATTCCGGCGTGGGTGGCGCGGTGGCCGAGACCGTGGGCCGCCTGATGAAGCATCTCGGGCGCGACCGCCAGGTGCTGGCCGTCACCCACTTGCCCCAAGTGGCTGCGTGCGCCGACCACCACCTGGTCGTCGCCAAGCGCGCGGATGCACAGGGCACCTCCAGCAGCGTCGCGCCGGTCGCTGGTGAGCAGCGCGTGGCCGAGGTCGCAAGGATGCTGGGCGGCGAACGCCTCTCGGGCACGACTCTGGCCCACGCCAAGGAGATGCTCGGCGACGGCGCCACGCCACGGGCCGCGCGGTGACGACAGCATGAGCACGGGCGCAGCGCCCCCCGACCATCGACCGGGTACCGCTGCGGGCGGCCTGGAGCTGGTCCTGATCACCGGCATGTCCGGCTCGGGCAAGTCGGTCGCCCTGCGCGCGCTGGAAGACGCGGGCTACTACTGCGTGGACAACCTGCCGCCCGAGCTGTTGCTGTCCTTCGTCAACCTCGAGGAACAGTCTGCCGCCCAGCGCGTGGCCATTGCCATGGACGTGCGCAGCGCCGCAGCCCTCCCGCAGGTGCCGGCGCACCTGGCCGAACTGGCCCGACGCGGCATTGCGGTGCGCTCACTGTTCCTGGACTCCACCACTGACACCCTGGTCAGGCGCTTTTCTGAAACACGCCGCCGCCACCCGCTGTCCGGAAGCCTGCAGGGAGCGGTTGACCCGGCCGACCTGCAACGGACCTTGGTCGATGCCATCGAACTCGAGCGCGAGCTGCTGGCCGACCTGCGAGAACGCGCGCATGTGATCGACACCAGTGTTATCCGGTCGGCGCAGTTGCAGGCGCATGTGAAGTCGCTGATCTCCGCCCCGGGCAGCCAGCTCACACTGGTCTTCGAGTCTTTCGCCTTCAAGCGCGGGATTCCGGTCGATGCGGATTACGTGTTCGACGTTCGCATGTTGCCCAATCCGCACTACGAACCCGAGCTGCGTGACCTCACTGGCCTCGATGCGCCGGTTCGGGCGTTCCTGGACGCCCAAGCCGATATGGAGCGCATGTATGCCCACATCGAGGGGTTCCTGGCCACCTGGCTGCCCGCGCTCGCGCGCGACCACCGCAGCTATGTGACGGTGGCCTTGGGCTGCACCGGCGGGCAGCACCGCTCGGTCTATCTCGTCGAAAAGCTGGCCGCGCACTTCGGCGCGCAGTGGACCGCGCTGCGCAGACACCGCGAGCTCGAGGGCCGGGCGCCCTCTGCGCACGCCTCCTGATCCGTCCCCGGCCCTAGAATCCCAGGCTCGGGGGGCGTTAGCTCAGTTGGTTAGAGCAGGGGACTCATAATCCCTTGGTCGCTGGTTCGAGCCCAGCACGCCCTACCATTCATCCGGGACAGACTAGCTCTGTCCCGTTTTCGTTTTTGGGCTTCTCCCCCTGTGGCGGCGCGGTTTCGGGCCATTCTCTCAACCCCTGGTGGGCTTGAATTTCTCCCCTTTAGGCCCTTTTTTCAGCCGGTTTTTCTTTCGATTCTCTGTTTTCTCTTGGACACGTCCGAGAGCCTGACATAGGTTTTATGCAGGTTAGCGAGGGGTGGTTTGAGGTCGAAATTGCTTGGCAATCGAGACTCAAACAGGCCATCCGGGGTTCTGTTTAATCACCCTTATGCGGTCGATGCAGCAGGCCCATCGTTGAACAAGTCGATGTAGGGCGCGTACCGAAACCTCCGGTTACGGGCGTAGCCTGTTATTTCTTGCAAGATGCCGCGTTCCACCAGGCGCGCCACAAGGGTGTTGGCTGCAGCGAAGGTGGTCCCAGTTTGCTGCTGAACATCGGCCACCGATACGATGGGTCGATCGAACAGGGACTCCAGCACACGGTGGCCATTACCTGCGGAGCGACCCAGGTGCTCTGTGATCGCCGCGCGATGTTGTTCGCGCAGCTGAAGGATGTGGCGCGCAGTACTTGCCGCTTCTCCGGCTACAGCTATCACGCCGTGCAGGAAGAATGTGAGCCACCCTTCCCAATCGCCCCGGTCGCGCACCGCTTGCAGGTGTTCGTAATAAGTTTGGCGGTGCTGCTTGAAATAGTGGGAGAGGTACAGCACTGGCTTGTGCAGTACGCCGCACTCGGTCAACAAGAAAGTGATGAGAAGACGTCCTACGCGGCCATTGCCATCTAAGAAGGGGTGAATGGTCTCGAATTGCACATGCGCAAGCGCGATTTTGATCAGAGGCGGCAAGGCATCGGCCGTGTGCAAAAAGCGCTCGAGGTCGCCCAGCGCCTGCGGCACCTCGTGATGAGGTGGAGGAACGAAGGTGGCCGTTGCCAAGGTGCAGCCTGCGGGGCCAATCCAGTTTTGGCTGGTGCGCAATTCGCCCGGCTGTAGGCGGCCTCCACGTACACCGTCCATGAGTTGAGCATGTATCTCGCGGATCAAGCGCACCGATACAGGTAACTCGGCTAGGCGTTGCACGCCATGGTTCATCGCCTTTACGTAGTTCAGCACCTCGTCCACGTCACGCGGTAGGCCCAGGTCGAACAACTGGGCTTCGGCCGACAACAGGTCCTGCAAGGAGCTTTGCGTTCCCTCGATCTGGCTTGAGAGCACCGCCTCTTTTCGCACGTACATGAAGACGAATAGATCCGGATTCGGCAGCGTCAGCACGGATCCGTCCAAGCGACCGAGGGCTCGGTCTGCTGTCGACAACAAGGTCGCGATCTCTCCACCCAGGTTCAGAGGGGGCTGAGGTGGTAGTGGCGCGGGAATAAAGGCCCGATAGCCAGTGGACTGGCGGATATAGCGGCCTGCCCGCGCTTGCTGCGGGACGGAGTCTTCTTCTGGTGCCATGCTCATTTCTGTCTTCAATATGCGAGAGATTTTGCTCCATATGATAGTCTGCGTTTAACAAGGGGCCCAGCTTCCCCCATGTTGTAGGCAGCCCTGAGCTGGAGGCCGGCCGAGCCAGACGGTCGCTCTTTTGCCCCGAGGGCTGCCCGCGACTCGAGTCCCGGCGCTGTTTGCCCCAATGACGGTTCGCCCATTCAATCAGCGGGTTCGACGAAGTCGGTGCGGAACTTGCCCCCTATAAAGGGCTGCTCCAGCGGCTCGGCCCTCCAGCCTTCCCGTCCGACCCCAGCGAGTCCCAGCAAGCTCATCCGTCTGAGCCTGCCGCATCCATAATTTGTTACATGCTCGTAACAATATGGTGGTCATAACAAAAAATGTCGGGAGAGACGGATGGGCATCAACTCGGTCCGTGTTGTTTTGCGCGGGGTGTTCATTGGGGTGCTGGCCGTGTGCCTGTCGTCGCACGCCAAGGAGCCGGTCCTCATCGCGGTCGACGAAGCTTTCAGCATCAAGTCCAGCACGTCGCCCAAGGCCATCGAGCGTGGCGTGCTGGCGGCGATCGATGAGATCAACGCCCGAGGCGGTGTCCTCGACGGACGGCCGCTCAAGCTCCTGACCACCGACAACCAGGCCCTGCCGGCGCGCGGGCGGGACAACCTGATTGAACTCGCTGCCAAGCCCGACCTGATTGCGGTGCTCACCGGCAAGTTCAGCCCAGTCACCGTGGAGATGACCTCCGAGGCGAACCGGCAGAAGGTTCCGCTGATCAGCGTCTGGGGCTCGGCGGACCAGATCACCCAGGGCGCGGTGAACCCGTCTTTCGTGTTCCGGCTCTCGCTCAAGGACAGCTGGGGTGTCGAGGCCCTGATCAAGCGAGGCAAGACGGCCCACCGCGCCGAGCGCCAGTGTGCCCTTCTGCCCAACACGGCCTGGGGCCGGTCTGCCGATGCCGTGCTGGCTTCCCGTGCTGCAGCCAATGGCGTGAAGGTGGTGGCTACCCATTGGTACAACTGGGGCGAGACGTCGTTTCTGGACGCGCTAGCCGAATGCAGCAAGGCCTCGGCGCAAGCCCTTCTGATGGTGGCCAATGAGCGTGAAGCGGCCATCCTGATCACCCAGATGTCGGAGTTGCCGGTCTCCGCGCGCTTGCCGGTGATCGCGCACTGGGGCCTGACGGGCGGCGCTCTGCACCAGCTGGCCGGCCCAGCCCTGGAGAAGGTGGATATGCAGGTGATCCAGACTTTCACCTTCATCGGAAACCAGCGTCCAGCGGCCCGGCGTCTGGCCCAGTGGATCCTGAAGGACGCGCAGCTGTCCACGGTGGAACAGATTCCCAGCCCGGTGGGCTCGGCCCATGCTTACGACATGACGCACCTGCTCGCATTGGCGGTGAACAAGTCACGCAGCACCAAAGGCGACGAGGTTCGCAAGGCCCTGGAGAACCTGCCGCCCTTTGAGGGGGCGGTGCGTCGCTACGCGCCAGCGTTCACTGCGACGTCGCATGACGCACTGACTCCGCGGGAAGTGCTGTTCGTCCGCGTGAACCGCGACGGTGAGCTCTCCCCCGTGCGCTGAGCCGCGCTGCGACGCCGGATGCTGCAGTCCACGACGCCCTCCCGGTTCAGGGACCGCATCAGCGGACCCCTGATTAAGATCCTGCGCCTGTACGTGGCGCTGTTCACGAGCCTGGTGATGGGGCTGACCCTCCTGGCTGCCTACCTCTATCAGACCTCCCAGCTGGAGTACGTTCGCGAGAAGGTCCTGATGCGTCTGGTGGCCGAGATCACCAACCAGTCAGGTGAGCTCAACGCCCTGGCGACCTCGCCCTTGTTGTGGACGGGCCTGACGGATAGCCAAGGGCGGGAGGTGTACCTCGCGCCGCTGCTGGAGCGCTTCAACCGGGGGGCGTTGCGCCAGTTCTACGTGCTGGACTATCGGGGACGGATCTTCATCGCGCCCGAGTCCCGATCGGCTGCCGTGGCGACCGCCATTGCCACCGATCCCGTCGTGGCGACCGCCGTACTCGAGTCGCGCGACGGCTACGGCCTGCGTGCCACCGCGAAGGGCGAATTGCAGGTGATGCTGATCCAGCGCATCCAGAACCCGAACGCGGAGTCTGCGAGCGGTTTCATCGTGGGGGTCATCGATTTGCCGACACTGCTGGGAGGGCTCGGCGTGGACTCCGAGGCGCAGATCTCCTTTGCTCTGGGAGACCAGCTGTTGATGCCAGTGCCCGAGGGCCGCTGGATGTTCGCCTCGGAGGGCCGTGCTGTGGCGGCAACGGGAGACCTGGAGGTGCCCGTGCGCGTGCATGTGGAGCGTTCCATGGTCGCCAGTGCCGTATTCACCATCGGGGGTCTGCTGGTCGCCCTGTTGCTGGGCGCCTGGATGATCCAGCGCGTGAAATCCTGGGCTCAGCGCTTCGCCATGGCCACGACTCAGCGTCTGGACCGCCTGCTGCTGGAGTGCCAAAAGATTCTGGCCGGTGAGCGTTTGCAGGCCCTGGCCAACTCCGGGCCGAAGGATGAACTGTCCCAGGTGACGGAGGCGCTCAACGCGATGCTGGTGCAGCAGAGGAAGTTCACCGACGATCTGCGTGCCACGTCTCTGGTCTTTTCCACGGCGGCTGAGGGCATCCTGATCACCGACCCCGAAGGCCGCGTGGTGCGGGCCAACGATGCCTTGCTGTCCATGACTGGCTACACCCTTGAGGCGCTGGTCGGTCAGCGGGCCGGCACCCTGTACCGCAGCGATCAGGGCGAGCAGCTGCGGCGCGCGATGAGCCTGGCATTGCAGGAGAAGGGCCGATGGAGCGGAGAGGCTACTTTCATTCATCGTGACAAACGCCTGATCCCGTCCCATATGGCGGTCTCGCGCATCCTCGATGACGAGGGGGAGGTCCGGGGCAATGTGACCGTGATCACCGATATTTCGCGTCTGAAGAAAATCGAGCATCAGCTGCGCGACCTCGCCAACCAGGACGCCCTCACCGGACTGCCCAATTTCCGGTACATGACCGAGCAGGTGCAGCACCGGCTGGTGCAGGCTCAGGCCGAGAGCAAGCGCCTGGCGATCGTGTTTCTGGACCTGGACAACTTCAAGCAGGTCAACGACGAACATGGACACGACGCAGGCGATACCGTGGTCAAGGCCCTGGCTTCGCACCTGTCGGGCCACCTGCCGCCAGGACACCTGCTGTGCCGGCGGTCGGGAGATGAATTCATCGCCGTGGTGGAACGCACGGCTAGCGACGACAACGAGCTGGGGCGGCAACTGCATCGCTTGCTACCGCTGGAGGTTCAGACCGAGGCGGGTCCCTTGACCGTGACCGCGACGATCGGGGTGAGCCGCTTCCCAGAAGATGCCACCGACTGGCACGAGCTGCAGATCTGCGCGGACGTGGCGATGAACGAAGCCAAGCACGAAAAGCGCGGCACCCTGGGCTGGTACGGTGCCGCGATTGGCCGGCGTCTCCAGCGACGCCGCCAGATCCACAGCCGCTTGCGCGAAGCCCTGCGCACCGAGGCCTTCGAGGTGCACTATCAGCCGGAGCTCAATCTGCGCGACGGCCGTGTGGTGGGCTTTGAAGCCCTGGCGCGCTGGCACGACCCCGAGTTGGGCGACATCAGTCCAGCGGAGTTTGTGCCGCTGGCCGAGGAGGCGCGGGTCATCGAAGCCCTCACGCTGTGCATTGCCGACAAGGTGCTGCGAGACAAGCCCCTGCTGCAAGCGCGCTTCCCGGGTGCGGTGATTGCCTTCAACGCCTCACCCCAGGTTTTTCGGCGCTCGCGTCTATTGGAGTTTCTCTCCGAGCGCAGCGTGCACGATGACAGCGTGCTCGAAGGGTTGGAGATCGAGCTCACCGAGAGCGAGGTCTCGCGCATCGACCCGTCGCTGCAGCTGCAGGTGCAGGCCTTGGTCGGCATGGGCGTGCGGCTCGTGATCGACGATTTCGGGACGGGGTATTCATCCCTCAGTCGCCTCACGCACTTTCCAATCAGCCGCATCAAGATCGACCGCTCCTTCGTGCGGGGCCTGGAGCGTCCGCGCGAGGAGCGTATCGCCCGCCTGATCGTGGATCTGGCCAAGGTCATGGGTTTTGAGATCACGGCCGAGGGCGTGGAGACGCCCGAGCAGCGGGACAGGCTGCTGGCCATGGGCTGCTCGCGCGGCCAGGGCTGGCTCTTCGCGCGCGCGATGCCGGTCAGCGAGCTGGTCGGCCAGGAGCAGCCGATTCAGTTTCCGACCTCGACCGACTTGATCACGACCCCATGAACTTCCTGCCGGGCTCCCTCGCATGAAACCCTCCGACCCTCTCGGGCACTACATTGACCTGACCACCCGCGACGCCGCCGTGGTGCGCACCTTCGTGGTCGAACCCCGCCAGGCGCCGCGCGCGGTGGTGGTGATGCTGCAGCACATGGACCAGCGCCGATCCGGCAGCACGCACCAGGACCGCTCGCCTGCCGCCTCAGGCGAAAACCGGCCGGGGGTCGGACCGCATGCCCGCCACATGTGCGAGGCCTTCGCGCGCGAGGGTTACCTGGCGCTGGCGCCCTCCACCTTCGGCCGGGGTGTCTCCGGCATCGACTACGGTTACCGCACAGAACAGACCTACTGGTCCACCCGCCTGGTGTCGCCGCTGTCGGCGGTGCCTTCGCCGCGGGTGCTGTTGGACATCGAGGCCGCCGTCCTGCACGCGGCCCGCATCGCGCCCAACCTGCGGGTGGGGCTGGCCGGCTTCTGCTGGGGCGGGCTGCTCGCCTGGCGCGCCGCAGCCAGCCTGCAGGGCGTGCGGGCTGCGGTGTGCCATTACCCGGGCGGGATCGACGGCGAGGACGACCGCCATTTGCAGCCGCTGTGCCCGGTGCTGGTGCAGTTCGCCACCGATACCCGCTGGATGCCGCATGAGCGGGTGGACAGCTTCATCCAGGCCCAGCGGGTCAGGACCGGACTGGCGCCCGCCACCGAGACCGCGGTGCAGTTCCAGGTGCATGCGGCCCGCTACGGCTTCATGCAGCCGCAGCACCGGGCGTACGACGAAGCGGCACTCGGCGTGGCTTGGCGGCACACCCTGGACTTCCTGGCGCACCATCTGCCCACCCCTTGAGACTTTCGGCCCGGCTTCGGGGAGGAGGGGGGTGCTGCCAAGCCTGTTATACTGGCGGGCTCAGCGGCTGTAGCTCAGTTGGATAGAGTACTTGGCTACGAACCAAGGGGTCGTGGGTTCGAATCCTGCCAGCCGCGCCATCCATGAAAAAGCCAGTTCCCATCGGGAGCTGGCTTTTTTTCTTGGGCATGCCGTTTGCCGTGCTGGTTGAGGCGCCCCCATTCGGGCGGTGCATCAACCAGGAGGTCGCTTCCATGCCCCAGCCATTGCCTTTCAAGTCTTCTACCCCGCGCCATCCCCAGCGCCCGAGCGCGCGTGCTGGCAGGCGCCTGGCCGCTTGGGCCGGACTGTCCTTGTGTTTCATCGCAGGCCTCAGCGGCTGTGCCCAGAGTGGACGCAGCACCTTGGGGGGGCCCGCTGACCCGACCACCCGCGAGGAGCAGCAGCGGGCGCGCGGCTCCATGCACCCGATGCCTCCCGGCCAGAACATGCCCGGTGGGGGGGAGGCCTCGGGCGGCGCCGGTGGTGCCGAGGGCAGCGGCTCGGGGCGTTGACCGTGGCGCCCGCCGCTGGCGCGGCGGGCGTTTTACCCTGATGCGGTTCGGGCCTGGTCACGCAGGAAACATTGCCGCGCGCAGTAGTCCACCAAGGCGTCGATCTCGGTGGACTTGTCAAACACCGCATCGACACCCAGCTGCGCGCCGCGCTTGCGGACGCCGGCGGTCACGTAGTTGCTCAACAGCACCACCTTCTGCCAGGGCGCGCGGGTCCCCAGGCCCTCCACCAGGTGCAGGCCACTGCCGCCGCGTAGGAACAGGTCGATGACCAGCAGGTCCCAGTCGGCGCCATGCTGCGCCAGCCAGGCGGCCGCCTGCGCCTGCGTGTGACTGGTGCCGATCACACGCACGCCAGTCAGCTCTTGGAGCGTGCCCACCAGCGTCTCGCACAGGCTGGGGTTGTCTTCGACCAGGTAGGCGTGGAGTTCGGGGGCGTCCATGGGTCTGCAATGAGCAACTGGTTACCACTCTATGCCGCAGAGGGTTCAGACCTGGGGGCGCAGGGCGTCAAATCGCGTCAGACGGTGCAGACATGGCACGTGCCGCGCCTGAAGTTCGCTCCATGACCCTGGATCCTTCCGTACCCCACCAAACCGGCCCTGCCGTCAGCGCACTGACCCTGCTCGAGCAGGCCACCGGCGCGGGTCTGTGGCGTCTGGACCTGTCCACGGGCATCGTGCAGCTTGCGCCCCGCCTGATCGACCTCCTGGGCCGTTCACCTCAGGGCCTGGATTTCCTCGCTCCAGGCTGGCGCGAGGACATTCAGGCCTGCATCCGTGCATGCGCGGACGCGGGCGCATCTTTTGATCGCCCCGCCCAGATTCTCACGATGGACGGGCGGTTGCTGTGGGTACGCCTCATGGGGCAGGCGGTGCGCGGGGCCAGCGGACGCATCGAGGCCGTTGAAGGCGTGGTGCAGGAAATCGCGCCGCGTGCAGTCACCGTCGGCGCGCTGGCTACGGTGAATGCCGACGGCCGTTTCACCTACCTCAATGCCCAGGCCGAGGAGTTGCTGGGACGTTCCGCCACAAGTTTGCAGGGACGCGCCGTGTGGGGGCTGTTTCAGAAAACCGCACGCCTGCAGGTCGAGGAGCAGGTGCGCGAAGCCCTGGCCCAGGGTCGGCCGCTGGAGATCGAGGCGCTCGACGCGCGACAGAGCCAGTGGTTGGAGCTGCGCGGAGAATGCTTTGCCAATGGCCTGGCCTTGCAGGTGCGCGATGTGACAGCGCGCCGCCAGTCGCAGGAGCAGCTGCGGCTGCTCGAAGGCAGCATCGCGCGCCTGAACGACCTGGTGATCATCACCGAGGCCGGTCCCTTCAAGGCGCCCGGCCCGCGCATCGTGTTTGTCAACGACGCCTTTGAGGCTCGCACCGGCTACACCCGCCAGGAGGTGCTGGGTCGCTCGCCGCGTCTGCTGCAGGGGCCCCAAACCCAGCGTGACCGCCTGGACCAGATCCGCTACGCCCTGGCGCAATGGCAGCCAGTGCGCGTGGACTTGATCAACTACCGGCGCGACGGCGAACCCTTTTGGGTGGACCTGGATATCTCGCCGGTGTGGGACAAGTCGCGTCGCCTCACGCATTGGGTGGCGGTGGGACGCGACGTGACCGAGCGCAAGGCGGCGGAACACAAAATCCGCTACCTCGCCTTCTACGATGCGCTCACCGGCCTGCCCAATCGCCAGCTGCTGCTCGAACGCTTGCAGGCCACGCTGGAGCGGCGCGCGGGCGCGCAAGGGGGTGCGCTCATGTTCATCGACCTGGACAACTTCAAGGTCCTCAATGACACGCTGGGTCACCAGAAGGGGGACCAACTGCTGCAGCAGGTCGCCAGGCGGCTGCGTGCCTGCGTGTCGCCCGAGGACACGGTGGCACGCCTGGGGGGGGATGAATTCGTCGTGCTGCTGGAGCCTGTCTCCCCGTCCGCCGCGACCCCAGACACCGGCGACGAGGCGGCGGCCGTGGCGGACCGCATCCGGCGCGCCCTGGGCGAGCCCTATCCCCTGCCGGGGACCCTGCATCACAGTACCTGCAGCATCGGGGTGACGGTGTTTGGCCCGCAGCGCGTGGCAGTGAGCGAGCTGCTCAAACAGGCGGACCTTGCCATGTACCAGGCCAAGCGCGCTGGCCGCAACGCGGTGTGCTTCTTTGACCCGCAGATGCAGGCCGTGGCCAGCGCAAACGCGGCGCTGGCCGCCGACCTGCGTCAGGCCTGGCGCGAAGGACAGTTCCTGCTGGATTACCAGCCGCAGGTGGACCGCCAGGGTCGGATGACGGGTGTGGAGGCGCTCCTGCGCTGGGCGCACCCGGCGCGCGGGCGCGTACCGCCTTCGCAGTTCATCGGCACCGCCGAGGAAACCTCCCTGATCCTGGACATCGGACGCTGGGTTCTGGAGCAAGCCTGCGCACAGCTGGCGCGGTGGGCGCAGCGGCCCGACCGTCGACACCTGTCAGTCGCGGTCAATGTGAGCGCGCGCCAGTTTCGCGACCCGCAATTCGTCGACGAGGTGATGGAGGCCATCGCGCGCTCGGGCATCGTCCCGAACCGGCTCAAGCTCGAACTGACCGAGAGCCTGCTGGCGGATGGCATTGAAGTCACCGTCGCCAAGATGGGGAATCTCAAGGCGATGGGTGTCGAGCTGTCGCTTGACGACTTCGGCATGGGGTACTCCTCGCTGTCGTATCTCAAACGCCTGCCCCTGAATCAACTCAAGATCGATCGCGAATTCGTGAAGGACCTTTTGACCGATGCCAACGATGCCGCCATCGCTCGCACCATCATCGGCCTGGCGCAGAGTCTGCGTCTGGACGTGATCGCGGAGGGCGTGGAGACCCAGGCACAGCGCGATTTCCTGTTGCAGCAAGGCTGCGAGGCCTTCCAGGGCCACCTGTACTCCGAGCCGCTGGCGATCGACGCGCTCGAGGTTTACATCGACCACCACTGAAGCCCGGCAGGGTCACAGGGGCGCGATCTGCAGTGGCGAGGTCGGCACCAGGCGCTGCAGTCGCATGAGGATGCGGCGGTCCTGCAGCTGCAGGTCGGCCCGCCCGCCCTGCGCCAGGGCCTGGACGTCCTGGGCTTGCAGCGGCCGATAGGCAATGGCGGCATCGCCGCTGTCGTCTGCATCGCTCGGGACGGCGCTGCCAGCCGGTGTCCGGGTCAGAAGCAGCGTGGCATGACCGGGATCGAGCTGCGCGATGACCGTCAGCGCGCCGGGTGCGCGCTCGCAGTCGGCCAGGTGCAGAAGGCCGGCCAGGAGCAAGGGGCGCAGCGATGCGCTGGAGACTTCAAAGTCCGTCTGCTCCACGTCGGCCTGTACCGAGTAGCCACGAAATTCCAGTCCGCTGCGCACCAGCGCCAGGCATTCGAGCACGCCCTCGCGCAGCCCGATCCGGTCGTCTTCGGGAGGAGCGAGCCAGCTGGCCGCGCGCAGGGAGTCGGCGATGGCCCCCCGCGTGCCGCGCTGGATGCGTGAGAGCAGGTGCTGCAGGTCGGCCAGAGGCGGTATGCCGCGGTCCAGGCGGGCGGTCGCCACCTCGGTCATCATCCCGATGGCCTGAAGGTTCACGATCAGGTCATGGCGCAAGGTGGGTCCGATGCGGCGCAGGACGGCATACCGCGCAGCCTCCGCTGCCTGCCCCGGGGGCTCGTCTGCATGCATCGCGCGATTCTGGGCGGCACCCGACGGGAGGGGCTGTCAGGCAGAGAGCGCGGCCCCTGTAGGAGCCTGTCGGCGCCCTCGGTCATGAGGGCTTTGCGTGCCCGTTATGCTTTGACGCATCATGAACAAGGCCTTTACCCGCGAGAGCGACGCCGAAGACGAGGATCTGCCGCCTGGCACCTCCCCTGTGCCCGCGGGTGCGCGTAACTACATCACGCCTTCAGGCTACGCACGCCTGCGCGCCGAGCTGCTGGCGTTGATCGACGAGGAACGTCCGCGCATCGTCGAGGTGGTGCACTGGGCTGCCAGCAACGGCGATCGCTCCGAGAACGGTGACTACCTGTATGGCAAGAAGCGTCTGCGCGAGATCGACCGTCGGATCCGCTTCCTCACCAAGCGTCTGGAGATCGCCGAGGTGACCGACCCTTCGGCGCACCACGGGCGTGACCAGGTGTTCTTCGGCGCAACGGTGCGCTACGCCGATGAAGGCGGGCAGGAGCGCGAGGTGACCATTTTGGGGATCGACGAGGCCGACAGTCGTCTCGGTCAGGTCAGTTGGATCTCCCCGATCGCGCGCGCGCTGCTCAAGGCCCGCGAGGGCGATGTGGTGAAGCTGCAGACGCCGGCCGGCCCGCAAGAGATCGAGGTGCTGCAGGTGCGCTACCCGGCGCCCTGAGAAAAACCGGCCGCAGTTCAGGCGCCGCGTCGACCGCGCTGCACGCGCAGCACGTCGGGGATGCGATTGATCGCGCGCAACACCGTGTCCAGGTGGGCGCGGTCACGCACCGCCACCAGGAATCGCAGGTCGGCAGCGTCCTGGGCGCGGTCTTCGTCCATGTCGACGTGGGTGATGTCCGCCTCGGCGCCGGCCAGGGCCGAAGCCACGCGCGCCAGCACGCCCTTGCCGTTGCCCACGGTCACGACCAGGTGCGTCTCGAAGGAGCGCACCGGCTCGTCCGACCATTCCACACCGATGAAACGCTCGCTGTCTTTGTTCAGGAGGCGGCGCGCGCTGGCGCAGTCCTCGGTGTGCACCACCAGACCCTCGCCGCGCCCGAGGTAGCCCACGATGCGGTCGCCCGGGACCGGACGGCAGCAGCTGGGGTATTGCACCGAGGCATTCTCGCTGCCGTCCAGGACCACGGCACCATGCGCCGGGTTCTCGTGGGCGGTGAAGCGCTCACGCGTCATGAGGAGGGCGTCGGGCTTTTCGCCGCTTTCGGCCAGGAGCGCCACCAGGCGCTTGGCCACGATGCCCGCGATGCGCTTGCCGAGGCCGATGTCCATCAGCAGCTCGTCGCGGTGGCGGTTGCCAGTGAACCGCAGCAGCTTGTCCCACACCACCTGGCGGGTCGCGTCGGCTTGCGGCAGGCGCTCGATGCCTTCGGCACGCAGCGCCTGCGTGAGGAGCTTTTCGCCCAGACCCAGGGATTCGGCCTGGGCCATGGTCTTGAGGTGGTGGCGGATCTTGGAGCGGGCGCGCCCTGTGCGCACGAAACCGAGCCAGGCCGGGTCGGGCGCAGAGGCCGGCGCTGTCTCCACTTCCACCACGTCGCCGTTTTTCAGCTCGGTGCGCAGTGGCACCTGCGCGCTGTTGATGCGGGCCGCGACCACGTGGTCGCCGATGTTGCTGTGGATCGCGTAGGCGAAATCGACCACCGTGGCGCCCCGGGGCAGGGCCAGGATCTGGCTCTTGGGGGTGAAGACGTAGACCGCGTCGGGGAAGAGATCGATCTTGACGTGGTCCCAGAACTCGGCGGCGTCGCGCGTTTCGTGCTGGATATCCAACAGGGATTGCAGCCAGGTGGCGCCGGTGCGGTCGGCCCCGTCGGGATCTGAGGGATTGGCCTTGTACAGCCAGTGGGCGGCGACGCCGGATTCAGCCACCACGTGCATGGCCTCGGTGCGGATCTGGAACTCCACGTTCACGCCGGCCGGCCCCACCAGCGTCGTGTGCAGTGACTGATAGCCGTTCACCTTGGGGATGGCGATGTGGTCCTTGAAGCGCCCTGGCACCGGCTTGTACATGTGGTGCACGATGCCCAGCGCGGTGTAGCAGTCGATCAGGGTGGGCACGATCACGCGCAGGCCGTAGATGTCGGTGACCTGCGCGAAGCTCAGGTGCTTCTCGTCCATCTTGCGGTAGATGGAGTAGAGGGTTTTCTCGCGACCCGCCAGGCGGATCTTCAGGCCAGCGGCCTCGAAGGCGGCCTCCACATCGCGCTGCACTTTCTGAATGAGATCGCGTCGGCGGCTGCGAGCCCGGGCCACGGCCTTGGATAGCACGGCATGGCGCCAGGGCTTGATGTGGCTGAAGGCCAGCTCCTGCAGCTCGCGGTAGGTCTGGTTCAGCCCCAGGCGGTTGGCGATCGGCGCGTAGATTTCCAGCGTCTCCGAGGAGATGCGGTGCCACTTGGCCCGCGGCACGTCGTCCAGCGTGCGCATATTGTGTGAGCGGTCGGCCAGCTTGATCAGGATGACGCGCACGTCGCGCGCCATGGCCAGCAGCATCTTGCGAAAGGACTCGGCCTGGTTTTCTTCGCGGGTGTTGAACTGCAGCTTGTCCAGTTTGGTGAGGCCGTCGACCAGTTCGGCCACCGGGGCGCCAAAGCGCTCGATCAGTTCGGGTTTGGTGACACCGCAGTCCTCGATCGCGTCATGCAGCAGGGCCGCCATCAGGGCCTGGGCGTCGAGCTTCCACTGGGCGCATTGGGCGGCGACCGCGATCGGGTGGGTGATGTAGGGGTCGCCGCTGGCGCGGATCTGGCCCAGGTGGGCTTCATCGGCGAAGCGGTAGGCCTGGCGCACCTGCTCGATGTCGCCCGCGTCCAGGTAGTCCAGCTTGGCCATGAGCGCGGCAAAGCTGGCCGCAGCCGCCTTGGCCTGCGCGGAAGTGGGCACCGCAGGCGCTGCACGCTTGCGTTTGCCTGAAGAGGGGTCGAGCACCGCACTCATCCCTCAAATGTAGCGCGAGGCCTCGACCCCGGGAAACAGCCAATAAAAAAGCACCGCGTGGCGGTGCTTTTCGGGAGGGCGGGCCGTAGCCCGCAGGGCGCCAGCCGCAGGCGTCTTAGCCCGGGACCTTTTTGAGCATTTCCAGGCCGATCTTGCCGTCGGCGATCTCGCGCAGGGCGGTCACGCCCGGCTTGTTCTTGCTCTCGATCTTGGGCGCGTGGCCCTGGCTCAGCATGCGGGCGCGGTAGGTGGCGGCCAGCACCAGCTGGAAGCGGTTGGGGATCTTTTGCAGGCAGTCTTCAACGGTAATGCGAGCCATGGAGGGTCTCCGTAGGTCAGGTGAGGTGCAGGGCCTTGAAGGTGTCAGCCCGGGTCCGGCGCTGCGCGGAAAACTTCAGCCGCTGGGCGTGGACGATGGTTTTGAGGTCGAACAAAGCGCGCTCAAACAACTCGTTGATTATAACGAAGTCGAATTCCCGGATCTGGGCCATCTCCTCGGCGGCGTTTTTCAGGCGCAGCTCGATGACGTCGGGACTGTCCTCGCCCCGGCGCTCCAGGCGGGCGCGCAGCTCCTCCCAGCTGGGGGGCAGGATGAAGATCAGGACGGCGTTGGTGAAGATGCGCTTGATCTGGACGGCGCCCTGGTAGTCGATTTCCAGGATCACGTCGGCGCCGGAGGCAATGCGCTCCTCGATGGCCTTTTTGGAGGTGCCGTAACGGTTGCCGTGAACGTTCGCCCACTCGACGAAGGCATCGGCCAGCACCATGGCGTCGAATTCCTGGGGGGAGACAAAGAAGTACTCACGACCGTGCTTTTCCTGGCCGCGCGGCGTCCGGGTGGTGTGGGACACCGAGGGTTGCACCTGCGCGTCGAGCTCCATGAGCGCTTTGACCAGGCTGGATTTGCCCGCGCCGCTGGGGGCGGCGACGACGAAGAGATTGCCTGGGTAGTCCACGGGAAAAGCCTTTATTCGATGTTCTGCACTTGCTCGCGCATCTGCTCGATCAGGACCTTCATGTCGACCGAGATGCGCGTGAGCTCCAGGGCGGCCGATTTGGATCCCAGGGTATTGGCCTCGCGGTGCAGCTCCTGGATCAGGAAGTCCAGGCGCTTGCCGACCTCGCCGCCCTTGGCAAGCAGGCGTTCGATCTCGTCGAGGTGGGCGGCCAGGCGGGTGAGTTCCTCGGCCACGTCGATGCGGATGGCAAAGGCCGTGGCCTCGGCCAGGGCCCGGTCTTGTGCTGCGTCGGGCGTTGCAGTGGCGCCGGCCTGCGCGCCCAGCCCCATGGCCTCCTTCCAGCGCTCGAGAAAGCGGGCGCGTTGCTGTTCGACCAGCCGGGGTATCAGCGGCTGCGCCTGCTGGGCCAGTGCGCGCAGTTGGCCCAGGTGGCCGCGCAGCATGTCGGCCAGGCGTGTGCCCTCGCGCGCGCGCGCTGAGAGCAGCGCCTGGACGGCCTGTTCGGCCAGGGGCAGCAGGCGGGTGCCGGCATCGGCTGCGGCGGGTTCACCCGAGGCGACCAGGCGCAGCACGTCGGACACGCCCAGGGGGCGGGCGTCGGGCAGCACGCGGCGCACCTGGTCCTGGAGGGTGTGCAGACGTTGCAGCCACTGGGGATCGGGTTCGCGCAGCTCGGTGGCGCCGGCGGATTCGAGGCCGGCACGGACTTCGACCTTGCCCCGCTTCAGATGCGCCTGCAGCAGCTCACGCAGCGCGGGCTCGTGATGGCGCAGGTCTTCGGCCAGGCGAAAGGACAGGTCCAGGAAGCGGCTGTTGACCGATCGGATTTCCACCCCCAGCCGCGCCCCGCCGTCCGCAGGACCGGCGCTCTGCGCAGCGCCGCTGGACTGCGCGCTGGCATAGCCGGTCATGCTGTAAACTGGCATGTGATAACTTTTGATCTATTTTTCAGGGCTGGGCGGGAACTTTGAGGCGGCATCGCCTGCGGCCTTCCTCATTATGTCAAAGCTCACACCCGCTCCCCTGCCGGGGGGCACCCTCGTCGGCGGCTATCGCCTGCTGCGCAAGCTCTCGGCCGGTGGCTTTGGCATCGTCTACCTGGCCCTGGCACCCGACGGCCAGCAGGTGGCCGTCAAGGAATACCTCCCGGCCTCGCTGGCCGCGCGCGCGCCCGGTGAGCGCTTGCCCCAGGTGCCACCGCAGAAGTTGGCCCTGTACCGGCTGGGGCTCAAGAGCTTCTTCGAGGAGGGCCGCGCCTTGGCCCAGGTCTCGCACCCGTCGGTGGTGAACGTGCTCAATTTCTTCCGCGAGAACGAGACGGTCTACATGGTGATGAACTACCTGGAGGGCGCCACGCTGCAGGACTTCATCCTGGCCGCCCGCGACCTGCGGCAAGCCCGGGTGCTCGGGGAGGCCACCATCCGCTCCCTGTTCGACGAGATCCTGCGCGGGCTGCGCATCGTGCACCAGCGCAAGATGCTGCATCTGGATCTCAAGCCCGCCAACCTCTTCATCACCGACGACGACCGCGCCGTCATGCTCGATTTCGGCGCGGCCCGCGAGGTGCTTTCCCAGGAGGGCAACTTCATCCGCCCCATGTACACCCCGGGTTTCGCCGCACCCGAGATGTATCGCCGTGATCAGCCCCTAGGGCCCTGGACCGATGTTTACGCGGTGGGGGCTAGCCTCTACGCCTGTATGCAGGGCGCGCCGCCGCCGGACGCGCCGCAGCGCCAGGCGGGTGACGCCCTGCCCGCGGCGCTGCAGCGGCTGCGCCCCGCCTACTCCGACCGCCTGATCGAGGTGGTGCGCTGGTGCATGGCGCTGGACGCGCTGCAGCGGCCGCAGTCGGTGTTCGCTTTGCAGCGGGCCCTGGCCTCAGAGCCCGAAACGCGTCCGGTGCGCCTGACCTTGTCCGAACGCCTGCACCTGCGACTGGCTGGCGTGCTGCACGGCGATCGGGCACCGCGCAGGACGGCAGGAGGTGCGCAATGAAGTTCTCCGTGTTTCAGGTCAGTCGCAAGGGTGGCCGCGTCCGCAACGAAGACCGCATGGGCTACTGCTACACCCGTGAATCGGCACTGTTCGTGCTGGCCGATGGCATGGGCGGGCACCCTGGCGGCGACCTTGCCGCGCAACTGGCCTTGCACACCATGGCGTCTCGCTTTCAGCGCGAGGCCCAGCCCCAGGTGGCCTGCCCTGCCACCTTCCTGGCAACAGCGCTGCTGGCGGCCCACCAGGCCATCACGCGCCACGCGCAAGCGCGGGGACTGACCGATCCGCCGCGCACCACGCTCGTGGCCGCTCTGGCCCAAGACGGCGCGCTCACCTGGATCCACTGCGGCGACTCACGCCTGTACCTGGTGCGCGAAGGGCAGCTGCTGGCGCGCACGCGCGACCACTCCTATGCAGCCCACCAGGTGGCCGCCGCCCGGGGCGAGGAGGCGCTTCAGCGCAACCTGCTGTTTACCTGCCTCGGATCGCCGTCGAACCCGATCCACGATCTAGGAGGCCCGGTGCGATTGCGCCAGCAGGACAAGTTTCTCCTGTGCTCCGACGGTCTGTGGGACAGCTTGCCCGAGGACCGGATCGTGCATCGCCTGAAGGCCTTGCCGGTGAACGAGGCCGTGCCGCAGCTGGCCGAGGAGGCGCTGCGCCAGGGCGGACCGCACGGCGACAACGTGACGCTGATCGCGGTCGAATGGGAAACGCCGGCGGTGGATGCGGCCTGTGGCGTGTCGACCGAGGGCTTGAGTCAGGGGATGTTCGCGTCCACGATCCAGTGTGGTTCCCGGTCGCCGCAGGATCCTGGCGACGACTTGGATGACGCGGCGATTGAACGCTCGATCGCGGAGATCAACGAGGCGATCCGCCGCCTCAGAGGTAGCTGACCTGTCCGTCGCAGTCGGGCCGGATCTGCCGACCCGCGGAGCGCACCGTGCCGTCTTGCGCCAGTTCCACCTGGAACCACAGGCAGAACGCGTTGTCGTAGCGATAGGACCAGACCTTGCCACGCTGGCGGGACAGCGTGGACACCTCAAACGAAGGGCCGATCAGGGCCACGACATCGCGCTCGGGCATGCCGGGTGTGATCTGGTTGAAGATCGGGTCTGTCAGGCGCTGCTCCCAGCGCACCATGCGCCCCTGCGCGTCGAGGTCGACGAAGTAGGTATGAAAACCCTGCGGGCCGCGCGCATAGACCAGACGCTCGCCCGTCGGCTGCGGGAGGACCAGGGAGGGCTTGCCCATGACCTGCAGGACGCGCGCCTTGTCGGCACCCTGCAGGTCGCGGGTGGGGGCGTACCCCGCACAGGCGGCCAGGCCGGCGGCAAGGGCCAGTGCCATGAGGGGGCGGATCCAACGGAGGCAGGCAGGACGTGTCATGGGCCCAGTTTAAAACGCCGAGCCGCGCCAGGCGAAACGACAGGCAACAGATGGCACCGGGTTTGGCGGCCTGACTCCCCCGCCAGGCGGTCGGCTCGGCAGGGGATGCGGGCGCATTGTTAGCATTGCCGCCCATGACCTCCTTCCAAAGAAGCGGCGGCCGCCGCGCCGACCAGCTGCGCCCAGTGCGCATTACCCGTGGCTTCACGATCCATGCCGAGGGCTCCGTGCTCGTGGAGTTTGGCCAGACCCGCGTGCTGTGCACTGCCTCCGTCGAGGACAAAGTGCCGCCGCACAAGCGAGGCAGCGGCGAGGGCTGGGTGACCGCTGAATACGGCATGCTGCCGCGTGCCACCCACACCCGGGGTGACCGCGAGGCTGCCCGCGGCAAGCAAAGCGGCCGCACCCAGGAGATCCAGCGCCTGATCGGCCGCTCCCTGCGCGCGGTGTTCGATCTGAAAGCCCTGGGCGAGCGGACGCTGCACCTCGATTGCGACGTGCTGCAAGCCGATGGCGGCACGCGCACCGCCGCGATCACGGGCGCCTTCGTCGCTGCCCAGGACGCGGTGAACTTGCTGATGGCGCAGGGCAAGCTGGCGGTCTCGCCGGTCACCGGCCCGGTGGCGGCAATCTCGGTGGGTATCGTGCAGGGCACGCCGCTGCTGGACCTCGAGTACACCGAGGACGTGGCCTGCGATACCGACATGAACGTGGTCATGACCGGCGCCGGTCATTTTGTGGAGGTGCAGGGCACGGCCGAGGGCGTGGCCTTCACCCGGGCCGAGATGGACCGCCTGCTGCAGCTGGCCGAACAAGGGATCGCCGAACTCGTGGCGTGTCAGGCCGATGCGCTCGCGCGGCCGCTGCCCACCGTGGCTGGACAGGCCTGAGCATGAACGGCACCCTGGTGCTGGCCTCCAACAACCGGGGCAAGCTGGCCGAACTTCAGGCCATGTTCGCGCCGCTGGGTGTGAAGCTGGTGTGCCAGGCCGATCTGGGCATTGGTGAAGCCGAGGAGCCGCACCGCACCTTCGTGGAAAACGCACTGGCCAAGGCGCGTCATGCGGCGCGCGCGAGCGGCCTGCCGGCGCTGGCCGACGATGCGGGCCTGTGCGTGGACGCCTTTGGCGGGCTGCCCGGCGTGGATACCGCCTACTACGCCACGCAGTTTGGGTATCCCAAGGGCGACGACCAGAATGTGCACGCGCTGCTCGAGCAAATGCAAGGCGTCACGAACCGGCGCGCGGCGCTAGTCAGCACTCTGGTGGCCCTGCGCAGCGCGGACGATCCCGAGCCCCTAATTGCGGTGGGTCGCGCAGTCGGCGAGATCACGCAGGTACCGGTGGGCGAGCATGGCTTCGGCTTTGATCCAGTGATGTACATCCCCGCTTTCGGTCAGACCTTCGCGCAGTTGTCACCCGAGGTGAAGAATGCGAACAGCCACCGCGGGCAAGCGGCGCGCGAGATGCTGCGACTGATGCAGGAGCGCTGGTGATGGCCGCTGACGCGGACGCAGGACAACCGGACCTGGTCCACTACATGCGTCCCGGCACCTTGCAGCTGGGATCCCTGCCGCCGTTGTCGCTGTATGTGCACTTGCCTTGGTGCCTGAAGAAATGTCCTTACTGCGACTTCAACTCGCACGAGGTGGCGGGCGAGCTGCCCGAGCAGGCTTACCTCGATGCGCTCGTGGCCGACCTCGAACAGGCCCTGCCCCTGGTCTGGGGACGCGGCGTACACAGCATCTTCTTGGGGGGTGGCACGCCCAGCCTGTTCTCGCCGGCCGGCATCGACCGGCTGCTCGGAGATGTGCGCGCGCGCTTGCGGCTGGAAGCCGATTGCGAGATCACGCTGGAGGCCAACCCGGGCACCTTCGAGAAGGAGCGCTTTCGCGCTTTTCGTGCGGCGGGCGTGACGCGCTTGTCCATCGGCGTGCAAAGCTTCCACGACGCGCACCTGAAGGCGCTGGGGCGCGTGCATGACCGCGCGCAAGCGCTGGCCGCTTGTGAAGAGGCGGCGACGGCTTTCGAGACCTTCAACATCGACCTGATGTACGCGTTGCCAGGCCAGACCCTCGAGCAGCTAGAGACCGACGCACGCCAGGCCCTGGCGCTGGCGCCACCGCACCTGTCGATCTACCACCTCACGCTGGAGCCCAACACCTACTTCGCGAAGTATCCGCCCGAGCTGCCGCCGGACGATACGGCCTACGCCATGCTCGATCGGATTTCCGAGCTGACGCAAGTGGCGGGTATGTCTCGCTACGAGGTGTCGGCCTATGCACGCGAGGGACACCGCTGCTGGCACAACACGAACTACTGGCAGTTCGGCGACTACCTGGGCATCGGTGCGGGGGCGCACAGCAAGCTCAGTTTCGCGCACCGGGTGGTGCGCCAGGTGCGCTATCGGGAGCCGCGGCTGTACATGGACCATGCGCGCGCAGGGAATGCCGTCGCCCAGGCGCACGAGGTGGCGCGGGCCGACCTGCCCTTTGAGTACATGCTCAATGCGCTGCGCCTGCGCGAGGGTTTTGCGCTGCGCGATTTCACTGAGCGCACCGGCTTGCCGGTGTCATCGATCGAGCGGGCACTGTCCGAGGGTCAGTCGCGGGGTCTGCTGGCGCGTACCCTGGATCGGGTGCAGCCCACCGAGCGCGGCTTCGATTTTCTGAGCGACTTGCAGGCGCTGTTTCTGCCAGCGTGAACGCGTGCGGGCCGGGTGGGCCGTGCGGTTCGCGTGGCGGATCAATCCACCACAAAACTGAGCAGGCGCGAGCCGATGCGACCCGCCGAGTCCTGGATCTCCAGCACCAGGCGGTGCGATCCCTTGGGCAAATGGGCCTCGGGCACGGCCACGCCCTGCGCATTCACCGGGGATTGCGCGGTGATGCGGCTGGTGATGTCCAGCTTCAGGGCGCCGTAGTACACCTTGAAGGTTTCCGGGCGGATGCTGGCCTGCGGGCCCGCCTCGAAGCGCAACTCGATGCGCGTGGGCGAGTTGACCGTCGCGGCCGTGTCGGGCGCGACCAGCCGGATCACCGGTGCCTGTGCCGCCAGGGGCGAGCGGGCCACGGGCTGCACGGGGGCAGCCCGCGACTGCGCGGCTTCCTCCTCGGACACCAGCATCATGGCCTGCGCTGCCTGGGCCGCACCAAGCAGGGCGCACAGCGCCAGCCGCCGCAGCGTCTCGTAGGCTCGCATCTTCATTCGATGGCGACGATGCGCACGCGACGGTTCTCGGGCGCCTCGGGCTGGTCCCGCAGAAGCAGCTCGCTGAAGCCCTTGCCCTCGGTCTTGAGTCGGTCGGCCTGAATGCCCTTGGACTGCAGGAAGTCGGCCACGGCCTGGGCGCGGCGCGCGGAGAGCGCGTCGTTGTAGGCTGCGGTGCCCTTGGCGTCGGTGTGGCCCTGGACCAGGAAGCGGGTGCCCGATAGGCGGGGTGTGGCCAAGGCGTCGGCCAGGTTCTGCAGCAGCGGCCTGCTGGCGGCCTGCAGGCGTGCGGAGTCGAAATCGAACTGTACGACCAGGTCCAGTTCGCGCTTTTGCGGCACGAGGTTACGCAGGCTGCGCGTGGTGGCACCACCGGGCTGCGGGGCCAGGCGTTCGACCATCTCGCCCACCGAAGCATCACGCAGGGGCGCCTGCTGGGCCCACACCGGGGCAAGGGCGGTCAGCAGCGCGCCGACCAGTGCGACGCGGGTCAGGGGAAAACGGGACATCAGCGCACCTCCTTGATGGTGAGCAGCTTGGCGCCGAAGGATTCGGAGGAACCCGTCACGCCGCCGCCGGAGAAAAAGTCAATCAGCGCTGCGCGCCCGGGCAGGTCGTTGAGCGTGAAGGTGAACGGGGTCTTGGCGTCGGGCGGCGAGAGCGTGAGGGCACTGAGGTCACGCGGCGTGTCGGAGATCACCACCAGCATGTGGTCGGTGCCGGCCGGGCCCTGGGCCACCACCTGCCAGTCGGGGCGGGGCAGGGTCAGGGTGACGTTGGCGCGGATCGCGTTGTCACGGTCCAGGCCGTTGGGGAACAGCAGGTAGAAGCTCTTGCGATCGCTTCCGAGCAGCACCAGGTAGACATAGCCGTCACGCACCGAGCGGATCTTGAGGTTCAGCGGGTCCTTGCCGATGCGCAGCTCGCTCTTGTCCACGGTGACGTCCACGCGGCGCTTGGGGTTGCGTTGCGCCTCGATCTCCTTGAGCGTGGCCAGGGAGGCGAGCGCAGGCTCCACCGGCGGCGCGGGCGGCGGGGTGAGGGCCGGTGGCATCGGGGCCGGCGCGGGCGTCGGGGCTGTCGCCACGGTTTGCGGCGGGGCGGTGATCGGAAACTGCGGCGAAGTGATCGGCAGTTGCGGCGACACCGGCGCCGGGGGCGCGACGGCCACGACTTGGGGCGGGGGCGCCACGGGCACGTTCACCGGGGCGGCGACAGGAGCAGCCACAGGAGCGGTGACAGGCGCCGGTGGTGGGGTCGTGGCGAGGACCGGCGCAGGCGCCGGGGCTGCCGGCGCGGGGGCAGGGGGAGCCACCGTCACCGTGGGAGCGGCCGGTGCCGTGGCGGCGGGCGGGCGCACCGGGGTGGGTGCTGCCGGCGGACGCACGGGAGTGGGCGTGGTCACGGGTGCGGGGGCCTGTGCGACCGTGGTCACCGCCGGCGCCGGCGCGGGCGGACGGACGGTCGAGACCGGCACGAGGTTGCGGTTGCCGCTCACGCTCACGTGATGGCGCAGGTGCGGAGCGGTCTTGAACTTGTCGTCGATGAAGGCCTGCGCACACTGCTCGATCTCGGCCATCGAGACGGCGCCGGAGGCATCACGGTCGCTGGCGCGACCCATCAGGCAGTCGCGCACGCCCTGCGTGGCCATGCCGCCCTTGCCGGCCTCGTCGTAGCTCACCTCGTTGGCGCGGGAGGAGGTGATCTGCACGAAGTTCTCGCTCAGCGCGCCCAGACGGGTGGAAGCATCCAGCAGCGAGCGGGTCTGCACGTTGCTGGCGGCGCAGGCGTCCATGCCGGCGCCGGCCTTGATGAAGAACTTGGGCGTGAACTTGCCCTCGGCGATCGAGCGCGTGGTGGCGCCGCGCTTGGTGACGCCCTCGGAGTGGCAGGCGTCGAACATGACGATCACCTTGTCGGCGACCTCGCTCATGCGGCGGGTGCGCTGGGCGATTTCCTCGTTGGTGAGCGTTTGACCGTCGTAGGCCAGCAGGCCCTCCTTGCAGCCACCGTTCTTCTCCGGCCAGCGCGTGCCGTGACCGGAGAAATACACCAGCACGCGCGAGCCTTCGCCCACGCTCTGGCCCAGGCTCTCCAGCGCCTGCAGGATGCCGGCCTTGGTGGCCTGGCCGTCGCGCAGGACGTTGATACGCTGGTCCGGGATGCCCATGGCACGCGCGATGGTGCGCGCGCTGTTCACATCAAAGGGCACGCCATCCAGCGCCGGGATGTTGGAAGGGCCGTAATTGGCGATGGCGATGATCAGGGCGCTGCGGGTGGCGCGATCGCCCGGGGCGGCCTGTGCCTGGCTGGCCAGACCCACCATGAGCGTCAAGGCGCCTGCCGCCAGGACTGACATCCGCGCAAGACGGGTCCAAAGTGGGTGCATGTTGACTACTTTAGAAGGTTTCATGGGGGTGTTTTGCAGATCCCTGTGGAAACGCGAGAATTCGCGTCAAATTGACATCATCTTAATCAAGAGTCAATTCGTCTACTTCATCGTAAGACGAATACCCGAAGCCGGTCACCGCGTGTGGCTGGCGCGCATCACATCACAGGAGTCGGCCATGGCCCCCCAGACACCGCAGCGCCTGCGCCGCCAGCTCAATGCCTGCGCGGTGCTCCTGTGCGCGCTGCTGGCGTTGCCTGCGTTGGCGCAGACAGCCGCCTCCCCGGCCGCTGAGGCTGCGGCGCGCCAGCGCCTGGAGGCGCTGCAGTCCGCTACCGTGGGAGTCGAGGTCAGCGTGGTCGATGACGCGGCCTCGGCAAGCACCCTGGGCCGCCGGCGCGAAGGCACCGGTGTGGTCATCGCGCCGCAGGGGCTGGTCCTCACCATCGGCTACCTGGTGCTTGAGGCCGAGCGGATCGAGATCGTCACCCGCGACCAAAAGCGCCTGCCCGCGCAGCTGGTGGCCTATGACTTCGTCAACGGCCTGGGCCTGTTGCGCCCCCTCTTTCCGCTGGCCGGCGTGGAGCCGGTACGACTGGGATCGGCGGCGTCGGTGACCAAGGGCAGTCCGCTGCTTTTCATGACTGGCAGCGCCCCGCGCCAGGCGGGCGCCGTGCGGCTGGTTGACGCGCGCCCCTTCACCGGCTACTGGGAGTACCACCTGGAGTCAGCGCTCTACACCTCACCCATGGTTCCGAGCAACCATTCGGGCGCGGGTCTGTTCAACCTGGCTGGCGAGCTGGTGGGCGTGGGCAATTTGGCCATGCGCGACGTGACGCCAGATGACAGCCCCGGCGTGTTGCCAGGCAACCTGTTCGTGCCAGTCGACGTGTTGGCGCCGGTGCTCGACGACCTCCTGCGTACGGGGGAGCATCCGCAAGGCAAGCGCCCCTGGCTGGGGATCAATGCCGCCGAAATGGGCGGCGCGGTGCGCATCACCCGCGTGAGTCCGAACAGCCCCGCCGAGGCTGGCGGCATGCGGCCCGGCCACTGGGTGCTGGCGGTGGACGACCAGCCCGTGCAGTCGTTGGAGGCTTTCTACAAGCGGGTGTGGGCGCGCGGTCTGGCCGGCGGTGCCATCCGCCTGAGCGTGCGCGAGGGCAATGCGGTGCGCGTGCTCGAACTGCCCGTCCGCGATCGGAGCATGGCCATCTCACGGCCCAGGGGGATCTGAAGTTTGAAACGTGTTGTTCCAACAGGCCTGCGCTTGGCCCTCGTGGCGATTGCCGCGTCCTTGGTCGCTTGTAGCGAAGGCCGTTTGCCCTCCGCCACGACCTCGCTGCAGTCGCCCCGCGTGCAGGTGCACATGATCAGTCGCGACCTGTCGCGGACCATCGGCGAACGCGGCTACGCAGAGATGGTCGAGTCCCTGTCTTCAGAGGAGCGGCTGGTGACCCAGGCCCGCGTGAAGCAGCGGATCGAGGGGATCGCCAAGCGCCTGGTGCGCGAGGCCGTGGCGGCCTACCCCTTCAGCAAGGACTGGTCCTGGGAGCTGCACGTCGTGAAGAACGACGAGATCAATGCCATGTGCATGCCCGGCGGCAAGATGACGCTTAACACGGGCCTGATCGCGCTGACCGAGTGGGACGAACACAAGCTGGCCACCGTGCTGGGGCACGAGATCGCCCATGCCTTGCTGGAGCATGGACGCGTCTCCATGGGACGCAGCGCGGTGACCCTGGGCACGCTCCAGGTTATTGGCCAGAGCTTCAAGATGGGGCAGGTGCGGCTGAACACCCTGGCCGAGGGCATGAACACGGTGACCTTGCCGATGGAGCGTGAGCACGAGCGCGAGGCCGACCTCCTGGGTATGCAGTTGATGGCCCGTGCCGGTTTCGATCCGGTCAAGGGCGCTGCCATCTGGGTCGACATGGGCGGCGAAGAGCCTCTCCCGTTGCTGGCGCAGCGACTGACGGCCTATCAGGGCTCGCACCCCGCATCCGCCGAACGCCTGGCCAACCTCACCGAGATCGCTCGCCAGCTGGCGGCGCGCCCCGCACGATGAGTACTACCCTGCCCGTACCGCGCACGCCGGTGTTCGACCTCGCCGCCAGCCGTTGCTCCGACTGGCTGGCGCAGGGGCGCGGCCTATGGGCCTCACACCCTTTCTTTCTCACGGCCCTGGCGCTGCTGGTCGTCGCACTGCGTCGCAGCCTGGATACCTTGGGCATGGACGTGTTCATCATCGTGTCCTACGTGACCGACGCCTGGATCTTCACCTGGCTGGTTCTGGGAGTCGCCCGCGCGCCCGGCGGCAACGCCTGGGCCATTGTGCGCACCGGGTGGCAGGGCCAGCGTGGGCGTTTCTTCGCGGTGCTGCGGACCGTGCTCTGGGGCATCCCGTCCGCGCTCGCCTCGTACTTCATTTTTCTGCTGGTGCCGGAGGCGGTGCAGGCGCTGGTGGTGCTCCAAGGCAATGTGCTGGTGGCCACCGCCGTCTTGTTCGCGGCGCTGGTGGTTGGCGGCTTCCTGTCCATGCTCCTGGCCCTGCTGCCCGTGCTGGCGGCGATCCAGATGGCGCGTGATGCACAGGCTACCTTGCTGTCCAGTGGACTGTGGGCTTACCGGGGCCTGCGCGCGGGCATTCGTCCGCTGGCGGTGCTGTTCGTGGTATTCGTGTTCGGTGTGGCCGTCTGCACCGCGGCGACAACCTGGGTCATGGGCCATCTACCGCTGGAGGTGTTCGAAGGCTGGTCCTCCGACGCCATCCTGAGCGCCTTGATGCAATCGCCGTTGACGCTGTGGCTGGTGATGAACGCCTTCCTGGCGCTCCTGCCCGGAGTTGCGAGCGACTTGCTTCGAAGTGCCGATACCGACCTGTCCGACGAGGTGTTCTCCGATGCGGACAAGGTGGCGCACGGCGATGCGTTCGGTATTCGCGTGCTCGAGCGCGCGGGCCAGGGCCTGCGGATGGCATCCATGCTGTTCGTGGTGTTCCTGGTGATCTACGCGGCCTTCTCGGGCTATGACGAGGCGGGCCAGTGGCTGGTGCTGTCGGTGCTCGCGCATGCCTGGGGCTCGAGCTTTCGCAAGTCCGCGCTGGCCTGGCGCGAGGGCGGGTCTTGGGTGCGCAGGTACCTCTTTCTAATTACGCCCGTCCTGTTGTTCCTGGCGCTACTCGCCATCGACCACTTCATCGACGACGATGCGCAGGACACCCAGGGCGGGCAGTGATCCTGTGCAGGGTCTTGCCCATGCCGTGAACGTGGCGAGGTTGTGGCTGTCGAGGGTTTGAGTTAATGTCGATCGTTGTCGATTAATCGATTATTTTCTCGAAAGAACCCTCATGGCCCGATTCACCCGCCGGCATGCCCTGCTCGCAGTGGTCGCTGCACTGCCCCTGGTCGCCGCTGCGCAAGGTTTTCCGAACAAGCCGGTCCGATGGATCGTGCCCTATGCCCCTGGCGGCCCGGCGGACCAGATCGCGCGGGCCGTGCAGCCCAAGATGCAGGAGCACCTGGGGCAGCCCGTGGTGATCGACAACCGGCCCGGCGCCAACAGCAATATCGGGCATGAGCTGGCGACCAAGGCGGCGCCGGACGGCTACACGATCGTGTACGTCGCGCCCAACGTGGTGACCAATCCGCTGCTCTATAAAGGGATGGTGGACCCGGTCAAGGACCTGATGCCGGTGGCCAAGATGACCTCGCAGGCCTACTTGCTCGTCGCCCATCCGAGCCTTCCGGCACGCACGGTGGGCGAGATCATCGATATTGCCCGCAAGACCGGGGTGAACTGCGCCTCTGGCGGCGGCTTGCCCGGTTTCGGATGCATGTGGTTCAAGTCGCATAGCAAGGCGGATTTCACGCACGTGCAATACAAGGGCAATGCCCCGGCCATGAACGATCTGATCGGCGGGCAGGTGCAGATCATGATCGACCTGTTCAACACCGCCATGCCCCAGGTACGGGCCGGCAAGGCCCGCCCGATCGCGCTGACCGGCCAGAAGCGCGGCATGCCACTGCCCGAGCTGCCGACGATCGGCGAGACCATTCCCGGCTTCGTGCTCGAAGGCTGGCACGGCGTGATGACCACGCCCGGTACGCCCGCCGCTGTGGTGGAGCGCTTGAACCAGGCGATCCGCGCTGCGCTGGCCGATCCGGCGGTGGCACGGCGCATCACCGAGAGCTCGATCGATGTGACGCCGTCCACACCGGCGGAATTCGCGGCCACGATTCGCGAGGACCAGCTTAAATATTCCCGCCTCACCCAGGAGGCAGGAATCAAGCCGGAGTGAGCCCGCCGCGCGTGGCCGACCGCGTGCTGCGCGGTGGCCACGTCCTGACGCTGGAGGGCCGCACGGCGCAGGCGCTGGCAATCTGCGGGGACGAGATCGCCGCGGTCGGGACCTCACAGGAGATCTCCGCCTGGATTGGCCCCGGCACGCAGGTGACGGAGCTGGCGGGGCGCACGTTGATGCCCGGCTTGATCGACGGTCATGCCCATGCGGATCGCGAAGGACTCAAGGGCCTGCTGCCTTCGCTTTCGGGCTGTCGCTCGGTGGCCGATGTCGTCGCCCGCGTCCGCGCGCTGGCCGAGGTGACGCCCGCTGGCCGTTGGATCGTCACCCTGCCGCTGGGAGAGCCGCCCGAATACCGCGCGGCCCCCAGTCTGTACACCGAAGGCCGCCTGCCCGACCGGCATGACCTGGACGAGGCGACGGGCGATCACCCGGTGCTGGTGCGCTGCGCCTGGGGCTACTGGCCCGGTGTGCTGCCCACGGTGTCGATCGCCAACAGCGCAGCGTTGCGGGCGGTGGGCGTGGACCGCCACACGGCCTCGCCTTCGCCCAAGCTTGTGATCGAGCAGGATGCGCGTGGTGAACTCACTGGCCGCTTCTTCGAGCACAGCTTTCAGCCGCTGGCGGAGTTCACGCTGTTTCGTGCCGCACCGCATTTTCAGGCGGACGATCGCCTGCGCACGCTGGAGGCGTCCATGCGCGCCTACAACGCGGTGGGTACCACCGGTGTGTTCGAAGGCCATGGCGTGGCGGGCGAAGTGGCCGATGCCTGGCAGCGCGCGCGCGACGCGGGTCGCAGCACCTTGCGTGCGCACCTGCTGGTGAGCCCCGCCTTCGGTGGCGCCTCTCTCGAAGACGTGGTCGCATGGACTCAACGCGAGGCCGCGCGCCTGCGGTCCGATCCGCAAGGCGACCCGTGGTTGCGCCTGCAGGGGCTGTATGCCGAGCCGGCGGCCGAACCCCAGGAGGCCCGTTTGCGCGCGGCCTGCGCGCCGCGCACCGGGTGGGCCGGCTTTCATTACGACGCGGGCCTGGCGCCTGACGCCCTGCGGGCGCTGCTGCATGCGGCTGCGCGCGAGGGTCTGCGCGTGTGCGCCATCCAGACCGCGATGGCGGACGTGTTTCTGGACGTGGCGCGTACCACGCCGATCGACGGCTTGCGCTGGGTCATCGCGCATCCGGCCACGCTGGACGCACGCCAGGTTGCGGGCATCGCCGACCATGGCATCTGCGTGACCACGCTGACCAATGCCTACATCTGGCGCAGTGCCAGCGCGGTGCGTGACCGCATCGGCGCCGCGCGTGAGCACGAGATCTGCCCGATCCGCTCGCTCCTGGATGCCGGCGTTAAGGTGTCCCTGGCCAGCGACAATGTGCCGGTGTCGCTGTGGCCGTGTGTCTGGCAAGCGACCGAGCGCATTGACCGCGCGACAGGGTCCGTGATCGCGCCGGATCAACGCATCACACGCGAGGAGGCGCTGCAGTGCGCCACCACGCACGGCGCCTGGCTGTGCGGGGACGAAGCGCGGCGCGGCACGCTGGCGCCGGGCAAACTGGCCGATCTGATCGTGCTGCCCGAGAACCCCCTGACCGTGGCCGCCGACCAAATCGCGTCCCTGGTGCCAGACCTGACCCTGGTCGGCGGACGTGCCGTCTGGTCACGCCAAGAAGGAACAAACGCATGAATTGGGAATTCCCGCACGCGTCCCGGCGCATGCCGGTGCTGGCGGATCAGGTTGTGGCGACTTCGCAGCCCCTGGCGGCCCAGGCCGGCCTGCAGGCGATGGCCCAGGGCGGTAATGCGGTGGATGCTGTGGTGGCTACGGCGGCGGCGCTTACGGTGGTCGAGCCGGTGATGAATGGTCTGGGCAGCGACGCCTTTGCCATGCTGTGGGATGGCCAGTCGGTGAAGGCCCTCAATGCCTCGGGGCGCGCGCCGCGCGCCTGGACGCCGCAGCGCTTTGCAGGCCTGGCCCATATGCCGGTACACGGGTGGGACGCGGTGACGGTGCCTGGCGCGGTGTCGGCCTGGATCGCGCTGTGGAAGGAGCAGGGCAGCTTGCCGCTGCAGGTCCTGTTCGCGCCGGCAATTCGCTATGCCCTGGAGGGCTTTGCGGTCACGCCGCGCGTGGCACGCCAGTGGGCCTCGCAGGCGCCGCAGCTGGCGATGCAGCCTGGCTTTGCCGAAACCTTCCTGCCCGGCGGGCGCGCGCCGCGAGCCGGCGAGCGTTTTCGGATGCCAGCGGTAGCCCGCTCGCTGGCGCTGATCGCGCAGACGGAGGGCCGTGCCTTCTACCAGGGTGAGATTGCCGACGCGATCGTGGCGCATGCCCAGGCGCATGGCGGCGCGCTCTCGCACGAGGACCTGGCTGCGCACCGCGCGGACTGGGTCGAGCCGCTGCGCATGGACTACCGCGACGCGCAGGTGCTGCAGATGCCACCCAATGGCCAGGGCATCGCGGTGCAGATCGCGCTGGGCATCCTGGCCCATTTCGATCTGTCTGGCAGCACGCCGCTGGCACGGCGCATGCACCTGCAGATCGAGGCGATGAAGATCGCCTTCGCCGATGTGTATCAGTGGGTCTCGGACCCCTCGACCATGCGCTTGTCGGTGCAGGACCTGCTGGATCCGGCCTACCACCGCACGCGTGCCGCGGCGATCGACCCGGCCCGCGCGCAGGCCTGGACCGCACGCCCCCTGGCACCCGGCAACACGGTCTACATCGCTGCGGCCGACCGGCAGGGGCGGCTGGTCTCGTTCATCCAGTCCAACTTTCAGGGCTTTGGCTCCGGGGTGGTCGTGCCCGAGGTCGGCGTGAGCCTGCTCAATCGCGGGTCCGGTTTTTCTCTGGATCCGGCGCATCCCAATCATGTGGCGGGTGGCAAGCGGCCCTTTCACACCATCCTGCCGGCGATGCTGCTGCGCGAGGAGCGGCCGCTTGCGGCGTTGGGCGTGGTTGGTGCAGACATGCAGCCGCAGGGGCAGGTGCAGGTGATCAGCGATCTGCTCGATCGGCAGGCCAACCCGCAGGCCGCGATGGATGCGCCGCGCTGGCGGATCGCCCAGGACGACGGCCGCATCCGGCTGGAGTCGGGGGTGCCCGCACCGGTGGCGGCCGAACTGGCCGCCCTGGGCCACCGGGTGGAGATTGCCGCGTCCGACTCCATCGAATTCGGTGGCGGCCAGCTGGTGTGGCGGCTGGAGGACACCTGGGCCGGTGCCTCTGATCCGCGCCGTGACGGGTGTGCCGCCGGCTTCTGAGGCCCCTAGCGACCCAGCGACTTGGCGGTCTGCCCGCCGATGCCCCAGTGCGTGCTGGGTACCTCGTGCACCAAGACCCGGATGCTTTCCTTGGGCGCGCCCAAGGTGTCGGCGATGGCCTGGGTGACGGCGGCGATCATCTTCGCCTTCTGTTCGTCGGTGCGACCCGACAGGATGTTGATCTGTGCGATGGGCATGGTGGGTGTGGTATCAGTTGAATAGTCCCGTGTCGTGGACCGGCGTGCCTCCCAGCAGCGTGGCCAGCACGCGGGTCTCGGGGATGCGGTCCTCGTCGACGGTCAGGATGTCCTGCGAGAGGATGGCCAGGTCAGCGTATTTGCCCGGTTCGATGGAGCCCGTCACCTCGTCCCAAAACGCGGTGCGCGCGCCATTGAGCGTATAGGTGCGCAGCGCCTGCTGGCGGTTGATGCGTTCATGGGGCACGCCCAGGGGCTGACCCGAGACGGCATCCTTGCGTGCGACGAGCTGCCAGAACGCGAACATCGGCTGGAAAGGGTTGCCGTCGGTGGACTGGGCCACTGGTACACCCGCATCGAGCCAGCTGCGAAACGGGATCGCCTGCTGCGCGAGCTCTTCGCCGAAAGCCTTGCGATAGACCGAGCCATACATCCACAGGAAGTTGGTTGTGGTGGTGGGCAGCACGCCCATGCGCCGGCAGGCATCCATATTGTCGGCCGTCGGGAACTGGCAGTGCTGGATGGTCCAGCGCTTGCCCTGGATCGGGATCTCGCGGTCGACCTCCTCATAGGTGCGCAGCACCTTGTCGATCGCGCCGCCGCCCGAGCATTGCACCTGTACGCGCAGGCCCGCCTGCGCGCAGCGTCGAACAATGTCGCGAAAGGACTCGTCGTCGGCCAGCTGCACCCCCAGCCAGGGCGTGCCCGCCGCGCCCTGATAGGGCTCGCGCATCAGGCAGGCGCCCATGGCAGCAGCACTGTCGAAGGAGAAGCCCAGGCCGCCGAACTTCAGCAGGTCGTCACCGAAGCCGTTGCCTCCGGCGTAGCGCGCGGTCTGCTCGATCAGCTCGTTGCCCCGTGTGCGGTCCCGATACAGCGCGATCGGGTAGGACACCACGAAGTAGGTGCGGATCGTCAGTTGCTTGCGGTTCCACAGGTCCATGTAGGCGCGCTGCGGGCCGGCCGGGATGCCATGGCCTTCGTAGATGGTGGTGATGCCCGCTTCGTTGAAGGCCTTGGCGCCAGCAGCGACAGCGGCCAGCGTCTCGGCATCAGTGAGCTCGGGCATGGCCGGGAACAGCGAGTCTGCGGCGCGGAAGGCGCCATCACGTACCGGCAGCCATTTGGGGAAGTTGATGTCGCGAAAGATCCCGGTGGGCTCGCCCGCGGCATCCAGGTCGATCTCCACGCCGTCCTTCACCGCGCTGTGGCGGGTGATGCCGCAGGCGCGGATCGCGGCGCTGTTGGCAAAGGCATGGCCTGGCGCTACCAGCGAGGGCGGCTCGATGTAGACCGGGTGGTCGGGAGCGGCCTCGTCCAGGTCGTGGCGATTGGGCCATCGGCCCTCGGCCAGGGCTGCGGGGTAGCCAAAGACATCGGGCTCGTGGGCGATCGGGTTGCAGATGATCCATTCGCCTGGCTTGCGCCGGGCGGCCTCCTGGCGGATCACGGCTTGAATGTCGCGGATGGAACGGGGATTCTTGAATTCCGGCTTGGTCAGGCGCAGGCCCACCATGTCCATATGGGGGTGGGCGTCGACGAAGCCGGGCACCACCGTGCGCCCGCCCAGGTCGATCCGCCGCGTCGACGCGCCGCAATGGCGCTCGACATCGGCCAGGCGGCCCACCGCGAGGATGCGTCCCTCCGCGATGGCGACCGCCTCGGCCACCGAGTCCGCCGCGTCGACCGTGTGGATCGTCGCGTGGTGCAGGAGCAGGTCGGCGACCTGCGGCTGGCCCGGTGTCATGCTGGACTCAGCGCAGGTACGCCCACTTGCCGCCCTTGGCCTGCAGCACGGTGGGTACTAGCACGGCATCGCCGTCGGCGTTAAAGCGGATCGGCCCTGTCACACCCTGGTGGTTCACCTTTTCCAGGCAGCCGCGGATCTTCTCGCGGTCGGCGGCCAGGTCGGCGTCCTTGTTGGTCACGCCCGTGGTTTCAATGCAGTTTTTGAGCATGAACACCGTGTCATACATCAGGGCGTCGGTGTTGTTCGGCGTGACGTTGGCGCGCTTTTTGTACTCGGTCACCCAGCTGGCCACACGAGGCTCCGGGTTGTCCGGCCAGAACGGCATGACCACCATGGTGCCTTCGGCGGCAGGGCCGGCGATCTCCAGGAACTTGGGCTCGGACATGCCCAGGGCGCCTACCACCGGCTGCTTCAGACCCTGCTTGCGGACTTCGCGCACCACGTTGCCGCCTTCGTTGTAGAGGCCTGCCACCACGATGCCATCGGGATTGAGCTGCTTGGCCTTGGTGACCTGGGCGGCGTAGTCGATGTCGGCGGTCTGAAACGAGATGTTGTCCATGACCTTCACGCCCTTGGCCTGCAAGATGGCGGGGAATACGACCTGTCCGTCGACCTTGGTGAAGGCGTCTTTGACGTCGGTGAGAATCACCACCGACTTCACGCTCGGGTTTTGCTTGAGCCAGGCTTCGATCAGCAGGCCGTTCATCTGGTCGGAGGCCAGGGCGTTGCGGAAGGCCCAGGGACGGTTCTTGGTGGCGATGCCCGGTTTGGCCGCAGACGCTGTGATGATCGGGGTCTTGCCCTGTACGCCCACCGGGAAGGCGACTTCGGTCTCAGCGCTGAAGAAGGGGCCGATCACCGCCAACACCTTGTCGCTGTGAATCAGCTTGCGCGTGAGGCTGATGGCCTCGGCGTTCTCACCGCGCGTGTCGTACACGACAAAGCGCACCTTTTCGCCCTTGATGCCGGACTTTTCCAGTTCCTGCTGCGCCATCTTCAGCGCGACTTCTTGGTGCTGGCCATAGGACGCGCCCTTTCCGGACAGCGGCATCAGCACGCCGATGGCGACATCAGCGTAGGCACTGCATGAGAGCAGCGCGCCGGCGGCCAGGGCCGCCCAGGTCTTCTTGGAATGCAGTTTCATGGTCTCTCTCCTCGGGTGGTACTAAAGCAGCGACGCGTGGCCTTGGGCCAGCGCCGCCTCGATGAACGCGATTCCAGCGGTCTCTCCGCTGGGGTGCCGCGTAAACAGTTCGATGTCATGACCCGGGATGAGGCGCTTGAGGTCGTCGCCGGCCACCGCCTTCATCTTCTTGAATTCCCGGATCATGTTGAACGTGTTGCCCTGTGTGTAGCCGGGGGGCCACATGCGCTCCACGTTCTGGAACGTGTAGCAGCAGTCTCCTGCCAGCGCGTAGGGTCCGCGCCGTGTCTCGATCTCCAGCCATTGACTGCCGAAGGTGTGGGTGTCGCGGGCGAGGCGGCAGGTCACGCCTGGGGCCACCTCGAAGTCGCCGTCCAGGAGTTCGACCCGGCCCTGGGCCATGGCTCGCTCCAGCGCGTCAAAGTCGGGCACGTTCAGCGACGAGAAGGCCCAGTGGTCCTTGGACTGCGGCGTGCCGCCGAACTCGGCGATCACGTCCTTCCAGGACTCGTACTCGTAGCGTTGCAGGTAGATGCGTGCGTTGGGGAACGCGTCGAGGTTGCCCGCATGGTCAAAGTGCATATGCGTGAGCACAAGCTTGCGGATGCTGGCGGGATCGTGGCCCACGCGTCGCAGGAGTTCATCGCTGGCCACGAAGTCGTCGAACTTGCGGCCCGTCATCGATTCGCCGGTCGCAAAGCCCGTGTCGACCAGCACCTGCTCGCCGTCCTTTGATTGCAGCAGCGACACGATCATCGGCACGGGTTGCGTGCCCTGGTTGCTGCGTATGGGCGACCCACTGAGAAAGTCGATCGGTAGCCGTCCGGTGGCGTATCGGAAACTCCAGATGCTCCAGTCGTTCATACGGTCTCCTTCACACGCCCAGGTAGGCCTGGCGTACGCGCGGGTCGTTGGCCAGGTCGGCGCCTTCCAGCACGATGCGCCCGGTTTCCATCACGTAGGCGCGGTGCGAGAGCGCGAGCGCCTGGTGGGCGTTCTGTTCGACCAGCAGGATGGTCACGCCCTCCTCATTGAGCTCGCGGATCAGGCGGAAGATGTCGGCCACGATCAGCGGCGCAAGACCCAGAGAGGGCTCGTCCAGCATCAGGAGGTCGGGCCGGGCCAGCAGGGCGCGGGCGATCACCAGCATCTGCTGCTCGCCACCGGAGAGGGTGCCCGCTGCTTGCTTGCGCCGCTGGCGCAGGATGGGAAAGCGATCGAGCAGACGCTCGAGGTCGGCCTCGATGGCCGCACGGTCGCTGCGCATGTAGCCGCCCAGGACCAGGTTCTCCTGCACGGTCATCTGCTTGAACGTGGAGCGGCCCTCCAGCACCAATGAGAGGCCGCGCCTTGCCACCTCGGGTCCCGGCAGGTTGTGGACGGCCTGGCCCTGGAAGGTGATGGTGCCCGCCTGAATCCGGGTCAGACCGGCGATGGCCCGCAGTAGCGAGCTCTTGCCCGCGCCATTGAGACCAATGAGGGAGACGACCTCGCCCGCGCGGACCTCCAGATCCGCCTGCTGCACGGCCCGCACCTTGCCGTAGCTGATTTCAACGCCCTGGACCTTCAGCATCAGTGCCCCCCTTCGGGGGTGCCCAGGTAGGCCTCGACCACCAGTGGGTCTTCGCGCACTTCGCGGGCGGTGCCCTCGGCGATCTTTTGTCCGTAATTGAGCACGGTGATGCGGTCTGAGATGCTCATGACCAGGCTCATATGGTGCTCGGTGATCAGCACGGTGACGCCGCTGTCACGGATACGGCGAATCAGGTCGCCCGCCTCGTTCACTTCAACCGGGTTCATGCCGGCCACAGGCTCGTCCAGCAGCAACAGGCGTGGCTCGGTGGCCAGAGCGCGTGCGATCTCCAGCCGGCGCTGGTCGGCCAGCGCCAGGTCACTGGCCTGGGCATCCGCTTGTGCGGCCAGCCCCACCAGCTCCAGCAGGCGTATGGCGTCCTGACGGGTTGTAGCCTCCTGCGCCGACTCGCGCCCCGGCAGGCGCAGGAACATCGCCATCAGGTCGCTATGCGTGCGGATGAAGCGACCGGTCTGCACGTTCTCCAGCACCGTCATCGCGCCGAACAGACGCACGCCCTGGAAGGTCCGCACCAGCCCCAGGCGCGCGATGCGATCCGGGCGCAGGCCGGCCAGGTCCTGCCCCTGCAGCAGCACCCGGCCGCTGGTGGGCGGTAGCACCCCGCTGATCAGGTTGAACAGCGTGGTCTTGCCCGCGCCATTGGGTCCGATCACGGCATGGATGGTGCCTTCGCGCACCACGGTGCTCACCTCGCTTACGGCCTGGTAGCCGCCAAAGTGCTTGGAGAGGGATTGGATGTCGAGCATCAGCGGCGAGCCCCCACCAGGCCCCAGGGCCGCAGGATCATCATCACGATCAGCAGCGTGCCAAAGAAGGTCATGCGCCAGTCCTGCAGAAAGCGCAGCACCTCGGGCAGCAAGGTCACGGTCACCGCGCCGAGCGTGGCGCCGTAGAAATTGCCCATGCCGCCGAGCAGCACCATGATGAAGACTTCCGCCGAGCGGTGAAAGCCAAACTGTGCGGGGTCGATGAACGAAGCGTAGTGGGCATAAAAACCCCCGGCCAGCCCGGCCAGCGCGCCGCCGATGGCGAACACCGCCAGCTTCACGCGCGTGAGGTTGATGCCAATGATCTCGGCGGCCAGTTCGTCCTCGCGCACCGCAGCGATCGCGCGCCCGATACGTGACCGTCGCAGCTGCCAGAAGCCCGCAAGGACTACAGCCACTACGGCGAGCAGCCCCACCAGGGTGGTGTGACCCGGAATGCCACCCAGGCCCGAGGCCGCGCCAGTCGGCTCGAAGTTCAGGAAGAACACGCGCACGATCTCCCCAAAACCCATGGTCAGGATGATCAGATAGACCCCCTTGATCCGCAGCGCCGGAAAGCCCACCACCAGGCCGACCAGGCCGGCCAGGAGGCTGCCCACGAGCAGGGCCGGAATGAAGGGCCACGCGAGGTTGACGGTGAGATAGGCCGAGGCGTAGGCGCCGATCGCCATGAAGCCGCCCTGTCCCAGGGACAGCAAGCCCGCCGAGACCGGCAGGTACAGGCTCAACGCCAGCAGGACGTTGATCGCCATGAAGATCAGGACCGACTCGGTGTACTGGTCGAACATCGCGTCAGCCCTCTACGTGGTGCCGAGAGCCGAAGATGCCCCGGGGCCGCAGCAGCAGCACCGTGATCATGATGATGAAGGCGAAGGCATCCCGGTAGGACGAGGCCAGATAGGCCACGCTCAGGACTTCGACCATGCCGATGATCAGACCCCCAAGCATGGCGCCATAGATGTTGCCCAGTCCGCCCAGGAGCATGGCCACCAGACCCTTGATGCCCATGTCGATGCCCATGAACGGCGAGATCGCGTTGAAGGACAGGCCCACGAGCACGCCTGCCGCGCCACCCAGGGCGGAGGCGATCACGAAGGTCAGCAGGATGATGCGATCCGAGCGTATGCCCAGGGTGTGGGCGATCGAGGCGCTTTCCGCGGTGGCCCGCATGGCCATGCCCAGGCGCGTGCGGGTGACAAACAGGTGCAGGGCCACCATCAGCACGAGAGAGACGCCCAGGATCAGGACCTGCACCGAGGAGAGTGTGACGTTGCCGACCTGCCAGGACGCGGCTTCCATGCGGTGCGGAAAGCCCACCTGTTCGGCGCCGAAGACACGGGCCACCACCTCTTGCAGCACGATGCCCACCCCGATGGTGCTGATCATCGGCGCCAGGGCATGACCCTTGCGCTGGCGGATCGGTCGGATGGCCAGTAGTTCCACCAGCGCGCCCGCTGCCGCGGCTGCCAGCAGGCCGCAGACGATGGCCATGACAACGTCGCCGCCGGCGAATTTCACCGCCATCAGGCCGGCGAAGGCGCCGACCATGAACACTTCGCCGTGGGCCAGGTGCACCAGGTGCAGCACGCCGAAGATCAGCGTGTAGCCGATCGCGATCAGCGCGTAGGTGCTCCCCAGCATCACCCCGTTGACGATCTGTTGTTCCAGCACAGTGCGTCTGCGGAAGTCGGGATCAGGCCGCCTGGCGGGACTTGATCAGGTCCAGTGCCACGTCGACGATCATGTCTTCTTGGCCGCCCACCATCTTGCGGCGTCCGAGTTCGACCAGGATGTCCACCGTTTTGAGGTTGTAGCGCTTGGCTGCCACCTCGGCATGCCGCAGGAAGCTCGAATACACGCCCGCATAGCCCAGGGCCAACGTCTCGCGGTCCACACGTACCGGTCGGTCTTGCAGCGGACGCACGATGTCCTCGGCAGCGTCCATGAGCGCGTACACATCGCAGTCATGGTTCCATCCCATGCGGTCGACCGCGGCGATGAACACCTCCAGCGGCGCATTGCCTGCGCCCGCGCCCATGCCCGCCAGGCTGGCGTCGATGCGGTCGCAGCCCTCTTCGACGGCGGCAATGCTATTGGCGACACCCAGACTCAGGTTGTGGTGAGCGTGCATGCCGGTGAGGGTCTCGGGCTTGAGGGTGCGCTTGAAAGCGCGGAATCGCTCGCGCACGTCGTTCATGCTCAGGGCGCCGCCCGAGTCCACCACATAGACGCAGGTGGCGCCGTAGCTTTCCATCAGCTTGGCCTGCTGCGCCAGCGCGTCGGGCGTGGTCATGTGGCTCATCATGAGAAAGCCCACGGTGTCCATGCCGAGGTCGCGCGCATAGGCGATGTGTTGCTTGGAGACATCGGCCTCGGTGCAGTGCGTGGCCACGCGCACGATGCGCGCGCCTGCGTCGTAGGCGCTGCGCAGGTCGTGGATCGTGCCGATTCCGGGTAGCAGCAGCGTGGCCACTTGGGCCTTCTTGACCGATTCGGCGACCGCAGAAATCCACTCCAGGTCGGTGTGGGCGCCAAAGCCATAGTTGAAGCTGGACCCCTGCAAGCCGTCGCCGTGGGCGACCTCGATACTGTCCACGCCTGCGGCATCCAGTGCCGTCGCGATGGCGCGTACCTGGGGAACGGAGTACTGGTGGCGGATGGCGTGGCTGCCATCGCGCAGCGTCACGTCCGAGATATAGAGCCTCTTGCCGTTCATGCTGCGCTCCTGTGGGATCGGCTGGTCTTGTTCTCCATGCGGCGTAGGGCCATGCGGTCGCCGCAGGCCAGCGCCGCGGAGGTCATGATGTCCAGGTTGCCGGCGTAGGCGGGCAGATAGTGCGCCGCGCCTTCGACTTCCAGGAATACCGAGGTCTTGAGGCCGTGGCGTGGTCCGATGCCGGGCACGTTCAGCGGCGCGTTGGCTGCAATGTCCTCGAACTGCACCTTTTGCTTGAGGCGGTAGCCGGGCACATAGCCTTGCACCACCTTCACCATGTCCTCGATGCTTTTTTCGACCGCCGCCTTGTCGGCCGCCTCGGACAGCACGAAGACGGTGTCGCGCATGATCAGCGGGGGCTCGGCCGGATTGAGCACGATGATGGCCTTGCCCCGCTGCGCGCCGCCTAGCTTCTCGATGGCCAGGCGGGTGGTCTCGGTGAATTCGTCGATGTTGGCGCGTGTGCCCGGTCCGGCGGACTTGCTCGAGATGGAGGCCACGATCTCGCCGTAGTACACCGGGGCGATCCGCGAGACTGCCGCCACGATGGGAATCGTCGCCTGGCCGCCGCAGGTCACCATGTTGATATTGGGCGCGTCCACCTGGTCCAGGTTGATCGGGGGGATCACATAGGGGCCGATGGCCGCTGGCGTCAGGTCGATCACCTGCACGCCGTGTTCGCGCAGGATGCGATCGTGCGCGCTGTGGGCGGCCGCGGAGGTGGCGTCGAAGGCGATGTCGATTTCGGAGAACACCGGGAGCTTGAGCAGGCCCTGGAGGCCTTCCGCGGTGGTGGGGATCCCCAGTCGCTGGGCGCGGGCCAGACCGTCCGAGGCCGCATCCACGCCGACCATGGCGCCCATCTCCAGGTGCTGCGCATGGCGCATCACCTTGATCATCAGGTCGGTGCCGATATTGCCCGAGCCGATGATGGCAACCTTGAGCTTCCTGCCTTGCGTCATGTCAGGCCTCCACATGGAAGCCGGCGCTGCCCAGGCCTTCCATCTCGATCGAGACGTACTGTCCCGGCTTGATCCATTCGGCGGCGGTCGCACCGCCGGCCATCACCACCCAGCCCGCTTGTAGCGGCTCGCCTGCACCGGCCGACAGGCGCGCCGCGGCCACCAGCGAGCGCAGGGGATGGCCCAGGATGGCGGCGGTGGAACCCACCTGCACCACCCGCCCGTCGATGGACAGCGTCAGGCCCAGGTTGGAGAAATCCTGCTGCGGGCGACACCAGGGGCCGACCACGTAGCCGCTGGAGGACGCGTTGTCCGCCACCACGTCGGGCAGGCTGAATTTGAAGTCGCGGTAGCGAGAGTCAATGATCTCCACTGCCGGCGCGATGGCCTCGACGGCCGCCAGGGCCTGGGCGGGTGTCACGTCGGCGGGCAGGGCGTGCTTGAGGATGAAGGCAATCTCGGGTTCTGCGCGCGGATGCACGTAGCGTGCAAAGGAGGTCTTGCCCCCTTCCTCGACGCGCATCTCGCTGGTCAGGCGGCCCCAGATCACGTCGCTCAGGCCCATCTGAACCATCTTGCTGCGGCTGGTGAAGCCCATCTTCACGCCATGACGCATTTCGCCGCGCGCCAGCCTGCGCTGGATCGAGGCGGCCTGGATGGCATAGGCATCCTCCATGGGCATCTTGCCTTCGGGGTCGATCTGGTCGATGCCCTGGGCGTTGCGCGCCGCATCATCGAGTAGCGCGGCGAGTGGGGCGATCCGGGTCATGCCTGGCCTCCTGCAGGAGCGTGGTCGAAGACGGCCTTGACAGTGCCCAGGCCATTGATGCGGGTCTCGAAGATGTCGCCGGGCTTGACCGGGGCCATGGGCCCCAGGGCGCCGGAGAGCACCAGGTCGCCGGCACGCAGCGGCGAGCCCAGACGCGCCATGGTGCGCGCGAGCCAACACACCGCGTTGAGCGGATTGCCCAGGCAGGCAGCGCCCGCGCCGACCGAGACCGGCTCGCCGCGCAGCGTCATGGACATGCCGCACAGGCGCAGGTCGAACTCGGAGAGCTTGCGCGGCGAGCTGCCCAGGACGAAGGCCGATGAGGAGGCGTTGTCGGCCACAGTGTCGACGAAGCGGATGTTCCAGTTGGCGATGCGGCTGCCGACCACCTCGATGGCGGGCAGGGCATAGTCGATGGCGCGCATCACGTCGACCATCGAGGGGTTGTCGGCTTCGATGTCGCGGCCCAGGACGAAGGCAATCTCGGCCTCGGCCTTGGGCTGCTGCAGCGCGCCGGCCGGGATCGGTTCGCCGTCGCCATAGCCCATGTCGTCGAACAGACTGCCGAAATCGGGCTGGTCCACGCCTAGCTGGGCCTGCACGGCGCGTGCGGTCAGGCCGATCTTGCGGCCCACGATGCGCCGGCCGGCGGCCAGGCGCAGGTCGGTGTTGATCTTCTGGATCGCATAGGCCGCGGCGGCGTCGATGTCCGCGTACGTCTCGCGCAGCGGCGGGATCCACTGGCCGCTGTCGGCGGCCTGCCGCAGCGCGCTGGCGGCTTCCTGGAGGTGTTGAGGGGTCATGGTGGGGGTCTCGCGTGGAAATTCGTGAGGTGGAGTGTGTTCAGCGGCTGCGTGCCAGGCGGGCCACGATGGCGTCGGCGGCGGTGACGGCTGCCGCCTGCAGCGTGCGCCGGCCTTCTTCCGCGCTGGCGGCGGCCGGGTCGCCGAAGTAGCCCAGAGGCGTGGTGCGCCGGGCATGCTCGAAGCCCTGGCGCCAGACCGCCAGATCCTCGGGGCCCAGATCGGTGGACTTGAGCGTGCGGCGCACGTCGTCGCGCACCAGGCTGGCGCAGCTGGCCAGCATCATCGAGGACTCCCAGCGGCCGGCATGCACGTCGACATAGCGCGCAGGCGCGCCCTCGTCGCCGGGCGAGGAGGGCGATGAGATGTTCACCTGAAAGAACTTCAAGTCCCCAGCTTGTGTGCCCTCGGGCAGTGCCAGGTGCGGATCGTCCAACGGGATGCCCAGGCGCGCGGCCAGCGCCGCGTCGGCCACGAAGCTGATGTCCATGCCAGTGCGCTGTGCGCCCAGCCGGATCCCTTCATGGATGGTGCGGTTATGCATGGCGTCGCCATGTCCCGAGAAGCAGAACACGCGCCCGAAGCCGTCGCCTTGCAGGCTGGCGAACACGTCCACCATCAGCTCGCGCATGGTCTCAGGGCGTACCTTGTAGGAGGCCGGAAAGGCGCCGGACACCACGTTCACGCCCCAGTAGTAGGGCGGCACGATCAGCGCCTGCACGCCGCGTGCAGCCAGCTCGCGCTTGACCTCTCGAACGCGGGCCTGCGGGATATAGACGTCAGTGCCCGTGGGCAGGTGCGGGCCATGCTGCTCGATCACACCGAAGGACCACAGCAGGATCGCGCCGTCGCGCGCCGCCTGGTCCACTTCGTACCAGGTCATCTCGGCGATGGTGTCCGCGAAGATGTCGTTCGTGTCCATGGGCGCGTCCGTGGTGCGGTGTCAGAGCTTCACGCAGACGTTGCGAAGCTCGGTGTAGAACTCCAGCGAATGCACGCCGCCCTCGCGGCCGATGCCCGATTGCTTGCTGCCGCCAAAAGGCGTGCGCAGGTCGCGCAGGAACCAGGAGTTCACCCAGCACAGGCCCACGTTCATCTGGGCCGCCACGCGGTGCGCGCGCGCCAGGTGGGTGGTGTGTACCGAGGCGGCCAGGCCGTAGGGGGTATCGTTGGCCAGGCGGATCGCCTCCTCCTCGGTATCAAAAGGGGCGATGTGGCAGCAGGGTCCGAAGATCTCTTCGCGCACCACCGCGCTGGTCTCGGGCAGGCCGGTCCAGATGGTGGGTTCGATCCAGGCACCCTGGGCCAGCTCGCCAGGCATCTCGGGGATGCCGCCGCCGGTGATGACCTTGGCACCCTCGGCCTTGGCCTTCTCGTAATACGACAGAACCTTGGCCCGATGTTCCAGTGAGATCAGCGGCCCGATACGGGTGGCGCTGTCCTCGGGACGGCCCGGCTTCATAGCCTTGGCGGCTTCGGCCAGGCGCCGCACGAATTCGTCGAAGATCGGCCGCTGCACATACACGCGCTCGGTCCCCAGGCAGACCTGGCCGCAGTTGGCGAACACCGAGCGGGTGGTGACTTCGATGGCCTGGTCCATGTCGCAGTCGGCGAACACGATGGCGGGGTTCTTGCCGCCCAGTTCCATCGACGTCGCCTTGATGCCGTCGGCGGCGGCCTTGAGGATGGCGGCACCGGTGCGGGTCTCGCCGGTGAAGGTGATGGCGTTCACGCCGGGGTGCGTGGTGAGGAACTCGCCGGCCGAGTCCGGGCCGAAGCCGTGCACCACGTTGTAGACGCCAGCGGGCACGCCCACCTTCTGCATCACCTCCCCCAGCAGGGTGGCGGTGGAGGGCGTTTCTTCCGAAGGCTTGACCACCACCGTGTTGCCGCAGGCCAGCGCCGGGCCGACCTTCCACGTCATGAGCAGCAGCGGAAGGTTCCAGGGGCAGATCACCGCCACCACGCCCTTGGGCACGCGTACCGCGTAGTTCAGGGCGCCGGCGCCGTCGGGCGTCGGCGTGGGGAAGAACTCGGTGGGCACGTTTTTGACCGTATCGGCAAAGACCTTGAAGTTGGCCGCGCCGCGCGGGATGTCGATATGCGATGCGAGGGAGACCGGCTTGCCGGTATCGGCCACTTCGGCCTGCAGGAAGTCGTCGAAGCGGCGGCTGATCTCGTCGGCCACCGCGTAGAGCATCTTGGAGCGCTCCTCGATGGACATACGGCCCCAGGGGCCCTCTAGCGCCGCGCGCGCCGCGCGTACGGCGGCATCGACCTCGGGGCGGCCCGCCTCGTGCACGCGCGCGATCAAGCGGTGGTCCACTGGGCTGCGGTTGTCGAACAACTTGCCGCTCGCACTGGGGACGAAGGCGTTGTTGATGAAGTGCAGCGTCTCGCGGGTCATCATGCGGCTCCTGTCTGGGAGTTGATTCGTTTGGGGATCACGTTCAATTGTTTAGAAGGTGTGAGTGGAAACGGTGCAGGTGCCGCTAGGCGTGCTGTGTCTGCCACGCCGCGAGGATGTCGCGACTGGAGCAGACATCGCCAAACAGGAAGCGCACGTTGTCCAGGGTGGCTGCGTGCAGCGCTGGTGTGTGGGAGCCCACGGCGTCCTCGGCCGCGACGCAGTAGTAGCCATGGGCGTGGGCGTCGCGCAAGGTGGACTCGACGCAGACCTGGGTCTGCACGCCGGAGAAGACGATGGTGCGGCGCTTGAGCGCAGACAACACATCTTGCATGTCGGTGCCCACAAAGCCCGAGTAGCTGTGCTTGGTGACGATGGCCTCGCCAGGCGCTGGCTGCACCCCGTACCAGTCATGGCCCCAGGTGCCAGGTTTGCAGCACTCGGCGCGGATGCCGCGCGCGGCCAGTTTGACCGCCATCGAGTCGGGGATCCGGTCGTGGGAGTAGTCGGCACGCAGCCAGACCACCGGCACGCCTGCTGCACGCGCACCTTGCAGCAGGGCGTCGACCGAGGGCACGATGGCCGCCGCGGCGCTGACATCCTTGCCCATGGTGTCGGCGATGTAGCCGCCTGGTGCACAAAAATCGTTTTGCATGTCCACCACCATGAGGACGCTGCTCGCGGCCGCCAGACGCTGTGCGGGCGTCAGCGGTAGATGGCGGTCTGCCAGGGTCATGTGAGGTTCCACAGTGTGCCGCCCATGCCACAGCGCATGGGTACCGAGGGCACATAGAACACGCTCTCGCCCCGCGCTTGGCCCTGTTCTGCCGCTGCGCCCATGGCAACGATCCAGGCAAGCAGCTCGCTCGCACCGCCGTCGCCGCCGGTCAGGAGCTTTTCGAAGGTCACTTCGCGGCGGACCTTTTCGAGATCGCCGCTGGCCATCAGGTCCATGAACCAGCGGTCGAATCCGTCATGGACGGTGAAGTAGTCGGGGCCGCCCGGGTCGTGTGAGAGGCCGCCTGTGGCCATGAGGACCACACGCTCATTACCCGGGAAAGCCTTCACGATTCGGGCGATCTGACGCCCCACCTCGATGCATCGATCGACGGACGGCATGGGCGGCACGATGCAGTTCATATGCACCGGAACGAACTTCACGTCGTACTTCGGGAAGAGGAACTTCAGGGGCACCGACCAGTTGTCGTCGAACAGCAGCTTCTCGGCGAAGGCGTGGTTGACCCCGGCCTTGGCCGATTCGCGCACCAGGGCCCGGCCCAGGGCCCGGTAGCCCTGGATCCGGTAGTCGGGTACGTTGAGCCAGTCGCGAAACCACTCGGCGGGGCCTTCCCACTCGTCTCCTATGCCCACACAGAAGTCGGGCAGGTTGTCCATCTGGAAGTTCAGCAGGTGGTCGTTGGCCACACCAATGACCACGTCGGGTCGGAGCGCCTGCATGCGTCGGCCGAAGTCGGCGTAGCCCGCCAGGACGGCGTCCTGCTCGTGCTTGGGTGCCTTGTCGATCCAGCCAGTGACTCCGGGGGCGTGGGCGATGCCCACAGTCGCAACCAGTTGTGCCATGTCGTTCCCCGAATCAGCGCGGTGCGCTGGAAATGCTCATCTTCTCGGCGTACAGACGGGCCGCGTCGCTGTCGTTGTGGTTGTAGCCGCCGCCCTTGAACAGGCGCGTCACCTGGGGCAGGAAGTAGGGGTGCACCCCCATCCGTCCCAGCGCCACCAGGTCGATCTCCCGCCAGGCACGTTTTTCCTCGTCGGTCAGGGCAAAGCGGGTCATGCTCGCTTCGAGGTCGCTGCGGAACTCAGCGTAGGCCTCGCGGTTGCGTCGCAGCTCGAACACCATCCGGTTCGAGGCCAGTGTGCGGTCGGTATTCAGAATGCCCATGCCAGTCATCGAAAATGGTGTGGAATATCGATTATAAATAGCTCAGCGCTAGATGCAAGCTCAAGTCGATCAATATATAGAAATAAGAGGTTATATTTAGAGAGAAAATGGGTTCTTAAGAATTCAAATTTTGCCGTTCCTCTTGCGATCTCGGGCTAAACAAACGAAATACCTTCCTATAATCGATCGAAGCAAACGATAGAACATGGATCCCATCCAGGCAACCGTCCAGACCGGTCAGACCCTCGCCACCACCATCGCGAGCACCTTGCGCGCCGCCATCTCCAATGGCGAGCTCTCCCCGGGTTCCAAGCTGCGCCTGGACGAACTGCGGGTGATGTTCGACGTCAGCCTCAGCCCCTTGCGCGAAGCGCTTTCGCGCTTGTCTGCAGAGGGTTTCGTCGTGATGGAGGACCAGCGCGGCTACCGCGTGGCGCCTATCTCCGAGGAAAACCTTCTGGAAGTCACCAAGCTGCGCGCCATGGTCGAGACCTTCGCGCTTCGCGAGTCGATCCAAAATGGCGACGACAAGTGGGAGGGGGCCATCGTGTCCGCCCTGTACCGCCTCAATAAGCTGGAGCGGGTGGAAGACCCCACCGACCGCCGCAACTGGGAGTCGGCGCACCGCGAGCTGCACTCCTGCCTGATTTCAGCGTGCAAGATGCCGCTTTTGCTGGCTTTTAGCGCCAACTTGCATGACTTGAACGACCGCTACCGGCGGCTCTTCTTGGCGGCCCGCCCCTTCGACAAGACGGTGCGCCGCGAGCACACTGAAATCTGTGACGCGGCCCTGGAGCGCAACGCCGATCTGGCCTGCTCCATCATGCGCGAGCACATCGAGCGCACCGGCACCAACATCCGCAAAGCGCTGCTCAAAACCGAGGCGCCGCAGAAATAGCCGGGCCTGCGCGCACCGCGCATGCCGCCTCGCCATCACGTTCTCTGCGGCTGCCCCTGTGTCTGGCGTGCAGGCACTCAGGCACGGCCCTTGCTCTCATTGACAGGCGTCACTGTGTCGTTTACATTCTGAGGGTTAAATCGATCCATCAATCGATAATCGATAAAAAATGCCCAAGATTCTCGTTCAGAGTGACAAGGCGCCGGTGACCGGCTTCACCGACAAGTCCAAGCCGTCTCCGCTGGCCCAGGCCCTGCGGGCGGGAGACTTCCTCTATGTCTCCGGTCAGGGCCCCCTGGATCCAGCCACCCGCGAGGTGGTGAGCGAGGACATTGCGGCCCAGACCCGTCAGACCCTCACCAATCTGAAGAACATCCTGGAGGCGGGTGGCGCCACGATGTCCCAGGTGGTGAACATGCGCGTCTGCCTGCGCAACACCGGCGATTTCCCCGCCTTTAACGAAGCCTTCCGCGAGTTCATGGCCGGCGAGAAGGTCACGCGCACCTGCACCGGCGGCACGCCGCACCGAGCAGGTGTTCTGGTCGAGATCGACTGCGTGGCCTACCTCGGTTGACATGAACGTCCCCGCCGCGCCCTACCTGCAGCTGCGAGGCATCCGCAAATCCTTCGGCGAGGGCGAGGGCGCAACGCTGGCCATCGGGGGCGTCGACCTGGACGTCCGCGAAGGTGAGTTCCTGGGCATCATCGGCCCTTCGGGTTGCGGCAAGTCCACCCTGCTGCAGATCGCGGCGGGCCTGACGGCCCCGACCGACGGCCAGGTGCGCTTCGCGGGCCAGGACGTGACGGCGCCTCCCGCGGGCATCGTCTACCTGTTCCAGCAGTACGGAAAGTCGCTGTTCCCCTGGCGCACAGTCATCGACAACGTGGCCTTCGCGATCGAGCACCTGCCCGGTATGAGTCTCGCGCGTGCACGCGAAGAGAGTCTGCGCTACCTGGAGATGGTGGGCCTGCTCGAATTCGCGCAGAAGTTCCCCTTCCAGCTCTCGGGCGGCATGCAGCAGCGCGTCACCATCGCGCGCGCACTGGCCGCCAAGCCGCGCGTCCTGCTGATGGACGAGCCTTTCAGTTCGGTTGATGCGCTCACGCGCCTGGACCTGCACGCGCTGGTGCTCGATCTCTGGCAGCAGCAGCGTTTCACCGCCGTCCTCGTGACGCACGATGTGGACGAGGCCGTCTTCATGGCCGACCGAGTGGCGGTTTTGTCGCGGCGACCTTCGCATATCGCCGAGGTGGTGGAGACCGATCTGCCCCGCCCGCGTGACAACCTCACCACGCGCGAGCTGCCCCGCTTCATCGAGCTGCGGCACCATCTGCTCGAGCAGCTGCTTCGACGGGAGCCATGACCGCCCGCGCCAGACTCCGCCCGGACACGCTGCTCGGGCTTGCCACGATCGCGGTGTTGATCGCGGCACTGGAGACCCTGGTGCGTGCCGGTGCCCTCAATGCCGCCATCGTGCCCCCGCCCAGCGTGGTGCTGCAAAGGCTCCAGGGCATCGTGACGGGCGGCGCATTCCTCGGTCCCTTGGGCAAGACCTTGTACCTGCTGTTCGTCTCCTACGCGATCGGCTGCCTGCTCGCCGTGGGGGCCGGCCTGATGATGGGGCGTTACCGATTCATCGACGGCCTGCTCGAACCGCTGGTCGAATTCCTGCGGCCTCTGCCCAAGCCGGCCTTGCTGCCGCCGCTGATGCTGTTTCTCGGTCTGGGTGACGCGATGAAGATGACCGTCATCGCGCTGGGCGTCTTCTTTCCGGTCCTGATCAACACGGTACAGGGGGTGCGCGGCACCGACCCGGTGTTGTTGGACGTGGGGCGTACCTTCGGTCATGCCCCCTCGGCGGCCCTGCGCAAGATCATCCTGCCCGCGGCCCTGCCCCTGATCCTGGCCGGGATGCGGGTCAGCCTGGGCCTGGGTCTGGTGCTGGTGATCGTGGCCGAGATGATGGCCGGCACGGGCGGCATCGGCTTTCTCGTGATCGACATGCAGCGGTCTTTCCGTAGCGCCGACATGTACGCCTGGATCGTGATCCTGGCTGTCCTGGGCTACGGTCTCAATGCGCTTTTCGTGCGGCTGGAAAGCCGCTTGATCCACTGGTCCTATTCCAAAACCGACTGAGAAAGGAAACGCAGATGCTTCAGAAAACCCTACGCCGCCGCGAATTCAGCCTGATCGGTGCCGCCACCGTCCTGGGTGCTGCATCGCCAGTCTTTGCGCAGACCACCAAGCTGCGCGTGAGCACCATCCCCATCGTCGACACCGCGCCTCTGCAGGTGGGCATCGCCAAGGGCTTCTTCGGCGAGCAGGGCCTGGAGATCGACACCACGCCGACGGCGGGTGGCGCCGCGGGCCTGCCTGCCCTGGCCGCCGGCCAGGTGCAGATCACGTTCAGCAACATCATCTCCATCGTGCTGGGTGCCAAGCAGGGCCTGGGCTTTCAGGTGATCTCCATGGGTGCCGGTACCGGGGACACCACGCCCGACCTCGCGGGCCTGATTTCGAAGAAAGGCGCGCCCCTGCGCACCGGCAAGGACTTCGAGGGCAAGCGCATCGCCGTCAACACCCGCAACAACGTGATCTGGCTGTTTGCTCGCGAGTGGGTGCGTGCCACGGGCGGCGACCCCGACAAGGTGACCTATGTGGAAGTGCCCTTCCCGCAGATGACGGATGCCGTGCGCGGTGATCGGGTGGAGGCCGCCTTCGTGGTGGAGCCTTTCCTGTCCAACGCGATCAATGCCGAGAACATGCAGCTGGTGGCCTGGCCGTACAACGCGGTGATGAAGAAGGTGCCGGTGGGCATGTATGCGGCCACCAAGACCTACATTGACCAGAACCCGCAGATCATCGAGCGCTTCGTGCGCGCCTACAACAAGTCGGTGGACTGGACCAACGCCAACAAGACGACTGACGAATGGACCCGCATCGTCGCGGCCTACACCCGACTGCCTCCCGAGAAGGTCACGGGCCTGACTGTGCCCCCCTATGACAAGACGGTGGATGCAGCGGGCGTCGACGCGGTGCAGGCCCTTATGCGCAAGAACGGCATGATCGATTCCCCCTTCGATACCCGCGCGCTGCTCTATCGCACGGCCACCACGGTCGTGCGTTGAAGGGGATGGACATGAGCGCGTTGAACCTGCGCCGCACGGTGCTCAAGGCCGCCCTGGCGGCCCTGGGTGTTGTGGCCTGCGTGCCCGCTGCCCTGGCCCAGACCACCAAACTGCGTGTCAGCACCATCCCCATCATCGACACCGCGCCCTTGCAGGTGGCGATCGCCAGGGGCTTCTTCGCGGCTGAGGGCCTGGAGATCGACACCACACCCACAGCGTCAGGGGCTGTGGGCCTGCCGGCCCTGGCTGCGGGCCAGGTGCAGATCGCCTTTAGCAACATCATCTCGATCACCCTAGGCGCCAAGCAGGGCCTGGGCTTTCAGATCATCAGCGCCGGTAGCGGCACGGGCGATGCCGCGCCCGATATCGGTGGCCTGATCGCCCTGAAAGATGCGCCTGCCAAGACGGGCAAGGAGCTCGAGGGCAAGCGCATGGCGGTCAATGCCCGCAACAACGTGGGTTGGATGTATGCCCGCGAGTGGATCCGCGCCACGGGTGGCGACCCGGAGAAGGTGACCTTTGTCGAAGTGCCGTTCCCGCAGATGTCCGACGCCGTGCGCGGCAACCGCGCTGAGGCGGCCTTCGTGATGGATCCCTTCATGTCTTCGGCTGTGGCCAACGACGGCATGCAGGTGATCGGCTGGCCCTTCAACGCGGTGCAAAAGCGCGTGCCGGTGGGACAGTACGCCGCCACGCGCACCTTCATTCAGCAGAACCCCGACGTGATCGACAAGTTCACCCGCGCCTATGCCAAAGGTGTGGAGTGGAGCAATGCCAACAAGGGCAATGACGAATGGGTTCGCATCGTGGCCGGCTACACCCGCCTGGCCCCGGAGCGAGTGAAGGCCCTGGTGTTGCCGCCCTTCGAGACCAAGGTGGACCCGGCATCGCTCGACCAGGTGCTGGCCCTCATGCGCAAGAACGGCATGATCGACGGCCCGTTCGAGATGCGATCGCTGCTGCATCGGACCGCGGTGCGCTAAGAGAAGGACGCGCACGTGGCACTGGAGGGAAGGACGCTGCTGGTCCAGGGTGACATCGTCACCATGGACCCGGCGCGGCCCCGGGCGCAGGCCATGGCCGTGCGCGACGGGCGCATTCTCGCCGTGGGTAGCCTGGCCGATGCGCAGGCGGCTGCGGGCGCGGGGCCTGTGGTGTTGCGGTATGGCCAAGGGGCTGTGGTGCCAGGCCTGATCGATACGCACAACCACATGCAGTGGACCGGGATCCAGTCCCGGTTGGTGGACCTGGCGCCCGCGCGCTCCATCGCCGACATCCAGGCCGCCATCCGCACTTACGCAGCCAAGAATCCGCAGGTCCCCTGGATCACCAGCGGATCGGGCTGGCATGTGGTGAACCTCCAGGAGCAGCGGTATCCCACCCGCCAGGAGCTCGATGCCGCCTGCCCCGACCGACCTGTCTACCTGCCGCGCGTGGGCCATGCAGGTGTCGCCAACTCGCTGGCGCTGGCGCTGGCGGGCATCACCGCCCGCACGCCCGACCCAGTGGGCGGCAAGATCGAGCGTGATGCCGCGGGCGAGCCCAATGGTGTGCTCATGGAGCCGCCGGCTTTCGAGCCTGTGGCCCGTCTCGTGCCTGCGCCCACCATGGCCGATCAGGAAGGCGCGCTGCGCGATATCCAGAAGGCCTACCACGCGGCTGGCCTCACGGGCATCATCGACCCCGGCCTCACGCCGGAGATGTTTATCCCTTATCAGAACCTGTGGGCGCGCCAGGAGCTGACCGTGCGCTCGGTGCTGATGCCGCTGGCCGACTCCAGCCTGCCGGTAGAGGACAACCTGCGCCGCATTCGCCAGTTCGGCCTGCGCACCGGCTTTGGCGACGCGCGGATGAAGCTCGGCGCGGTCAAGCTGTTCCTCGACGGGGGCGCCTCCCTGGGCACGTCGTTGATGCGCGAGCCCTACCCGGACGAACGCTGCAACTGCGGTATCCAGGTCACCTCCACCGAGAATTTCCACGCCATCGCCCGCGCCTGTGCGCAAATGGGCTGGTCGATGGGGGTACACACCGTTGGCGGGCGCGCCATTGACATCGCGCTGGACGTGTTTGAGCAGATCAATCGCGAGATCCCTCTGAAGCCCCTGCGCTTTAGCCTGATCCACGCCTATCTGTGGCCCGAGGCGCGCAATATTCGCCAGGCCCAGGCCATGGGCATCACGGTGGCCACGCAGTGCTCCATGCAGTACACCTTCGGCCCGCTGCTGGTGCAGCGTTTCGGCACCGCCATGATGGCCACCGCCACCCCGGTGCGCAGCTGGCTCGACGGCGGTGTGGTGGTGGGCGGTGGCTCGGACTCGCCGGTCACGCCGTACGAACCCCTGCTGGGGCTGTGGCAGGCGCGCACGCGTCGCATTGCGGGCAGCCAGGAGCCCGTGGGCCGGCTGCAGGCCGTGAGCGGCGAAGAGGCCTTGGCCCTTTACACGCGCGATGCAGCCTACGTCGCCTTCTCCGAGCACGAGCGCGGCATGCTGCGCCCGGGCCTGCTGGCCGACTGGACGGTGCTCTCGCAGGATCCGACGACCTGCGAGGCCGACGCCCTGCAGCATGCGAAAGTCCTGGCCACGGCAGTGGGCGGCGAGGTGGTCCATGAAGCGTAAGTCTGGCTACCGCGTCTGGGGCTTCCTGCTGGTCGCGGCGCTGCTGGTGCTGTGGGAGGTGTCTGCGCGCACCTGGGTGGCCAGCCCCAACTGGCCACCGGTCACGCAGGTGCTGGCCGCAGGCGTGGACAGCTTTGCCTCGGGCGAGCTGCCCAAGGTCTTTCTCTCGAGTTTGGGCCGCATGGTGGCGGGCTTTGCCGCCGGCGGGCTGCTCGGTGTCATCGTCGGCCTCTTGATGGGGCGCTTTCGCTGGGTCAACGCGGCGCTGGACACGCTGGTTGAACTGGTGCGTCCGATCCCGATCCCTGCCATCGTGCCGCCGCTGATCCTGCTGCTCGGGATCGACACCGCGATGAAAGTCTTCATCGTGGCCTTCGCCACATTCTTCCCGGTGCTGGTCAACACCATCGCGGGCGTGCGCTCGGTCGAAAAGACGGCGCTGGACGTAGCCCGCACCTTCCAGGTGAGCCCCGCGCGCACCGCGCTGCGCGTGGTGCTCCCCGCGAGCCTGCCCTACATCATGGTGGGCCTGCGCACGAGCCTGGCGCTGGCGCTGATCGTGACCGTGATCGCCGAGATGATCGCGGGCTCCGAGGGCATCGGCTACTACATCATGACCATGCAGTTCGCGATGCGCTCGGGCGAGATGTACGCCTCCATCTTGCTGCTGGCGGTGGTGGGCTACCTCCTGAACCTGGTCATGCTGGGCGTGGAAAAGCGTCTGCTGCACTGGTTCCAGCGCGCGGCGGACTGAACGACTGCATCACCCCATGAACCACACCTGGCAGATAGGCGACGCCACCGTCACCCGCATCGAGGAGCAGCTCGGACCGGGCAGCTATCCGCCTGACCAGTATTTCAAGGGCTTTGACAAGGCGGTGGTGGAGCGCAACCTGCATTGGCTCGCCCCGAACCACTACCTCCCCGAGACGGATTCGCTGGTCACCAGCGTGCACTCCTGGCTGGTGCGCACCCGCCACCACACCATCCTGGTAGATGCCTGCTCGGGCAATCACAAGGACCGCCATTTCTGGCCCCGGTTTCACATGCTTGAGACGCCCTATCTGGAGCGCCTGGCGCAGGCGGGCGTACAGCCGCAGGACATCGATTTCGTGATGTGCACCCACCTGCACGCAGACCACATCGGATGGAACACCCAGCTGCGTGATGGGCGCTGGGTGCCGACCTTTCCGAATGCACGCTACGTGCTTTCGCGGCGCGAGTGCGAGCACTGGGATCCAGTGAAGAATCCGCAGTCGGCCGACGATCCGCACCGGCGCATTGCCTATCAAGACAGCGTGCTGCCCGTAATCGAGGCGGGCCTGGCCGACCTGGTCAGTGGCCCGCACGCCATCGGCGACCACCTGCTGGTCGAGGACGCACCTGGCCACACGCCCGGCCACATCCTGCTCAAGTTGCTACATGACCAGGGGGGCGGGGTGTTCTGTGGCGATGTGATCCACCACCCCCTGCAGATCTACGCCCCGGACTGGGTAATGTGCTTTTGCGAAGACCCCGCCCAATCGCGCAAGACCCGGCGCTCGGTGCTCGAATACTGCGCCGACACGGGTGCGCTGCTGCTGCCCACGCACTTTGGCGCGCCCCACGTGGCGGCCATCGATCGTGCGGGCGATGCGTTTGCGGCCCGCTGGGTCGCACCGCGCTAGAGCGGGTAGCCTCAGGCCTGCGCCAGCAGGGCCTGCGCGATCGTCTCCGCATCCTCCACCGCGCCGATATTCGTGCGCACCGTGGCCAAGGTGCCTTCATGACCCGCCTGGTTGCCGCTGCCGACGCAGTCTTGCGCCACCACGATGTGATAGCCCAGGAAGAAGCCATGGCGCAGGGTGGAGTCCACACACACATTGGTGGCCACGCCGGTCATCACCAGCGTGCGGATTCCGCGCGATTGCAGCATCGCGTGCAGGGGGGTCTCATGAAAGCCGCTGAAGGTGTGCTTGGTGATGACCGGGTCACCCTCGGCCGGAGCGATCAGGAACCAGTCTGCGCCCCAGGTGCCCTCCATGCAGCAGCCCTCGCCATCACGCTTGGCGATGTGCGCGGGGGCCAGGTACTTGAAGTCGTAGACCGACCGCAACCAGACCACCGGCGAACCTGCCCGGCGGGCCACGTGCGCCAGGCGGTCAATTCCGTGCGCGATGCGTTCGTTCTGGTCGACCCGGATCGGATTCTTGGCGCTCGCAGCCCGCGTGCGCTGCAGGTAGCCACCTTCCGCGCAGAAGTCGTTTTGCATGTCCACGACGACCAGCGCAGTGTGCGCCGGCCGTAGCTGGTCTTGCAGTGTGCGCAGCACCGCGCTCATTTGTCCGGCATCACGGTGCCGCACTTCTTGCAGGTGCGTGCATCCATGTTGTTCCAGAAGCGGTCGTAGGCGCGTGACACCGGGTCGGCGCCGTAGTCGTGGACGATGAACTGCTCCTCGTGCAGGAAGTTGTCGCACTTCGGGCAGAACCAGTGAAAGCGATCGATCTCCCCGGGGCGGCGCTTGCGCTCGATCACCAGCTGGAAGGCGTCGGGTCCGAAGCGGGGCGAGTGCGGCACCATCGGCGGCTGGTACAGGCAATTGCCTTCCGGTACGTGCGAGATATTCACCTTGTTCTCCGCAGTCCGCCAGTGCAGGAACAGGTCGCCCTTGAGCGAGTACTGCATCTCGTAACTGGGATTGAGGTGGAATTCGCTGCGGTATTCACGGCCACGTGCAATGAAAGCCAGGCAGTCGTCCTCCTGCCACAGGGGCCAGGTGCGACGCTCGTTCGTGCCGCGCAGGAATTCCATGATCTCTTCGAGGTCGACCTGCGGCATGAACTGCTCCAGCGTCGGGACGCGCGGTAAGGACATGGTGGGAGCTCCTTGGGAAATGAATCAGGGAAATCAGGGCAAGGGTGGCGGCTCGAAGCCGCGAAATCCTTGTTCGAGCAGGCGGGCCAGTCCGATGCAGGTGAGGTCGCCGTAGGCGCGGCCCACGATCTGCACGCCGATCGGCAATCCTTCACGCGAGCGGCCGGCGGGGGCGACGGTGGCCGGCAGGTAGGACAGGCCGGCCAGACCCGCCCAGAAGATTTGGTCGATGGCGGGGCGCATCTGGCCGTTGATCGGCACCAGCCGCTCGTGGCGCGGCTCGTGGTGGTCGTGCTTGAAGGCCACGGTCGATGCCGGCGGGCAGATCAGGACGTCCCACTCCGAGAAGAAGCGCTCCCAGGCTTGCTGCATGGCGTAGCGGCGCAGGTTGGCCTGCAGCCATTCGCGGTGGCTGGCGGTGATGCCGCGGGCAAAGCGCGCCGGGTAACGGTCATCGGTCGGATCCAGGCGGGCCCGCTCCTGCTGGAAGCGGGCGTAGTCCTCGGGCGGCATGCGCACCGAGGTGGTGGCCCGTATCAGCGTTGTGATGTCCTGGGCCACGGTGTCGAAGTCCACCTCGGGCCGCGCGGTGCGCGAGACCGTCGCGCCCTCGGCCTCCAGAAAGCGGGCCACATCCTCGACGGCCGCCTGCACCTCCTGATCCACCTCGGCTTGCGGCGCATCCAGAATCACTGCCACCCGGAACCCGCGGGGGTGGGGATGCGGGCAGGGCGGCAGCGCCAGGCGCAAGGCCCTCGCTTGCGCGCCGTCAGGGCCCGCGGTCAGCTCCAAACCCCATTGCAGGTCAGCGGCGCTGCGGCCCATGGGGCCGACGACCGAGATGTCGGTGCGCGGGCCAGGCGAGACCCAGTGGCCCGCAGGCGGCACCAGGTCCCAGGTGGGCTTGTGCGCATAGGTGCCCGTGAAATGCGCCGGAATGCGCAGCGATCCCCCGATGTCGCTGCCGTATTCAAAGCCGGACAGGCCGGCGGCCAGCACCGCGGCGGATCCGCCCGAGGATCCGCCGGGCGTGCGGCCCAAGTCCCAGGGGTTGTTCGTGGTGCCATGCAAGGCGTTGTAGCTTTGCCAGTCGGCCAGCATCAGGGGCACGTTGGTCTTGCCAAAGACGATGGCGCCGGCGGCCTTGAGTCGACGCACCACCTCGGCGTCGGCGCGGGCGATGTTGTCACGCAGCGCCGGGTTGCCCCAGGTGGTGGGCAGGCCCGCCACGTCGATGGAGTCCTTGACGGTCATCGGCAGCCCGTGCAGAGGCCCCAGCGACTGCCCGCGTGCACGGGCGGCGTCGGCCGCATCGGCTGCGGCGCGTGCGCGATCGAAGTCGCGGGCGATGACGGCGTTGATCTGGCCATCGAGCGTCTGCACGCGCTGCAGGTACATCTCCAGCAGTTCGCGGCTGCCGTAGCGGCCTGAATTGAGTCCGGCGGCCAGCTCCGTGGCGCTGGCGAAGGCAAGGTTCATCAAAGGTCTCCGTGCACCCACTGGCCGCCCACGCAGGTGGCCAGGCAGGTGATCTCGCGCAGTGCGTCGTCCTGAGCTGTCAGCGGATCGGCCGAGAGTACCGCGATGTCGGCGTGGTGGCCCGTCACCAGCCGGCCTTTTTCATGTTCCTCGAAGGTGAGGTAGGCGCCCCCGTGCGTGAGCAGGCGAAGCGCCACCTCGCGGTCGACCTTGCCGCCTTCGCCCATCACCCGCCCGGTTGTGCGCTCGCGCCGGGTCACCATGGACCACAGGCAAAACAGCGGGTTGTGCGGCGCGGCGTCGGTCCCAGCGGCCACAGGCACGCCCAGCTCCCATAGCTGGCGGGCGGGCGAGACGTGGTCCATCTCCTGCGGGCTGAAGTTCAGGAACGGCGTGCCGTGCTTCCACACATACTGGGCGGGGATCAACGTGGTGGCCACCCCGGTGCGCCCAATGGTGGCCAGGTCCTGGGGTGTGGAGCGGCTGATATGTTCGAGAACCCAACGCCGCTCCCCGATCGGGAAATCTTGCGCCAGGCGCTCCATCACGGGGGCCACCTGGGCCAGCTTGTCCGAGACGATGGTGTGCACGCGCAGGTCGTGTTGTCCGGCCAGACGGCACAGGGTCTCGAAGTCCTCCGTCGAATTCACCTGCTGGGTGTAGCCGGACCAGCCCATATAGGTCAGATCGCGCTGCTGGATACGCGCCACGCAGGGGTCGCCTCCATGGGCGATGAACAGGCCCGAGACCCGGAACATCGCGTCGCCCGTTCCCCGCCCGCGCAGGCTGTGCGCCCAATCCTGCATCAGCGTGTTCGCCTCGTCGATCGAGCGCCATCGCGGACTGAGCACGGCGGCTGTGCGCATGGTCAAGTCGCCGCGGTCATGCAACTCCTGGTAGGCGGCGATCACTTCGGGGGCGCAGCCATGTCCCTCGTAGATGCTGGTCGTCCCCATCGCGTGGTACAGGCCCATGGCCTGCTGGATACCTTCGCGGCGGTGAGCGTAGGTAAAGCGCGGGACGGCCCGCAGCAGCTCCGCCTCCAGCGTGTTCACAAAGCTTTTCTCGACGAAGGTGCCCAGGGGTTCGCCGTGGGCGTCTTTCTCGATCACCGTGTTCGGGTTGGCGGGTACGGTGTCGCGTGTGATGGCATTGAGCTGCAGACCGCGCGAGTTCATCGCCGAATGGCAGGGTGGCTGGCCCCAGTAGCCGCCGGGTGCTGGGATGTACACCGGGTGATCGGGTGCGGCCGCGTCCAGCTCGTGTCGATGCGGCATGCGACCCTCGGCCAGGGTGGACGGCGCATCGAAGTGGTAGGGCGGTTCTCCCAGCGGCAAGGTGACGATCCACTCCCCCTTGGGCGTGGTGCGGGCGAGGGTGGCGATGCGGGTCTGGATGTCGGCGATGCTGCGCGCTCCCGCCAGCGAGGGCCGCAGCTGACGCATGCCCAGGGTGTCCATGTGGGCGTGGGCGTCGTTGAAACCGGGGATGAGGGTGGCCTTGCCGAAGTCGTGCACTCGGGTGCGCGGCCCGCGCAGTTCCATCAGGGCCTCGCGCGTACCGGTGGCCAGCACGCGGCCCTCCGCCAGCGCAATCCCCTGCGCCTGCGAGCCGTGCGCGTCCAGCGTGAGGACCTGCCCCAGCAGAATCTGGTCGGCCCGCAGGCTCACTTCTCGCCCACTTTTCTGACCACCGTATCCCAGTACGCCAGGTCGCGCCGGATCGTGGCGGCGAATTCCGCACTGCCTAGCCCCGTGGGCGTGAGCGACATCCCGCGCAGCTTGGCCGACACCTCGGGCATGCGCAGCACGTTGGTCGCATCGGTGGCGATGCGGTCTGCCACCGCCTTGGCGATACCGGCCGGAGCGAACAGGCCGAACCAGCCCACCACGTCCAGCTGCGGATAGCCCATCTCGCGGAAGGTCGACACCTCGGGCAGCAGGGGCGAGCGTGGGCCGACCACGCCCAGCGCACGCACCGTCCCGGCGGCGATGTGCGGACCGGCGGTGGCAATGGTGGCGAATCCGCCGGACACATGCCCGGCGACGATGTCATTGAGCAGGGGGCCGTCGCCTTTTTGCGGCACATGCGCCATGTCAAGGCCGGCTGCCTCGTTGAAGGTGGCGCCCAGGAGGTGCAGCGTCTGGTTTACACCGCCCGAGCCGTAGGAGTGCTTCTTCGGCTCCCGCTTGACCAGGGCCACGAACTCAGGAAGGGTGCGCGCGGACAGGCGCGGGTTGATGACGAACACCACGGGCGCGTGCGTCATGTGCAGCACCGGCTCGAAGTCCTTCAAGGGGTCGTAGGGCGGGTTGGCGGCGGCCGCGCCCACCACGTTCTGGATCAGGGCGGAATTCGTGAGCAGCAAGGTATAGCCGTCGGGTGCAGCGCCCTTCACCCGTTGCGCGCCGAGCAGGCCACCTGCGCCCGCCCGGTTTTCCACGACCACGGGCTGGGCCCACATCGCGGTGAGCTTCTCGGCCGAAAGACGGGCCAGTGCGTCCATCGAGCCGCCGGCCGGAAACGGCACCACGATCGTGACCGCCCGCGCGGGGAAGGTCTGGGCCACGGCGGCCGGCGCCCACGCTGCGGCCATCACCAGTGCGCAAACGCGCGCAAACAATCCAAGCATGGGTCAGCCTCCGTATCTTGCGGGTGAGGGTCGTCCGCTGTCCGGCGCGCGCCCGCGAAGGCGCAGCGCCGGCGGTATCGATTTTCTCAATCTAATCGATTTTCGATGAAGGATCAAGGCGCTAAGGAGGGTGCGCGCAGGGGTGCGCAGGAAGGTATTGATAGGTAATGCTTATGAACTCTGTTTGGCGCGCACGCGTCGGTCCGGGAGGCCATACAGGATTGACGTTTAAACTGACCATGATCAACCCCTCAAACAGGATGTGCGACATGCATGCTTTCAAAAGTGATCAACCCCGGGCGAGGGCGCTTGTACACACCTGGCGGCATACGGCAGTCCTGCGGATGGCGCTGGTCTGGTTGGCGATGGTGGCACTGGCCATGGCCGGTGGGATGCGCGATGCTGCGGCCTCGGGGCCTCAGTCGTCTGCCAGTCCTCGGCTTGCGCTGGTGATCGGTAACGACGATTACCGCGAATTCCCCAAGCTGATCGGCGCGGTCAGCGACGCCGACCTCGTGGCGGGCGCGCTCACCGCCCGGGGCTTTCAGGTGGTCAAGGCGACCAACGTCGGACGTGCAGCCATGACTGCGCTGATAGCCGATTTCGAGCAGTCGTTGGCTCTTCGCGGCGGAGTGGGCGTCTTTTATTTTTCCGGTCAGGCCATGAACATGGCGGGCGAGGACATCCTGTTTCCGATCGATGCCCGTCAGGCCAGCGGCGCATCGCTGGCCAAGGAGGGCATCAGCCTGGCGCAGGTCCAGAGGGAGATCAGGCCACGCACCGAGCGCCCGTGGCGCGACAACGGCATCGTCACCCTCTACGCCACTTCGAAAGGCCAGGTGGCCTTTGACAGCCTTCCCGGCCAGAAAAATTCTCCGTTTGCGATCGCGTTCGTCAATGCACTCAAGCAGCCGGGTGACGATGTCCAAGAGGTATTCCAGCGCGTGCGTCAAGGCGTCGAAGACGCTTTTCGCGACCCGAAACTCAAGGACTTCAAGCAGACGCCGGATATCAGCGGGCAGCTTCGTGAAAGGGTCTTCTTCAGCCAGCCAGCGCGCGACCCGGCGGGCAGCCTGAGCCGGATCCTGTTGCTGGATGCTTCCCGCGACACCGTGTCCACAGGCACTGTGACGCGTTGAAACTGGCGGGCGGTCTGACGTGACGCAGGGGAGCGCGTCACGCGGCCGACGGGACGATCTGGCGCTATGCGGCAGCCGGAGTCCGCCGACGCACCAGGATGGAGTCCAGATGGCTCAACACCGTCGTGCCCTGCTGCGTGATCAGCGAGAAGCGGAGTTTCACGATGCCCCGGTCTGGCTTGGAGCTGGACGCGCGGCGCTCCAGCCAATCCACCTTCAGCACCACGGCATCGCCTGGCCGCAAAGGCGCGAGAAAACGGACCTCGTCATACCCTAGCGACGCGATCACCGCCAGCGGCGCCAGCCGGTGCACGAGCCGCTGTTTGATTGCGAGCATGTAGAGCCCCGGGGCAGTGAGACTGCCGAAGGCGGCGACGCCGGCAGCTTCGTCCACGTGAAAAGGCAGGGGATCCCATTCCCGGGCGAACGCCACCAGCTCGCTCTTGTCGACCACGTGGACGGGGCTGGTGAGACTCGTGCCCGGCTCCATGTCTTCGAAAAACAAGGTCGGGGTGGCATCACGCAACTGTGCTTGCATCTCAGCGCGCCAGGAATTCGGTGACCAGTCGGTTGAACTTCTCGGCGTGCTCCCACTGCGCCCAGTGTCCGCAGCGGCTGAAAACGTACAGGTCCGCGTCCTTCAGGCCGGCGACGAGCCGCAGGCCGACATCCAGCGGTACGAAGCGGTCGTCGCGGCCCCAGATCACCAGTGTGGGCGCGGCCACTTCACCCAGGCGCGGCCCGACATCGGGGAACTGCTTGGGATGCAATTCGCTGCTGCGTACGAAGTTGTCCAGGTGCTCGCGCTGCGCCAGCATGTTCGCCAGGCGCCCCTCGATCAGCTCCTTGGTGAGGGCGCTCGGGTCATAGACGAACACGTTCATCATCCGCTGCAGGTTCTCCATCGTCGGGTTGCGATAGACGGTTGAAATCAGCTTGATGCCTTCGGTGGGCATGGGCGCGAAGGAGCTCACGCCGCCAGTGCCGCCTCCCATCAGGACGAGGCGACCAGTGCGCTCCGGCCAGGTGAGCGCGAAGGCGACCGCGCTGTGCCCGCCCATGGAGTTGCCGATGATGTCGACCTTGTCGATGCGCAGCGTGTCGAGCAGCCCTTTCAGCGCTCGGGCGTTGAGGTCCGAACGTGACTGCGCGCAGACGATAGGGTCGCTCTTGCTCCACCCGGGGCAGTCCATCAGGATCACGCGGTAGCCGGCGGCGACAAGGGGCTCCACATTCCGGTGGAAGTTGGACCAGCCGCTCGCACCCGGGCCGGAGCCATGGAGCATCACGACTGTGCGGGAGCCGGCCCCGGCATCGTTGTAATGCAGTTGCAGATGGAGGTCGCCCTCCTGGATGCGCGCGAGGCGGCTGGTGGCGCTCTGCGTGATGGCACTGTTCGATTCAGACATGGTGTGGTGCGTCGTGTTGGGTGAGCATCATGATTCCGAAGCCTGCGATGTATTCCGGGATCGCCTGGTAGTGGCGGATGCCGCATGCAAGCGGTCGGTCGCTGGCCAGCGCGCTGCGCGCCACCAGCCAATTCTTGGATTCGTGGGCCGACAATCCCGCATCGCGACCGATGCTGTCCTCGTCGATCGCGCACAGCCCCTCGAGGGCGGCGCCGCCGGCCAGCAAGGCGTCCATCCAGCGCTGGTCCCATTGCGGATTGAGCGCCTTGATGGCGCTGTCACCGCTGGCGAGCGCACGTCCCGCCGCCATCACGCGCTGCGTCTTGGCCTCGCGTTCAGCCGCCGTGGCTTCACGCCGCACGGTGATGCGCTCTCGCACCTCGCTATCAGGGTTCGACAAGGTCGGTACCGGCGGCTCGTGGGAGAGACCGCCCGATCCAATCAGCAGGGTGCGGCGGTCGCTCTTGTCCAGGAAGCGGCCGATGGCCTGTCCCAGTGCGCGGCAACGGCGCATGCGCGCAATGCCGGGCGGCGCCACGGCGTTGAGGAAGATCGGCACCACGGGCGGTGTCTGCAGCCCTCCCCAGAGCAGTTGCAGGGGCTGAGCGCAGCCGTGATCGACCTTCATCCGGCGCGACACCGCAATATCGAAATCCTGGTCCATCAGGTGGTCGGCCAGGGCGAGGGCGACCGCGCTGTCCACGTTCAACGGTCCGGCCGGAGAGGTGTAGTCGCCCACGGCCGTGGCCTCGGTGCCGATGCAAAACGGCGGCATCAACTCGTTGAAAAAGCCGTTGTAGTGATCGGGCGCGATCACCACGACCAACTCGGGTGCAAAGGCGAGCACCTGCGCTCGGGTGGTGGCCAGTGCGTCCTTGAGCGTGCGTTCGACCTCGGGTGCGACCGGATTCATCCCCAATAGGGGCGTGTGCGAGATACCCAGGAATGCGCGATCGGTCATGCAGCCTCCAGCGGTCGTGCCATTACGGCGCCGAGCGCCGCAAGGAGTTCGCGACGGGCCTCGTCGGGCGTGGCCACGCCGCTTGTACGCCGCCACGCCACAACACCGTCGGGCCGCACCAGCAGTGCGCCGGCTTCCTCGATCTCCCGCACTTTCTGCCAGGTGCAATAAAGGTCTTGCGCCTTGCCCGTGCCGATCACCAGTACGTCGAGATAGGGCAGGTCCAGGGCGCGCACGGCCTGCGCCCACGCATGGCCGGCGATGCCGGTGACCACCGTGGTACGGCCCTTGCCGACCAGGTCCAGGGTGGAGATGCGCAGTCCATCGGTGCCGACCAGCCACGCGTGCGGGATCTTGGCGCCAGGCCGGGTCGTGGCCTGCAGGTACAACTGGCGATCACGCTTCCAGACCTCTTCGCCGGCATCGGGGTCCGGGATGACCGCGTCAGAGACGCAGCGCTGATTGAGTTCAACGCCTTGCGCATTGAACTCCGTGTTTTTCAGCTCCAAGGCTGCCGCAAGGCGCGTCCGGCGGGCCACGCCTTTTTCGCCTGGGTCGGCGAGTTCGGCCAGCCCCGCTTCGACTGGGCTCGCCGCATCAGGATCCCGGAAGCAGCGATTGAGCGGGGCGTAGTCCAGGCGGGACTGGTTGGCCCGGGCAACCACCTGCGCCCCTACGGGCGAGCGCTCGAGGGTGTAGGACTCCAGCAGGCCGGCGCCGGCATGACCCTGCACGACATAGGCCAGCTTCCAGGCGAGGTTGAACGCATCCTGGATGCAGGTGTTCGAGCCCAGCCCGCTCGAGGGGGGATGGCGGTGCACCGCATCGCCGCCGCAGAACACCCGGCCCTTGGAGTACACCGGCGCGTGCGCCTGGTTCACGTACCAGATGGAAGTGCCTTGTAGTTCGACCTGGAGGTGAGGGTCCCCTACCAGGATGCGGATCTTGCGTAGGACTTCTTCGTCGGAGGTATCGGGCTCGCCCTTGCTCATGTCGAAGCCCCAGCCGGCAATCCACTGCTTCCAGGGCTGGATGGCCCTGAGCAGCCCCATGCCGATCTCGCCAAACGCGGCGTTGGAGGAAATGATCCAGTACAGGATGCTGGGGCGGTGCGCGACGTAGCGCGCGAGGTCGGCATTAAACAGCACGTACACCGTGCCGGCGCGAGCACTCTGTCCCTCTAAAGTCAGGCCCGCATCGTCCAGCACCTTGGAGCGGGCACCGTCCGCGCCCACCAGGAATTTGCAGCGGATAGCGTACGTCTCGCCACTGGCGACATCCCGCACCGAGACGGTCACCCCCTGCGCGTCCTGTTCATGCCCCAAATACTCCGAATTGAAGCCCAATTGGGCACCGTTGGCCGCTGCGTGTTGGACCAGCAGCGGCTCCATGCGGTTTTGCGGCAGGTCCATCATCGGACAGGGGCTTCCCTGCAGGTAGTCGCCGATGCGTTCGTCGCCTGTGCCCCACGTGCGCAGTCGCGCGATCTCCGGACCGGCGAAGCTTGTCGTGAACAGCGTATCTCCCATCCACTCCCAGGGCGTGGCCTCGCGCCTGGCGTCCTGTTCGACCCCGAGGTCACGTAGCACTTCGACGGCGCGCTGGTTGGTGATGTGGGCCCGCGGCGTGTTGGCCGTCCAGTTGTAGCGGTTGATCATCCGGACTCGCACGCCGTGGCGCGCGAGCGCGAGCGCCGTGGTGGCGCCCATCGGGCCCGCCCCAACCACGAGTACATCGATTTCTTCGGTCCTTCGCATGACTCTCTTTTCCGTCGCCGGCATGGGCCGGGCTCATTTGGGAATGCGTGGCTTGCACGCAGGCAGCCAGTGTGGGAAGGGGCCGGGCATCGGTATAGTCTGTGCACAGAGTGCACATGAACCGACCTCCTTCTCCCGCCGATCCGGTCGCGGCTTACCGTGAAGTCCGGGGCCTCACGCGTGGCCTGATGGTGCTGCGCGCCCTCAATTCACAGGCGGGGGGCATTGGCTCCGTGGCGGAACTGGCCCGGGTGACCGGCCTGCACCGCACCACCGTGAAGCGGCTGTTGGAGACGCTACGCGCGGAGGGGCTGGTGCACCACAAGGACGAAGGGGCTTCCTACGCGCTCAGTTTCGAGGTGCGACGCTTGGCCGAGGGCTATGTTGCCGCCGACTGGATCGACCGCATCGCCGCGCCAGCCATGCGGGCCCATCTGCGCGCCCTGTCCTGGCCCAGCGACCTGGCGACACCCGACGCCGGCTTCATGATCGTGCGAGAGTCCACGCACCGCGCCAGCCTCCTCTCGCAGCATCGGGCCACGATCGGCATCCGCATTCCCATGCTGGTGTCTTCGCTGGGGCGTGCCTGGCTCGCCTGGTGCGCCGATGAAGAACGGGAGGCGACGCTGGCACTCCTGCGCGCCCGCACCGACGCCATCGGCGCGATGGCCCGCGATACCGCCTATGTGAAGCGGGTGCTACGCGAAACGCGCAAACGCGGCTACGCCGCCAACCGAGGCGAGTGGGCGGCCGAGTCCAGCGTCAGCGCCATTGGGTTTCCGATCCGGGTAGGCCAGCACGCCATCGGTGCGATCAATCTCGTCTTGCAGATGAACGTGGTGTCCGACCGGGAAATCGCAACCCGCTACGTGCCGCTGCTGCGCGCGTTGGCTGAAGAAATTTCCGCCGGGGTGACCCGCACGCCCCAGGGTTGAGGCCCGCCCCGGATCGGGTAAACCCGATGTTTCTCCTGCCCGCGAGGGATCAGGATGCCGACCACGGCGAATCCCCTCTGAGGGACCGCAGCGATCAGCCTGTCAAAACAAGAGGAGCACCGCGATGGCGAATTTCCGTTTGACCGTCAATGGAAAGTTGACGGAGGTCCAGGCCTGGGATGGCGACATGCCGCTCCTGTATGCCTTGCGCAATGGGCTTGGGCTTCATGCCGCCAAGTACGGTTGCGGCCAGGGCCAATGTGGTGCCTGCACGGTCCTCCTGAATGACCAGCCGGTGCGCTCCTGCCTGATCAAGCTGTCGGCGGCCGCGGGTCAGCGGGTGACGACCAATGAGGGGCTGGGCACGCCCGAGCAGCCGCACCCGGTGCAGGCGGCGTTCATCACCGAGCAGGCGGCCCAGTGCGGCTATTGCACCAACGGCATGGTCATGTCCTCGGTCGCCTTGCTCAAACGCAACGCCCGGCCCACACGCGAACAGGCCCAGGTCGCTTTGGCGGGCAACCTATGCCGCTGCGGCTCGCATGACCGCGTCCTCAAGGCCATTGCCAGGGCCAGTGGGCAGGAGGCGTCATGATGGCCGCGAACACGTTGAACATGAATCGCCGTGCCTTGCTACGCGCCAGCGTCGCGGTGGTGGGTTTTTCGATGCTGGGGCATGCGCCCTCGGCCCTGGGCCAGACCGTTTCGCGCGGCCCCTTGCCCCTGGACCAGGTCGACTCTTTCCTCGCACTGCGGCCCGATGGTTCGGTGGTCGTCTATTCAGGCAAGGTGGATCTGGGGACGGGCCACCGCATTGCCATGCGGCAGATGGTGGGCGAGGAGTTGTCCTTGCCCGTGGGCCGCATCGAGTTGGTGGAGGGTGACAGCGCGCTCACGCCCAATCAGGGCCCGACCGCGGGCAGCACCGGTGTGATGCGGGGCGGGGTCGAGTTGCGCCGAGCCGCGGCCTCCTTGCGTGAAGGCCTGCTGGCGCTGGCGGCCCAGCGCCTGGGGCCCGATGCTCGCCCTCTGAGGCTGGAGGGTGGGCGGGTGGTAGCGGCCGACGGTCGCTCGCTGGCCCTGGCCGAATTGGCAGGATCGGGCCCGCTGAATCTGCCGTTGAATGCGCAGGCGCCGCTGAAGGCCCCGGCCGATTTTGAGCTGATTGGCAAGTCGATGCCCCGTCCGGATGTTCCGGCCAAGGTCACGGGTCGGCATGTCTACATGCACGACTTCACCTTGCCGGGGATGCTGCATGCGCGGGTGGTGCGTCCGCCTTCGGTCGGCGCACGCCTGCTCTCGGTGGACGAGGCGTCGGTGCGCCGCTTGCCGGGTGTGCGCATCGTGCGGATTCAGGATTTTCTGGCGGTCGCCAGTCCCGATGAATGGGCCGCGATGCGTGCAGCGCGCGAGATTCGGACGACCTGGAGTCAGGCGGCGAACCTGACCTCTCACGAGGGCGTGATCGCCTGGGCCAAGGCGGGTCCCTACACGGGCCACGACACGCCAGTACGAAAGGGAGACGCCGCGCGCATCGATGCACTGCCTGAATCTGCACAACGCTTGCAGGCGAGCTACTACTGGCCCTTGCAGTCGCATGCGTCGATGGGGCCGTCCTGCGCGGTGGCCGATGTCAAAGCCGATGGCGCGACCGTCTGGACCGCCTCGCAGGCCAGTCATCGCCTAGCCGCTTCGTGCGCGGCGGCACTGGGGATGCCCGCTGCTCGCGTGCGCACGGTGTATCTGGATGGCGCGGGCTGCTGTGGCATGAACGGCCATGACGATGCCAGCGTCGAGGCGGCGATGCTGTCCAAAGCGCTGGGCGCACCGGTGCGCGTGCAATGGAGCCGCCAGGACGAACTGGCTTGGGATCCGAAAGGCCCGCCGCAGGTGATCGAAGTCAGTGGCACCCTCACGCCAGAAGGCAGGATCGATGCCTGGCGCACCGAGATGTGGATCCCCCGGGCGACGGCCAACCTGGCCTGGATTCCCTTGTTGTCCCCTCTGGCTGCGGGCCTGCCCCAACCCAAGGGGCAGGCGACCGGTCTGTTGGCGCAAAACGGCGATCCGCCCTACGGCGCCCGCGCCGTGAAGGTGGACGTGCACTGGCTGGAGGACGCTCCCTTGCGGCCTTCCAACATCCGTGCGCCCGGCAAGGTGGCGAACTGCTTTGCCGTCGAATCCTTTGTCGATCAAATGGCCTCACGTGCGGGCGTCGATCCGATCGAGTTCCGCTTGCGCGATATGGCCCAGCCCCGTGGCCGCGAGGTGATCGAGCGGCTGGCGCGCTTAATGCAGTGGCAGCCCCGGACCTCGCCGGTGGCGCCGTCCAAGGGTGCAGCGGCGCGCGGCCGGGGCATGGCCTATATCCACTACAAGCACAACGAGACCTTTGTGGCCATTGGCATGGAGGTGGAGGTCCAACGCCGCAGCGGCGCGATCCGGGTGCTGAAGGTGGCCTGTGTGCACGATTGCGGCCTGATGATCAACCCGGATGCGGTACGCGCCCAGGTGGAGGGCAACATTCTGCAGACGCTCTCCCGCACCTTGCATGAAGAGACCACCTTCGACCGCAGTCGGGTGACGAGTGTGGATTGGGCGTCGTATCCGCTGATGCGGTTTCCTGAGGTGCCGAGGCTGGCGATCGAGCTGGTGCAACGCGTCGATCAGCCGCCCTTGGGCGCCGGCGAGGCGGCCAGCGCGCCGGTACCGGCAGCCCTGGCCAATGCGGTGTTCGACGCCACGGGGGTGAGCCTGCGCACCGTGCCGTTCACACCGGCGCGGGTGAAGAAGGCGATGGGGTGAGGCCGGGAACTGGCGGAGGCGGTGAGATTCGAACTCACGAACGGTTTCCCGTTGCCGGTTTTCAAGACCGGTGCAATCGACCACTCTGCCACACCTCCGCAGCAGGCGAGCATTGTAGGTCCGCTGCGGGCTTAGGGGCACCGCAACTGCATCGGCATGGGGGTGTTGGTCGCCAGCAGGATGCCGTCCTTGATCAGGACGTTGCGGTCGGACAGCTGTTCTGAATACACCGAGCGGCGCACCGTGCGCAGGTCGGTTTCCATCATGACGCGGTTGCCGTAGCTCTCGCCCTGCGCCACGTTGCGCGAGTCCACCAGATATTCGAAGCGGTGCAGGCCATTGGCCATGCCCACGTACTTGATGGTGGCCATACGGATCGCGGAGCGTGTTCCTAATTGGCCGTTGAAGTAGGTCTCGCCCAGGATTCGGCCGTCTTCCAGCTTGAATGACGAGACCACCTTGCTGCAGTCGGTGCCCCACCGACCCAGCATGGTCGCCACAAAGCTGCGAAGCACCACCTCGGGCGAGGCCGTCGCCAGTGACACGGGCGCCGCCAGTTCGGGCTCGGATTGCTTGAGGGGCGAGTTGCGCTGGTCGCTGCTCTCATTCAGCGCGACGAGTCGGGGCGCTGGCGCTGCCAGTTCGCCCGCCTGCAACGCGGCATCCACCGGGCCGCACAAGGCGGCCAGCAGCAGACCCAGGGCGCGCAGGTTTGTGAGGGGTCGGGTGGCACGCAGCGGGTTCATGGGGCGGGTGATTCCATCAAAGGCAGCCCATATTGTCCCGCCGCGGTGATGGCCGAAAGAGATGATTTTGATGCACCTTTTTTAGTTACTTTGAGCGCGCGCTTATTTGCCATTTGTCGTGACTGAAAAACCCTGATCACATGTCTAGAATGGGCTTGGCCACTTCCAACTCAAAACCACCATGAAGTTCAACACCCCGGTCAGCCTGATAGCGGCCCTCGCCCTCCTCACCGCGACGCCCAGCTTCGCGCAGCTCGGAGGACTCCTCAACAAGATCAAGGACCGCGTCGATCAGTCGACCCAAAAGCCGGCAGCGCCAGGGGCCCCGGCCCCCACGATGCCCGCTGCGCCAGCGATGCCCGGTGTTCCCGCGATGCCTGGGGCTCCCGCGATGCCGGGTGCTGCGGCGCCCGCCGCCATTCCTGCCGCTGCGCCTGCGAATGACGTCCGCCAAAAGTGGTTGAGTGATCCCTATCCGGATATCCCGAACGAGGTGACCGACGCGGACATCCAAGCCACCAACCTGGCCTCGATGAACAGGATTTTTGTCTACTTGAATTCGCCGGTGATGGCCAAGGCCTACAAGCAGTGCCAGACGGTCGAAGAGGCCCGTATCGGTGCGCGGGCCGCGGAGATGCGCCAGGCGAGTAACAGCGCCAAGACCAACGCCGAAAAGAACCAGTTGCTGGAGCAATCCAAGGCCATCGACTCGATCAAGGCCAAGATTTCTCCGTCCACTTGTCTGCTGCGTGTGATCCGACGCGCCACCCTGGACCTCAATCTCGAGTACTACGGCACGCAGCCCAAATACGGTGGCCCCAAGTCGCCCGATGAACAACTGAATGTGGTGCAGGTGTTCCGCGTGGCGCGGGCCTTGGAGAAGAACGAGCTGACCAACGCCTTCCACACCGCGATGGCCGAAGAGATCTCGATCAACTACAACGACTGGATCGAGAAGTACCTGGTCAAGGTCTTCAAAGCCAATGCCGAGGAGCTGAAGAAGCAGGTGCCGGCCAACGATCGCAAGACCCGCGAACAGCTCGACGCTGGCGCCGAGTTCGGCGCGGCCCGCCGCGTTGAGTTCTATAACCAGGCGATCAACCTGATGGTGAACTGGATCGCCAGCGACGCGCTCAAGCCTTGAGCGATCGGCCTCGGCGCGCTGCGTCGGGGTAAACAGTTCATGCGCGGGGGTCGGTCCGGCCTCTGCGCGTGTGTGCGGTGGACGGTGGATGAGCCGCGGCTCGTGGCGGATCGTCAGACAGATGTAGCGTTGATCGCTGGGGTGACTCCTACGATCGCCCGTCGATCCATCACCCGCATACACGCCATGTCAGGCCTTCCGCATGTCCCTTCGCTGATTCCGCGGGCGACCGCTCCCCGTCTGCGCCATCCCAAACCTGATTCGCGCGGGGCTCCCCCGGTCGACCCGCCTGTTGTGTCGGTCGACCCGCCTGTTGTGGCCGTCGCACCGCCGCTGCGCGGCGCGAGTCCAGGGTCGCCCTCAGGCGTGTCCGCTCACGCCGAACGGCCTGCAACGACGCCCATTGCCGCTCGCCCAGCTCGTTTGCTGGAAGATGAACCGGATACGGTATTCGTCACGCCTGCGAGGCCAAAGCGGATCGGACCCTCACCTGAAAAGCCTATCGCACGTGAGGGCAAATCGAGAACGCAGTACCACGCAGACCTGGGCGCACACGTATCGCCTGAATCGCGGGCAATCCAATGCATTCGGGAAGATCTGGGGGAGGTCCAAGAGTCTCTGGGCTACCTGTCTTACCAGACCCAACCTGATAGCCGCGAAGCGCTGGGGGCTCTTGTGGCCCACCACCTGGCGAACGCCAAGCGGCAACTCAATCCGTTTTTACGCGAAGGGGGCATCAGCGGAGACTTCGCGAGCCTGAAAACACAGTACGACCTCTTGTACGAGGGCTATCTCAATTGTTTGCAATCGCCCGGCACCTCGGTTGCTATTGTGGCGGCCGGCACCACAGCGCCGGACAAGCACCCGACGCCCAAGAAGCCCGAATGATCAGTGCGCGGCGCCTTGCCGCAGCATGCCTTTGTGCTCGATGAACTCGATCACCCGGGTCAGGCCCTCGCGGGTCTTGAGGTTGGTCATGACATAGGGCTTGCCCTGGCGCATGCGCTGGGTGTCGGCTTCCATCACCGCCAGGTCGGCGCCCACGTGCGGCGCCAGGTCGGTCTTGTTGATCACGAACAGGTCGCTCTTGGTGATGCCAGGGCCGCCCTTGCGCGGGATCTTTTCGCCCGCCGCCACGTCGATCACGTAGATCGTGAGGTCGGACAGCTCGGGGCTGAAGGTGGCGGCCAGGTTGTCGCCGCCAGACTCCACGAACACCACGTCCGCTTCGGGAAAGGTCTCGAGCATGCGGTCAATCGCCTCGAGGTTGATGGAAGCGTCTTCGCGGATGGCGGTGTGCGGGCAGCCACCCGTTTCCACCCCCATGATGCGTTCGGCGGGCAGCGCGCCGCTCACGGTGAGCAGGCGCTGGTCCTCCTTGGTGTAGATGTCGTTGGTGATGGCCACCAGGTCCCACTGCTCGCGCATCGTCTTACACAGCATTTCCAGCAGGGTGGTCTTGCCGGAGCCGACGGGTCCGCCGATGCCCACGCGCAGGGGCGGGAGTTTCTTGGTGCGGTGGGGAATGTGATGCAGGGTCATGATCGGAACAGGCGTGAGTATTGATGTTCATGCCGCGAGGAGAGGATGGCGAGCATGGGCGAGAAGGATTGTCGAGACGCGTCGTCCAGCCTGAGGGCGTGATCGACGGCCTGCGGGATGTCATGGGCCAAGCGGGCCAGGATACGCTGACCAGCGCTTTGCCCCAGCGGCACTGATTTGATGGCAGCCTGCATCATGTTCTCGGCCCACCCAAAAGCGAAGGCCAGCGCAATGGCGCGTGTCGAGGCTGCGCTGGTGGAGGCTGCCCGTGCGAAGGCAACGGGGTAGGTCAGATGGCCCAGTGGCAGGGTGGTGGAGGCGACTTCAGGGTGGACGGACTTGAGCCACTCGACGAAGGAGCGACCCATCTGCTCGGTCTGCTGGCGCAGTTCGCGGGTCTCTCGAGTGTTGAGGATCCAATCGTTCAGGGCCTGTACGCGGTCGGTGTCCCCGGCGCGCCAAGCGGTCACAGCTTGGGTCACCACCGCCAGATCCGAGCGACCCAGGGTCAGGTGCAGCTGGTCGATCAGCCAGCGCGTGGCACTGGCCTCGTCGGTGATCAGGCCCGCATCGACCGCGCCCTCCAGGCCTTCGGAATACGAGAAGCCGCCCACCGGCAAGGCCGGCGAGGCCAGCCAGATCAGTTGTAGCAGGGCGCTGTCGTCGCCCTCAGTGCTGATGGTCATGGTCATGATCGTGCGTGTGACCATGCGCGTGCGAGTGGCCCTCGTGGCCGTGAGCGTGGGAATGTCCATGCCCGCCGTGGCCGCCCCCATACGCGCCGCCCTCGGGCTCAAAGGTGTCTCGGGTCTCGTTCACGATCAGGTGCATGGCGCGCAGCATGTCGGCCAGCACATGATCGGGTTCGATCTTCAGATGCTCGGGCCGCAGCTCGATGGGCACATGCCGGTTGCCCAGGTGGTAGGCGGCGCGGGTCAGGTCGAAGAGCGTGCCGTGCTGCGGGCAGGCGGTGATCACCAGCACCGGCTGGGGCGCCGCGATCACGCGCACCAGCGAGCCATCTTCGGCCACCAGCACATCGCCGCCACGCGCGGCGGTGCCGCGGGGCAGGAAGACACCCAGGGCGCGCCCGCTGGAGTCGGTGCAGTCAAAGCGGCTTTTCTGGCGCACATCCCAATCGAGTTCGACGGTGGCGGCGCGCCGCACCAGGGCCGGTGCCAGGCCCTGGCCACCGGGGAGGCATTTGCTTACGTGCAAGAGGGTCATGGTGCCAAGGCCTCGATCATGAATCGGGTCCGCCCCTGAATTCGGTAGACAGAAAAATCGCGCACGTCGAGGGTGGCGATACGGTGAATGCCGGTGGCCTCCGCTGCCCACACCAGGCAGGCATCGGCCCAGTCGGCATCGAGATCGGTGTACTTGCGAAGCAGGGCGGCGATGCGCTTGTAGCCGGCCGCGTCGGGATGGTGCACCTGCAGGGCGCCGCCGGCCACCAGATCAGCCAGTGCGGCGCGCTGACGGGCCGGCAGAAAAAAGCCCACCTCGGTGAGCACAGGCGCCACGGTGTGCAACTGCGCATGACAGTCGGCGAACCAGGTGTCGGCCGCGCCATGCATGGCATCGCCGGAATTGAACAGGGCGACCAGCGGCCCGGTGTCCACGAGGATGCGATCCATCAGGCGCCGCCGCGTTGCAGCCGCTGGAGGGCGCGCTGGCGAACCACATCGCGCGTGGCCCCGGCGCTGGCCTGGTTGACGCAGCCGATCAGACCGGCGCGCCGAAAGGCAGCATAGGCCGCACTGACCGCAGCCTCTGGCGCAGCGGCAGACTGTCGGATACGGGCCTGCCCCAGGTAGTTGGCGAGGCACTCCTGAACGACATGCGACTTGGTAAGCCCGTTCGCTGCGCAGTACGCGTCAAGCGACTTCTCGAGGGGAGTGGGAAGGCGAACGGTCAGGGTCATAGCGCACCTGTAATACGTTGATTGAGTTCGTATTATAGGGGTGGTTGCGTGGGGCCTAGAACAAGAAATACCGCTGCGTCATCGGCAACGAGGTCGCGGGTTCGCACGTGAGCAACTGGCCATCGGCGCGCACCGCGTAGGTCTGGGCGTCGATTTCCATGCGGGGCAGGTAGGCGTTGTGAATCATGTGCTGCTTGCGCACGCGGCGGATGTCCTGGGCGGCGCTCACCACCTTGCCCAGGCCGAAGCGTGCAGGCACACCAGCGCGCAGGGCCGCTTGCGAGACGAAGGTGATGGACGATTTCAGCAAGGAGCCGCCGAAGCTGCCGAACATGGGCCGGTAATGCACCGGCTGCGGCGTGGGGATGGAGGCGTTAGGGTCACCCATGGCCGCCAGGGCGATGGTGCCGCCCTTGACGATGACCGAGGGCTTGATACCAAAGAAGGCGGGCTTCCAGATCACGAGGTCGGCCCATTTACCCGCCTCGAGGCTGCCCACTTCATGGCTGATGCCGTGCGCGATGGCGGGGTTGATCGTGTACTTGGCCACATAGCGCTTGGCCCGCGCGTTGTCGTGGCGGTCAGTGTCGCCGGGCAGCTTGCCGCGTTGCAGCTTCATCTTGTGCGCGGTCTGCCAGCAACGCAGGATCACTTCGCCCACGCGGCCCATGGCCTGCGAGTCAGAGCTGAACATGCTGATGGCGCCCAGGTCATGCAGGATGTCTTCGGCGGCGATGGTTTCCTTGCGGATACGGCTTTCAGCAAAGGCCAGGTCTTCGGCGATGGCCGGATCCAGGTGGTGGCACACCATCAGCATGTCGACGTGTTCGTCGAGCGTGTTGACGGTGTAGGGCATGGTGGGATTGGTCGACGAAGGCAGGAAGTTGGCTTCGCCCACCACGCGCAGGATGTCCGGCGCATGGCCGCCGCCCGCGCCTTCGGTGTGGAAGGCGCAGATGCCGCGGCCTGCCCCGTCCTTGTACGTGGCGGCGATGGTGTCCTCGACAAAGCCCGACTCATTGAGCGTGTCCGAGTGGATAGCCACCTGGATGTCCATTTCGTCGGCCACGTCCAGGCAATTGCTGATGGCGCTGGGCGTGGTGCCCCAGTCTTCATGGAGCTTGAGCCCGATGGCGCCGGCTTCAATCTGTTCGCGCAAGGCCTGGGGCTGGCTGGCGTTGCCCTTGCCCATGAAGCCCAGGTTCATCGGAAAGGCATCGGCTGCTTGCAGCATGCGCTCCATATGCCAGGGGCCAGGGGTACAGGTGGTGGCAAAGGTGCCGGTGGCCGGGCCGGTGCCGCCACCAAACATGGTGGTGATGCCCGAGCTCAGGGCCTCTTCAATCTGCTGCGGGCAGATGAAGTGGATGTGGGTGTCGATGCCGCCGGCGGTGACGATGCTGCCTTCGCAGGCAATGATTTCGGTGCCGGGGCCGATGATGATGTCCACGCCCGGTTGGGTGTCGGGGTTGCCGGCCTTGCCGATGGCGGTGATGCGACCGTCCTTCAGGCCGATGTCGGCCTTGACGATGCCCCAGTGGTCGATGATCAGTGCGTTCGTGAGCACGGTGTCGACCGCGCCTTGGGCGCGACTGCGCTGGCTTTGCGCCATACCGTCGCGGATGGTCTTGCCACCGCCGAATTTGACCTCCTCACCATAGCCGCCCGCGCGCAGCGTGTAGTCGTCTTCGACCTCGATCACCAGGTCGGTGTCGGCCAGGCGCACCCGGTCGCCCTTGGTGGGGCCAAACATTTCCGCGTAGGCGCGGCGTCCAATGGTTGCCATCGTTGTCTCCGCTCGCTTAGAGCTTGCCTTGCACCAGACCCCGGAACCCGAACACGGCGCGCTCGCCTGCCAGGTCCACCAGTTCCACCGTGCGTTGCTGCCCGGGCTCAAAGCGCACCGCGGTGCCCGAGGCCAGGTTCAGGCGCATGCCGCGCGCCGCTGCGCGATCGAATTCCAATGCGCCATTGGTTTCGGCGAAGTGGTAGTGCGAGCCGACCTGGATCGGCCGCTGCGAGGTGTTGCGCAC
>JBEAZV010000086.1:0-15534 GCA_041159245.1 Pseudomonadota bacterium
GGCCGCTCCAATTCCCAGGCCACCAGCCGACCGTTGGCGAAGGTACAGGTGACGTACGAGCCCCCGGTATCGCTCCAGCGGAAGATCTCGGGCTGAACCTCGGGCTCGGAGCGCTGCTCGCCCAGAGCGCGCGTGAGGGCGATTACCTTGAGCAGCGTCATACCGGCCTGCAGCTTGGCATTGAGCATGACCGCGCTGGCCACATAGCCCACCGGCCGGTCGGCCGCCTGTTTGAGTATGTGCATGAGGCGGGTGAAATGCAGCAGCACCCACATGACGATGCCGCCCAGTGCCACGGCCACGCCGGCCCACCCGTAGGCACGCCAGGCCGCAGCGACCAGGACCACGCCAGCGGCGGGCACGAGGATTCTTTGCCAGTTCATGGGGCGCGATTGTCGGTGATGGGTCAGGCCAGACCCCGCACTACCTCCATGGCCTCTTCGATGCGATCCACCGCGTGGAGGGTCAGGCCCTCGAGTTCCCGGCTGCCTTTCTTGGGCGCGTTGGCGCGCGGCACCACCGCCACCGAAAACCCGAGCTTGGCCGCCTCGCGCAGGCGCTCCTGCCCGCGCGGCGCGGGCCGCACTTCACCGGCCAGGCCCACCTCGCCGAAGGCGATGAAGCCCTTGGGCAAGGCCCGCCCGCGTAGCGAGGAGGTGATCGCCAGCATCACCGACAGATCGGCCGCCGGCTCGCTGATACGCACGCCGCCCACGGCGTTCACGAAGACGTCCTGGTCGTAGCAGGCCACGCCCGCATGGCGATGCAGCACCGCCAGCAGCATGGCCAGGCGGTCACGCTCCAGGCCCACCGACAGCCGCCGCGGGCTCGGTCCCCCGGTGTCGACCAAGGCCTGGATCTCCACCAGCAGCGGGCGCGTCCCCTCCAGCGTCACCATCACGCAGCTGCCTGGCACGGGCTCGGCATGCTGCGACAGGAAAATCGCGCTGGGGTTGGCCACGCCACGCAGGCCCTTCTCGGTCATGGCGAAGACACCGATCTCGTTGACGGCGCCAAAGCGATTCTTGATCGCGCGCACCAGGCGAAAGCTCGAGTGCGTGTCGCCCTCGAAATACAGCACGGTATCCACCATGTGCTCCAACACGCGCGGGCCGGCCAGAGCGCCTTCTTTGGTGACGTGGCCCACCAGCACGATGCAGGTGCCGCTGGCCTTGGCCGCACGCGTGAGGTGGGCGGCGCATTCGCGCACCTGGGCCACCGAACCGGGGGCGGAGGTGAGCTGGTCGGAGTACACCGTCTGGATGGAGTCGATCACCGCCACCGCCGGCTGCGTGGACGCCAGCGTGGCCAGGATCTTCTCGAGGTTGATCTCGGCCAGCACCTTCACCTGTGACTGCTCCAGCCCCAGGCGGCGTGAACGCAGGGCCACCTGCGCGCCCGACTCCTCGCCCGTGACGTAGAGCGTGGGCACCTGGGCGCGCTGCAGGCCGTCCAGGGCCTGCAGCAGCAACGTGGACTTGCCGATGCCCGGGTCGCCGCCTATCAGGACCACGCCGCCCTCGACGATGCCGCCTCCGAGCACCCGGTCTAGTTCGTCGATGCCGGTGGGCGTGCGCGAGACGTCGGCGGCCTCGATATCGGCCAGTACCGTCATGGGCGCCGACTTGGCCAGCGCCGCGAAGCGGTTCTTGCCTGGCGCGGACGCACCCTCGGCCACGCTCTCAATCAGGGTGTTCCAGGCCTCGCAGTGCGGGCACTTGCCGAGCCAGCGCGGGCTGGTACCGCCGCATTCGGTGCAGGTATAGATCGTCTTTTCCTTGGCCATGCGCGATTGTCCCCAGAAAAGGCGGCGGGGCTGGGTCGGGGGCCTCCCGTAACATCGGGCCTCATGAAAGTCTGCATTTACGGCGCGGGGGCCATCGGGGGCTGGATCGGCGCGCGCCTGGCGCGCCAGGGCGCGCAGGTGAGCGCGGTCGCACGCGGCGCCACCCTCGCCGCGCTCAAGGAAAAAGGCCTGCGGCTGGATCTCAACGGCGAACACATCGCCGTGCCGGTGCAGGCCAGCGAGCACGCCACCGACCTGGGCCCGCAGGACCTGGTGGTGGTGGCGGTGAAGGCGCCCGCGATGGCGGCCGTAGCCGCCGGTATCGGCCCGCTGCTGGGGCCGGACACGGTGGTGCTCACCGCCATGAACGGCGTACCCTGGTGGTTCTTCGACGGCTTCGGCGCACTGGCCGGTACCCGCCTCCAAGCGGTGGACCCCGACGGCGCGATCGCACGGGCCATCCCCGCGCACCACATCCTGGGCGGCGTGGTGCACGCCAGCTGCGCGCTGGAAGGCCCCGGCCATGTGCGGCACCACTTCGGCAACGGCCTCATCGTAGGCGAGCCCTCGGGCCAAGCCACGCCGCGCGCGCAGGCGCTGGTCGACACCTTGAAAGCCGCCGGCTTCGACGCCACGCTCTCGGCGCAGATCCAGAAAGACGTCTGGTACAAGCTCTGGGGCAATATGACCGTCAACCCAGTGAGCGCCCTCACCGGCGCCACCACCGACTTGATCATGGACGACCCGCTGGTGCGCGGCTTCATCTCGCAGGTCATGCTCGAGGCGCGCGAGATCGGCGCGCGTATCGGTATCCCCATCGCACAAGACCCCGAAGACCGACACGCCGTCACCCGCAAGCTCGGCGCCTTCAAGACCTCCATGCTGCAGGACGTCGAGGCTGGCCGTGCGGTCGAACTCGACGCCCTGGTGACCGCGGTGCAGGAGATGGGTCGCCTCACCGGCGTGCCCACGCCCTACACCGATGTCCTGCTCGGACTGGCCCGCCTGCATGCGCGCCAGCGCGGGCTGTATTGAGCGTCGACGCATGAACGCACCGACACGGGCGCTCAGTAGCGCCGCTTTTGCCACCGTCTTGCTGGTGGCCTTCCTCATGGGCGCCAACCATGTGGCGGCGCGCATCGCCTTCAACCATGGCGTGGATGTCGCCACGGGCGTGCTGTTTCGAAGCGGCGGCACCGCGCTGGTGGTGCTGGTCATCGTGCTGGTCCAGGGTGTGCGCGCGCAGGCCACCACGCGCCAGAAATGGGTGCTGGCGGGTATGGGCCTGATGATCGGCGTGCAAAGCCTGCTGCTGTATTCGTCGGTGGCGCGCCTGCCCGTGGCCCTGGCGCTGCTGGCCTTCAACACCTATCCGATTGCCGCCGCCTTGTGGTCCTGGGGTCTGTGGGGCCAACGACCCGAACGCGCGATCGCGCTGGCGATGCCGGTGATCCTGGTGGGCCTGGCCCTGGCACTGGACGTGTTCGGTGCCGCGTCGGGCCTGGGCGCGAGCGGTCAGTGGGCGCGCATCGGCGCGGGCGTGGCCTTCGCGTTCGCCGCATCGGCCGTCTTCGGCCTGACGCTGGCACTCACGCAGCACGAAGTGGCGGGCATCGATGGGCGCGTGCGCACCACCGTGACCCTGTTCCTGGCCAGTGCGGTCGCCGTCGCGGTGATCCTGTCCCAGGGCGGGCCGCGACTGCCGCAGGACGCCACCGGATGGATGGGACTGGCGGGCCTGACCGCGTTCTACGGTACGGCCTTCACCATCCTCTTTACCGTGCTGCCTCGCCTGGGGATCGTCGGAAATTCAGCCCTCATGAGCATTGAGCCGGTGTTTGCGCTGGCGCTAGCCTGGCTGCTGCTGGACCAGGCCATCGCGCCGATGCAGCTGGTAGGCGCCTTGATCGTGGTGGGGGCCGTGGTGGCCCTGGGTATGCGCAAACGCTGAAGACGCGGCGCAAGGCCCGCGCGCTCAGTCCGTGATGACCGGAACGCGCGGGGCCAGCGCGCACAGCAGCTCGTAGGACACCGTGCTGGCGGCGTGCGCCACTTCATCGACCGGCAGCACCGTGCCGCGCGCGGCACGGCCCCACAGCGTCACCTCGGTACCGATGCCGGCTTCGGGCAACTGCGAAATATCCACCGCGATCATGTCCATGCTCACGCGCCCGATCGTGCGGGTGCGCTGGCCATCGACCAGCACCGGCGTACCGGTGGGCGCATGGCGTGGGTAGCCGTCGGCATAGCCGCAAGCGACGATGCCGATGCGCATCGCGGCGGACGCGGTGTAGCTGCTGCCATAGCCCACGGTGTCCCCCGCGGCCAGCTGCTGCACGCTGACCAGGCGCGAGGCCAGCGTCATCGTGGGTGCAAGCCCCCAGTGGTTGGCGTCGTGGGCGGGATGGTCCGGGGCGCTGCCATACAGGGCGATGCCAGGACGGATCCAGTCAGCTCGCACCGCGGAGTCGTCGGCGAAGCGCAGGGCCGCAGCACTGTTGGACAGGCTGCGCTCACCGGGCAGGTCGCGCGTGGCGTCAGCGAAGGTGCGCATTTGGTGCGCGATGCCGCGCGGGCCATCGGCGTCGCTGAAATGCGTCATGAGCGTGATTTCATCGACCTGGGGCAGCGCGTTCAGGCGGGTCCATGCGGCGCGAAAGGCCTGCGGCGCAAAGCCCAGACGGTTCATGCCGGAATTCATCTTCAAGAAGACGCGGTGCGGTGCGTGCGTCTTGTGTACCGCCAGCATGTCGATCTGCTCCTCGCAATGCACCGTGTGCCACAGCGACAAGCGAGAGCACAACTCGAGGTCGCGCGTCTCAAACACGCCTTCAAGCAGCAGCACCGGTCCGCGCCAGCCGAGCGCGCGCACGCGCTCGGCTTCGGCCAGGTCGAGCAAGGCAAAGCCGTCTGCAGCACGAAAGGATTCATAAACCCGCTCCAGGCCATGGCCATAGGCATCGGCCTTAACCACGCCCCAGACGCGGGCATCGCCGGCAGCGGCACGCAAGCGCGCCAGGTTGGCGCGCAGGGCCTCGGTGTGGACAGTGGCCTGGATCGGGCGGGGCATGAAGAAAAGGCGCGGCGTGAGAGGGAACTCACTCGAATTGTGGCACTACCCCGCGTGATATAACCGCCCGACCTTTTGGAGACTCGCATTTCACTGCACGCCGTCACATGGCCTGCGGTTCCCCACGAATGAAGCGCGGCTTTTACACCATCATGTCGGCGCAGTTCTTCTCGTCGCTGGCCGACAACGCGCTGTTCGTCGCCGCGGTAGAACTGCTCAAGTCCGGCGGCGCTCCTGAGTGGCAGCGCGCGGCGCTCGTGCCGATGTTTGCGTTGTTCTACGTGGTACTGGCGCCTTTCGTCGGCGCCTTCGCCGACGCCCTTCCCAAGGGACGCGTCATGTTCATCAGCAACTCCATCAAGGTAGTGGGCTGTCTGATGATGTTGTTTGGCAGCCACCCGCTCCTGGCCTATGCCGTCGTCGGCTTGGGCGCGGCCGCCTACTCGCCGGCCAAGTACGGCATCCTGACCGAGTTGCTTCCCGCGTCGCAGCTGGTGAAGGCCAACGGCTGGATCGAAGGCCTGACCATTGCCTCCATCATCTTGGGCATCCTGCTCGGAGGCACCCTGATCAGCCAGGCCGTCTCGGCCCCCCTGTTGGCGCTGGACTTCCCCGTGATCTCCACCGGCATCGACACTTCGCCCGAAGCTGCCATCGCCCTGTTGATCGGCGTGTACCTGCTGGCGGCCTGGTTCAACACCCGCATCCCGCTGACCGGCGTCAAGATGCGCCCCATGCCGAGCAACACGCTGGCGCTGGTGCCCGACTTCTGGAACTGCAACCTGCGCCTGTGGCGCGACAAGCTGGGCCAGATCTCGCTGTCCACCACCACGCTGTTCTGGGGCGTATCGGGGAACCTGCGCTACATCATCCTGGCTTGGGCCGGAGCGGCGCTGGGCTACGGCACCACGCAGGCCTCGGCCCTGACAGGGGTGGTCGCGGTGGGCACGGCGGTCGGCGCCATCGTGGCCTCGATGCGCATGCGCCTGGACATGGCCTGCAGCGTCATGCCGCTGGGTATCGCCATGGGCCTGCTGGTGATCCTCATGAACTTCATCAGCAACGTTTGGGTGGCCGCCCCCTTCCTGATCCTGCTGGGGGCCTTGGGCGGCTTCCTCGTTGTGCCGATGAACGCGCTGCTGCAGCACCGGGGCCACAACCTGATGGGCGCGGGCCGTTCCATCGCCGTACAGAACTTCAACGAGCAGGCCTGCATCCTCGGACTGGGCGCGCTGTACGCGCTGTCCACTGGCGTGGGCATGTCGGCCTTCGGCGCCATCACCGGCTTCGGCCTGATCGTCGCGGGCGCGATGTGGCTGATCCAGCGCTGGCACGCACGCAACCTCGTCAAGCACAAGATCGAGGTCGATCGCCTGCTCGAAATCGCACGCCACGACAACCTGCATGGTTGAACCCGGCACTCTGCGGCCGGCCCTGGCCCTGTTGGCCAACGCCTTCGTGTGGGGCGTGTCCTGGTGGCCGTTTCGCACGCTCGAATCACAAGGCCTGCATCCCCTGTGGGCGACGGCCGGCATCTACGCGCTCACCGTCGTCGCGATGCTCGCCTGGCGCCCTGGCGTCCTGCGCCAGTGCTTAGGCCACCCGCTGCTGTGGCTGCTGGCTGCTGTCGCGGGCCTGACCAACGTAGGCTTCAACTGGGCTGTCACCATCGGCGACGTGCTGCGGGTGGTGCTGCTGTTCTATCTGATGCCCGCCTGGTCGGTGCTGCTCGCATGGCCCCTGCTGGGCGAGCGACCCACGCCGGCGGGACTGCTGCGGCTGGTGCTTGCGCTGGCCGGCGTCATGGTGGTGCTGGACGCGGGCACGACCGGCTGGCCACTACCGCGCAGCGGCGCCGACTGGCTGGCGCTGATGGCCGGCTTCTGCTTCGCCTTCACCAATGTGCTGCTACGCAAGATGGGGGACGTGCCCGCGCCTGCGCGTGTGATGGCCATGTTCGCTGGCGGTATGGTGCTGGCGGCAGCCACGGCCGGCGTGGGTCTCGCGCAAGGGCTGATCGCCGTGCCCCAGATGCAGGCCAACGGGGTGCCGGTCGGACTGCTGCTGGGCGTTGCCTTCCTGCTGGGGAATGTCGCCCTGCAGTACGGCGCAGCGCGGCTGCCCGCGCACACCACCGCGCTGATCATGCTGTCCGAAGTGGTGTTCGCGAGCGTGTCGTCCATCGCGCTGGGCGCGGCCACGCTGACGCTGCACACCGCGGTCGGCGGCTCACTCATCCTGGCAGCGGCAGTGTGGTCGGCGTGGCCACAGCGGCGCGAGCCCGTCACACAATCCGACGCACAATAGCCGGATGCCTGCTGCCACCCTTTACGACTTCGAAGTCACCCGCATCGACGGCCAGACAGTGCCGCTGGCGCAGTACCGCGGCCAGGTGATGCTGATCGTCAACACCGCCAGCGCCTGCGGTTTCACGCCGCAGTTCGCGGGCTTGCAGTCGCTGCATGCCACCTACGGCGAGCGCGGGCTGGCGGTGCTCGGCTTTCCCTGTAACCAATTCGGCAAGCAGGACCCGGGCAGCAACGAGACCATCGGCCAGTTCTGCCAGCGCAATTACGGCGTGAGCTTTCCGATGATGGCCAAGATCGACGTCAACGGCGAGAGCGCCGCGCCTCTGTACCAGTGGCTGACCGGGCAGGCCCCTGGCGTGCTGGGCACCCGTGCAATCAAATGGAACTTCACCAAGTTCCTAATCGGGCGCGATGGCCGCGTGATTCGCCGCTACGCGCCGATGCACACACCGGCCAAGCTCGCCCGCGACATCGAGGCGGCGCTGGCGGGCTGAAGCCGCGCGTCGCTCGCGCCCGCGCGCTGCGCCATGCCTGGGATTGCAGCCATGACGGCCGCCCCTGCCCCATCGGCTTCTCGCAAGCCCCTGACCCTGCACCGCCTGCGTGAGATGCACGCCACCGGCGACAAGATCACCATGCTCACATGCTACGACGCAAGCTTCGCGCATCTGCTCGATGAAGCGGGCGTGGACTGCCTACTGGTGGGCGACTCTCTGGGCATGGTGGTCCAGGGCCGGGACACCACCGTCCCCGTCACCCTGGAGCACATGGCCTACCACGTGGCCTGTGTGGCGCGCGGCCACCGCAGCGCCTGGCTGATCGGCGACCTGCCCCATGGCAGCTATCACGCCTCGCCCGCGCAGGCCCTGGCCAGTGCGGTGACGCTGATGCAGGCGGGCGCGCAGATGGTCAAGCTCGAGGGGGGCGGCTGGACCACAGAGACAGTGCGCTTTCTCTCCGAGCGCGGGATCCCGGTATGCGCGCACCTGGGCCTGACCCCGCAGTCGGTGCACGCGCTGGGCGGCTGGCGCATCCAGGGGCGCGACGCGGCCAGCGCCGCCACGCTGCTGCAGCATGCGCGCGAACTGCAGGACGCTGGCGCCGCAATGCTGGTGCTGGAGCTGGTGCCGGCCTCCGTGGGCGCGCAGGTCACCCAGGCGCTGCAGATCCCGGTCATTGGCATTGGGGCCGGGCCGGACTGCAGCGGGCAAGTGCTGGTGCTGCACGACATGCTGGGACTCTCGGCCGGCAAGCCCGCGCGTTTCGTGCGCAACTTCATGAACGGCGCGGCCAGCGTAGCCGACGCCGTGCGCGCCTATGTGAGCGCGGTCAAGACCGGGCACTTCCCCGAAGTGCCCGCGCACACCTACTGAATCCACATCACCACCCAGCACCACGATCAGGGAGATCATGAAACTCGTCCACACCCTCGGCGAGTTGCGCGACGCATTGGCACACGCGCGACGACCCGCCTTCGTGCCCACCATGGGCAATCTGCATGCGGGCCACCTGGCCCTGGTCAAGCTGGCGCGCACGCACGGCGACCTGAGCGTCGCCAGCATCTTCGTGAACCGGTTGCAGTTCCTGCCGCACGAGGACTTCGACCGCTACCCGCGCACCCTGACCGCCGACTGCGAGCAGCTGGCGGCCGCGGGCTGCGATGTGGTGTTCGCACCCGAGGAGGCCGTGCTTTACCCCGAGCCCCAGGGCTACCGAGTCCACCCGCCCACCTCACTGGCCGACCTGCTGGAGGGCGCGTTCCGCCCGGGCTTCTTCGTTGGGGTGTGCACCGTGGTGATGAAGCTCTTTGGCTGCGTGCAGCCGCGGGTCGCCATCTTCGGCAAGAAGGACTACCAGCAGCTGCGCGTGATCCAGGGCCTGGTGCGACAGTTCAATCTGCCGATCGAGGTCGTGGCCGGCGAAACGCGGCGCGCCGACGACGGCCTGGCCCTCTCTTCACGCAATGCCTACCTGTCACCCGAGGCGCGCGTGGAGGCGACACAGCTCTCGACACAGTTGCAGCAGGTGGCCGAGGCAGTGCGCTCGGGCCGGCGCGACTTCGCGGTGTTGGAGGCGCAGGCGATGGACACGCTACGCCAGCGCGGATGGCAACCCGATTACTTCACCGTCCGCCGTCAACGGGACCTGCTGCCGCCAGGCGATGAACGCGATGCGCCCCTGGTGGTGCTCGCTGCCGCACGGCTGGACGGCACCCGGCTGATCGACAACCTCGAAATCACCGCCGCCTGAAGACGCGGGTTGTCACAGCCTCAGGCCAGCGCCTCGTCCAGCACCTCCACCCAATGGCGCACTGGCGTACCGGTGCCGCTTTGCAAGTGGGTGATGCAGCCGATATTGGCCGAGACGATGGCGACCGGCTGCAGCTCGCCCAAGTGTCCGAGCTTGCGGTCACGCAGGGCCTGCGCGGTATCCGGCTGTAACACCGAGTAGGTGCCGGCCGAGCCGCAGCACAGGTGCGATTCGCTGCGGGCCACGCCGACCGTGAAACCCAGTTCGCCCAGATGCTGCTCCACCCCGCCACGCAACTTCTGCCCGTGCTGCAGGGTGCAGGGCGGGTGGTAGGCCACCAGACCCTCAGGCGCCTTCACCTTGTCCTTCAGAGCCGGCACGAGCTCGGGCAGCAGCTCGCTCAGGTCCTTCGTGAGCTCGCTGATACGGCGCGCCTTCTCCGCATAGGCCGGGTCATGCTCGAGCAGATGGCCGTATTCCTTGACCGTCACGCCGCAGCCAGAAGCGTTCATCACCAGCGCCTCGACCTGACCTCGCTCCACATACGGCCACCAGGCGTCGATGTTGGCGCGCATCTGGTCGCGCCCGCCGGCCTGGTCGTTCAGGTGGAACTTCACCGCGCCGCAACAACCTGCCGCCGGCGCGAGCACCGCCTGGAGGCCGGCGGCATCGAGCACGCGGGCCGTGGCGTTGTTGATGTTGGGGGCCATCGCCGGCTGCACACAACCCGCGAGCATCAGTACCTTGCGCGCGTGTGGGCGCACCGGCCAATTGCCGGCGGGGCGCGGCGCCGGCACCTTGGCCTTCAGGGCCGCCGGCAGAAGGCCGCGCACCGCCTGCCCCAGCTTCATCGCCGGGGCAAACAGGGGCGAAGGCAGGCCTTCTTTCAGGGCCCAGCGCAGCGCGCGTTGGGCGGCAGGACGCGGCACGCGTTCCTCCACGATCTGGCGGCCGATGTCCACTAGGTGGCCGTACTGCACGCCGCTGGGGCAGGTGCTCTCGCAGTTGCGGCAGGTGAGGCACCGGTCCAGGTGCATCTGTGTTTTTTCGGTGGGCGTTTCGCCCTCGAGCACCTGCTTGATCAGATAGATGCGTCCGCGCGGACCGTCCAGTTCGTCGCCGAACAACTGGTAGGTGGGGCAGGTCGCGGTGCAGAAGCCGCAATGCACGCACTTGCGCAGGATGGCCTCGGCCTCGCGGCCCTCGGGCGTGTCCTTGAATTCGGGTGAGAGCTGGGTTTGCATGATCAGCCTCCGACCAGCCGCCGCGTGGAGGCTGAGGCCTCCTCGGGGGGCAGTGAGTACACGAAGTGACGAGCGTGGGGTCGCATGCGTGGGGTCAAATCAGAAGTCGGGGTAGAGGCGTCCGGGGTTGAAGATGCCCGCCGGGTCGAATTCGCGCTTGAGGTCGCGTTGGATGCGGTTGAGGGGGGCGGGCAGCGGGTCCAGGCGCCCCGGGCGCAGGGCCGCGCCCTCGCCCTTCATGAACAGCGTGGCGCTGCCCCCTGCGGCACGCGCCGCCTCACGCACCGCGGCACCCGCCGCAGGCTCGGCGCGCACCCAGCGCTGGCCTCCGTGCCATTCAACATAGGGCGTGTCCGGCAGGTCCAGCACTGGGGCCGTTTGTGGCACCGACACGCGCCACAGGTCTCGGCCTGCGCGCTCCTCGAACCACGGCAGACGCAGTTCGCGCGAACGCGTCCAGTCGGCCGCCGCCTCGGGCTGGCGCTCGCCGCCCAGGCTGCGGCACGCCGCTTCCACCGCCGCCACCGCACCGCGCAAGCGCAGGTACAAGGTGGGCACACCGCCGTCCTCCACCCACGCGCTGGCATTGAGTGGAAGGGGCTGACCACCCCAGGCATTCAGGCGCTGCAGCGCTTGCACCTGCGTCATCTCAAAGCGCAGCGTGGCCTCCGCGGGCGCCACTGGCAGGACCTTCAGGCTCACCTGCGTGATCAGGCCCAGCGTCCCCATCGATCCCGCCATCAGGCGCGAGACGTCGTAGCCCGCCACGTTCTTCATCACCTGGCCGCCGAACACCAGCACCTCGCCGCGCCCGTTGACCATCGTCACGCCCAGCACGTAGTCACGCACCGAGCCCACGCTGGCGCGTGCCGGGCCCGACAGGCCCGCCGCCACCATGCCGCCGACGGTGGCCCCATCGCCAAAGTGCGGGGGCTCGAAAGGCAGGCACTGGCCCTGGGCGGCCAGGGTGGCCTCGAGTTCGGCCAGCAGCGTGCCCGCCCGCACGGTGACCACGAGCTCGCTGGGTTCGTAGCTCACGATCCCGGTGAGAGACTCGGTGGACAGGGTCTCGCCCGGGATGCCCGGCTCGCCGTAGAAATCCTTGGTGCCACCACCGCGCAGGCGCAGGGGCTGGCGCGCGGCGCTGGCGGCGCGGATCCGGTCGATCATGTCTTGCAAGGCGGGCTCCATGGGCTGCGATGGTACGCGGCAGCGGCACCCGGTGCCCGGGAGGGTTTACTCGCGTGGGGGCGCTGTCCGCCCACGACTGGCAACCGAAGGTCCGGTGCGTGCGCGGTAAATCCCGTCGCGAAGTGCGACCCCCAGGCCACTGCGGCGTGCGGGCACGCTACAACCGGGCTGCGACGGCAGAGGCCAAAGCGGCGACTCGCCGAGGGCATCGGTCGTCAAGATACTGAGCCCGTGCACCCGGTGCGCGTGGCTACCATCCGCACCCGATGTCACACCCGCCCTCCCCCAATGAACAGGCCTGCGTCGACGGCCTGCGCTACGCGCTGCTGCGGCGTGTCGCCCCGGCGCTGCGCCACGAAGCCGTCGCGCCCCTGCAGCCCATCGCAATGGCTGCCAGCGTGCTTGAGCGCCGCCTGCGCGACCCCGCGCCCGACCTCGCCCTGGTGCAGGACACCGCGGGGCGCCTTGTGGGCTACTCGCGCACCGCGGTGCAGTCCTGCCTCGAGCTCGTGGAATGGCTCACCCCGCCGCCGGGACAGGGCCTGTCCCTGCAGGCGGCGGTGCGCAGCACGCTGGACCTGCTGCGGGGCAGCCTGTCGCTGCGCGGGTTCACCCTGCGCGAGGAGTTGCAAGGCACCGAGGCCCTGGTGCGCCACACGGGCTTGCACCATGTGCTGACCGCTTGCCTGCTGTGGCTCACCGACAGCGCTGGCGCCCCCGCCGAGGTGACGCTGCGCGCGCAGGACGACGGATCCCAGATCCAGCTCGTGCTGGACCTGCAAGCCACCGAGGGCGGCGCAGGCCTGGACGACCCGCCGGCCTACCGCCCGCTGCGCGGAGAGGAGGTGGCGGCGCTGGCCCACGAAGAAGGGATTGCGCTGCATCGTCAGGGCGACACGCTTGCCCTCACGCTCGCGCGCGCGGCGGCCCCATGAAAAAGGCCCGCCTGTCGGCGGGCCTGGTTTCGGACACGAGGGCGGCATGCGCCGCCCCCTGCCGGGTTCAACGGTGGTAAGCCGTCTCGCCGTGGCTGCTGATGTCCAGGCCTTCGCGTTCCTCTTCTTCGGTCACGCGCAGACCCACCACCAGGTCGACCAGCTTGTAGGCGATGAAGGCCACAACCGCCGACCAGATCACCGTGACGATCACGCCCTGGAACTGGATCCAGACCTGGGCTGCGATGCCGGGGAAGTCCGCCGGATCACCGCACTTGTTGGTCACGTAGTTGCACACACCAGCACCGCCCAGCGAGGGCGCAGCGAACACGCCGGTCAGCAGGGCACCCACGATGCCACCCACGCCGTGGACGCCGAACACGTCCAGCGAGTCGTCAGCACCGAGCATGCGCTTGAGGCCGTTCACACCCCACAGGCACACCAGACCGGAGATCAGGCCGATGATGATGGCGCCCATCGGGCCGACGAAGCCGGCTGCAGGCGTCACCGCGACCAGGCCTGCCACCGCACCGGAGGCAGCACCCAGCATCGAAGCCTTGCCCTTGGACAGGGCCTCACCCGCAATCCAGGACAGCGTGGCGGCAGCCGTCGCGACCAGCGTGTTGATGAAGGCCAGGGCGGCGACACCATTGGCTTCCAGGTTGGAGCCGGCGTTGAAGCCGAACCAGCCCACCCACAGCAGCGAGGCACCGACCATGGTCAGGGTCAGGCTGTGGGGCGTGAGCGACTCACGGCCATAACCCAGACGCTTGCCGATCACATAGGCGCCCACCAGGCCCGCCACACCGGCGTTGATATGCACCACGGTGCCACCGGCGAAGTCCAGCGCGCCCTTGGCCCACAGCCAGCCCGCTGCCGCACCGACCTTCTCCAGAGAGGCGGCGTCGGTGATGGCGTCGGGGCCATCCCAGTACCAGACCATGTGCGCGATCGGCATGTAGCTGAAGGTGAACCAGATCACCGAGAACAGCACCACGGCGGAGAACTTGATCCGCTCGGCGAAGGCGCCGACGATCAGCGCGCAGGTGATGGCGGCGAAGGTGGCCTGGAAGGCGACGAAGGACAGCTCCGGAATCACCACACCCTTGTTGAAGGTGGCGGCCACAGAGTCCGGCGTGATGCCTTTGAGGAACAGCTTGTCAAACGATCCGATGAACGGATTGCCGCCGGTGAAGGCCATGCTGTAGCCATAGACCACCCACAGCACGTAGATCAGTGCGCTGATCACGAAGACCTGCATCAGCACCGACAACATGTTCTTGCTGCGGACCAGGCCGCCGTAGAACAGCGCCAGACCCGGCAGGGTCATCAGGATGACGAGCATGGTGGACATCGTCATGAAGGCGGTGTCGCCCTTGTTTGGTGTCGGCGCGGTGGCGGCAGGGGCAGCGGCCGAAGCGGCGGCCGCTGCAGCAGGGGCAGCCGCTGCGGCGGAGGCGGCAGGGGCGGAGGCGGCCGGCGCTTGCGCCAGCGCGGCGCCGCCGCCGGTCAGAAGGCCTAGCCCCAGGGCCAGGCAGGCAAGAAGCTTTCTCATGGTGTGGTGTTCTCCGTAATTTTTAGAGGGCTTCCTTGCCGGTCTCACCGGTGCGGATGCGAATGACCTGCTCGAGGTCGTAGACGAAGATCTTTCCGTCGCCGATCTTGCCGGTGCGGGCTGCGCCTTCGATGGCTTCGATGACGCGGTCCACCAGGTCCTCGGCCACGGCGGCCTCGATCTTGACCTTGGGCAGGAAGTCGACCACGTATTCCGCGCCGCGATACAGCTCGGTGTGGCCCTTCTGACGGCCGAAGCCCTTGACCTCGGTGACGGTGATGCCCTGCACGCCGATCGTGGAGAGGGCCTCACGCACCTCGTCGAGCTTGAACGGCTTGATGATGGCGGTGACAAGTTTCATGAATGACTCCTTCAGGCGTGGGGCTCAGAAGCTGTACTTCAGGCCGACGACCGCGGCGCTCTTGCCAGTGAACTTGTTGGCGGGCGTCTTGTAGACCGTCTTGTCGGCATCGGTGCTGACGGCGGCGATGGTGAACGACAGGCCTTTTCCCAGGTCCTTGGCCAGGGTCAGCGAGTAGTCGGTGTAGGAAGAGCTGGCGGCGTGCTTCACCTCCTGTCGGCCCACGTGCGGGGTGAGGGTCATGCCCGAGCCCAGATCGAAGTTGGCGCTCAGATCCAAGTACGTGCTGTTCTTGCTGTTAGCAGTGCCAAACAGGTTGGTGAGGCTTTGCGAGTACTTGGCGGTGAACACGCCGAAGGTCAGCGCGCCGTACACCTCGGTGGTGTTGGCGTTGGGGCTCAGGGTGTTGTTCAGGTACTCATAGCGCAGCACGCCCAGGTCATAGGAGAGGTCCTTGGCCAGCTCACCCTTGTAGCCGCCGTACAGGTCCAACTCGACGTTGCCCTTGGCGCCGGCGTCCTTGATCCACTTGATCGTGGAGCCCCAGGCGCCCAGATAGAAGCCGTTCTTGTGGGCGAAATCAATGCCGCCCTGAACTGCCGGTTCCAGGCGCGACTGCGAAATGCCGCGATAGCGGTAATCCGATACGACGCCCGCGTTGTACGAGAGCGTGTAGTCGGGCTCAGGGGCCTTGGTCTGGGCAAAAGCGGCGGAAGACAGGGCCAGGGTGGACAGCAGCAGGGTGGTTTGCAATTTCATATGTGTTCTCCGTAAGTCCTTGGATGGATCGACTTGCAGAACGGTTAAGCAGTTCCCGTGCCACACCGGCTCGC
>JBEAZV010000087.1:0-28424 GCA_041159245.1 Pseudomonadota bacterium
CTTCCCAATCCCAAAAAGGCGCGGTCAGTGTGCTGGTGGCCTTGACTTTGCCTGTGTTGGTGGGCGCGGCCGCCTTGGCGGTGGACCTGGCTTATCTTTATGTCGTGCGCAACGAGTTGCAAAACGATGCGGATGCTGCAGCCTTGGCTGGGGCACGCAAGCTCTATATCCGCGGAGCCTCTGCGCTGGACTGGTCAGGCGCTGCTGCCGCGGCCAGCACCGCCATCGGCCTCAACAGTGCGGCAGGTCATGCGCTGGCCGACGGGCAGGTGCAGACCGGTTACTGGGACATCACCCAGACCACCACAGGCATGCAAGGCTTGCCCATGACAGCGGGCCCCAACGATGCGCCTGCGGTACAGGTAAGCCTGGGCAAGAGCGACGGCCAGAACCAGGGGCCTGTACGCACTTTTTTGGCCAGCATCTGGGGGGTCTATGCCAAACCGGTGCGAGTCACGGCGGTCGCGGGGGTGAGCAGCCCGGGGCGCATCCAGCCAGGCGGCTTGTTTCCCTATGCCGTTTCAAAATGCATGTACGAAAAGTTTTGGGACACGAGTGCGCAGCCTGCTGCACCGCGTGTAGACCCTCTGACCGGAAAAGTACCTCAGTTCAAAATCGGATCGCTGTATTTCTATGACAAGTGTGGGTCAGGCGAATGGACATCGCTAGACACACAAGCCTCGGGAGCCACGACCATTGAGAAGCTGATCGCGTCGGGCAACCCGATCAGCATGTCGGTGGGCGATAAGGTCTGGATGCAGACAGGTGTCAAAACCAGTTTGTTCACCGTTGTCAAAAATTGCAGCGCCGCAGGCACACGGAAGTGCGAATTCGTGGTGGTTCCCGTTCTTGAGCAGGTGGTCTCAGGGGCCTCGTCAACCATCGTTGGCTTTGCCTGCCTGCAATTGTTGGACGCGGTAGCCGGCAACGAAAAATACATCCTGGCCAAAATGAGCAACCAATGCCCACCGCCACTTTCGGGTGGTGTGGGCCCCAATTACGGAGTCATCTCGCCGCCAAGTTTGTTCAAGTGATGCTTGATCACGCTCAATCCACCCGGGCGCCGGAGTCCTTCACGATCTTTTGCCAGCGCACGAGGTCGTCCCGCACCAACGCGGCGAGCTGGTCCGGAGTGCTGGGCGTGGCCTCCACCCCCAGACCCGCGAAGCGCTCCTTGATCTCGGGGGCGGCCAGGAGCATGGAGATCTCAGCTTGGAGGCGGACCGCGATCTCCTTGGGCGTACCCGCCGGGACGAACAGGCCGTACCAGGCATTCGCGTGCAGCCCCGGGATGGTCTCGGCCAACGTTGGCAGGTCAGGGGCCAGCACCGTCCGCTTTTCGGTGCAGACACCCAAGATCCGCAGCTGGCCCGACTTGGCGAAAGGCATGAGACCGGGGAAGCTACCGAAGGTCATCGGCACCTGCCCGCCCACCACGTCGGTCGCGGCAGCCGAGGCGCCGCGGTACGGCACGTGCACGATCTGGGTACCGGCGGCCGTATTGAGCATTTCGCCGAGAAGATGGTTCACCGTGCCGTTGCCTGCCGACGCGTAGTGCAGCTTGCCGGGTTGGGCCTTGGCCAGGGCCACGAGTTCACGCAGATTTTTGGCGGGCACGTTCGGGTTGACGGCCAGCAGATAGGGCGCTGCACCTACAACCATCACCGGATCGAAATCCTTCACGGGATCGAATCCGGTGCTCTTGTAGAGGAACGGGTTGATGGTCTGCGCGCTCTGGGCCGTGAGCAGAAGGGTGTAGCCATCCTTGGGCTGACGCGCGACGTAAGCGGTACCCACGTTACCGCCAGCCCCTTGGCGATTCTCCACAATGACCGAGGCGCCAAGGGTCGGCGCAAGCGCCTGCGCCAGCGCCCGGCCGATGATGTCATTGGCACCACCGGGGGCCTGCGGCACGATGAGGGTGATGTGCTTGGACGGGTACTTGTCCTGCGCGTGCGCGCCCAGCGGCCAAAACGCGGGAGCGGCCAATGCAGCTGCGCCAGCCAGAAGGGATCGACGGGAATTCAAGGCGTGTCTCCTTTGTTTGTCATGGTCCCACACTCACTCGGTGATGTTGTTTTCCTTGATGAACTTCGACCAGGTCGAGATCTGTCGCTCCACGAAGGGCTTGAACACCTCCGGCCCACCAGCCACGATATCGATGCCCTGCGCATTGAGCTTTTGCGCGATCTCGGGGGTGCGCAGTGCCTTGGTCAGCGCGTCGTTGAAACGCGAGACGATGGCGGGCGGCAACTTGGCCGGGCCGATCACGCCCCACCAGGCCGGAGCGTCAAAGCCCGGAAAACCGCTCTCTGCAATCGTGGGCACGTCGGGCATCTGACGCGAGCGCCGGCTCGTGGTCACCACCAGGGGCTTGACGGCGCCGGTATCGACATGGGGCTTGACCAGAAAGAGCGATCCCACCACCAGCGGTACATGACCGCCGACGGCGTCGGTCATGAGGGGACCACCCCCGCGATACGGCACATGCGTCCAGTCAAAGCCAGTGGTCTTGGCCAGCGAAGCGATGGCCAGGTGGCCCAGGCTGCCCGCGCCGATGGTGCCGTAGCTGGTTTTCTGGCGAGCGCGCGAGGCCTCCACCAACTGCGCAAAACTGGTGGCCGTCGAGCCCTTGCTCGCCGCCAGCACCATGGGAGCCGTGCCGATGAGGTTGATGTGCTCAAGGTCTCTGACCGTATCGAACGGCATCGACGGCTTGAGGCCGGGGTTGACCCCGTGGGTGTCGAACACCACGCCGAAGGTGTAGCCGTCGGGCGCCGCGCGCACCACCGCCTGCGTGCCCACCACCCCGGACGCGCCGCCGACGTTTTCGACCACCACGCTTTGGTTCAGCTGCACCCGCAGGGCCTCGGCCAGGATACGGGCCACCTGGTCGACCGAACCACCGGGCGGGAATACCGCGATCAGTCGTATCGGTTTGGAGGGCCATTCCTGCGCCATGGCCAGGCTGGAGACCATGGCCAAACAGGCCGCGAGAATGAATTTCCTGATCATGGGGACCCTTTCAAGACAGGCCCCATCGTAGAAACCGAAACCCGCCTCAGCTATGTGTGATTACCCTGACGGCCCGATCAAGCCGGAGACGTGCTGGGGGCCGGCAATCTGAGCAGCTTGCGGGCATTGCCCTCGAGGATGGCCTCCTGCTGCTCCAAGGACAAGGAGGACATCTCCGAGACGATCTGCACCGGCTGTTCATAGGCGATCGGAAAGCAGTAGTCGCTGCCCATCAGGATTCGGTCGCTGCCGACATGCTGCATCAGGAAGTCCAGCACCGGCTCGCTGTAGCCGATGGTGTCGTAATAAAAGCGGCGCAGGTAGGACTCGGGCGATTGCGAGACCCTGGCCAGGTCCGGGCGCTTTTCCCAGCCGCGCCGCAGACGGCCCACCAGATAAGGGAAAGCACCGCCGGCATGCGGCAATACGAACTCCAGCTGCGGGAAACGGTCCAGCACCTGCCCGAAGATCAGGTGGGCGGCAGCCACGGCGGTTTCAAAGGGATTGCCCAGCAGGTTGGTCAGGTAATGGTCCTTCAGGCGCTCGGGGGCCAGCACGAAGGTCGGATGCAGAAACACTGGCAGACCCAGGGCCTGCAGGCGCTCGTAGACCGGAAACAGCGCGGGATCGGAGAGGTCGCGTCCGAGCACGTGGGTGGAAATGCAGACGCCGCGCATGCCTGAAAGCGTGGCGAGCCTGTCGATCTCTCGCAGGCTCAAGTCGATGGCCTGCAGCGGCAAAGTCGCCAAACCAAAAAAGTGCTCCGGGTGGGCCTCATGGGCCTGGGCGAGGCAGTCGTTGTAGAGGCTGGCCAGCGCATAACCGTCTTCGCGACCTGCCCAATAAACCATGGGCTGCGACAGCGAAAGCACCTGTGCACTCACGCCTTGGGTCTTCATGACCTCGAGGCGTTCCTGCAGATCGATGAAGCGTGGCCCGACCGGTCCCGTCGACAAATGGCCATGCCAAAAGCGTGGCCCCTTGGGATCGTTCTCCCACTGCAGGCCATGGGCCAGGCCCCGGTCGTGCAAGGCGTCGAGCCAGACCTGGGGGAACCAGTGCGCATGGATGTCCACCGGACAGCAGGCACACGCGGGCTGCAAGCGGCGGTAGCCCTCGGCGGGATCGGGCGGGGCCTGGGTCATAGGAACCTAAGGATGTAAAGCGAGATCGCAGGAACATAGGTCACCACCGCCAGTGCGCCCAGGCTCGAGACAATGAAGGGAAGCACGCCAGGGTAAAGCACCGACAGCGGCAGCTTGAACACGGCCTGCCCCACAAACAGATTGATGCCAAACGGTGGGGTGAAGGTGCCCAGGCTGAGGTTCATCACCACGATGACGCCAAAGTGCACCGGATCAATCCCCAGCTCCTTGGCGACGGGCGCCAGCAAGGGGGTCAGCACCAGGATGGAGGACGCCGTGTCCAGGAACATGCCCACCACCAGCAGGAACAAGTTGATGGCCAGCAGGAAGACCCAGGCCTCGACCTTGAGGTCGATCACCCAGCCCACCAGCTTTTGGGGCACGCCGTTGATGGTCAGCAGCCAGGAGAACACCCCCGCGGCCGCGATGATGATGAAGACCTGGGCCGTCAGCACCAGCGAGCGCCCTGCCGACTCCAGGATGTCCTTCCATCCCATCTCGCGGTAGACCAGGCCCACCACCACCATGGCATAGACGCAGGCAATGCCTGCAGCCTCAGTGGGCGAGAAGACGCCGGCATAGATGCCGCCGAGCACGGCCACCGGTGCGCCGATCGACCAGACGCCATCGCGGGTGGCGGCCCAGAACTCGGCCCAGCTGAAAGGATCGCCCCGCCCCTCGATGCCCTTGCGAACGTACCACCAGATCGTCAGCGACAGGAACGCGGCCATCACCAGCCCGGGCAAAAAACCGGCTGCGAAGAGTTTGACGATGGAGGTCTCGGCTGAGATGCCATAGAGAATGAAGCCGATGGACGGTGGAATCAGGTTGTCGATGGCGGCACTGGACACCAGCAGGCCCGACGCAAACCGGGGCGAGTAGCCGGCCTGCCGCATGCGGTCGTAGGTGAGGCTGCCGACAGCGGCCACGGTCGCTGCCGTCGAGCCAGAGACCGCGCTGAAGACAGCCGTCGTGCCCAGCGCCGTCATCGGCAGGCCACCGCGCATGCTGCCCATCATCGACATCACCCAGCGCACCAGGCGACGTGAGACGCCGCCCCGGCCTATCAGATCGCCGGCAAAGATGAAGAAAGGCACCGCCAGCAGGGCGAACTTGTCGATGCTGCTGAACATCACCTGATGCAGGGCCGTGGGCGGCACCGAGCCGCTGACCAGCAAAAAGACCGTGGCAGAGGTCAGTAGGATCAGAAAAAATGGAAAACCCAACGCCAGCAAGGCCAAGGGCAACAAACCCAGCAAGAGCGTCATCCGTTGCTCCCGTTGCGCTCAAACAGCCAGCGCCGCCACCGCACCAAAACCGCCAGGGCCGAGAAAAGAAAGCCGACCAGCAGGGCGGCGTGTGGAATCACCTTCGGAATCTGCGCGCCCGCACTGACCGCGCCGGTCTCGTAGAACATGACCACGATGCTCCAGGACTGGCGGGCCACGAACAGGCAGATGCCCACCATGACGCAGGCAATCAGCAGGTTGATGGCCAGCAGGCTGCGCCGGCCCAGCCGGGCATAAAACAGATCCATGTTGAGGTGATCCCCCCGCCAGGAGACGACCGCAGCGCCAAAAAAGACGCCCCAGATCACCATGCCCACGAGGACTTCCTCCGCCCAGAAGATGGGCTTGCCCAAGGCGTAGCGGCCGATCACGTTGGCCAGGTTGAGCGCAACGCCGCCGACCATGACGATGCCCAGGACGATGTACAGCCAGCGCAAGTCCTGCTTGCCCTGGCCCGCCGCGGGCGCATCGTCCTGCCCCGTGGCGGGCAGGCGCTGCGATGGATCTGCACTCATCCGACGCGGCTCAGTGCTTCTGGCTGGTGGCCAGCAGGCGCTTGTAGAACGCGTTGGTCTGCGGGTTGTCTTTGGTCACCTCTTCGCCGATGCCGGCCAAAAGGCTACGCATGCGTGCCTGATCAGCCGCAGAAAAACGCAACCACTCGCCGCCCGCGTCGGACCACCGCTTGCGCGACTCTTCATCGATCTGGCGTGAACGGACCATCATGCGCGCCTGGACCTTGTTTCCTTCATCGATGACCAGCTGGCGCAGATCGGGCGGCAGGCGGTTGAGGAAAGCGCGGCTGATCACCCCCACAGACACCACCATGGTGTCGTTGGACTCGGTCAGAGACTTGTTGATCTCGTTGAATTTCATGTTCACGTACACCGCCGTGGCGCTTTGGGTGCCGTCGATCACGCCCTGCTGCAGCCCGGGGATCACCTCCGACAGGTCCATGGGCACGGCGGTACCGCCGAGCTGACGCATCTTGGCGCGCTCGGCCGGCGTGGCATTGACGCGGAACTTCTTGCCCTTGATGTCATCGAGCGAGCGGATCGGCTGCTTGCCGAAGTAATTGGCAAAAGCGAAGGTGTAGACGGAGATCACCTGCATGTTCCGGTTGGCACCGAGCGCGAGAATCTCCTTGTTCATGTCCGCGTCGAGCAAGGTCTTTTCGGCATGGACCATGTCCTTGAACAGCACCGGGATGCTGAAGGTCCCAAACCGCGGATCGACGCCGGCAAAAAAGTCGGCGGGCGCGGTGAAGGCCTCCACGGTACCCAGCTGCAGGCCCTCGATCTGGCTGGCAATCGTGCCCAGCTGATTACGCGGGAACAGTTGCACCGTAATCCGCCCCTTGGAGCCCGACTCGATCGCCTCCTTCATCCAGGTGCCCCACTGGTGCTGGATGTCGTTCATGGTGGCAAATCCGATCTTCATCGTGAATTCGCTGGCTTGCGATGGCAGCGCCAAAGTGGCGCCCATGGCCAGCGCGCACAGGGTGCGCAGCAGTCCACGTTTGCCGGAGGTCAGGGCGGATTTCATGGGCTTGTCTCCTTGTGTTGGGTTAGGAACGGATCAGGGCACGCGCGTAGTCACCAGACCAGGTCACCTTCGCGAATGAGCATCTTGCAGCGCAGGTCTTCGGTGTAAGGGGCGTGCGCGACGCCGCAAGGCATGCGAAACCAGGTGCCGGCTTCGTAGCTGGCGAACTGGTCCTTGAGAACGCCCTCGAGCACCAAAGTCTCCTCGCCGATGGAGTGGTCGTGCGAGGGCAGTTTGCGGTTGATGTGCACATGACCAATGCGGCCAGTCTCGATGCCATCCTTGTTGGGGTACAGGTGCAGCACATCGGCCCCCCGGTGAGGGAACTCGCCCCACTGGGCGGACATGGCGTCGATGACGATGCGCGTGGCGTCCTTGTTGATGGGCAATCGCCACTTCACATAAAGCGTGCAGCCGGCATCGCTGCGCAGAGTGTGTGTGGTGCCGGGAGGCTGGCGCACAAAGGTGTGCTTGCCGTAACTGCCGTGCTCGTCGCTGCAGGCGCCTTCGACGACGAAGAAATCCACGCGCTCAGCCCACTGGGTGGTGGGCCAGGAAGCGCCCGCAGCGAACTTGAGGATGGACGTTTCACGGCCCATCTTCGGATGGTTCACGAACTCCAGCACCTTGCGCTGCACACCGGGCCACTCGGTGTCTTCCCAGGCCATGGTGCGCGTGTCCATGAACGCCACCTCGTTGGCATTGGCATTGACTTCGACAGCAGCTCTCATCGCGACCACCTCTTGACGATTTAACGTTGTTACGATCAAATAACTTTAAATATCTGTTTTAGCGTTTGTCAACCTGTTTAACGATAATCCGGAAGGAATCACGATGAAGGAAGAACCGGTCGTCGCCCAGAAGGCGCCCTACAAGGTTGAGCTGCTGGAGGGCTATCGCTATGCCTGGTGCTCCTGTGGCTTGTCCAAGCAACAGCCCTTTTGTGATGGCTCCCACACCTCCTCCAAATCCGGAATGAAGCCGGTGGTGTGGACGCAGCAGAAAGACCAGACCGTGATGCTGTGCGGCTGCAAGCACAGCGGCAAGGTGCCTTATTGCGACGGCAGCCACAACGGCCTGTGAGAACGCGCGGCAGCTGCTGGCTGCCAGCCGACGAGTTTTGCGTAGATGCCATTGCCTGACCCCACTCCCAATTCACCTGCAGGCGTGACCCTGGCGCAGTCCATTGCGCAGCGCCTTCGGGAAGACGTGATGGCCGGCAGGTACCTGCCCGGCGCCAAGATCCGCCTGGAAGACATACGCCAGGCCTTTGGCGTGAGCTGGAGTCCAATCCGTGAGGCCGTGACGCGGCTGGTCAGTGAAGGCCTGATGGTGGCCGAAAGCCAGAAGGGCTATCGGGTGGCCTCGGCGACGCGGGTCGAGCTCGAAGAGACCCTCCGTCTGCGGGTGCTGCTCGAGGGCCAGGCACTCAGGCTGGCCATCTCTCTCGGGGGCGACGCCTGGGAAGCGAAGTTGCTGGCAGCGCACCACCGCCTGGCCAAACTGGAGTCTGAGCGCATTTCGGGCGAGGAAACCGAGCAGTGGGAGGCATGGCACGAAGCCTTCCACTCGGCGCTGACCGAGCCGTGTCAGTCCCCCATCCTGCTGCAGTTCTGTCAGCACCTCAACAAGATCCAGGACCGCTATCGCCGCATTTTTTTCACCCGCCACAATGTGGACCGGGACGTGGCCAGCGAACACCGCCTGATCACCGAAGCGACCCTGGCGCGAAACGCCGATCAGGCATGCAAGCTGCTGGCCGACCACATCGAGCGCACCGGTCGCAACATCCTGGCCACCATGAGCCAATGAGCGCAGCCCGGGCCCCTGCAGCCCGGTGGAGGGACTCCCATGAGCATCTTGACCACGGCCGACTCACAGATTTACTACGAGCTGCACGGGGACGGTCCGCCGTTGGTCTTGATTCACGGCGCCAGCGGAACGCACCTGTCCTGGTGGCAGCAGGTAGCAGAGTTGCGCCATCGATTTAGCTGCCTGATCTACGACCTGCGCGGTTACGGAAACTCACGTGCCCTGGGCACCCTCGATCCTGCAGATGGACATGCCCATGTGCGGGACCTGCAGGCCCTCCTCGAGCATGTGGGGATGGGCAGCGAGAAAGTTCACTTGATGGGCGCGTCGCTCGGCACTGCCGTGGCGATGCACTTTGCGGCCGAGCACGGTCAACGGGTGCAAAGCCTGATCCTGTGCTGCGGACCGGGTACGGTGAGCACCGCCCAGATCGACGAGGGATGGCGACTCAGGCGTGAGCGCATGCAGGCCCGCTACAGGCAGGTGGACAGCCAGGAGTCCACCCTACCCCCTGGCGTCCCGCGGGTGCGCAGCCCAGGAGAAAAGGAGCGCTTTGCAACCGCCTACCATCCGTACGGGCCGGTGGGTCAGGCCATGCACCTGGACTTTCCGGCGCTGACCTTTTTGTATGCCGAGATCATGGCTATCGCCGGCGGACCGCCAACGCCAGCCGTTTTTCCGGTGTTTCAATGCCGGCCTGTCACCGCGGCGCAGGCCGCCAGCATGGACTTCCCGGTGCTGGTGGTGGGCGGGACTGAGGATCCTCTTTTTTCCGCCGCGGAATTGACCGAGGTGGCGGGGCTGTTTCCCAAGGCCAGGCTCGAACTCTTCAAGGGCGCTGGCCACCTGGCCTACTACGAGCGGCCTCGGCGCTTCAATGATCTGGTGACCGGGTTTTTGAACAGCGCCGTGGCTTGATCCATGGGTCAGATGCCACCGGGTGCACTCGGACCGCTACACAGACCGAAGATCCCGCCCGATGGCGGCCGCCGTCTTGAGCAGCGCGGGCACCAGCCGCGCCAGCACCTCCTCGCGCTGCCAGCGTGGCGAGGGCACGGCGATGTTGACCGCAGCCAGCGGACGGCCCGACGGATCCAGTAGCGGCGCTGCCACTGAGATATCGCCGACGAAAGCTTCCTGGTCGTTCAGCGCATAGCCCCGTTCGCGCGCGTCCTGCAAGGCCTTGCGCAGGCCCGGCAGGTCGGTGATGGTGAGCTTTGTCATCGCCACGCGGCGCGCACCCTTCAGGCGAGCCAGCGCCTCGGCGGAGTCCATATGCGACAGGATGGCGCGGCCGGCAGCGGTGCAGAACGCGGGCAGGCGCGAGCCGACGTGCAGATCGACGCTCACCGCGTGCAGGCTGGGAAAGCGCGCAACGTAGACGATCTCATCGCCCTCCAGCTCCATCAGATTCACCGTTTCGCCGGTGCGCTTGTTCAGGGCTTCCAGATGGGGCTGCGCATGCCCGCGCACAGCGTGAGTGGCCAGCACGGTGTGGCCGAACTCGAGCATCCGCCCCGACAGGCGGAACGCCTTGCTCGCCGGGTCTTGCCGCAAGTAACCCAGCACCCGCAGCGTGTGGGTGATGCGCTGCACGCCGCTGCGGTCCAGGCCAGCCAGCTGGGCCAGCTCGGTCAGGCCGACCGCGCGGCCAGCGGTGTTCAGCGCCTCCAGCACCTGGAAGCACTTGGCCAGCGAGCTCATATAGAGCGGGCTGTCGGCATCCACCGCACCGCGGCGGGCCCTGGCGGGCGTTGCACTGGCCATCGCCTGTCAGTCGCCGGTGACCAGCGATCCGTACAGGTCGGGGCGGCGGTCGCGCCACCACGGAAACTTCTTGCGCGCCGACGTCACCGCGTCCAGATCGACCTCGACGGTGAGCAGCTCGGGCGCCTCGGTGCCCGCCTCCTTCACCAGCATGCCGCGCGGGTCGACCACCATGCTGCGGCCCAGGTGGTGCCGCGCCCCCTCGGTGCCAACACGGTTGCAGGCCAGCACGAACACGCCGTTCTCGTAGGCTCGCGCCCGCAGCGGGACCTCCCAGATCGAGGTGCGCTGGGCCGGGTCGGCGTAGGTCGAATAAGCGATCGGCATCACGATGATCTCAGCGCCCTGCATGGCCAGGGCCCGCGACGCTTCGGGGTACAGCCGGTCATTGCAGATCTGCACACCGATGCGTGTGCCGGCCACCTCATAGGCCTCCAGCTTGGCGCCGGGCGTGAAGTAGAACTTCTCGAAGCTGCCAGTGCCCCCCGGCCCCTCGCTGGGGAAGTAGGCCGGGATATGGGTCTTGCGGTAGCGGCCCGCCTCGCGGCCGTCGGTGTCGTAGACGAAGGCGCTGTTGTAGTAGCCGTCTCGGGCCTTCTCGGCAAAGGGCAGCACCAGCGCGATGCCGTGACGGCGCGCCTTCTCGCGCAGGCCCAGTAGCACCGGGTGGGCGTCGTGCAGGAACCAGCGGTCGAAGTCCTCCACCAGCTGGTTGGCGAAGAAGGGCGTGAGAAACAGCTCGCCGAAGGTGAGCAGCCGCACCTGCCGGCGCGCGGCCTCGTCGAGCATGGCGTGGGCCGCGGCTTCGATGGTGCGCAGGTCACCATCTTCCACGCTGCCGGTCTGGGCTGCTGCGAGCATGAGCGATCGGGTCAAGGAAATTTCTCCCAGTTATTGCAATGCAATCTTAGTGTATTGAATCGCGATACCGTAGGTCCATAGAATGGACCGGCTTGTCGTCGGATCCCTGTCCCGAGGAGAACTCCATGCAACGCCGTCCCTTTCTGATCAGTTCCGCCGCTGCCCTGGTGCACGGTTTCGCCGTTGCCCAGACGCCGGCCTGGCCCGCGCGTCCGGTGCGCATCGTCATCGCCTACCCGCCCGGCGGGAGCACCGATGTGGCCGGCCGCCTGCTGGCCCAGCAACTGGGCGCCCGCCTGGGGCAGCAGGTTGTGGTGGAGAATCGTGCCGGCGCCGGCGGCACGCTGGGCGCCAACTCGGTGGTGCGGTCCGACCCCGATGGCTACACGCTGCTGCTGGCCGCGTCGCCCGAAGTGTCCATCGCGCCCATCACCATGAAGACCATGCCCTACGACCCGGTGCGCGACCTGGTGCCCATCACGGGTGTCGGTCAGGTGCCGTTCTTCCTGGTGGTCAACCCCGCGGTGCCTGCCAACACGCTGGAGGAGTTCATCGCCTACGCCAGGGCCAACGGCGAAAAGCTCAACTACTCCTCGTTCGGCAACAACACCTCCAACCATCTGGCTGGCGAGCTGTTCAAGTCGCTCACCGGTACGCGGGGCGTGCACGTGCCGTACAAGGGCAGCGGGCCCTCGATGGTCGACCTGATCGGCGGCCAGGTTCAGTACAGCTTCGACACGCCGCCCGCGGTGCTCGAACATGTGCGGGGCGGCAAGCTGCGCGCCCTGGCCGTGGCTTCGCGCCAGCGCCTGCCCAGCGCGCCGCAAGTGCCCACCTTTGCCGAAGCCGGCCTGCCCGCGTTTTCGGGCGGCACCTGGTTCGGCCTGCTGGCACCGGCCAGGACACCGCGTGCCGTGATCGACCGCGTCAACAGCGAAGTGGTGGCCCTGCTCACGGGCACCGACCTGGCCAAGGCCTTCAACGACCGTGGCATCGTGCCGTTCCCGCAGTCGCCCGAGGAGTTCGGCCGCTTCGTGCAGGCCGAAGGGGCCAAGTGGAAGGACCTGGCGGCCAAGGTCGGCATCGTGGCCGAGTGACGCGTACCGGCGCAACCTCGATGCGAACCCTGCTCACCCACGCCACGCTGATCGACTGCGTCGATCCGCAGCCCCAAGCCGACTGCGCCGTCCTGCTGCAGGACGGCAAGATCCACGACATCTTCCCGGCCGGCAGCGCGCCTGCCGTTGGCGACGCCGAGGTGATCGACCTCAAGGGCGCGTACCTCTTGCCCGGCCTGTGGGACGTGCACATCCACCCTGACTACTTTCCCTCGCTGGCCGACATGCCGCTGGCCGAGCAGGTCACGCTGTTTGGCCACAAGCTGCAGCAGGCGCTACTGGAGTCAGGCATCGTGGGTCTGCGCTGCGCCGGTGCACACCACTACATGGATGTGGCCTGGAAGCGCGCTTTCGACTCCGGCCAGCACTTGGGACCGCACCTGTTCGCAGCCGGCCACTTCCTCACCACCACCGGCGGCCACTTCCTCACCTCGGGCCATGCGCTCGAAGTCGACGGCCCCTATGGCTGGGTGACGGCCATCCGCGAGCAGATCAAGAACGGCGTCGATCACATCAAGATGAACCTGTCGGGCGGCATCATGGGCCCGGCATGGGATCTGCACCGCCATTCCTTCCTGCTACCCGACGAGCTGAAGGCCGCATTCGAGATCTGCAAGCTGCGCGAGTTCAAGGTGATGGCGCATGCCACCAACCCCGATGCAGTCAAGGCCGCCATCATGGCTGGCGCGCACAGCATCGAGCACGGCTACATCCTCGACGACGAGTGCATTGAGCTGTTCCTCAAGCACGACACCTGGTACGTGCCCACGCTGTCCATCAGCCACCTGACCCCCGGCCAGGCCAGCAACGACTGGGAAAAGCGCTGGGTGAAGAACCGCAACCTCGCCGCCTCCCTGTGCTGCCGCGCCGACGCGGCCTCCGAGGTGCACCAGCACGGCTTCCTCAAGGCACTGAAAGCCGGCGTGAAGATGGCGCTAGGCTCGGACATCCGCCCTCTGAAAGACGCCGCGCTGCTCGAGCTCGGTCTGTGGGTGCGCGATGGCGCCACGCCCTGGCAGGCGCTGGTGGCGGCCACGCGCAATGGCGCGGCCATCTGCGGCATGGGCGACCAGCTGGGCACGGTCGAGAAGGGCAAGATCGCCGACCTCATCGTGGTGAGCTCCAACCCGCTCGAGGACATCAACAACGTGCGCCGTCTGCAGCTGGTGCTCAAGAACGGCCGCATCGTCTCCGACAAGCGCGCCAAGGGGTCGTGATGCAAGAGCCACTGCGCATCGCCGTGATCGGCGCCGGCATCGTCGGCACCAGCACTGCGCTGGCACTGCGCAAGCGCGGTGCCGATGTCACGCTGATCGACCGGGGCGAGCCTGGGTCGGGCTGCAGCGCCGGCAACTCGGGCGCGGTCAGCCCCGCGTCGGTCGCGCCGCTGGCCATGCCGGGCGTACTGGCCTCGGTGCCCGGCATGCTGTTCGACGACGAGAGCCCGCTGTACCTGCCCCTGCGCTACCTGCCGCATGCACTGCCCTGGCTGCTGCGCTTCGTCGCATCGGCACGGCCCGCGGCAGTGCAGGCCGCCGCCACGAAACTGCACGCGATCCACACCGGCGCGCTCCAGGCGCACGAGGCCATGACCCGCGAGCTGGGCGTGCCCGAGCTGTTCTTGCGCCAGGGCCATCTGCATCTGTACCCCGACGCTGCGGCACTGGCCAAGGACGCCGGCGGCTGGCGGCTGCGCGAGTCCTACGGCTTCAAGGCCGAACCGCTGGACCGTGGCGGCATCGAGGCGCTGGAGCCCGGCATCGCGGCGCGCTACCAGGTCGGCATGTTTCTGCCGGACCACGCCACCATCCTCAATCCACTGCGCTACGTGCAGGCCATGGCCAGCGCCTACGCCAGCGCCGGAGGGCGCATCGTGCGCGCCGGCGTCACTGGCCTGCTGCCCGAAGGTGGCCGCTGGCGGCTGCAGGGCCCTACGGCGTCGCCGTTTGACCATGTGGTGGTGGCGGCCGGTGCGTGGTCCAAGACGCTGCTGTCGCCGCTGGGCGTGCACCTGGCGCTGGAGAGCCAACGAGGCTACCACCTGCAATTTGAGGGCGCGCGCGACGTGGTGTCGCGCACCGTCATCCTGGCCGACCGCAAGGTGTTCGTCACCCCGATGGAAGAGGGCCTGCGCGTCGGCGGCACGGTCGAAATCGGCGGGCTGGTGGCCCCGCCCGACGAGCGGCGCGCTGCCTTGCTGGGCCGCATCGCGCGCGACACCTTCAAGGGACTCGAGCACCTACCCACCCGCACCTGGATGGGCCATCGTCCGTGCATGCCCGACTCGGTGCCAGTGGTTGGGGCGGCACAGGGCCATCCGGGCCTGTGGCTGGCCTGCGGTCACGGCCACCTGGGCCTGACCGATTCACTCAACACCGCGCAGCAGATCGCCCAGGCGCTGCTCGGCGCCGCCCCGGTTTCCACGCAGTCCAGCGCCGCGCTGACTGCGGCCTGAGCGTTACCGCTGTCCCAGGAGTCTTTATGCTGCCCCTCTCCCGCCGCGCCGTCGTCATGGCGGCATCTCTCATGCTGGCCACTGGCGCCGCTGTCGCCCAGGCCTGGCCCGCCAAGCCGATCCGGATCGTCGTGCCCTTCCCGGCCGGTGGCTCCACCGACATCGTCGGTCGCCTGCTGGCCGACAAACTGTCGCAGTCGCTGGGGCAGCCCGTGGTGGTCGATAACCGCGCGGGCGCCGGTGGTACCAGCGGCTCCGACGTGGCGGCCAAGTCGGCGCCCGACGGCTACACCTTCCTGCTGGGCACCAGCAGCACGCACGCCATCGCGCCAGCCTTGTATCCCAAGCTGGCCTACGACCCGGTCAAGGACTTCGCCCCCGTGTCCTTACTGGGCACGGCCACCATCCTGATGGTGGTGCATCCTTCGGTGCCCGCCAAGTCGGTGGCCGAGTTCGTGGCGCTGGCCAAGGCCAAGCCGGGCTCGATGATGTTCGGCTCCACCGGCAACGGCAGCGTGTCGCATCTGACGGCCGAGTATTTCAAATCGGTGGCCGGCATCGACCTGCAGCACGTCCCCTACAAGGGCGACACGCCGATGACACTGGACCTGGTGGCGGGCCGCGTGCAGATGGCTTTTGGCACTGCGGTCGCCTTCCTGCCACAGGTGCAGGGGGGCAAGCTCAACGCACTGGCGGTCACCGATGCCAGGCCCTCGCCGGTGGCGCCACAGCTGCCCACTGTGGCCGCATCGGGCCTGCCCGGCTTCGAGGCACTGCAGTGGTTCGGCCTGCTGGCGCCCAGCGGCACGCCTCGGGAGATCGTGGCGCGCGTCAATGCCGACGTCGGCAAGGCGCTGCAGCAGCCCGACGTGCAGGAAAAGCTCAAGGGCCTGGGCATGCAGATCGTCGGTGGCCCGCCCGAGCAGTTCGGCAGCTTCATGCGCGCCGAGGCCGTCAAGTGGGGAAAGATCGTCAAGGATTCGGGCGCGAAGGTCGATTGAAGGGGGCCAAAGTCAGCCGGCGGGCGACCCGATATGCTGAGCAAAACCGTTAAATTCAGGGCTTTTGGGGCGCCGCCCGCAACAAGATAAGGAGACAGCGATGAGTGCCGTCGATGACATCGAACTCCCCGAGGAACCCAAAGATCCCGCACACCGGCGTGCTGCGATGCTGGTGTCCCTTCTGGCCATGATCCTGGCCGTGGCCAGTCTAGGCGGAGGGAACGCGGCCAAGGACGCGTCCCACCACAACCTGCTGGCGGCCAACGCCTACGCCTTTTATCAGGCCAAGAACATTCGCCAGACCGAGTACAAGATCGCGGCCGATGGCCTGCGGGCTCAGCTCACGCACCCCCAGTTACCAGCGCCAACCCGCGCCTACATGGAGGAGCGGCTGGCCGACTACGAGCGCAACATCAAACGCTATGAGTCCGAGCCCGATACGGGAGAAGGCAAGAAGGAATTGATGGCCCGGGCCCGGATGCATGAGCACGAGCGTGATGTGGCCATGCAGCGCGACCCCTGGTTCGACTACGCGGAGGCTCTGCTGCAGATTGCGATCGTCCTCACTTCAGTGGCGATCATCGCAGGGACCCCAATGCTGTTTGGTGGCGCCTTGATCCTCGGAATCTTGGGTAGCCTGGCGACCCTCAACGGCTTTCTGCTGCTGGTCTGAAACACCAGCCGATGAGGGCCTCCGCCAGTACAACGTCATCGCTCACTGCAAAAGGTGGCTCGTTTTTCACCAGCGTCCCGCGCTCCACTGGGACAGTCTCGATGGCACAACGAATCCACGCAAAAGCCCTGGTCCACTTTGACACCATACGCCGCTGCGGGTCGATCCGGCAGGCGGCGCGGCAGCTGCACTTGTCCTCATCGGCGCTCAACCGGCAGCTGCTCGAGCTCGAGAGCCAGATTGGCGCGCCGCTGTTTGAACGCCTGACCGCAGGCCTGCGTCTGACCCCGACTGGCGAGGTGCTGGCGCGCCATGTGATTCATGTGCTGCAGGACGCGCAGCGCATGAGCATTGAACTCGAAGCTCTGCAAGGCCTCAAGACGGGCCATGTTGACCTGATCACGGTCGAAGCGCTGACCCATGCATTCGTTCCGGCCATCCTGGAGCAGATGGGACGGCAGCATCCCAATGTCAGCACGTCAGTGCGCATCGCCGGTTCACGCAGGGCGGCAGAAGAAGTGGAAAGCGGCTCAGCCGATTTGGCCATCAGCTTCCTCTACCAACGCAACAGCGGGTTGCGACAGCTGGCGGTGGCACCGTTCGCCATCGGCGCAGTCGTTCCGCCCGATCACCCTTTGGCTTGTCGCGAGGCGGTGACTTTCACCCAATGCGCGCAGTACCCGCTGGTGCTGCCCTCGCCGGAAATTTCGATCTACGAAGCGCTCGAGCCCTTGCTGCGCGCCTGCCGCGCCCCGCTGCAGGTCATCATGCAGACCAGCTCCTTCGAGCTGATGAAGCAGATGGCCCGCCAGGGACGAGGCGTGGCCTTTGTCAACCGGCTGGGCATCGAAGAGGAGCTGCGGCAAGGTACGCTGGTCCACCTGCCAGTGAAAAAAGCCATGCCCTCTCTGCTGGGCATCTATGTGCGCAGCGGTCGCAGCATGCCGCCGGCCATCGAGCGGTTTTGCCAGCTGGCAGTCGAACAACTGCAGCAGCGCCAACACCAAGCCAGCTAGAACCCTGGGTGCTGCATTTTTTGCATCACCCTGCGCGAATTTTTAAGCTATCGGGCGCGGCCTGAAGCCCCTAACCTTGCGGGGGTCACCCCAGTCCCAGAGCGCAAGTTGCAGGAAGGAAAGTCTCATGTCCATCGGTATCAGAAAACGTGTTGTGTTGGCGGCGCTGCTGATTGCGCCGTTGTGGGGCGCGGCCCAGACGGGTCCCGGCGGCTATCCGCAGCGGGTGGTCCGGGTGATCGTGCCGGCGGCGACGGGCAGCCTGACCGATCCGGTGGCCCGGGTGATTGCCGAAGATATGAGCCGGCGCACCGGCCAGAGCTGGGTGGTCGACAACCGCCCCGGAGCCGGCGGCATCATCGGAACAGACGCCACCGCCAAGGCCAGCGCCGACGGCTACACGCTGATGCTGACTGCCAACAACTTCATCATCACGCCGGCTCTTTACCGCAGCGTGCCCTACAAGGTCCCTGGCGACTTCACCCTTATTGGCATGGTCGGCCGCGGCGACAACTTGCTGGTTGCCTCGACGGCCAGTGGCATCCGAAATATCGCGGACCTCGTGGCCAAGGCCAAGGCCAGCGCCACGCCGTTGAACTACACATCGCCGCTGATCGGCTCTGCGGCTCACCTGACGGTCGAACTGTTCAAGCGCAATGCCGGCATTGAACTCAACCATGTGGCTTACAAGGATTCCGGGCAGGGCACCACGGACACGCTGGCCGGGGTGATTCCGGTCAATGTGATGGGCATCAGCACCGCCTTGCCGCATATCCGCTCGGGGAAGCTGGTTCCACTGGCCTGGACGGGGACGCAACGGGCAGCTGAACTGCCCGAGGTGCCCACTTTCGTGGAGGCCGGCTTCAAGGATGTGCATATGGGCTTGTGGTTCGCCCTGGTTGGCCCGGCGCGTATGCCCCCCGATTTGGTCACCTGGCTCAACGCCCAACTGAACGCATCGCTGGCCTCTGCGCAGGTGATCGAGCGGCTTAAGAGCTACCGCATTGATCCTCTGCCGGGATCAGTGGCTGATCTGACGACGGTGATCAGCCGCGAGTTGCCGCAGTACCTCAAGCTCGCGACCGATACGGGGCTCAAGCTCGACTGAAGGCATGAACAAACCATTGGCTCAGATCAGTGCCTTGTACTGGTGCGACACTGCGGGCCAGGCCATGCGCCAGGCTGACCTGCTTCGAGTGATTGCGAATCAAGGGATTGAAGGCGACCGCTACACCACGGGTCACGGCGCCTACTCGGATACACAACCACCTAAGATCCGCCACCTGAGCCTGATCACAGAAGACGGCATCTTCACTGCCAACGAGTGGCAGGAAGCTGCGGGCCTGCCCGCGTTCACGATGGCCCAGACGCGGCGTAACGTGCTGCTACGTGGTCTGTCGGCACCTGACCTGAATGGATTGGTTGGCCATCGCTTTTGGGTGGGAGAGGTCGAGTGCTTCGGCGTCGAACTGTGTACGCCGTGCCCGCGCCCATCGCAGCTTAGCCAGCAGCCTGGATTTCAGGAGGCGTTTGAAGGCCGAGGTGGCCTGCGGGCGCAAGTCCTCAAGAGCGGCTGGCTACGTCTGGGCGACGCGTTACGCTAAGCGCTCCGCAGACGCACCGGGGCTACATCAGCCACCGCGCAGCTTCGATGCTTCTTGTGTCTCAGTGCCGGAGGCACTCGCGCCCAAAAAGATTAAGCGCATACGCGAAAGCGCGCATGTCAGCCAACCTGTATTCGCACGCTTCCTGAATACCAGCGAGTCCACGATACAAAAGTGGGAGGCGGGCACCAAGCGCCCCAGCGGCATGGCGCTGAAGCTGTTGTCGGTGGTGGAGAAGCATGGGCTCAAGGTTTTGACCTGAGGCTCCCACTGACTGATCGTCCTAAAGGACGACATCCTCCCCGCCCGGCGACCTAGGTGAGGGCTCCGGCGCGGCGCCCGCTGGATGTGATCAACGATGCCGAGACCAGGCTGAGAGGGCTTCCTGCACGGACAGCTGGGTTGAGGGCGGTGCCAGGTCGGGGCGTTTGCCATCGAAGAGGGGCGCTGGCCCAGGCATCGGCGCGCCTTGCCAGTTGGCAAATGTTCCCCGCGCGACCAGGTGCGGGTCGCTCGGCGCTTCTGTGAGCGAGAGCACGGGCGACACACAGGCATCGCTGCCCGCGAAATGCTGGGACCACTCGTCCCGGCTGCGGCTTGCAAACACGGTCGCCAGTTCACGTCGGATCACGGGCCAGTTCTGAGGGTCTTCCCGGCTGGGTAGGGTGTCCTCCAGGCCCAGCCGCTCCAGGAGCTCCCGGTAAAACTGCGGCTCCAGCGCACCCACCGCCATGAACCGGTCGTCGGCCGTACGGTAAACGTCGTACCACGGCACGCCGCCATCCAGGGGGTTGCTGGCCCGCTGGTCCTTCCATTGCCCCAGTTGCATGCGGCTGTAGATCATCGCCATCAGTGCGGCAGAGCCATCCACCATCGCGGCGTCTACGACCTGCCCGCAGCCCGAGGTGCGAGACTGCCAGAGTGCAGCCAACAGACCAATCATCAGGAACGCGCCGCCACCCCCAAAATCGCCGATCAGGTTCAGGGGAGGGATTGGCCGCTGCGCGGGTCCGATCGCATGCAGGGCACCGGAAAGCGCGATGTAGTTGATGTCGTGTCCCGCCTGTTGTGCCATGGGACCTTGTTGGCCCCAGCCGGTCATGCGGCCGTAGATGATGCGGGGGTTTCGCGCGAGCGCCTGTTCGGGCCCGAGCCCGAGCCGCTCCATGGCGCCAGGGCGCAGTCCCTCGATCAGCACATCTGCCTGCTCGATCAACTGGAGGGCGGCTTCAACCCCATTGGCCGATTTGAGGTCCAGTTCGACTTGAAGTCGACCGCGACGTACGGCGCCCAGCGTGTCTCGCTCCGCCACAGACCCTGGCCGCTCGATCCTCACCACACTGGCCCCCAGGTCTGCCAGCAGCATTGCAGTCCAGGGAACGGGGCCGATCGCGGCGAATTCGAGAACCCGCAGTCCGGACAACACGGGGCTCACGGGTCTTTCCTCTGCGGGTCACAGGAGATGACCCCTTGCGACTCCAGTTCGGCAATCTCGTCGTCATTCAGCCCGGCCAGCTCGCGCAGCACGGAGTGCGTGTCCTGCCCCAACCGGTGTCCTGACCAGCGGATTTTTCCGGGGGTGTGCGAGAGCTTGGGAACGATCCCCGTCAAGGTCACCTCGCCCAGGTCATCGTCGGCAGTTCGCACCAACATCTCCCGGGCGTGAAAGTGCGGGTCTTTGAAGATGTCGGCGATGGTGTAGATCGTGGTGGCCGGAACCTCGGCAGCATCCAGTTTCGTTTTCAAGGTGGCCGCATCGTGCGCCAGCGTCCACTCGGTAATCAAGGCCTCGATCTCGCCCTCGTGCTGATTGCGATTGACCTGCAGCGCAAAGCGGGGATCGGTCCCCAGTTCCGGCCGGTCCATGGCGACGGCCAGTCGTCGAAACACAGCGTCAGCGAGGGCGGCGATGTGGATGTGCGTGCCGTCCTGGGTCGGAAAGAGTGTGTTGGGCGCACTATTGGGCAAGCGCGGACCCGCACGCATGCCGATCGTTCCGGTCTTCTCGTACGCGGGCACGTGGGCTTCCATGAAGCTGAACGCCGACTCGAGCAAGCTGGCATCTACACACTGCCCCACCCCCGTGCGCTCTCGGGACAGCACGGCCATCACGGTCCCGAGGGCGGCATAGAGTCCGGTGATGTAGTCGGTCAATGGCATGGCCACCCTGGAGGGCGGACGATCGGCATCGCCGATCAAGTGGCGCAGGCCACTCATGGCCTCGCCGATCACGCCATAGCCTGGCTTGGTGCTGTAGGGGCCGGTCTGCCCGAAACCGCTCACGCGGGTGAGGACCAGACCCGGGCGCAGGCGATTGAGTTGATCGTACGAAAGATCCCATTTCTCCAGCGTTCCAGGGCGGAAATTCTCGACGACGATATCGAAGGAGGGAATGATCTTCCGAAGGAGCTTGCGGCCTTCCTCGTGGCGCAGGTTCAGCGCAATGATCTGCTTGTTCCTGCAAATGGATGCGGCGTAAAGTGATTTCCCGTTGACACTCTGACCCAGTTCCCGGATGGTGTCGCCCTCCTGCGCCTCGACCTTGATGACTTCAGCCCCAAAATCGGCAAGCAGGCGGGTGCAAAAGGGGCCCGCTGCAGTCGATCCCAATTCCAGCACGCGGTAGCCTGCCAGTGGGCCGCTGGGGGGCTGTCCGTTGGGGAATGTGGTCGGTTTCATGCCGGAATCAACCCTCTCTGCGATGTACTGCACTGAAATTGTCTCAGGCACTCGCGTTCGCTTGAATCCGAATTCATCGAACGCCTCCTTCGGCTGCGCCGAACGCCGAGGCCACTGGACCTCCGGTGCCGCGAGCTCGATCAGACTTTAGGAAAAACTCTCCAGGGGCGGCGGCTGCGTGGCGATCAGCGTATCGACGAAGGCGCGCGCGCAAAGCGGCAAGGCATCCAGGTCGCGATAGAGGATGTGCCGCTCACGCACCGACCACGCATCCGAGAGCTTGACCACACACAGGGCCATGCCGGCGCGGATGTAGCGCTGCGCACAACTCTCTGGAAGCACGCCGACCCCCACGCCCGCAGCGATCATTCCGCACATCGTCTCGTAGCTGCTCATAAGCACACGCATGCTGAGTTTTTTATTGAGCAAAGTCGCTCGCTCAAGCATGTAACCCTGGAGCGTGCTCTCTCGTAGCCCCACGTGCGGGTGTCCGATCGACTCCTCGAAACTCACCGAGTCATTCTGAGACAGCGCATGCCCCTGCGGAACGACCAGCACCAAGCGGTCGCAGCTGTAGCGGCGGCTTTGCAATTCGCCCGGATCGAAGGGGCTGGGGACGGATAGCACGCCCACATCCGCCGCGCTTTCACTGATGCCGCGGACCACCTCCCGGGTATTGCGCTCCTGGATATCGACCGTCACGTTCGGACGATCTCTCATGAAGACAGCCAGGGCAGAAGGCAGAGACTCGGTAATCGGCGTGGTGTTGGCAAAAATACGGAAGTGCCCGAAGGTCTCGCCCGACATGGCCGAAAAGTCGTTGCGCACATGTTCAACCTGGCGCTGGATCGCCCGGGCATGACCCTGAAGCATTTCGCCGGCGTGCGTGAGGACCAGGCCACGACTGTCCCGATAGAAAAGCCGGGCATTGAGCTGGTTTTCGAGCGCCTTGAGCCGGCTGCTCGCAGCCGCGGGGGACAGAGATGCGGCGCTCGCACCGCGCGTGAGGTTCTTGCACTCCGCGAGGTGCAGGAACAGCCTGAGGTCTGCCAGATCGAAATACAAACCGGGATTCCCTTCTGATCGGCGATCGGTCCGTTGGTCTGCCTGTCGGACCAACCGAATCATGATAATGCATGAGCCCGGTCTACAATGCAGACCATGGCCACTCTCACGAGAAACCAGATCATTGCCGCTGCGGCGGGGACTCTGGAGGTGCTTGAGGCGCTGAGCCGCGGCGAGCGGCCGATGACCCTTGCCGACCTGGTCCAGGTCACCGGCAGACCCAAGGGCACCGTCCACCGGATGGTCTCCACCCTGGTCAACACGGGCTTCGCGACCTACTCGCGACCGACAGGATCCTATGCACTGACCCTCAAGGCATGGCGCATCGGTTCAAGCGCGTTGCGCGATTTCGATCTGGTGGACGTGGCCAGACCGGGCCTGGAGAGGTTGCGGGCCGAAACGGGAGAAACCGTGCATCTGTCGGTGCTCGAACCTTCGGGCGAGATCGTCTATGTCGCCAAGGTCATGAGTCCCAAGTCCATCAGTGTGCAGACCCGGCTGGGGCAACTGAGTCCCTCATGGTGCACGGCGACCGGCCGCTCGATCCTGGCGTTCCACGGCGAGATGGCCGATCGGATCCTGGCAGAGCGACTCATCAAGCGTACGCCCAGAACGGTGACCGACGTCAGTGAACTCAGACGCATCCTGGCCCGCACCCGCGAGGAGGGATACGCCGTGACCCGCGGGGAAAACCATCCGGAGATGGGCGGTGTAGCCGCCCCGATACGTGACCATGCCGGACAGGTCATTGCCTCGGTCGGGGTCGCGATGCCGGTCTACCGGATGACAGCCGACGTGGTTCGCCAGGTGGTCCCGCGCGTGCGTCTTGCCGCGACCCAGATCTCCCGGGAGATCGGCTTTGAGCACCCCACCGGCTTCGTACGGGGGCCCTCGCCCTAGCGCCTGGCCGCGCGTTGGGCCCTGCAAACCTCAACGGAAGGGATCGATACCCGTGAGTTCCCGGCCCTGGATCAACGCAAGAATGCCCGGCGTGCCATCGGGAATGGTCAAGGTCCGCACATCGCGCGCCAGTTGCTCCAGGCCCAGCTCGCGGCTCAAGCCCATTGCGCCATGCACCCGCATCGCGATGGCGATTGCCTTGTCACACGCATCGACCGCATAGCGCTTGGCCATTGCGGACAGGCCATTGGCCCGCTCCCCGCGGTCAATTGCAGCGAGCGCGTGGTAACAGGTGAGGCGGGCCGTGACCACCAGCGTCTCGATATCGGCCAGGTCGTTCTGGATGGCCTGGAAGGCGCCGATCGGCTTGCCGAACTGCTTACGCACCCCCGCATAGTCGCGGGCCATGTCCAGGGCGCGCTGGGCGAGACCGACCGCCATCAAACCCACTGCCGGTCGGTTAGCCAGCCAGGTGATCGTCAACAGCCGTGCGGTATCCGCGCTCTCCGGACAGACGTTGTGCACCGGTACTCGGGTGGCGTCGAAAAGCACCTCTCCGAGCGGCGCCTGGCAAAGGCCATGCATGGCCAGTTCCCGGGTCTCGAAGGGACTCTCTTCGCGCTCGACGATCACCCGGGCCATCTTGAAGCCTCCCGCGGGATCTGCCATACGGCACGTCACGTAGAGCAGGTCGCAGACCGGCGCGTTCGAGATCCACTGTTTCCGGCCAGTGAGCACCACGTGGCCTTCGCCGTCTGCGGTCGCCGTGGTCTTGATGCCGCGCGGATCGGACCCATGGTCAGGCTCGGTACTTCCGGTGGCCGCCACCTTGCGGCCGGCGATCAGGTCGGGAAGCAGCCTTTCCCGCTGCTCGATCGACCCGCCAAAATAAATGCGCGTGCTCGTGGCTTCATGCGGCTGCACCATCAGCATGATGCTGGGCGGAAGCTGCTCGACCATCAGCCCGTAGTCCAGCATCTTCAAGCCCGCGCCGCCGCCCTCCTCGGGAATACGTGCGGCCGTGAGTCCCAGGTCGGCTGCTTTCTGCAACACGCTCAAGACCGCGTCCTTGGGCAACGCCTTGAGAGGGTCGTGCGCCGCCAGCAAGGGCTGGACGAATTTCTCATTCAGCCGCCGGGCTGCATCCACCATCATCTGCTGGTCGTCGCTGAGAGCGAAATCCAAAGTGGGGCTCCTTGTGTCATAGGCCGCAGGAGGACGGCAGTTCCACGCGATGCGCTGACGCCCCCATTGAGTCTGCAATGCAGACTTATGGCCGAAATATGGTGACGATCCTAACTTTGGCCACCTCGGTCGAGTCAAGGGTGTTCCCTAGATTCTCTCCGCGCCATCGTCCGTGCGTCTGCATTGCAGACCATGCGGGTATGACGGGGCCCGAGCGCAACCCAGCGAAACCGAGGCGATCAACCCACGCGGGTCGGTGACGCCGGCCCTTGGCCATTCGCCCTTGTCGAACGATGCCTTCCACAGATCCGAATTCACGGGCGACGACCGTCGTCAAAGAATTCCTCGTTAACTCGAACCCCCTCCATGGAACAGTTCAAAGCCTTTCGCGTTCACACCCTTGATGGCAAACCGGTCTGCAAGTTCGAGCAGCTCACGCTCGATGAGATAGACCCCGGACCGGTGTTGATTCGCACCGCCTACTCGGCCATCACCTACAAAGACGCGATGGCTGCCCGCGGGGTGGGAAAGAACGTGCGCACCGACCGCCCCTGCGTGACCGGTGTGGACCTCTCGGGCGTTGTGGTCCGCTCTGAGGACGCGCGCTTCAAGTCAGGCGACTCCGTCATCGTGACCAACTACCAACTGGGCACTCTGCACGACGGCGCGTATGCCGACTACGCGCGGGTACCCGCGGACTGGATCGTGCCACTTCCCCAAGGCCTCTCGCTGTACGAGGCCATGGGATTGGGAACCTCGGGCCTGACTGCGGCCCTGGCCGTGGACCGGTTCGAAAAGGCCGGACTGCGGCCCGGCGATGGCCCGGTGGCCGTGAGTGGCGCCACCGGCGGGGTCGGAAGCCTTGCCATCGACATGCTGGCGGGCAAGGGCTATGAGGTGGTTGCCATTTCGGGCAAGGCGGACCAAACCGACTACCTGCGTGCGATCGGAGCGTCCCGCGTCATCTCGCGGGAGGAGTTCATGAAAGAGAAGTCTTCCCTGGTCAGCGCCCCCCCCTTCGCCGGTGCGCTGGACAACGTCGGAGGCGCCATGCTTGACCGGCTGGCCGCCCACCTCATGCCGCACGGCAAGGTCGCCGTCGCCGGGATGGTTGGCGTTGAACTGAACACCACCGTGCTTCCCCTGGTCTTGCGCTCGATCGACATCCTCGGGATCAATGTCTCGCGCCAGCTGAAGATGCCCGAGCGGTTCCATCTCTGGAACCGAATGGCGACTGACCTCAAGCCCAGGCACTTGGGCCAGATCAGCCGCCCCATTCCTTTTACCGACCTCGACAAGACCATGGACAGTTTCTTCACGGTGTCCTCTGTCGGTCGGGTGGTCGTGGAAGTCGGCTCAAAAGCCCCCCAGTAATCCGGCGGGCCCAGACGGCTAGCCCAGTGGAACAAGGAGACTCACATGAACAAAAGAAATGTGCTCATCGCCGCGACCGGCGTGGCCCTGGCGGGACTGGCGGGTCTGGCACACGCGCAATCGTTTCCTAGCCGGCCGATGACCTTCATCGTGGGCTACACGCCCGGCGGCGCTGTCGATGGCGTGGCTCGCCTGGTGGCCCGGCGGATGTCGGAGAAGCTGGGGCAAGCCATCGTCGTGGAAAACAAGCCGGGGGCCAGCGAGACCTTGGCTGCGAGCCAGGTCGCGAAATCAAAGCCGGACGGCTACACCTTGCTGATCTCGACCGAGGCGCCCATCACGCAGAACCAGTTCCTTTATAAGTCCCTGACCTACAAACCCGACACGGAGCTGCTACCGGTCAGTATCCTGGTGAGGGTCCCCGTAGCGCTCGCCGTCAGCCCTCAGTTTCCAGCCGAATCGTTCGCGGCCTTCCTGGAGAACGCCAAGGGACGCAAGGCCGGCCAGGAGGTCAAGTTCGGCTCCGCGGGCATCGGAGGGGTGACCCATTTACCAGCCGCCATGCTCGCCACCAAGACGTCCTTCGAATGGGTGCACGTTCCCTACAAGGGGTCGCCTCCGCTCTTGCAAGACCTGATGGCGGGTCGGGTCGATGCCGCGTTCACGGGGTTCTCGAATGTGCTGCCACACCACACCGGTGGACGCGTCCGGATCGTTGCCGTGGGTTCGAGTTCGCGCCTCAAGAGCATTCCGAACATTCCCACCTTCAAGGAACTGGGATTGCAGGAGATCGGAGCCGAGTACATCGTGATGCTGTCCGCGCCAGCGGGAACGCCGCGCGAGATCGTCAACCTCCTGGCCAGCACGGCCAGTTCGGTGATGCAGGAGAAGGAACTTCAGGAGAAGAGCCTCGAGCCGCAAGGGCTGGAGCCGATCGGTAGCAATGCCGCCGATGCGGCCAGCTACATCGCGGCCGACCGCCCCGTTCAGAGGGAGCGAATCCGGGTGTCGGGCGCCAAGCTCGACTAGCCCGGCGATCTGGTTGATCAAGCCGCTGCTTTATTCGGCTCAGTGTGACCGCGGCGTCTCGGCCGAGATCGTGACCCTCCTCAAGGAGCGATCGCAGCGATGGCGAATGCCAGCGCCATCGCGATAAAAAAGAGCACAAAGATCAAGCCGGTGCGGTCTCGCGGCCGCATGGGATCGCCAGGCGAAGGCGGCGGAGGAAGCGACGAACGCAGTCGTCGCATGGCGGCTTGTACGGCTGCCTGAAAAATCATGGGCATCCCTATGAAGTCAGTTGCACGGTAGCCAGTATTGCAGTTCTACGCGGCTGTTGCGAGTTTGTCCGCCAAGATCATGCAGCCCACAGCAAAAAGCCCCACGTGGTGCGGGGCTCTGAGCGAGTTGGAAGGACTTGTTCTGGCGGGGCAAAAGGGATTGTATAAATAACTTGCTCAGTTTTCAGGCCCCCTGTTTTTGGTGGGATCGGGGATTCGAGCTGACGGTCAACCTCCTCCTTGTTGCGCGTAGCGCCACACGCTACAATCGGCGCATGATCCGAAGCTTCAGCCACAAAGGCGTTGAGCGCTTCTTCAAATCCGGCTCTCGCGCCGGGATACAAGCGGATCATGCCCCGCGCCTGGCTCGGCAACTGTCTGCGCTGGACGCGGCCACAAGGCCAGAAGACATGAATCGACCAGGATGGGACTGGCACGCCCTCAAGGGCGGCCTGTCCGGCCACTGGTCAATCAGCGTGAACGGCAACTGGCGTCTGACTTTTGCGGTTGAAAACGGCTATGCCATCCTGGTGGACTACCAGGATTACCACTGAGGTGACCATGAGTTCAATGTTCAACCCCCCACACCCCGGCCTCACTTTGAGGGACGACATCCTGCCTGCCTTGAATCTGCAGGTTG
>JBEAZV010000088.1:0-13202 GCA_041159245.1 Pseudomonadota bacterium
AACTACACGCTGTTCCACCCCGTCGGTGTGTGCGCCCTCATCTCGCCCTGGAACGTGCCCTTCATGACCTCCACCTGGAAGGTCGCGCCCTGCCTGGCCTTTGGCAACACCGCGGTGCTGAAAATGAGCGAGCTCTCGCCCCTGAGCGCCGCCCGCCTGGGCGAGCTGGCGCTGGAAGCGGGCGTGCCGGCCGGTGTCCTGAACCTCGTGCACGGCTACGGCAAGGACGCGGGCGAACCCCTGGTGCGCCACCCCGATGTGCGCGCCATCTCCTTCACCGGGTCGACCGCCACCGGCAACCGCATCGTGAAGGAAGCAGGCCTCAAGAAATTCAGCATGGAGCTGGGTGGCAAGAGCCCCTTTGTCATCTTCGATGACGCCGACCTGGACCGCGCGCTCGATGCCGCCGTCTTCATGATCTTCTCCAACAACGGCGAACGCTGCACCGCGGGCAGCCGCATCCTGGTGCAGCGGTCGATTTACGCCAGCTTCGTCGAGAAGTTCGTGGCGCGCGCCAAGAAGATCTCCGTGGGCGATCCGCTGGATGAAAAGACCCTCGTCGGCCCCATGATCTCGCAAGCCCACCTGGCCAAGGTGCGCAGCTACATCGAACTGGGCCCCAAGGAGGGCGCGACCCTCCTGTGCGGCGGCCTGGGGACGCCCGACCTGCCGGCGCGCGTGCAGAAAGGCAACTTCGTGCTGCCCACCGTCTTTGCCGACGCCGATAACCGCATGAAGATCGCGCAGGACGAGATCTTCGGCCCGGTGGCCTGCCTCATCCCCTTCCAGGACGAAGCCGACGCGATCCGCATTTCCAACGACATCGCCTACGGCCTCTCCAGCTACGTCTGGACCGAGAACATCGGCAAGGCCCACCGCGTGGCCGCCGCGGTGGAGGCGGGCATGTGCTTTGTGAACAGCCAGAACGTGCGCGATCTGCGCCAGCCCTTTGGCGGCACCAAGGCCTCGGGCACCGGCCGCGAGGGCGGCACCTGGAGCTATGAGGTCTTCCTCGAGCCCAAGAACATCGCGGTGTCTCTGGGCGGCCACCATATCCCGCACTGGGGCGTCTGACGCGCCTTCACGCAAAGGAGTCACACCATGGGCAAGCTCGCACTGGCCGCCAAGATCACCCACGTGCCCTCGATGTACCTGAGCGAGCTGGACGGCCCGCGCAAGGGTACGCGCCAGGACGCCATCGATGGCCACCTCGAGATCGACCGGCGCTGCCGCGCCCTGGGCGTGGACAGCATCGTGGTGTTCGACACGCACTGGCTGGTCAACGCCAACTACCACATCAACTGCGCGCCCCACTTCAAGGGCCGCTACACCAGCAACGAGCTGCCGCACTTCATCAGCAACATGGGCTTCGAGTTTCCAGGCAATCCCGCCCTGGGCCAGCTGCTGGCGCGAGTCTGCAACGAGTGGGGCGTGGAGACGCTGGCTCACGACGCCACCACCTTGCATCCGGAGTACGGCACCCTGGTCCCCATGCGCTACATGAACCAGGACCATCACTACAAGGTGGTGTCGGTCTCGGCACTGTGCATGGCCCACTACCTCAACGACAGTGCGCGCCTGGGGTGGGCGATCCGCCGCGCCATCGAGGACCACTACGACGGCACTGTGGCCATCTTCGCCAGCGGCTCGCTCTCGCACCGCTTTGCGCAAAACGGCCTGGCGCCCGAGTACGGCTTCAAGATCTGGAGCCCCTTCCTGGAGCGCCTGGACCGCGAGGTGGTCCGCATGTGGGAACAGGGCGAGTGGGAAGGCTTTTGCGGCATGCTGCCGGAGTACGCGTCCAAGGGCCATGGCGAAGGCTTCATGCACGACACCGCCATGCTGCTCGGGGCGCTGGGTTGGTCGGCTTATGACGGCAAGGCCGAAGTCATCACGCCCTACTTCGGCGCCTCAGGCACGGGCCAGATCAACGCCCTCTTTCCGGTCACGCCGCAAGACGGCTCGGCCATCCCGCAGGCCCAGGCCTCGGCGGCCGAGGGCTACACCGCGATCAGCAGCCGCCTGTAAGCCGCCGCCCATGCCGCACCTCGTCATCCTCTACACCCCGAACCTGGAACCGGCGGCCGACTTCACCGCCCTGTGCCGCGCGCTTGCCGACGCCATGCTGGCCGTGCGCGACGAGGCTGGCAAACAGGTCTTTCCCACCGGCGGCACCCGCGTGCTGGCCTATCCCGCGGCGCATTACGCAGTGGCCGACGGCCAGGGCGACTACGGCTTCATCTATATGAACCTGCGCATGGGCGCAGGCCGCAGCGACGCGGTGAAGCAGCACGCGGGCGATACCCTCCTGGCGACGGCGCGCAGCCACCTGGCACCCCGCTTCGAGCAAGCGCCGCTAGGCCTGACCGTGCAAGTCGACGAAAGCCCTGGCCAGGTCTACGACGGCAAGCACAGCACCCTTCATCCCCTCTTCAACAAGCCCTGACCTATGTTTTCACAAGACCTCACCGCCCGGCTCGCCGCCGAACTGGAGCACAGCGAGCGCACCCGCGTCCAGGTGGAACATTTCAGCAAGCGCTATCCCGACATGACCATCGACGACGGCTATGCCGTCTCGCGCGCCTGGATGAAGATCAAGATGGCCCAGGGCCGCACCGTTATTGGCCACAAGATCGGCCTGACCTCGCGCGCAATGCAGATCTCCAGTCAGATCTCCGAGCCCGATTACGGCACCCTGCTGGACGACATGCTGTATGGCCCGGGCGACATTCCCACCGACCGCTTTATCGCGCCACGCGTCGAGGTCGAACTGGCGTTCGTGCTGAAAAAAACGCTGGAAGGCGCAAAGGTCACCGTCGATGACGTGCTGGACGCGACCGACTACGTCACGCCTGCCATCGAGATCATCGACTCGCGTATCGAGCAGTTTGACCGCCACACCAAGGTGATGCGCAAGGTCTTCGACACCATCTCCGACAACGCCGCCAACGGCGGCATCGTGCTGGGCGGGAACAAGGCCAAGCCGCGAGACCTGGACCTGCCCTGGTGCGGCGCGATCCTGCGCCAAAATGGTGTAGTCGAGGAAACCGGTCTGGCCGCCGGCGTGCAGGGCCACCCTGCCATCGGCGTGGCTTGGCTGGCGCACAAGCTCGCGCCCTGGGGCGAGCGTCTGGAGGCTGGCGAGATCGTGCTGGCCGGCTCCTTCACCCGCCCGGTCGCCGCGAAAAAGGGCGACCGCTTCGAAGCTGATTACGGCGCGCTGGGCGCCTTCCAGTTCCACTTTGTCTGAAAACTACTACAGCCATGTCCTCCAAGACCCCCATCAACACGTTCAAGAAAGCCCTGGCCGAGGGCAAGCCCCAGATTGGCATGTGGGTTGCACTGGCCGACCCCTATATCGCCGAGGTGCTCGCAGGCGCCGGCTTTGACTGGCTGCTGCTGGACGGCGAGCACGGGCCCAACGATGTGCGCTCCATCCTGTCGCAGCTACAGGCCATCTCGGCCTACCCGGTCACGCCCGTCGTGCGACCGGTGGCGGGCGAGACCGCCCTGATCAAGCAGTACCTGGACCTGGGCGCACAGACCCTGCTGATTCCCATGGTCGAAACCGCCGAACAAGCCGCGCAGATCGTCAGCGCCACGCGCTATCCCCCGCAGGGGGTGCGCGGCGTCGGCAGCGGCGTTGCCCGCGCGTCGCGCTGGAACCAGTACGGCGACTACCTGCAGGCCGCGGACGACCAGATCTGCGTGCTGGTGCAGGTGGAATCGATCTCCGCGGCCAAGCAGCTGGCGCAGATCGTGGCCGTGCCGGGGGTGGACGGTGTCTTCTTCGGACCGGCCGACTTGGCCGCCTCCATGGGGCACCGAGGCAACCCTGGCCACCCCGAGGTGCAGAAGGTGATTGATGAAGGTATTGCCACCGTGCGCGCAGCCGGCAAGGCCGCTGGCACGCTCACCGTGGATACGACGCTGGCGCGGCGCTATCTGGAAATGGGCGCGCTGTATGTCGCCGTCGGCGTGGATACCACCCTGATGGCGCGGGGCGCACGCGACCTCGCGGCCTCATTCAAGGCCGGGGCTGCACCGGCCGCCAAGCCGGGTGGCGCGTACTGACACGAACCCTTCGCCTGAGGCCACCGCCTCAGTCGTTCGCCTTGAACCCCGTGGCCTGCACCACCCGCGCCCAGCGCGCGGTGTCGCTGGCGACAGTAGCCTCGAAGGCCGCACCCGATTCACGCGGCACATCAAACCCTTGCGCCTCCAGCTTGGCGCGGTAATCGGCATCGCCCTGGGCCCTCACCACGGCAGCGGTGATGGCCTCGAGGACCGGACGCGGCGTGGTGGCGGGTGCGGCCAGGCCGAACCAGATCTGCAGGCTCAGGTCGCGATAGCCCAGTTCGGCCAACGTCGGCACCTGGGGCAGATAGCGTGAGCGCTCAGGACTGGTGACCGCGATCGCGTGCAGCTTGCCGGCCTGCACCTGCTGCACGGCGCCCTGCATCTGCGTGAACCCCATCAGCACCTGTCCCCCCATCAGGTCATTGAGCTGCGGCGCCGACCCCTTGTACGGGATATGCACCATGTTCAGCTTCAGTCGCTCATTGAGCTGGAACCCGAGGAAGTGCGAAGGCGTGCCGGGACTGAAGGAGGCGTAGGCCGCCTTGGCTGGATTGGCCGCCAGCCACGCGGTGAGCTCGGGCAGGGTGCGCGCGGGCACCGAAGGGTGCACCACCAGCAGCAAAGGACTCTCGATGCCCTTGGCAATGGGCTTGAAGTCGCTTTGCTTCCAGCGCAGCGCCGGATAGGCCGAAGGATTGATGGTGAACATGGCGTGGGTGGTGACCCAGATCGTGTGGCCGTCGGCCGGCGCTTTGAGCACATGCTCGGCGCTCAAGTTGCCACCCGCACCGGCCCGGTTCTCGACCAGGTAGGTGCCCCCCGTCTGGCGCGCGAGTTGGTCGGCCAGGGTGCGCGCGTAGGCGTCGATGGCGCCGCCAGCGGGGGTGCCCACCACCAGGGTGACCGGCTTGGCGGGCCAGGCCTGGGCCCCTGCCCACACCGGCGCCAGCAGCGTGGCCAGGCCGATCAGGGTGCTCGCGGCGCGACGGCGGGACCAGGAGGCGGGACAAAACGGGGGCATGGCGTGTCTCCTTTTAGGTAGGCGTTCGGGACGACTATAGGCCACACCAAAGCCCATCTCCGCGCGTCTCTCAGGCTCACGGCGTGAGCTACGAGCCCGTTCCGCTTAGGCACTAACACCCATATCCAAAAAACATTATTTTAAAAATACTGAAACTGATAAGAGTCACCCTAGAGCCTCCACTTCCGTCTCGTGAGCGAGTCCGCCCGCCTTTACCGCTACCAGAGCCTCTTGAGCACACGACGCGCGGTGCCGACCCGGGAGTTCCTGTCGACGCTGGAGATCTCGCTGGCCACCTTCAAGCGCGACATCGCCAAGATGCGTGACGAGATGGGGATGCCCATCGTGTTCGACCACGAACGCGGGGGCTATGTGCTGCGAGGGGACCCGGCCACGAACCTGCCGGGCCTGTGGATCACGCCCCAGGAGCTGGTGGCGCTGGCCACCTTGCAGCAGCTGCTGGTGCAACTGCAGCCGGGCCTGGTGGAGACCACCCTGGCGCCGATCCGCCAGCGCCTGGCAGACCTGCTCCTGGCCCAAGAACTGAGCGACCGCGAGGCGGGCGGCCGCGTGCGTATCGTGCACGTGGGCAAGCGTGTGCTGGCCCCCCAGGCCCTGGAGGCGGTCGCCTCGGCCACCCTGCGGCGGCGGCGCCTGGCCATCACGCACGTCAACCGACAGACCCAGGAGCGGGTCCAGCGTGAGGTCTCACCGCAGCGCCTGGTGCTGTATCGAGACCACTGGTTCCTGGATGCCTGGTGCCACCTGCGCAACGCGCCGCGCAGCTTCTCGGTCGATGCGATCGAGTCACAGCAGGTGATGGAGGCTGCGGCATACGACATGCCCGCCGTCGAGATCGACGCCGTGGTCTATCCCTCCTACGGCATCTTCGCGGGCACACCCAAAGGCCGCGCGGTGCTGCGCTTTAGCCCCGAGCGCGCGCACTGGGTGGCTGGCGAGCAATGGCATCCGCAGCAGGAGGGCCGCACGCTGGACGACGGCTCCTACGAGCTCACCGTTCCCTACGGCGATGACCGCGAGCTGGTTGGCGACATCCTGCGTCACGGGCCCTTCGTCGACGTGGTGTCGCCGCCCGAGCTGCGCGCGCGGGTGCACGAGCGCCTCCTGCAGGCTACGGCCCGCTACGCCGGCGCGCAGCCCGGATAGCCAGACCCCGAGGCGCGCCTGCCCCTCTTAGGGGCTTGGCGAGCAATGATCTAATGCGCTCTGGCCGGAGCCCGGAGCGCTCCGGCGCCCTCACAGAATCCCCATGAAGACCTATCAAATCGCGACCATCCCTGGCGACGGTATCGGCCAGGAGGTTGTCCCCGCGGGCCAGGAAGTCTTGGAAGCATTGGCGCGCGCCTGCGGCACCTTCCGCTTCGAGTTCGAGAACTTTGGCTGGGGCGGCGACTACTACCGCGCCCACGGAAAAATGATGCCGGACGATGGCCTGCAGGCCCTGCGTGGCAAGGACGCCATCCTGTTCGGGTCCGCCGGCGATCCGCACATCCCGGACCACATCACCTTGTGGGGACTGCGCCTGAAGATCTGCCAGGGCTTTGACCAGTACGCCAACGTGCGGCCCACCCGCATCCTTCCCGGCATCGATGCCCCGCTCAAACGCTGCCGCCCCCAGGACCTGGACTGGGTGATCGTGCGCGAGAACTCCGAGGGTGAATATTCCGGTGTGGGCGGGCGGGCCCACCAGGGCCATCCCATCGAGGTGGCCACCGACGTCTCGGTCATGACCCGTGCCGGGGTCGAGCGCATCCTGCGCTATGCCTTCCGCCTCGCGCAGTCGCGCCCGCGCAAGCTGCTCACGGTGGTCACCAAGAGCAATGCGCAACGCCATGCGATGGTGATGTGGGACGAGATCGCACTGCAGGTCTCGCGCGAGTTCCCCGACGTGACCTGGGACAAGGAACTGGTGGACGCAGCGACTGCCCGCATGGTGAACCGCCCCGCCTCGCTGGACACACTCGTGGCGACCAACCTGCACGCGGACATCCTGTCGGACCTGGCAGCGGCACTGGCCGGCAGCCTGGGGATCGCGCCCACCGGCAATATCGATCCCGAGCGCCGCTACCCCTCGATGTTCGAACCAATCCACGGCTCGGCCTTCGACATCATGGGCAAGGGCTTGGCCAATCCGGTGGGCACCTTCTGGTCCGCGGTCATGCTGCTGGAACACCTGGGCGAGCCCGAAGCCGCACGCCGCCTGATGCAGGCCATTGAATCGGTGACGGCCGACCCGGCGCTGCACACGCGAGACCTGGGCGGCCCGGCCACCACGCGCCAGGTGACCGACGCGGTCTGCCGCCAGCTGGCCGCTACCCGTTGATTCCGCATCCCCACTCTTGACGACGACCACAAGGAGACAAGCATGAACGTCGCGAAGCACTCCCTGAAACTGGCCGGCTGCGTGCTGGCCCTGGCGGGCATCGCTCTGGGCCTGCCGGCGGCGGCCCAGGGCTGCCCCGACCGCAACGTGCAGTACTGGCAGGCCTTCCCGCCGGGCGGCGAGTCCGACCTCTCCGCGCGCCACCAGCAAACGGTGCTGAAAAAGCGCTGCGCCGGCATCGACACCGTGATCCAGTACAAGGCCGGCGCCGGTGGCGCCCTCATGTGGTCGCAGATGAACCAGCTGCCTGGCGACGGCGCCAACATTGTGGGGATCAACCTGCCGCACATCGTCTTCCAGCCGATCGAGGGCCAGGTGCAGTACAAGACCGCGGACATCACGCCGGTCTATTGGTTCCACTACACGCCTGACCTCCTGGTCGTGCCTGCCAGCAGCCCGATCAAGAACTTCGCCGACTTCATCGCCGCGGCCAAGAAGGATCCAGGCAAGCTGTCTCTGGGCGGTTCGGGCCTGAACTCGGCCAACCACGCAGCGCACGAGCGCCTGAATGCCGCCTTCGGCATCAAGACCATCTACGTGCCGTTCAAGGGTACGGGCGACATGGCCACCGCGGTTTTGGGCAGCCAGATTGATGGCGCCATGACCTACACCCCGTTCGCGATCAACAACAGCAGCCGTCTGCGCGCGTTGGCCGTGGCCATGGAGCGCCGTCATCCGCTGATGCCCGATGTCCCGACCTTCAAAGAGCTGGGCGTGAACTGGATCGACGGTGCGTATCGCGGCATCGGCGTGCCCAAGTCGACGCCGCCTGAGCAGCGCCGGCGTATCTCCGACCTGTGGGCACAGTTGAACAACGATCCCGAGATGAAGGAACTCGCCGCGCGCAACGGCTTCGAGTTGGTGAACGTGGGCGTGGACCAGATGGACGCCTTCATGCGTGAGCGCAGCGCGATCTACACCGAAGGCGCGGCGCGACTCGGTTTGGGCAAGAAGTAATCCATGAAACCAATCGGCACTCCCCTCTCCCCCAGCGCCACGCGCGTCATGCTGCTTGGCAGCGGCGAACTGGGCAAGGAAGTCCTGATCGCGCTGCAGCGACTGGGCGTGGAAACCATCGCAGTGGACCGCTACGCCCACGCGCCGGGCCACCAAGTGGCCCACCATGCGCATGTCATCGCGATGAACGACGGCGAGCAGCTGCGCGCGCTGATCGAGCGCGAGAAGCCTGATCTGGTGGTGCCCGAGATCGAAGCCATCGCCACGCCGGTGTTGGAGGCACTGGAGGCCGAGGGGAAAGCCGCGGTCATTCCGACCGCGCGCGCGGCGCGCCTGACCATGGACCGCGAGGGCATCCGCCGCCTGGCCGCCGAGACCTTGGGCTTGCCCACCAGCCCCTACCGCTTTTGCGACTCGCTGGAGCAACTGCAGGCCGCCATCGATGGCGCGGATGGTCAAGCGCCGATCGGCTATCCCTGCATCGTCAAGCCGGTCATGAGCAGCAGCGGCAAGGGCCAGAGCAAGATCGACAGCCCCGCCGACGTGAAGAAGGCCTGGGACTACGCCATGGCCGGAGGGCGCGTGGGCCCAGGCCGCGTGATCGTGGAGGGCTTCATCGCCTTCGACTACGAGATCACCCAACTCACCGTGCGTGCGCTCGGGGCCGACGGCCAGATCCACACGCACTTTTGCGACCCGATCGGCCATGTACAGGTCAGCGGCGACTATGTCGAGAGCTGGCAGCCCCACCCCATGAGCCCCAAGGCCCTGGCCCGCTCGCGCGAGATCGCGCAGGCTGTCACCGCCAACCTGGGCGGGCGCGGCGTGTTCGGCGTGGAGCTGTTCGTCCAGGGCGACCAGGTCTGGTTCTCCGAGGTCAGCCCACGCCCGCATGACACCGGCATGGTGACGATGGTCACCCAGTGGCAGAACGAATTCGAGCTGCATGCCCGCGCCATCCTGGGCCTGCCGGTGGACACCCGCCTCAAGAGTCCGGGCGCCAGCGCGGTGATCTATGGCGGCGTCGATGCCACCGGCATCGTGTTCGAGGGCGTGGCCGACGCGCTGGCGGTACCCCACAGCGAGCTACGCCTGTTTGGCAAGCCCGAGAGCTTCACCAAGCGCCGCATGGGTGTGGCGCTGGTACACGACGCCGACGTCGAGATAGCGCGCAAGCAGGCCAAGCTCGCGGCCAGCAAGGTCAGGCCGCGTAAGGCCTGAACGCGGTCAGCGGGCGCTCCGCTGCAGATGGCGCGTCCAGAGTGATTGCATCGCCTGCCCAAAATGGGCAGCGAAGCGCGGCGCGTCACACAGCGGCGAGCGCAGCAACGAATCGCGCAGGGTCGCCCTCAGATTGGCCAGTGCCGGCAGGTCGCCGGCCAATCGCGCGGCCTTGCGGACATAGTCATCCTCGTCTTGCGCGATCCAGTCGGACAGCCCGGCGTTATGGGCGAGCACTTCGCCCTGATGCGCGATGAAGCGATCCCCCTTCAAGGTCAGCACAGGCACTCCCATCCACAGGCCCTCCACGCTGGTGGTGCCCCCCGTATAGGGGAAAGGGTCCAGGGCGATGTCGATCCGGTGATAGGCCGCCAGGTAGTCCTCCCGCGATGAGGGCCCCTCGAGCACCAGGCGTTCACGCTCGACCCCTTGCGCCTTGAAAGCAGCCAACATGCGCTCGGCCACGCCAGGCTCCGACAACTGCCTGGCCTTGAGCCTCAGGACCGAGCCAGGCACCGCCTGCAGCACCCGGGCCCAGACGCGGACCACGCGCGCGTTGACCTTGGCCAGGTTGTTGAAGCAGCCGAAGGTGATACGCCCAGTCGCCATGGCCGGCAAGGGCTCCACAGCCACAGGTGCTGACGGCGCTGCAAAACACAGCGAGGTCTCGGGAAGGCGCCAGACCTGCTCGGTGTAGTGCCAGGCCTCGGATTCGGGTACCGCATGGGGGCTGGCCAGAATCCAGTCCATCTCGGTCAGGCCCGTGGTGCCGAAATAGCCTAACCAGGTCACCTGCACGGGCGCCGGCCGTCGGGCGAACACCGGGAGCCGGTTCAGGGCCGTATGGCCAGCCAGGTCGACCAGGACGTGCGGCGCCTGGTCGTGAATGAGCCGGGCGGCCTCGTCGTCGTTCAAACCGTGAATCGGGTACCAGTGCTCGAACAGCCCGTGGAATTTCTCCGTGAGCGCATCCACTCGCGGATTGGTGGAGTAGGCGCAGGTCTCGAAGCGATCACGATCGAGATGGGACATCAGTCCCTCCAGGAAATAGCCCACCGGGTGGTTCCTGAAATCGCCGGAGACAAAACCAATCTTCAAGCGCGCGGGTCGGTCGGCCGTAGACCAGTGTTCGAAGCGGTTCGTCACTTGGGTAGACACACACTGTCCGTAGGCACGCGCCTCGTCCAGCAGGGCCCGGGGAGAGGCGGACTCCAGATAGCTCATGACGAAAATCAGGTTGCTTCGCGCCTGGGCATTCGAGGGTTCGATCGCAATGGCTTGGCGGCAAGCCGCCTCGGCCTCGGCATGCTGGCCCATGCTCGCCAGGACCGCGCTCAGGTTGGTGAGCGCTTGTGGATAGGCGCCATGCAGTCGCAGGGCCTCGCGGAAAGCGCGCTCCGCCTGCGCCAGCAGACCCTGTTTGTCCAGGAGGTTGCCGAGGTTGAAATGGGCCTGCGCATAAGCGGGCTCCAGGCGGATTGCCTCCAGGTAGCACGCCAGAGCCTCTTCGCGCTGGCCCAGATGGAACAGCGCGTTGCCCAGGTTGTTGTGCGCCAGGGCATACCCGGGGGCCAGGAGTACGGCCTGCCGGCACGCTTGGGCCGACTGCGCGTGCTGCCCCAAGCTGGCCAGTGCATCGCCCAGGTTGGCATGGGACTCGGCATCTTGAGGCGCAAGCCGCACAGCCTCCCGCATGGGAGCGATGCAATCTTGCAGCTGGTGGTTCAACTTCAGGATCGAGCCGTAGGCCTTCCATCCGAACGGGAAGGCGGGGAAGCGCTGAGTCATGGCTTGAGCCATGGCGGCGGCGGCCTGGTAATCGCCGCTCTGGTAGGCATTGAGCAGGCGCTCCACCTCCTGCATCGGTGGCATTGAGGGCGCCGAGGAGGTGGGCGACGGGTGCTTCGGAGCGCTCATGCGAACAGGTCCCCCTGCACCGCACCGCCCGAGCCAGACGCCGCGGGTGCCGCGCGCCGTCCTCCAGCTCGCCGCCGTCCCGTGCTCGGTAAGCCGGCCTTCCTCGACCCATGCCGCGCCTGCACCGCGTCCGCCTCACGCCGCGCCGCATCCTGACCGCGCAGGCCATACATCCGCTCCTTGGCCGCCCGCAGCGCGGACTTTTCTTCGACGATCGGCGCCGGATAGTCCTGCCCGATCCTGCAACGCGCAAGCTGCTGCACCTCGGGCGGCATCGTCCAGGGCTCGGCCAGGTAGGCCAGCGGCACCCGCGCCAGTTCAGGCACCCAGCGGCGGATGAACACGCCCTGCGGGTCGTGGTCCTTGGCCTGCTTGGTCGGCGAGTACATGCGTAGCGTGTTGATTCCGGTGGTGCCGCTTTGCATCTGCATCTGGCTCCAGTGGATGCCGGGCTCGAAGTCCAAAAACTGGCGCGCCAGGAACAAGCCCGTCTCGCGCCAGTGCAGCCACAGGTGGTAGCTGGCAAAACTCACCAGCATCGAGCGCATGCGAAAGTTCAGCCAGCCCGTGGCGCGTAGCGAGCGCATGCAGGCATCGATCATGGGGTAGCCGGTATGGCCTTCGCACCAGGCGATGAACCGGGCTTCGTCGAATTCACCTTCGCGCAAGCCGTCGCATACCCGCGCGAAGTTGCGAAATTCGATGGCCGGCTCGCTCTCGAGCTTTTGCATGAAGTGGCAATGCCAGTGCAGCCGGCTGGCGAATCCGCGCAAGTCGCGCGCGAAGGCAGGGTCTGGCGTGGCAGCGATGGCCCGCTCGGTCGCCTGGTGCACCGTGCGCATCGAGAGCGTGCCAAAGGCCAGGTGCGGGCTCAGGCGGCTGCAGCCTGCGTCTGCGGAGAGCGGACTGGACAAGGCACGCCGGTAGCCCATGGCGCGGTGCTGAAGGAAGCTGCGCAAGGTGGCGTGTGCAGCTGCCTCACCCGCCGCCTGCAGCGTCTTGCCGTGGGGAGCCAGCCCGAGGCTGGCCAGCGTGGGCAGGGCCTGCGTGTCGGCGCTGGCCGCAGCCTCCAAGCGACCGGTCAGGCGCTGCAACGGTGCGTCCATGCGCGCCTGCCAGCGCGCGGCCCAGCCCGATCGGCTGCGCAAGCGGCGCACCACGCCGGTCTGGGTGAACTCCTGCCAAGCTACCCCGCGCGTGCGGCACCAGTGGGCCACGGCAAGGTCCCGGTCATAGGACCAGCCAGAGCCCGTTTCCTCATGGCTTAGCAGGTGGGTGTAAGCCAGGTCCTGATGCAACTGCTCCAGCACCGACAGCGCTGACCCCACCCGCACCCACAGCGGCAGGCCCCGCCGGGCCAGGGCCTCGCGCAGCTGCGACACGCACGCGAGCGCGAAGTCCACATGGCTCGCATCGCACTCCGGACTCTGGAGCCACTCGGGCTCGAGGATGTAGACCGCCAGCGCGTCGCCGTGCGCCTGCGCTCGCGCCAGCGGCTCGTGATCCTGCACGCGCAGGTCACGCTTGAACCACACCAGGGCTCGGGTGGACGACGGCATGGAAACTTCAGAATCAAAAAGCGGAGCCACGAGCCTACAGCGC
>JBEAZV010000089.1:0-36517 GCA_041159245.1 Pseudomonadota bacterium
ATAACTGTACATGAATACAGCACAAAAGACCCAAATCCATCGCAAAGTGTTGATTTATATGGCTTTCATCAACAAAGATGAGCAAAGGTAAAAACTGCTATACGCTCATTCGTAATGAGAAGGTCGGGTGTTCGATTCATCTCTCCGGCACCAACGAATTCAACAATTTAGCCTCGGCCGCAAGCCGGGGCTTTTTTGTTTGCGCGGCTCTTAAAGACTATTTGCAGACTGCATGCTCCAAATGCGCTTTGGCCGCAGCCAGGCACAGCGCAGTGTGCTCGCGCAGCGGGTTGTGACCACAGCCCGAAATATCCAGCAAGTGGGCCCGCGGTAACTCGGCGCGTAAGGCCAGGGCGTTCAGCTCGAAGGGCACCTGGCGGTCTTCACGTCCGTGAATCAACAAAACGGGACAGGTCACCGCTTGCAGCAACGAGGGCTGCAGCCGTGTGCTGGCAACCGCCCCGTCGAGATCACCCGCCAGCAGCGCGTCAAACTTCTGCGCCGCACCGGACTGCATCAGCGTCAGGCGCTGATCGACCTGTTCGGCCGTGAGCACCGAGGGGTCGAAAAAGCTCTCCGCAAGGACGTGAGCGAAGGCCTCGCGCGTCAGCGGCGGTCGCCAAAAGCGGCGCAAGGCCTCGGGGGCACGGGACATCCCGCCCGCGGCACCGCTGGTCACCACCGCCGCCACACGAGGCTCACGGGCAGCCAGTCGAAGTGCCAAGGTGCCTCCGATGGACTGCCCCATCACCGCCAAGCGCGGTGCGTCCAGGCGTGACACCACGTCCAGCAACTGCGCCTCCCACTCCTCGGGACTGAAACGATCCCCCGGCGGCAAGTCCGACTGGCCGAACCCCAAGAGGTCGGGCGCGACCAAGGTCCAGCGTTCGCGCAAAGTCGACCAGACGCTGGCGAAATTGGCGCTGGCAGTGGTGCCTGGGCCGATCCCATGGACCAGGAGCAGCACAGGCCCCTGACCGTCGACGACCAAGCGATAGCGCCGCCCCCGGAGGACAGGGTAGGTCTCGTGCATGGGAGCGCTCTGGGCTCTTGTCAGCCGGCCGACTGCGAAGACGCCGGCACCCCAAGCTGCGCAGCGAAAGCCCGAACCTGCGCATGGAAGGCGTCCGGGTTTTCGATATACGGCGCATGCCCGGCACCTGCGATCCGGTGCAGAGGCACGGTCGGCAACACCCGTCGGGCGGCGTCTGCCACCGCAGCGGGCACGATGCGGTCGTGTTCGCCCCACAGCAACTGCACAGGGGTTTGCGGCAGCAAGGCTGCCACGCGCTCCCCCACCACGTCGGCGTTCAGCCCCGTTGCCACGTAGTCGCCCAGGGCCGATAGCGCCTGCAGCGCACCGGGCGAGTTGTTGCACCGCCATTCCTCCTCGACGAGTGCCTCGGTGGCATGGGTGGCCGGATCGGCGAAGACGTTTCCCAGCTTGGCGCGGATGCCCTCGCGACTGGTGTCGCGTACGCTGCGGCGTATGGCCTGGCCTGTCTCCTCGGCAATCGGCACGAGCCCCAGACCCGCCACAATCAAATGCCCCGACACGCGCTGCGGCGCGTGGACAGCGAACCAGCCCGCGACGTGAGACCCCAGCGAGGTCGAGACGATCATGCAGCGCTCAATGCCCAAGGCATCGAGCACGCCCCCCAGATAACGCGCAAGCCCCGGCACGCCATAGTCGAAGCCCGCGGGCTTGTCTGCCAGGCCGTGACCGGGCAGGTCAAAGGCCAGACAGCGCATGTCCGGGCCGGCCAGCGCCTGCACATTGCCGCGCCAACGGTCGGCTCGCGTGCTCAAGCCGTGCACGAAGAGCATGACGCGATCACCACGGCCCGCCTCGAGTACACGGGTGGTCACGCCCTCCACGCCCAGCGGATACTGGATGAGGCGTTCAGCCATGTTGGGGCCGCTGCTTCGGGCGATAAGGTCGCACGCCCAGGCGCTCGGCGGTGGCACGGTCGTAGTGATTGCTCCACATCACCTGCCCCAGTTCACTCATATGACGGCCCGCGGCGTCATTGAGATCGAAGGTGACCGGCACGCCCGCCTTCATCACCGAGGCAATCGCGTCGCGCCGGTACAAGACACCGATGTCTTGGAGCGGATCGCCGTCCACCGCGATCATGTCGGCCCACTTGCCAGGCAAGAGACCCCCGAGCTCATGCCCGTCGCGCAAGACCTCGGCATTGGTGACGGTCGCATCGCGCAAGGCCCGCGCCGGGCTCACGCCGGCATAGTTCACCATGATCTCCAGCTCCTTGGCGTTCCACTCGCCATAGGGCGTCACAGCAAAACCCGCCTCGGATCCAACCAGAAACTTCACGCCGGCGCGCTTGAGTTTTTCGTAGCTGGTGATGGCCTCATCGAGCTCGCGTTTCTGGATGTCGGGCCACCAGCCGGCCGACGGATCGGCGGGCTGCGCAAACTCGACGTTGTTCACCAGCAATGCGAGGGTCGGACACACATAGCAGCCATTGCGCGCAATCTCATCGGCTGCCTCGTCGGTCACGCGGGAGGCGTGGAAGATGATGTCCATGCCGGCGCGCGCGCTATAGAGCGTCGCCTCGGCACCGCGTGCGTGGCAGGCGCCGCGTTTGCCCAAGCGGTGCACCTCGGCCAGCATCCGCCGTGTTTCTTCCTCGGTGAACGCAGCCACCAATCCCTTGGGATAGGCGGTGAGCGTGCCGTCCATCGCGAACTTGATCAGATCCACGCCGTCCTTGACCTGTCCGCGGATCTCACGGATCGCGTGATCGGGCGATTCGATCACCACCCCGGTGGAGGTGCTGGGGCAACCGATCCAGCGCGGGTACCAGTCGTACAAGCCCTGATGGCTGGTCAGAGCGCGGCTCGAGCAGGTGATGCGCGGCCCCTTGAACAGGCCGACCTCGATCGCATCGCGCACAGCGACGCTGACCAGGCCCGAAGTGGCGGGGTCGGCAAATGCCGTGTAGCCTGCCCGCATCACCTTCTGTGCCGCGATCATGGCGCGCAGCGCCCGGAATTCCATCGAGGCGTACAGATCGATGTCTTCCTGCGACTTGGCATCGCCGTAGGAGATGTGGGTGTGGATGTCGATCAGCCCCGGCATGACGAAACGCCTGGAGTGGTCAATCACGATGTCGGACGGGCCTGCAGGCGCCGCGCTGGCAGTCGGGACGATCGCGGTGACACGGCCTCCCTCGACGATCACGGTCTGGTTCTCGGCGGCGACGTCGGCATGGCCGGTGAACAGGCGTCCGCACTGGATCAGTGTCTTCACGCTGATTTCTCCTTTAGAGGTGGGGTCAGATCGGGGTGGCCATCAGGGTGGGCACCGCAGCGGTATCCAGGATGGCGGTCTGCTCTCGAATCGCCAAGCGACCGTCGCGGCGTACCAGCCGCGTGCGGTAGCGACCGGCACCAAAGAGTCGGCTCTGGCCTTCCACGTCGGTCTGAAAGACGACAAAGTCAGCTTCTGCCAGCACCGTATCCGCCTCGTCGGCGCAAACCGTCACGTTACTCACCATGTGGCGGTCGGTGTGGATGTTGTAGATGTTGGCTTGCTGCAGCGAGACGATGCGGTCGGTCAGCATGTCGCGGGTACGGCAACGCACGATCGGCAGTTCCATGCCGCGCTGGGCGTTTTCTCGGGGGATCACATAGTAGGCGCACTCGGTGTCGAACAGCGCCAGCCAATCGTCGAACCGGGCGTCATCGACCGCGCGGGCATAGCGCGCGTAGAGGTCCTGAACCTCGTAGTGCAGCGCGATGTTCATACGGCGCTCCCCGCCTCGATCCCCATGGTCTGCGTGTACTGTTTCCAGAAGCCCCGGATCGGGATCTCGCTGACCAGGGTGGACGTGGTCTGGATTGGCTCGTCTGCGCCCATGGCGACAAAGGAATGCGCCTGTCGCTCGCCACGGATGCTGCGGTGGACCAATTCGATGGCCTCGCCGTCCTCCATCGAGACCAGGCCCGCCGGGCCCGCCAGATTGGCCTGGTCCAAGCGGTGTTCACGCATCTCGGGGCTGTCGTCCTGGTAGCCGTAGTAGGTCCAATACAGCTCGAACTCGTGCGGACCACGGGTCCGAATCTGGCGGGTGGCCAGGCTGTTGCTGATCTGGTGAAACACCGCGTTCGGGAACACCGACATGATGGACAGTCCGCAGCGGTCCTGAAACTCGTCCTGATAGGCCAACAGCTGCGGGCAGCGCAGTCGGAAGCCCTCGCGGTAGGTGCCCACATCGGCATGCGCCGACTTGGCATCGATCTGGTCGGTCCCCTGCACGCTGTAGGAAATGTTGTGGCCCTTGAGCGCGCTGATGCGGGTTCCGCCTTCCTGAGTGTTGCGGTACAGGCCGAAGGTGACCTGGAAAAGGTGCAGCAGGCCACCGTGATAAGGATCGCGTACGTTCTCGCAATACAGCTTCCAGTTGCCGCGAATGATCTGGCGCTGGTAACCCAGGAGCTGCACGGGCCGCGACAGCAGGCGGTCCAGGTGCGCGGTGAATTGTGGGTCCAGGTAGTCTGTCAGCGGCTCGATGTCCGCACAGAAAGTGCCAAAGACCGCGCCGCGGTAGCTCTCGACACGCAGCGGTGTCAGCCGGATCTCCTCGTTCATCGCCTCCTTGGGGAATCCGCCACGGCCTTTCACCCCTCGCTTGAACGGCACACCCACCAGCTTGCCGCTCAGGTCATAGCACCACTGGTGATAGCAGCACACATGCTCCTTGGCATTGCCACAGGCCTCGCGCCGCACCGTGGCACCGCGGTGTGCACAGCGATTGACGAAGGCGTGCAGCGAGCCGTCCTGCGCGCGGTCAACCACCACCGGCGTATCACCCACAAACAGCGTCTTGAAATCCCCAGGCTTGGGAATCTCCGCTTCGAGACACAGGTAAGACCAAGTGCGCCCCCGAAAGATGCGCTCTTGCTCCTCCTGATAGACCTGTTCGTCGGTAAAGATGCCAAAGGGGACGTGCTGGAGCTTGTCGCCCGGCCAGGTATAGCGCTGTGCGGTTTGACTCAAATCGGTCTCCTTGTTTTACTCAGAATGAGTTCGCAGGGGTTAATGACTCAGCCCCATGATCCGCGCCAGGCGGTCGGGTTCGTCGCGCAAGTCGCTGCTGGGTCCCGCATGGACGATGCGCCCCCGGTCCATGACGATGGCCTGCTCCGAGAACTCCAGGGCCAGCGAGGCGTGCTGCTCGACGAGCACGATCGCCATGTCGCGCCGAGCGCGTATGCGGGCCAAGGCGTCAAACACCTGGTCGACGATGACGGGCGCCAGACCTTCGGAGGGTTCGTCCATCAGCAGCACGGTGGGGTTGCCCACCAGCGCGCGGGCGATGGCGAGCATCTGCTGCTCGCCGCCCGAGAGCTGGCTGCCCAGGTTGTCTCGGCGTTCGGCCAGGCGAGGAAAGAGCTCGCATACGGTGCTGAGGTTCCAGTGTCCGGGGCGTTGTGCGATGCGCAGGTTCTCTTGCACGGTCAAGGACTTGAAGACCTCGCGCTCCTGCGGCACGAATCCCAGGCCCGCCCGTGAGCGACGGTAGACTGGCAAGTCGGCGAGGTCTTGCTCGCCCAGGAAGATCCGCCCTGCGTGCACACGCGTCATGCCCATGATGGTGCGCAAGAGGGTCGACTTTCCCACCCCGTTGCGACCGAGGACGGCCAGACAGGAACCCAGCTCCAGCTGCAGGGTCACCTCCTCGACGATGACCGTCGGGCCATAGCCCGCGCTGAGATCGCTCAAAGAAAGCGCGACGATCGAGTTCATGTGTGCCTGCGCCCCAGGTAGACGTCGCGTACGCGCTCGTCGGCGCGAATCTGGTCGGGCGTTCCCTCGGTCAGCACCGCACCGCCCACCAGGACGGTGATGCGCTGCGCGTAGCGAAACACCAGGTCCATGTCGTGGTCGATCATCAGGATGGCCATCGAGGCGGGCAGAGACTGCAGCACCTCCAGCAGCTGGCCAGTTTCCATCGAGGGCACACCGGCCGCCGGCTCGTCGAGCAGCAGCACCCGCGGATGCAGCGCCAGTGCCATCGCGAGCTCCACCAACCGCTGGCGTCCGTAGGGCAGCTCCTGAACCCGACGCCCCACATCGGCCGCGAGGTTGACCCGCTGGGCCAGCTCGGCCACCTCGTCGAGCACGGCCGACTGTCGGGGCAGCGAGCGAAACATGTTCTTGTCAGCGCTGGTGCGGCTGGCGACAGCCAAGGCCAGGTTTTCCCACACCCGCAAGCGCGGAAACAAATTCGTGATTTGAAAGGTGCGCACCAGCCCACGCGGAACCGTGCGTGTAGGCGGCTGCCCGGTGATGTCCTCGCCGTCCAACACGATGGAGCCGCTGTCGGGACGCAATGCGCCGGTGATCATGTTGATCAGCGTGGTCTTGCCGGCGCCGTTGGGTCCGATCAGGGCATGGCGGGCTCCTTCGGGCAACTCCAAGGCGATGTCGCGCGCCACGACGAGCGCACCAAAGCTCTTGTGGATGCCGCGGACCGCCAGGGCCGCCCCCTTGGACGCGCTCACCGCTCGCCCTCCCCTTTGCCGTCCGCACGCTGGCGAATGCGGTCCGCCAGACCCAGCAGCCCCCCCTTGCCAAAACGGACAATGAGGATCAACGCAGCACCGACCAGGAACATCCAGTGGAAGGGATTCCAGTTCGACGCGAAGTGGTGCAGCGTGACATAGAAGGTCGCGCCCACGATCGCCCCATACAGGCGCCCCCAACCTCCGAGCACCAGCATCACCAGTCCATTCGCAGACAGTGCGATCGCCAGTGTGTCCAGCCCCACAAAGCCGGTTGAATGGGCCGAGACGGCTCCGGCGGCACCCGCCATCGCGCCCGCAATGGCGTAGATCACGACCAAATGGCGTTTGACCGGAACGCCCATCGCGCGCATGCGACCTGCGTTCTCGCGTATACCCTTGAGCGCCAATCCGAACTGAGAGGCGGCGATCGCGCGGGCCACCAGAAACAGCACCAACAGCAAGACCAACGCGTAGCCATAGCGGGTTTGACCGCGCAGATCAAAGGCAAAAATACCCAGAAGCGGCGACGCAGCCACGCCTTGCAGGCCATCATCTCCCCCGGTCACGCGGGTCCACTTGTTGGCCACCTCGTAGGCGAGAACGAGGAAGGCCAGCGTGAGCATCAGCAAGGTGTTGCCATGCAGATGCAGCAGCAGCGTGCCCGTCAGGACCGCCGCGGCAGCCGCCACCAACATCGCAAGCAGCAGTCCGCTGACCGGCTCGGGCCAGCCCGCGACGATGACGATGCCAGCGGTGTAGGCGCCCAAGCCAAAGAAAAGTGCATGACCCAGCGTGGCAATGCCCGCGTAGCCCAGCACAAGGTCGAGTGACAGCGTGAACAACACCATCACCAGCACGCTATTGCCCAGGGCCAGTCGGGTCTCGAAGAGAAAGTAGAAAGCGACAAACAGCAGCCACGGGAGGGCTTCGACCGCGCGCCAACGGGTGCCAGCCCGCGCCTGTTGCTCGATGGTGCTGCGAACGTCGTTCATCGGGATTTCGCAAAGAGGCCGTCAGGGCGCCACAGCAAGACGGCGATCAAGATCAGATAGGTCAGGAAGGCGGCGATGTCCGGCATCAGGTAGCGGCCTGAGGTCTCGATCAGCCCCAGCATCAGCGCCACCCAGGCGGATCCCTTGATGTTGCCGAAGCCCGCAATCGACACCACGATCAGGAAGGTGGCCAGGTAACGAAAGGGGTAGACCGGGTCAATGGGCAGCATCTGCGCCCCGAGCGCGCCACCGAGCCCCGCCAAGCCACAACCGAGCATGAAGGTGACGGCGAAGAGGCGGCGCGTGTCGATGCCGACCGCCTGCGCCATCTGCGGGTTTTCCACGGCCGCACGAATACGCGCACCGAACTCCGTGCGGTCCAGGGTCAACCACAGAACCACCATCAGCAGCGCACCGACCGCAATCAGGAACAAGCGATAGGCGGGCACGACCCGAATACCCAAATCGACTGAAGCCGAGAGCCACGCGGGCAACTGCATCGGCAGCGGCGTCGACCCAAAGATCAGGTTGAGGGACGCAATGACGATAAAAATCAGTCCTATCGTCATCAGCACCTGATCGAGCTCGTCGCCCCCGTAGAGCGGGGCATACAAAATCGGTTCAAGTACCAGGCCGAGCAAGGCGCTGATGACAAAGGCCAGCACCAGGGCCAGAAGGAAGTTCATACCGGCACTGGTCATCAGCGTGATGGCCACGGCCCCCCCCACCGCCGCGAAGGCCCCATGGGCCAGGTTCGCAAAGCGCATCAGCCCCATGGTCACCGACAGGCCCACCGAGATGAGAAACAGCACCATCCCGTAGGAGATGCCGTCGATCACCACGAAGGAGAGGAACGACAAGAGGCGGTCCATGTCAGGCGACGCGACGCCAGGGTACCGGGCGAGTGGCTAGATCACTTCTTCTGTGCTTCTTTCCAGGGATCCTTGACAGCCGGCATGGTCTCGATGACCCGGTTGTAAAGCTTGCCATCGCGGCCCTCTTCGACCACTCGGATATAGACGTTCTGGACGATGTCGCGGGTCTCGGGATCAATACTCACCGGGCCGCGGGGGCTCTGCCAGGAAAGGCCCTTGACCGAATCGACCGACTTTTCATCGATCGTGCCCTTGCCGTTCTCGATCATCTTGTAGATGACGCGCATGCCGTCGTAGGCGCCGACACAACCTGCGTGCGGCGGGCCGTCCTTGGGATAGCGAGACACGACGGCTTTGACGAAGGATTGGTTCATCTCGGAAGGCAGCGAGACGGCGTAATGCAAGGAGGAGTAGACGCCCTTGGCCACGGGGCCAACCGACTCGAGCTCTTGATCGTCGGTTTCCGCCACGCCTAAGATCTTGATGCCGCGCTCTTTGAGCTTGGCTGCCTCGATGGCCTTGAGGAAGGCGATCGACGAGGGGCCGGGCGAGAGGAACATGTACACCGCCTCGGGCTTGGCGTCGGCGATACGCTGCACGAAAGGCGCGAAGTCGGTGGTGTTCATCGCCATGCGGTCCTCACCGAGGATGGTGCCGCCCAGACGGGTGAAGGCTGTTTTGAAGCCCTCTTGCACGCTGTGGCCGGGCGCGAAGTCCTGCACGGCGATGTACACGCGGCGGATGCCCTGCTTGTACGCCCACTGGGCCATCGGGACAGCCGACTGCCAGCTGGTGTACCCAGTGCGCACCCAGTAGGGCGAGGTCTGGGTGATGTTCGGGGTCGCCGCCACGAAGATCACGCCGGGGATCTTGGCCTGCGTGAGCACGGGCGCCACGGAGAAGGCGTTGGGCGAAAAGAAGAAGCCGCCCAACACGTTGACCTTGTCGTTGACGATCAGTTCCTCGGCGTGCTTCTTGGCCAGGCTGGGGTTGGCACCTCCGGTGTCGCGGTAGATCACCTCGACTTTGCGCCCCGCCACCGAGTCGCCGTTTTGAGACTGGAACAACTGAATGCAGTTGCGAAATTGCACGCCCCAGTCGGCCGAGCCACCGGTCATGGGCGCGATGATCCCGACCTTGACGGCCTGCGCATGCGCGCTCCAGGGAATGGCGCACGCGGCGGCCAATGCAAGAACGAGGGAATGCTTCATCGTTAATCTCCGTTCAAAGGTTCAGGGTTTAGGAGCCAGCGGCGCTGTGTCCGCCATCGACATCGACGATCGCACCTGTGGTCCAGGCCGACTCATCCGAAAGCAAAAAACGTACCGTTCGCGCCACATCTTCGGGCTCGCCCACGCGGCGCAAGGGGTAGCTGCCCGCGCGCGCCAACAGCGCGGCTTCGTAGTGTGGGGGCGCGACTCCGCTCTTGAGCATCAGGTCGGTGCGCACCATGGACGGTCGCACGCAGTTCACACGCACCCCCTCGGGGCCGTACTCGACTGCAAGCGCCTTCGCAAGGGAATCCAGTGCGCCCTTGGTGGCGGCGTAGGCACTGGTCTGGGGCCTGGGGTGATCCGCCAGCGTCGAACCCACCAGCACGATGGCGCCACGCGCCGCCTTCAAATGTTCGAGCGCGGCCTGGCAGGCGAGCATGGTGCCCAAGACATTGGTGCGCAGCAGGTTGTCCAGATCCTCGGGCGTTTGTTGCCCGAAGGGGCCGCTGGCCGCGATGCCGGCGCAGCACACCAGGCCGTCCAAGCGACCGGCTTGGGCGACCACGGCCTGGACCACAGCACCCACCTCCTCGGCCCGGCGGACGTCGCCACGCCACGAGGTCACGCCCTGAGTAGACGCCTGGGCTCCACGCGCCAATACGTGCACGCGCCAGCCGCTGGCAGACAGGAGTTCGGCCACACACTGGCCGATGCCGGAAGTACCCCCTGTCACCAGTACGACGGGCGCGTCCATGTCAGCCCCGCCCAGCCGATTCGAAGCACCGACCCGCGAAGGCCGTGAGCAAGGGATTGAACACGTCGGCGCACTCCCAGTAGGGCGCATGGCCGGCGCCTGCAATGAGCACAGGCTCGGGCAGACCGAGCAGGCGGTGTCCATCGTGGCCCAAGCGCACCGGCACCGCCTCGTCCAGCGCGCCCCACACCACCGACAGAGACAAGGGGCGCGGGGGTGTCGCCAGGCGCGGGCCGATGATGTCCGAGGCGGGCTGATCGACCAGGTAGGCACCCAGCCGCTCGAAGGATTCGCGCGCGCCAGCGGAGTTGTTGATCAGGTACTCCTCGCGCAGCCAGCCGGGTGTGATGCCGTCCCGGATCTTCATCACGAAGGCCACTTTTCTTTGGATGGCATCCTCGGAGGTTTCTTGCACGGACCGGCAAATCGCGGCCGCCACCGACGGCTCCAGCGGAAACAAACCCAGCGTGCCAATCAGCATCAGCCCCCGGGGCTGCAGACCCGAGGTCGAACCTGCGCCAGCCTGCGCGAGGCGCTGCAGCGCGAGCTGTCCGAGGATGTGTCCGCCCAAGGAGGTGCCCACCAGCACCGCATCGCGTACCTGCAGAACTTCGGCCACACGCGCGGTGAAATCGGCCAGTGCGGGCACCGTCGCCGGGATGTCTGGCCCTTTGGCAGCCAGTCCGTGGCCCGGCAGATCGATGGCGATGCAACGATAGCCCTGGGCCGCCAGGGGCAGCAGGTTACGGCGCCAGCGGTCCGCCCGCGCGCCCAGCCCGTGCACAAACAGCAGAACACGCTCGCCTTCACCCGCTTGCAACACACGCGTGTGCACGCCGCCGATGGCGAGGGGGTATTGAACGATCTCCGCGGTCATCGGCGATGTCCCCGATCGCAGGCCGTTCAGGTCAGCCTGGCAGGCCGACCACGGCCTCGATTTCAACCTTCATCCCCGGCACGGCCAGACGGCTGACCTCGAACAGGGTGCTGGCCGGGCGCGCGCTGCCGAAGTATTTCTGGCGCACCGGATTGATCTTGTGGCGGTCGTTGATGTCGGTGAGCAAGACCGTCACCTTGAGCACGTCTTTGAAGCCTGCGCCGGCCGCTTTGAGCGTGCGATCCAGCGCCTGAAACACAGCCTCGGCCTGCGCGGCCGGGTCATCGCCGCCGATCACGTGGAGGTTCTCGTCCAGCGCCGCCATGCCCGAGATGAACAGCAAATTGCCAAAGCGCACCGCGTCGCAGTAGTGGCTGATCGGGGGATTCAGGCCGGGGATGGAGAACTCTTCACGGTCGCTCATACGTTAGTCCTTGGGTGGGGGTGAGGGAGAGGGGCGAGTCGCCAGAAACTCGAGCACACCCTGGGCGGCGCTCTCGACATGTTCCAGCATGGCCCGGCTGGCGCGCTCGGCACTGCCGGAGCCGATCTCGGCGAGCATCGTCCGGTGCTCGTAGCCGGGCATCTCGGTGTGGTGGTAGACGTCGATGTACAAGCGCAGATGCGGATGGATGGCCTCGCGCAGGCGGCGGATCTCGGCCGTGAGTCGCGGCATCCGCGCAAACTCGTAGAGTCGATCGTGAAAGGCGTCGTGCCGGACGATCCACGCCTTCGGGTCGCCCCGCGACCGGTCCATCCTGCGAATCAGCAGCTCGAACTCGTCAAGGTCATCCTCGCGGATGTTGCGCGCAGCCTCCGAGGCGGCCAAGGCCTCCAGCGCCCCACGGATCTTGAAAAGCTCGCGTACAAGTTCCAGGGTCAAGGCGGTGACAACCACGCCCCGGTTGGGCGTCAAGGTGACCAGGCCTTCGATGTCCAGCCGGTGCAGCGCCTCGCGAACGGGCGTGCGGCTGACGCCCAGCAGGGTTCCGACTTCCGTCGGGTTGAGGCGCATCCCCCCCGGGAATTCACCCGACAGGATGCGCTGCTTCAAATAGTCGTAGGCCTGATCCTGCGCCGTGGAATAGCGAACTGAGCCGACCGATGCCTCGGGGTGCTGCGAATCGGGGCTCTGCAATAGCGCCATCGGAATTGAACGTGTATACAAAAATGCAATTTAAGCGATTGGATCTTAGCATCCACGAATAAATGAGCAAGCACCCGTCCGGAGCCTTCGACCCCCCGCCATGACCCGCCTTCGCGGCTTGCCGCGGCCCGCGGGTCGATCACGGCTAGAGATGGGCCCGAAAGAACGACAGCAGGGTCGCGCCCACATCGTCCTGGGGAGAGCCCAGGCTCTGGCCGGTCGACACATGGTTGTGCCCGTCAAACCAGGCAAAACGCGGGGACTGCCCATTGGCCTGGGTCAAGGCCAGCGCCAGATCGAAGGTGTGGACCCCGAGCCAGGCGGGATCCAGCTCGGTCACCGTGAGGAGCAAAGGCGGGTGGCCCGGCTTCACATGCGTGATGGGCGCACGCGATGCATGCAGCGCCGGGTCCGCGCCCCAATAACTCTGTAGCGGCGGCGGCAAGGGTGCCACCGGCCGATACACGCCGCTCATGAGTGCAGCGCCTCGAACGATCACGTCATGACCCCGACGCACCTGCGGGTCAAACAGCCAGCTGGCCACATGGCTCGCGCCGGCCGATTGCCCCAGAACCTGAATGCAGTCGCCCCGGCCACCGAACTCACTCACATGGTCCCGGGCCCAGGCCAGCACCTGCCCCAGGTCTTGGGCCCCGGCAGGCCAAGGATGGTCGGGGGCAAGACGGTAATTGGTGATCAGCGTGACAAAGCCATGCCGCGCAAAGTATTCGCCCACGTTGCGATGAAAGGTCTCGTCTTCGCGCTTGCTGCCCGCGACGAAGCCGCCGCCATGCATGAACACGAGAACCGGCGCCGAATTGGCCTGGGCCGGCTGGTAGACGTCCAAGGTGTGGCGCGCATGATCGCCCCAGGCGACGTCCGAGATGCAACGAACGCCGCCCGAACCGGCCGCCGGAATGTGAGGGCGATAGATGTCGCGTGTCGCCATCAGGACGGCCGGATTGAATTGCGCCCCGAGTGCTGCAACCGCAGCCCGGATGGCGGCCACGGAATCCGCAGCAGCGCTGGAAGATGTGTTCATGGTCGGTACGTAGAGAGCCGGGACGAGGGCGCCCGAGCAGGACGATGGGTTTCAGAGTTTGGCCACATGCTGCTCGCCCCAGATACCGGTAGGACGAAACACCAGGATGACGCACAAGGCCAGGAGGGCGACGCTCTCCTTGATGCCGGAGCCGATGTAGGTGGCCGCCAGCGTTTCAGCCACTCCCAGGATGATGCCGCCGGCGAGGGCACCGCGGAAACTGCCCAAGCCACCGAGTGCGGCAGCGGCAAAGCCTTTGATGCCGAGCATGAAGCCCAGTTGAGGACTCACGAAGGTGAGCGGGCCCACCAGCATGGCCGCCAGCGTTCCCATCACCCCGCACAGTGCGAACGCCGCCGCCACGAAGCGGCGCACCGGGATTCCCAGCATGGCGGCCATTTGAGGGTCGCGTGAGCAGGCTCGCAGCGCCTTTCCGTACAAAGTGCGGGTCTGCAGGAGGTGAAAGCACACCATGAACAGCACCGTGCCGGCGATGGCCACCAGTTGATCGGGAACGATCTGCAGATCGCCCAGGCTGTAGGGACGCGCCGATGCGAGAGAAGGCAGCTGCCGCGGCTCGGTGCCGAACGCCAGGACCATGCCGTTGGACAGGAGAATCGCGACCGCAAAAATCGAGAGGATCCAGGCGATGCTGGTTTCATCGGACCCCAGAGGGCGCACCGCCACGCGCTCAATCAGGATGCCCAGGGCGGCCGCCACGAGCGCGGCGCCGATCACGCCCGCCCAGTAGGGCCAGGCCCAGGCACTGATCAACGACGCGGCGACGAGCCCCGACAACATGGCGATGTCGCCCTGGGCAAAGTTGACGATTCGCTGCGCCGAAAACACCACGTTGATGGCCAGGGCCATCAACGCGTAAATGCAGCCTATCGCTATGCCCGAGAGGATCAGGGAGCCCAGGTTCACCGCGTCGTCTCCGATCAGTTCTCGCTGGGAATCCGTCGACGGATATGGTTGTCGACCTTGGTCGCGTACGCGATGGTGATATCGCGCGACTCAAAACCATCGTGCCGGGTCTTGCTGAAGGAGTAGGTCGAAATGAGCCCCTTGAAATTGGAGGTGGCTTCCAGCGCCGCACGGATCGCGTCGCCGTCGGTGCTGCCTGCGCGGCGAACAGCGTCCACCGTCATGCGCAAGGCGTCGTCCCACAGCGCTGAAATGTTCACGCTCCCACTGAGCTTGTCGCCAAAGATTCGTGATTGCCGTGCGACATAGGCGCGCACCGCCTCGGGCGCGGGTGCGGCACCCTGCGTGAAACTGCGCCAGATGGTGGCCGACCACTTGTCGCCACTGGGGCTGCCCAATTTGATGAAGCCCTCTTGGTGCATGCCAAAGCCGCCATAGACCGGCGCGGTAAAGCCCGCCCGCTCGGCCGAGCGGGAGACCAGGGCGAGCGGACCGCCCAAGCCCCACACGAAAAGCACGTCCGGGTTGGCCTTCTTGATGTTGACGAATTGGCCCGAGGTGTCGGTATCGGCCAGACCGAAGGTCTCGACGGCAACGGGCTGGAGATTGCGCTTGGCCAAGGCGGCACGCAGCGCGCGATCGCCACTCTGGCCATACGCTGTGTTGTCCACGAGGAAGGCCGGGGCCTTCATGCCGTGCAACTTGACGGCATGGTCGACCAGCTTCTCCGCTTCGACGCTGTTGGCGGTATTGATCCGGAAGGTGTAGGGGAACTTCTCGGCGTCAACCACCGCGTCACCGGTGGCCATGGTGAAGAAAGGAACCTTGGCCTGGTTGATCAAGGGGGCCAGCGAGAACGCCACGTGGGTCAGGTTGGCGCCCATGACGACATGGACCTTCTCACGCTGCAAAAGCTCGGTCACGACCTGCACGCCGGTGCGCGGATTACTCTGGTCGTCCCGATAGACAGCACGCACACGCATTCCGTTGACCCCACCGGCCTTGTTGATCTCCTCAATGAAAGGATCGATCGCCTGCTGCCCGCTGATCCCCAGGTCGGCACCGGGGCCGGTCATCGGGTTGACGATCCCCAGGACCAACTCCCGGGTCTGCGCGGAAGCCGACAGCGGCAGTCCGACAGTCGACGCGGCCATGGCGCCAGCCCAGGTCAGAAATGTTCTTCTTTGTTCGCTCATCTTCGTCTCCTTCTTCGAGTGGGTGAAATCAGCACAGATCAAGTCGATGGCGCGCTGGCCGTCGACTGCGAGAAAGTACCCAGATAGGCTTGACGCACGGCATCGCTGGCTTGCACCTGGGCGGGGGTGCCGTGTAGCAGCAAGTGCCCACGATCAATGACCGTGATGACGTCACAGACTTCCATGACCATTTCCATGTGGTGCTCGATCAGGAAGATGGCCAAGCCGGTTTTCTTCAGGCGCACCAGAAGGTCAGACAGCTCCTGGATTTCAGCGGTCGACAATCCTGCGGCGGGCTCGTCGAGGATCAGGACGCCGGGGTCGCTGGCCAGGGCGCGCGCGATCTCGAGCAGGCGCTGCTGCCCCTGACTGAGCTCGCCTGCCACTCGGTCCATCAGCGAGCCCAGGCCCACACGCGCGGCGAGCGTCTGCGCACGGGCCCTGCTGGCCTCATAGTCCTGGAGGCTCTTTGACGTGCCGAGGATGCCGGCCCACCAAGAGGGACGCATCGCTGGAAATTGGGCGACGATCAGGTTGTCTTGGACGCTCAGCGAGCGAAACAGCTGCGGTGTCTGGAAGGTCCGCACGATCCCGAGGCGGGCGATCCGCTGCATGCCCAGTCCAGCCAGGTCCTGTCCATTGAGCGTGACCCGCCCCGCAGTGGCTGCATAGTGGCCCGTCACCACATTGACAAGGCTGCTCTTTCCGGCGCCGTTGGGTCCAATGAGGCCATGCACCTGCCCGGGACGGATCGTCACACTCACCTGACTGAGCGCCTGGATCCCGCCAAAGGCCAGGGAAACCTCGTGCACCTCGAGCAGGAGATCGCTGGGAATTGACGGGTGAATGGTCGATGCGGGTGCCTCGGCTGCGGGCGCGGGATCGACCGCGCTGTCCGCTGCCGGCAGGGCCTGCGACGACCGCTTGCTGCGCCAGCGTGCGAAATCCACAGCCATGATGCCGCGCGGCATGAAGATCATGCAAAGCAGAAGAATGAGGCCGAGGACGAAGAGGTGGTACTTCTGCAGATTCAGCAAGAGCTGAGGCAGCAAGGTCAGGATCAAGGCGCCCACCACAGGCCCCCAGCGCGTGCCGGCTCCGCCGAGCACGAGCATCAGCACGAAGAGGATGGAACCAAAGACGCCCCCCATGTCCGGACTGATGTAGAGCGCCGAATGGGCGTAGAGCGCGCCACCGAGGCCCATGAGGAAGGTCGCGATCAAGAAGGTGGTGGCCTTGACGCGGGTTGTGGGGATGCCAAGGCTGCGCGCAGCGACCTCGCTGTCACGGACCGCCACGATCGTCGCGCCCCAGGGGGTGCGGCGCAAGCGGTCGATCCACCACCACACACACGCGGCCACCACGCAGCACGCCATGGCCATGCCGGCGTCGGACAAGTCCCGCCCCAGCGGGCCACCACGCGGATAGCCCGTCAGACCCACCGGCCCACCGGTCAGGCTCTGCCAGTGGACGAGCACTTCCTCGACGATCACGTTGAATGCGATCGACACCATGGCCAGGTAAGCGCCGGACAGCCGCAGGGCCGGCAGGCTCGCGATCAAACCAAAGAGCGCCGCCAATGAACCGCCAAAAGCCAGCGCCACGATCCAGGGCAGCTGCAGCTTCATCATGCCCAGGGCCGATGCATAGGCCCCGATCGCGAAGGTCGCAGCGACCGCAATGAACGCCTGCCCGCCGTGCCCCATCAAAAGATTCAGTGCGCACACCACCAGCAAATTAATGGCCACCAGGCGGATCATCAGATTGCCGTAGCCGCTGGGAAAGACCCAGCACAAGACCGCCACACCCACGAGCACCAGCAAAGGCGCTGGCCAGGTGCGAGGGGACGTCAGCGCAGGCGGTGGATGTGACGCGTCAAGCCACGCCATGCTTGACACCTCCGAGGTAGGCTTGCCGAATCGTTTCATCTGCAAGCAAGACCTGGCTCTCGCCCTGGGCGCACACACGCCCCCGATCGAGCACGTAGCCACGCTGCGCCGCCATCAATGCCGCATAGGCCAGCTGCTCCACCAGCAGCAAGGTGGTGCCAGCGCGATGCTCCTGGTCCATGGCCTGAAAGACCTTCTCGATGATCGTGGGCGCCAGGCCGAGGCTAGGCTCATCGAGCATCAGAAGCTTGGGCCTTCCGATCAGGGCGCGGGCAATGGCGAGCATCTGCTGTTCGCCGCCCGAGAGCAGACCCGCGGGGCTGTGGCGCCTGCGCGCCAAGCCCTCAAAGCGCTGGAAAAGTCCTTCGATTTCATCGGCAATGCGAGCGCGTGGCTCCTTGCGCAGCCGCGCATAGGCGCCAAGCCACAGGTTGTCTTCAGTCGTCTGGTCCGGGAACACCCGGCGCCCCTCTGGCACCTGGGCTATGCCCAGCGTGGCGATGGATTCAGGAGAGAGCGTGTCGATGCGCTCGCCATGCAGACGGATCTCGCCGGCGCGCGGCTTGAGCAAACCGGAGATGGCGCGCAGCAAGGTGCTCTTGCCCGCGCCATTGCTGCCGACAACGGCGACGAATTCACCGGAGTGGACGGTCAGATCGACATCGGTCAGCGCGTTGGCCAGACCGTAGCCGACCGTGAGGCCACGTACTTCAAGCATGCCCAGTCAAGCAGGTTGCAGGATCAAACGGGTGCCGCCTTGGCGCTGGGAGCTAGGTACTCGATCCGACTGGCCGGGAAGGAGTCCTCGATGTCGGTGGTCTTCCAGCCCAGGTCGATCGGGTGCGCCGTCTCGGCCCAGGTCATCGCGAGATCCATCAGATTTTTCGCGTCGGGCGGCATCGCGTCCAGTTCAAATTGATTGAGGTACTGGACGATGGCATCCATCCGGCCCATCAGCGCATCGTAGAACGGCCGAAGTTCCTCGATCGAACAGTGGAACAACGCTTCATGGCGCTCTTGCTGGCTGCCCAGGCCCCAGCGCACGGTCCAGGGCGCGAGATCGGCAAACGGTGTCGGCAGCGTCTTCATGCTTGGGCCACCATGTCCTGGACCACGCGGAAGTGGTGCTGCAACGCCATCTCTTGCCGGGAAAGAATGATGTTGTCGATCGCCTTGGAGCGCAGCATTTTCTGTGTGGCTTCAATCGTGTTGATGTCTTCCCTGAAGACCTCACGGCCACGCGCTGCGAAGTAGGCATGTCCGAGTTTCTCGCCTGCGTTCTTCGCCCGGTAGGCGTAGTTGTCCATGCGGATCAGGGTCTTGCCCGCGTCGATCGGCCAGAACCACATGTTCATGTGGAAGTGGGCGCCCGTCAGCAGGACCTGGTTGGGGAACAGCTCGATGACGTCGAACGCCCAGGAGTCCACCTTCGACGGGTTCACACCCGGTGGCAGGTGCGCGCCGTCGACACGGAACTCGGGAAACAGCTTGTGGCCATAGGCATAGGCAATGGCCTCGGCGGGCGTGATCTGGTGCTCGGGGTTGGCGGGCGCGCTGTACCGGGAGTGCCGCTTCATCAACTCCATATGCGGGCGGTGCCGCATCGGGTTGCTCTTGCCGCCCTGGTAATCGGGCACCGTGTTGCGATGGATGAACATCGTGTGATAGCCCTCGGTGAAGGCATTCACGCCCAAGTGCCAGCTGCCCTCGGTCACGACCTGCAGGCTGTTGACCTTTTCGAATTTGGGATCGTCCTGCGTGCCGAAGTAGCCGTCGTACTGCGGGTACATGGCGTCCATCCATTCACGCAGGCTCTCGCGCGGCTTGACGTCGAAGTTCACGAAGATGAAGGTCTGCCACACCTCGGAGTGCACCTCAGGCAGGGTTCGATCGTTCAGGTCGACGTCGACAAACATCTGGCGATCGGTCACACCCGCAAGCGCGCCCTCGCTCGAGAAGGCCCACCCGTGAAAGCCGCAGGTGTGAATCTTCTTGCAGCCAGACCCTGAACGCACCAGCTTGTTGCCACGGTGGATGCACATGTTGTGGAACACGCGGATCCGGTTGTCCTGCCCTCGCGTGATCAGCAACGAGGTATCGAAGGTGGGCATGTCCAGCACGACATAGCTGCCCTTGTCGGGTACATCCGCCGTGTTGGCCACGAGCAACCACGAACGTTTGAAGATCCGATCGAGTTCGAGCTGGTAGTGCGCAGGATCCACCAGATCGGGAAGTGGCACCAAGGACTGAAGGCCGCCGGTGTTACCTAAATACTTAGTCTCGGTCGCACTGTTCACAGCTTGCTCCTCTTTTTATCGGCATTCGTTGTCCCGCCCGGGTTTACCCGGATGCCAAAAAAGACTGTCGCAGCTCGAAGCAGTGAGCTCGAGAGTAAAAACCCTAAGGGCGCGCCGAGGGGACTTGCGCCCCCCAGACCGTCATAGGCCTTCGACGATCCGGATATCCCGCACCGCGGCGTTATGGCCCAGGGCGGCCAGGGCCTCCTGGTAGCCCGGGCTCTCGTAGGCCGCCTGGGCCGCCGCCACGCTCTCGAACTCGATCACCACCACGCGCATCATCTTGCCGGCTTCCTTCACCTTGTGCGGCATGCCGCGAACGATGAACTTGCCGCCTGCCGCCGTCAGAGCCGGGCCCGCTAACTTGACATAGGCCGCGACGGCGGCTTCGTCGTGAATCGCGTGGTAGCTGCTAATCCAATAGGCCTTGGCCATGGGGTCTCCTTTTTTTGCAAGAGGTTCAACGTGATGCGTCGTGATCGTAGCGGCGTCCGCGCTCCATCAGTTCGGGCGTGCCGATCACGGTGTTCAGGCCGTCGAAATCGAGCATGCGGTCCTTCATGGCCAACGTCGTGCCTTGGGCCCGCAGTTGCCCGTAATAGTGCTGCAGGGTGTGGGCCACCGCGCGCGCCGTCCCGCCCGGAAAGATCACGATGCGGTAACCGCGCCGACCGAGTTCGTCCGCCGACTGCACGGGCGTCTTGCCGCCCTCCACCATATTGGCCAGCATCGGAATGCGCCCCGCAAAGCGCGCACAGGCCGCGTCCATTTGTTCAGGTGTGCGCACCGCCTCGATGAACAGCGCGTCAACGCCCGTCTCAAGGTAACGCTCGGCGCGCTCCATCGCGGCGTCAAACCCTTCGACGGCCACCGCGTCGGTGCGAGCCAGGACCAGGGTCTGGTCACTGCGGCGCGCATCCAGCGCCGCGCGCAACTTGCCGCACATCTCGCCCACTGGCACCACGCCCTTGCCATCAAGGTGGCCGCAGCGCTTGGGGAAGGTCTGGTCTTCCAGCTGGATCATGGCCGCGCCGGCACGCTCGAACTCGCGCACCGTGCGCTGGGTATTCAGCGCATTGCCAAAGCCTGTGTCCGCATCCACGATCACCGGCAGGTGCACCCGCTCGGTGATGCGCGCCAAGGTGTCGGCCACTTCGGTCTGGGTGGTCAGGCCAATGTCCGAGCGGCCCAGGCGGGTGTAGGCGACGGAGGCACCTGAGAGGTACAGGGCCTCGAAGCCCGATTGCTCGGCGATGAGCGCGCTGAGCGCGTCGTAGATGCCCGGCGCCAGCAGAACGCGGTCTTGGGCCAGTCGTTGCTTGAGTGTCATGTCGTGGCCTTCGGGGTCGATGCTGCCGTGTGGGCCGCGATCCAGCCGCCGGCCAGCGCACTGAGCAAGCCGTTGCCGGAGAGGTAACCCCAGACCGCATCGCCTGAGACACCGCGTGCGGCGCCACCGGCGGCCAGCAGGTTGGGAAGGGGCCGGCCCTGGTCATCGAGGACGCGGCACTGCGCGTCGATGTCCAGGCCACCCTGGGTGTGGAACAACGCACCGGTCACCTTGACCGCGTGGTAGGGAGGATCGAAGCGGTCCAGGGCCGAATCGAGGGCGCGCACCTCGCACCCGATCAGGCGGGCCAGCGCGGGCTTGTCTGGCGCAGTGCGCAGCGCGCCCGCACCCTCGGCCTGCTGGAAATCCGGGAAGGTGCGCGCCAGGGCTAACAGCCGGTCGTCGAACACATTCCAAGCCACCTGCCCCGGCTGCTGCAGCACTCGCACCGACGCCTCGGAGTAGCCCTCGGTCTCGTCGTGAAAGCGCTTGCCCTGGGCGTTGAGCTGGATGCCGCCCTCGGCCATGACCGCCCAGGTCATGAGAATGCCCTGCGGCACCACCCAGGAGCCATGCCCCTGATAGCCGGTGAGATCGGCCAGACGCGCACCGAGCTGGCGACCCCACTGGATGGCGCTGCCGTCGTTGCCGACGTGGCCACCGAAGGTGGCGCCGCGCATCTCGGGCAGGAGCTCGCCGACCATTGCGGTGTTGCCACCGAATCCGTTGCACGCCAGCACCAGCGTGTCGCAGGCCAACTGCTCGATCTGCCCGTCGGGACGGAGAAAGCCCAGTCCGGTGATGCGTTGCGATGCGTCGGCGTACAGCTCGCGTACGGTGGCCTGCGTGAGCAGCATCGCGCCGGCTTCAGCCGCAGCGCGCTCCAACTGCGCGATCAGCGAGGCGCCGGTTTTCTCGGGCGTGGCATGCATGCGGTGGGCGCTGTGCCCGGGGTAGAGAAAGCCATCGAGCACCTGCATGGCGATGCCATGGCGCTGCGTGAGCCGGTCCAGCGCCGGTGCGATGGCCTCGGTGTACACGGCGACCAGGTGCGATGCGGCGCGGCCCTTGGCCTTGTCCTGGATGTCTTGTGCGAAGCGGTGCGGGGTGTCCTCGATGCCCGCATCACGCTGCACCTGCGTGCCCGCCGCCGGAACGAAACCCGAGGACAGCGCGGTCGAACCGGCAGGCCGCTCGTCGCGCTCCAGCACTACACACTCGATCCCGGCGTCGCGCAGAGCCAGCGCTGTCATCAGGCCGCAGGCCCCCGCGCCCACGATGGCCACCGACACCGCCGGAGCATCCGCCGCGAGCCGGGACGCCGGCAGGACCAGCGGCGCGTCGGCCGATACGGCGGGGGTAGGGGCAGCCGTCATGGACAGGTTCGCCGTAGGACCAGTCCGCCTCAGGCCGTGGGGCGGTGCAGGTACTGGCCCGCCGGCTTGCCCAGGATCTGGCCGTTTTCGCAGATCAGGTTGCCGCGCAGGAAGGTGGCGTCCACATGGGCCGACAGTTCCAGGCCCTCGAAAGGCGTGTAGCCCTGGGTGGACGGCGAGTCCTTGGCGTGGATGGTCCAGGTACGGTTCGGATCGACCAGCACCACGTCGGCGTCAAAGCCCTCGGCGATATCGCCTTTGTGGTTCAGGCCGTAACGCTGCGCCGGGTTCCAGGACAACACGCGCGCCATGTGGTTGTAGCCCATGCCGCGTCGTGTGCCTTCACTCACCAGCGAGGGCAGCAGGTACTCGGTGCCGCCAAAGCCACTCTTGGCCATCCAGATGTTGCCGAAATAGCGCTTGGGGACCTTCATCTCCTGGCGGCAGCAGGCGTGGTCGGATACCACCCAATCGAGCTCGCCTTCGAGCAGGGCCTGCCAGAGGAATTCGACATCTTCGCGCGGACGGATCGGCGGATTCACCTTGGCCATCTCGGCGGCCTTGGAGGTGATGTCCAGCATCAGGTGACCGATGGTGACCTCGCGCTTGAAGTCGATATGCGGGAAGACATCGGCCATCATCATCGCGGCCTGAACCGCCTTGCGCGAGCTCAGATGCAGCAGGTTGATATTGGGCAGCGCGGTCTCGTTGGCCAGGTAGCTGGCGATGAACACCGCCAGGCCCTCGGAGTGCTGCGGGCGCGAAGCGCTGTAGGCGGCCAGACCCTTGAGCGACTTGTCCTTTTCCACCAGCTTGGTGTAGGCCGTCATGATCTCGGCGGTCTCGCAGTGCAGGGACAGCGAGATCTGGTTCGCCTTGTCCGGCATCTGCTCGCGCGCGGCCTGGATGCCACGCATGATGAACTCGAAGTGTGCGAGGTCGTAGCGCTCGTCCTCGCCGATCATCAGGAACTCCTTTTGCGAGTTCGAGGCGCCGTGCAGGCCGTGGGAGCCGTAGAACATGAAGATCTTGAAGCTGGACACGCCGTGCTTCTCGATCAGCATCGGGATCTCCTCGATGTGCTTTCGGTCCATGGGCGCCAGGTGGTAGCCGTAGTCCACATGAAAGCGTCCCTTGGAGATCTTGAGCACCTCAGGGTAGAACTTGGCGTAAGGGCCACCCTTGTTCAGGTAGTACTGGCCGGTGCGAAAGTAATTCAGGCTGGACGTCACGCCCCCGATGGCCGCGGCCTTGCTCTCCGTGACCGCATCCTCCGCCAGGGGCGAGTAGATGCCGCTGTGCATGTGCGCATCGACCACGCCCGGAAAGGCCAGGCGACCCTTGCCGTCATAGACCTTCTTGGCCTGGGTCACCTCGATACCCGGCGCCACCTTCACCACCCGCTCGTTGGCGATGGCGATGTCGCCTTCGTGCACCACGTTGCCGTGGGGACGCACGACGCGCACGTTCTTGATCAAGAGGTCATACGGGGGTTTGCTCATAGGGTCTCCAGGGTCTTGGAAGAAATGCGCTCGCGCAGAAGGTTAAAGAGGCCGCCGGCGCTCACCATCGCCAGCAGGAAATCGGGGACGGGGTCGCAGGCCAGGCGGCGACCGTCGGCAGTCACGACGACGGGGGACTGCGGGCTGTCCAGGTCCAGGCGCACCGTCTCACCTTCCGCCAAGGTCTGAGCGTCGGGGCAGGTCAAGAGCAGCAGGCCCAGGTTGTAGGCATTGCGGAAAAAGAGGCCGCTGTAGGACGGCGCGATGACCGCCGCCACCCCCAGATGGCGCAGCGCCCCGGCCGCCTGTTCGCGCGAGGACCCGATGCCGAAACCCGGGCCGGCGGCGATCACATCGCCCGCGCGCACCTCACGCGCGAATTCGGGTCGTAGCGCCTCCAGGCAGTGGGGGGCGATCCCGTCGATACCCAACTTCATGTAAGCGCCAGGGGCCAGAACGTCGGTGTCGACATCGGCACCCAGACGCCAGACGCGGTGAGCGATCTCGTGGGCGAGGACGGTCATGCCGCCACCCCCGCCATCATCTCGCGGGGGTCGCAGATGCGGCCGGCGATGGCCGAGGCCGCCACGGTGTAGGGCGAGGCCAGGTACACGCCCGTGTCGGGCGAGCCCATGCGACCGCGGAAATTGCGGGCGGTGCTGGAGATCACATGGCGCGCCTGCGAGAGTGCGTCGCCATACCCTGCGCAGGCGCCGCAGGCGGTAGCGCCAATCTCGGCGCCCGCATCCACGAAGACCTGCATCAGACCCTCACGTTCAGCCTGGGCCTGGTCCTGCACGGTGGCGGGCGCCACGATGAACCGTACGCCGGCGGCGGCGCGGCGCCCGCGCATCACCGAGGCGGCGGCGCGCAGGTCGTCGATCTTGGCGCCGGTGCAAGCGCCCAGGTACGCGACATCGACAGACGTGCCCTCATGCCGTGTCACATCCCCCGAGTTGGCCGGGCTGTGCGGCGCGGCCACCTGCGGTGCAAGCGTCGACGCGTTGAAAGCATATCGCTGCATCGGCGCGCCCTCATCGCTATGCCAGTGCGACAGGTCGGCCAGCGCGTCCTCGGCCACGCCCGCAGCGCGCAGCCAGTCGGCCGTCACCGCATCCGGCGCGACGAGCCCCGCCTGCGCACCGAGCTCCGCGCTCATGTTCGAGAGGGTCATGCGCTCGTTCATGGACAGCGCACGCACTGCCTCACCTCTGAACTCCACTGCCTGGTAGGCGCCGCCGTTCATGCCGAAACGGCCGATCATGTGCAGCATCATGTCCTTGGCCGACACGCCGGGCGCCAGGCGCCCCGTCCACTCCATCGCGAGGGTGCGCGGCACCTGCAACCAAATCTCGCCCGTCACCACCACGCCCAGCATCTCGGTGCTGCCGATGCCGAACATGTAGGCACCAAAGGCGCCGCCGGTGGGCGAGTGCGAGTCACCCCCCACGCAGAACAGCCCGGGGCGGATATGCCCGTGCTGGGGCACCACCACATGGCAGATGCCCTGGCTGTCATACACGTGCGGCAGGTGCTCGTCACGCGCCCACTCACGCGCAATGCGCACGATGCGGCGCGACTCGTCGTCGCGCTCGGGCACATAGTGGTCCATCACCAGCACCACGCGAGACGGGTCCCAGATCTTCGCGCCCAGGTCTTGCAGCATGGGCTTGAGGCGCCGGGGCCCGGAGGAGTCGTGGAACATCGCCAGGTCCACGCGGCAGGTCACCACCTCACCGGGCGTCACCTGCGCACGGCCGGCGGCACGGGCCACCAGCTTCTGGGCCAGAGTCATGGGTGGGAGGGTCTGGGACATGCTCGGAGACTGCGCGAGGGAAGATCGCTCAGATGCCCAGGTAGGCACGACGCAGGCGGTCGCTCGCCAGCAGCTCGGCGGGCACGCCCGAGAACTCGATCGCACCGTTTTCCATCACGTAGGCACGCTGCGCGATCTCCAGCGACTGCCCCACGTTCTGTTCGACCAGCAGGATGGACAAGCCTTGCTGGTGCAGTTGCGAGATCAGACCGAACATCTCCTCGACCAGCAGCGGCGACAGGCCCAGGGAGGGTTCATCCAGAATCAGCAGGCGCGGTTCGGCCATGAGGCCGCGCCCGATGGCCAGCATCTGCTGCTCGCCACCGCTCATGGTGCCGGCCAGCTGCGACAGACGCTCCTTCAAGCGCGGGAAGATGCCAAAGACACGCTCGAGGTTCTGCGCGCGGCGCTCGCGCGCGCGGGCGAAGCTCCCGAGCTCCAGGTTCTCCAGCACCGAGAGATTGGGAAAGACTCGGCGTCCCTCGGGGACCTGAATGAGGCCGGTCTGCACGATTGCGCGGTAATGAGTGCCCGCAAGCGGCTGTCCGTCGAAGGCGACAGTGCCCGCGCGCGCCGGCACGATACCGCACAGGGTGTTGTTGAAAGTGGACTTGCCCGCGCCGTTGCTTCCGAGCAAAGCCACGATCTCGCCGGTGTTCACCACGAGGTCGACACCGCGCAGGATCTCCACACTGCCATAGCCGCTGCGCAGGCCCTTGACTTCCAGGAGGGGACGTGCCGTCATGCGTGCGCTCCCGGCGAGGTGGCGCCACCGGCCAGACGCTTGGCCGTGCCGTGGCCCAGGTAGGCCTCGATCACCCGCGCATCGCGCGTGACGTCCTGGGGCGCGCCCTCGGCGATCAGCTGCCCCTGGGCCAGCACCCAGACATGGGAGGCCAGGTTCATCACCGCCTGCATGACATGCTCGATCATCAGCACGGTCACGCCTTCGTCGGCGATGCCGCGCACCACGGGCAGCATCTCGCTCACTTCCTGCGGGTTCAGGCCCGCCAGCACCTCGTCCAGCAGCAGCAAGCGGGGCCGGGTGGCCAGCGCGCGCGCCAGCTCCAGGCGCTTGCGGCCTGCCACCGTGAGGTCGCCAGCGGGTTTGTCCAGCTGCGGGGCCAGGCCCACGCGGCGCGCCACCCCCTCGGCCTGGCTCAGGGCCTCGGCGCGGTCCGCGCAGTGCAGGTGGGCGCCTACCGCGATGTTCTCGCGCACGGTCTGCGCGGCAAAGGGCTGCACGATCTGGAAGGTGCGGGTCATGCCGCGGCGCGCGTTGCGGTGCGGCGGCTGTCCGGTGATGTCCACGCCCTCGAGTTCCACCCGGCCGGTGTCTGGCGTGAGAAAGCCCGACATGAGCGCAAACAGCGTGGTCTTGCCCGCGCCGTTGGGACCGATCAAGGCACTGAGCTGCCCCTGAGGCAGGGACAGCGTCACATCCTGCACCGCACGCAAGCCGCCGAAGGACTTGGAAACGCCGGACAGGCGCAGCATGTCGGTCATGCGCCCTCCTCCTTGCGCTTGTCCTGGGGGGTGTCCTTGCCGGCTTGCGCGCGCCAGACCGCCGCCACCGAACGGCCGACACCGCCCACGCCGCGCGGCGCGAACATCACGATCAGCACCAGCACGCAGCCGTAGATGATCATGTTGATCCCGGGCAGGTTGCCAAACAGGTTGCGGGTGAGGTCGGCGAGCAGGTGCAGCGTGGCCGCTCCGAGCAACGGGCCCCAGAGGGTGCCCATGCCGCCCACGATGGCGGCCACCAGCGCCTCCACCGAGGCATGCGCCCCATAGGCGATGGCCGGGTCGATGTACTGGAACACCTGCACGTAAAAAGCGCCGGCCGCGCCCATGAGGCCTCCGGACAGGCCGATGGCGCCCAGCTTCACCCGGAAGGGATCGACGCCGATGGCGCGGGCTGCGTCCTCGTTGTCACGCACGGCCTGCAGCCAGGCACCAAAGCGCGAATGTCGGATCCAGGCGGTGATCAACAGGGCCAGCACCAGCAGGCCCAGCGCCAGCCAGATGAAGCCGGCGCGCCCGCCAAACTGCATGTTGTCTGCGCCCTCTCGCAGGGGCAGCATCAGGCCCACGCCAGCCCCGGTAAAGGGCACCGACAGCGCCACGACCCGAAAGACCTCGGCGAAGGCCAGGGTCACGAGCGCGAAGTAGGAGCCTTTGAGGCCATAGCGGAAGGTCAGCGCGCCCACGAACAGGCCCACGCCCGCCGACAAAGCCACGGCCAGCGCCAGGGCGGGCCAGGGGTTCAGGCCCCATTGCATCTGGGCGATGGCTTGCGCATAGGCGCCGGTGCCGAAGAAAAGCGCGTGGCCGAAAGAGAACTGGCCGCCGTAGCCACCCAGGAGGTTCCAGGCCTGGGCCATGAGGGCGCCATAGAGCACCATCATCACGAAATTGAGCACCACGCCCGAGGACGTGACCAGGGGCACGCAGGCCACCAGGAGCGCGAAGAGCGCGATCAGGGTCAGGTCCTTTTTCATGCCTTTGCCCCGAACAGCCCCTGCGGCCGCAGCAGCAGCACCGCGATGAAGATCAGGAAGATGCCGATCTGCCCCAGCGATTCACCGAACCACAAGCCGCCCAAGGACTCGACGACGCCGATCAGGAAGCCCCCGAGCAGCGCGCCCGCAAAACTGCCCATGCCCCCCAGCACCACGATGGTGAAGGCCACCAGCACGAAGCCGTTGCCGACCTGCGGGTTGACGTAATAAGCCGGCAGCAGGAAGCAGGCTGCTGCGCCCAGGCAGGCCAGGCCGATGCCAAAGCTCATTGCGTACACGTGCTCGACGTTGATCCCCATGAGGCGCGCGCCCTGCTTCTCCTTGGCCACCGCACGGATCGCGCGGCCCAGGTCAGTGCGACCCATGATCCAGAGCAGCGCCAGCGAGGCCAGCACCGCGCCGCCGAAGGCCACCACCTTGGGGAGGGCGATCATGGCGCCGGCGATGGGTACGGTACTGAGGGTGTAGGCGGTGTCGATGGTGCGGGTGTCGGAGCGAAACGCCAGCAGCGCCACGTTCTCCAGCACGATGGAAATGCCCAGCGTCACCAGCAGAATGTTCTCGTCCTTGCCGTGGCTGGCCCGCTCGATCACGCCCCGCTGCAAGAGGTAGCCGGCCACGAACATGGCCGCCACCATCAAAGGCAAGGCGAGGTAGGGATCGATCCCCAGGGCCTGACGCAGGAAGTACACGCCGTACAACGCCATCATCAACGCCGCGCCATGCGCGAAGTTGATGATGTGCAGCACGCCGTAGATCAAGGTCAGTCCCAGCGCCACCAGCGCGTAGACCGCTCCGGTGGTGAGTCCGTTGAGGACCGCGGGGAACAGGATGGACAGCTCGAACATGGGCTGGTGCAGCCTCGCGACGATCAGGCCTTGAGCGGGAAGATCGGCTCGGCCTCGCGGTAATCACGCGGGATGATCACCTTGATGTCGTTCTTCTGGACCTGCGTCATGAGTGGCTGCGCGCCGATGTTCTGACCGTTGACGAACTTGGTCGCGCCGTACGGCATGATGTGATCGGTGAAGGTGCTGGACTCCAGCGCCGCGATGATGGCGGCGCGGTCGGTGGACTTGGCGCGCTCAATCGCATCTCCCAGCAGGCGCATGGCCGTGTAGGTCATGAACACTTCATAGCTGAAGAACTGGCCCTTGGCTTCCACACGCTTCTTGAGGTCAGCGCTGCGCTTGTCGCGCGGGTTGAACCAGTGGTTGCAGTCGATGATGCCGTTGGATTCCTCCGGGAACTCCTTCACGAACTTGTACTGCGAGGCGGCGCCGCCCAACACGGAGTAGATCGCCTTGGGCGTGACCTTCTGCTGGCGCATGGTGCGCACCAAGAGGGCGTACTCGTTGTAGTAGTTGGCGGGGATCACGATGTCCGGGTTCACCGCCTTCATGCGCAGCACGATGTTGTTGAAGTCGCGCGTGGGGTTGGCGTGCTTGATCACTTCCTTGACCTCGTAGCCGTAGCCCGGGAGCTCGCGCGAGAGCAGCTGCGCGGTGCCGGTACCAAAGAGGGACTCCTCGTGAATGATCATCACGGTGCGGGCGGGCTTGCCGGCGGCGGTGTTCAGCACGTGCAGGTTGGCCACAGCCACCTCGGCGCACTTGCGGTAGCCGGGGCCGAAGCGGAAGGTGTTCTTCAGGCCACGCTCGACGATCTGGTCGGCCACGCCCACGTCCACCACGTGCGGCAGGTTGTATTTGGCAGCGGCCTGGGTGGTGGCCAGGCAGATGGCGGAGGCAAAGGCGCCCACCACGGCGCTGGCGCCGGCTTCGTTGATCTTCTCGATCTCGGCGACGCCCGCCTGCGGGGTGGACTGCGCATCGGCCAGCAGGGCCTCGATCTTGGCGCCACCCAGCGACTTGATGCCGGTCTTGTTGATGTCCTCGATCGCCAGTTCAGCGCCCAGGCGGCACTGCTGTCCTGAGTAGGCCAGCGCGCCCGTGACCGGGTGCAACACACCCACCTTGATCGACTTGGGCTGCGCCCCTCCGACCAGTGGGAAGGCCAGCGCGGTGGCGCCGGCGGCGGTTTGCGAGATGAAGTGGCGGCGAGTGCTCATGGCGTTCTCCTTCGTTTAGTGAAACTGAGCTGACAACTCTTTACTGACCCAAACCTTGGCATCGATGCCGCCCACGCGCGAGAGCTGCATCCGGTATTCGTAGCGATCCGGTCGGTACAGGCCATGCAGCCATTGCACCGGGCGGTCCTTGTCGTCGTAGATCAGGCGGCGCACCGCCAAGAGCGGCCCGCCGATCGGCACGTCCAGTTGGTGGGCCGATTCGGCGTCGGCCAGGACGGCGGTGAGGGTCTGCTCGGCGCGACCCACCCGCACGCCTGCTTCTTCCAGGAGCAGCAGGATCGGCTTGCGGGTCAACTCGCGCCGCGTGAAGGGGCGAGACACCGACAGCGGCACCCAAGTGGTGATGCGCGAGAGCGGCCCCTCGCGGGTGCTTCGAACACGCACCGCCTTCTGCACCAAGTCCCCCGCGGTGACGTCCAGAGCCTGGGCCACCGAGTCGGGGGCGGCCAGCGTTTCCAGGCCCATGACGCCGACCGAGGTGCGCAGGCCCATGCTCACGAGGTTTTCGAGCAGGCCGGTCAGACGGGTTTCGGAGGCGGCTGGCGCGCTGGCCGACATTTCCGCGGCGGCGGGCCGCGTCGGCAGGGTGGCGCGCCCCGGGTGGCGGGTGATGCGTCCCTCGGCCGCCAGTTGCTGCAGGGCGCGCCGCACGGTCACACGCGACACGCCAAAGGATTCCATGAGGGTGAGTTCACCGGGTACGCCCTCGGTGAAGCGCCCTTCGTCTAGCTGTTGGCGCAGCACCAGATAGACCCGGTGGTATTTGGGCAGCGGCAGGTTGGCGCGTGGCGAGTTCACGGCGCGGATCCTGATCCGCTCCTAATGTCCTGTCAATGGAACATTTAAGAGGGCTGGCGCTCCACTCGGGTATTCACGTGCCGCCCGCTGCCGGCGGCACGCGGGGGCCTACTCACTTGTAGCTACGCTGGTCGTCGATCACCTTGCCGTCCGCAGCCAGGGTGCCCGGTGCGGTCAGGCTCACCTCACCGCGCAGCTTGGTGACCTCCCGCACCGACGCCACCATCTGCTCGGCAAGCTGTGGCGAAGGGCTGGCGGTCTCGGCATGCAGCACCATGCGCTCGTCGCCGATGGTGCCCTCCACCACCAGGCGTACCCGCCCCACGCCCGGGTGGCGACGCGCCACTTCGGCCACTTGCCCCGGATGCACGAACATGCCGCGGATCTTGGTGGTCTGGTCGGCGCGGCCCAGCCAACCGCGAATGCGGGTGTTGGTGCGGCCCGTGGGACAAGGCCCCGGCAGCACGGCGCTCAAGTCGCCGGTGCCAAAGCGGATCAAGGGGTAGTCGGGATCCAGCGCCGTCACCACCACTTCTCCGATCTCGCCCTGCGGCACCAGTTCGCCGGTGCCGGGTCGCACGATCTCGACGATCACGTCTTCATCGAGCACCAGGCCCTCGCGCGCGGAGGTCTCATAGGCGATCAGGCCGATATCGGCCGTGGCATAGCACTGGTAGCCCTCGACGCCGCGCTCACGCATCCAGTCACGCAGCGAGGGGGGAAAGGCCTCACCGCTAAAGAGCGCCTTGGTCACCGACAAGTTCATGCCCTTGGTCTGCGCGGCCTCCAGCAGGATCTTCAGAAAGCTGGGTGTGCCGGAAAAGCCGTGCGGACGCAGGTCGGCCATCGCCGCCAGCTGCAGCTCGGTGTTGCCCACGCCACCGGGAAAGACGGTGCAGCCCAGGGTGAAGGCGCCGCCTTCCATCATCATCCCGGCGGGCGTGAGGTGATAGCTAAAGCCGTTGTGGATCAAGTCGCCCTCGACAAAGCCCGCAGCGTGCAGCGCCCGCGCCATGCGAAAGAAATCGAGATCCTCACCCTGGGGCTCGTACAGCGGGCCAGGCGACTGGAACACGCGGCGCGCGCGGCGCGGCGTCCTCAGGCCGCGCCAGCCACTGGCGGAAAAGCCGGCGAAGGGTTCGATGCCGCGCTGGGCCTGCTGCGCCTCGAGCAGTTCGCCCTTGCGCAGCACGGGCAGCTGGGCCAAGGCCGCGCGGCTGGTGATGGCACGCGCGTCCACACCGCGCAGGCGCTCGGCCTGGGCCGGCGCGCTGGCTTGGGCATGGGCCACTTGTTTTGAAAGCGCGGCCATCAGGGCCGCTTCACGTTGCGCGGGGTCGCGCCGCTCCTGAGCGTCGAAGTTCGGTGCTGTCATGTCTGCCAATCTACGAGGAGCGGGCGCGCCATACTGTCCTCGCCTCACCAATTGGCGCGTTCGCATGTTCAGGGTTAACCCCAACCCAGAGAGGTGCATGCAGAATCCTCGGCAAACCCCGACCTGGCCTGAAGTGAATTCCGAACCGCTTCGCAAGTTCCTCGAGGCTTCGCCCTGGATGGCGGGCCTGACCCCCGCGCAGGCCGAGCGCGTACAGCGCGAGACCATCGCACGCACCTACGAGACCGGTGCCACCGTGTGTGCCCGCGGCACGCCGTCGGCGCACTGGATTGGCGTGGTGCAGGGAATGCTCAAGGTGGAGACCATCACGGCCGGCGGCAAGAGCGCCAGCTTCATCGGCGTGTCCGCCGGCGCCTGGGTGGGAGAAGGCGCGGTCATCAAAGGCGAACTGCGTCCCTACGACATCGTGGCGATCCGCGAGAGCATGGTGGCCTTCATGCCGCGCACGACCTTTCAGTGGTTGATGCAGGAAAGCCACCCCTTCTCCGGCTGGCTGATCGGGCAGTTGAACGCGCGCCTGGGACACTTCATCGCCATGGTGCAGAGCCTGCGCCTGAACGACACGAAGGCGCAGGTGGCCTATTGCCTGGCCAGCCTGTTCAACCGCGACCTGTATCCCGGCACCTCCTCGCAATTGGAGATCTCACAGGAAGAAATCGGACGCCTGTCCGGCGTGTCACGCCAGATCGCCAACCGCGCACTGCACGAAATGCAGGACGCGGGCATCTTGCGCATCGGCTATGGCTCGATCGAGGTGCTGAACCTCGCGGCGCTGCGGGAGATTGCGGTCGGGGCTTGAGGGTGCGCCTTTGGCACTCCAAGGGAGCCCGAAGGGCCTCCGCATTCGAAGGGCAAGAAACGGACGATGCGGGCGAGAAGCCGTTAGGCCAGCCAGCGCTTGCGTCGCTTGTAGCTCTTGACGTCTTTGAAGCTCTTGCGCTCGCCGCCACCCACGCCCAGGTAGAACTCTTTGACGTCCTCGTTGTTCGCGAGGTCGGCCGCCGGCCCGTCCATCACCACGCGCCCGCTTTCCATGATGTAGCCGTAGTTGGCGTAGCGTAGCGCCATATTGGTGTTCTGCTCGGCGAGCAAGAAGGTGACCTTCTCCTTGGCGTTGAGGTCTTTCACGATCTCGAACACTTCTTCCACGATCTGCGGCGCCAGGCCCATGGAGGGCTCATCGAGCAGCACCAGCGAGGGGTTGGCCATGAGCGCGCGCCCAATGGCACACATCTGCTGCTCGCCACCCGAGGTGTAGGCGGCCTGGGAGGTGCGGCGTGTCTTCAGGCGCGGGAAGTAGGTGTAGACCTTCTCGAGGTTGGCGGCGATCTCGCCCTTGTCCTTGCGGGTGTAGGAACCCGTGAGCAGGTTCTCCTCGATGGTCAGGTGAGCGAAGCAGTGGCGCCCCTCCATCACCTGCACCACCCCGCGCTGCACCAGGTCGGCGGGCGACAGGTTCTCGATACGCTCGCCGCGCAGCTCGATGCTGCCCTTGGTCACTTCGCCGCGCTCGCCTTTGAGCAGGTTGGACACCGCACGCAGCGTGGTGGTCTTGCCCGCGCCGTTACCGCCCAGAATGGCAACGATGCCGCCCTCGGGCACCTGCAGCGACACGCCCTTGAGCACCAGGATCACGTGGTTGTAGATCACCTCGATGCCGTTGACGTTCAGGACGATGTTGGAGTTGCTCATGTTGTTCTCTTGACCAATCGACAGACCTGCACAGCAGCCCTGTCGATTGGTGGCTCTCGCGAGCCACCAAGACGCCTTCAGGCGATCAGGACTGGCAGTCCTTCACGTCGCGGCGCGTGAGCTTCTTGTCGGCCAGGTACTTCTCGGCGCCAGACTTGACCATCGGCTTGATGATCTGCTCGTCGGCCTGATACCAGTCGCTGGAGAAGTTCCACTTGCTGCCATCCCAGGTGTGCACACGGGCCCAGGTGGAACCCATGTGGTCGGCGCAGCTGGTGGACAGCGGGCGCATCACGCCAGTGAAGCCCAGAGCGGCCAGGCGCTTGTCGTCCAGGTTCAGGTTTTCCAGGCCCCAGCGCACTTGCTCGGGGGTCATGACCTTGCCCTTGCCGAAACGCTCCTGAGCGCGGCGCACAGCCTCGACGCCCAGCATGGCGATGATGGCGCCGCGAACGTAGAGAACGTTGCCCACTTCGTCCTTCGGGCCCGTGCCCTGGCCTTTGCCATGCACGTGGGTGAGGATGTCCTGCATCACCTTGCTGCCGGTGCCGTAGCCGTTGAGGGCCAGGGCGTTGTAGCCCTTGGCGCCCTCACCCACGTCCTTCACATCGGGCTCAGCGCCGGCCCACCACACGCCGTACATCTTGTCACGCGGGTAGCCAGTGGCCTGGGCCTCCTTCAGGGAGGTGGAGTTCATCACGCCCCAGCCCCAGAGCAGCACGTAGTCAGGACGGCTCTGACGCACCTGCAGCCAGGCAGCCTTTTGCTCGACGCCGGGCGCGGTGACCGGGATCAGCGGCAGCTCGAAGCCGTGCATACGCGCGCGCTCCTGCAGCAGCGGGATCGGCTCTTTGCCGAAGGGAGAGTCGTGATAGACCAGCGCGATCTTCTTGCCTTTGAGCTTGTCCCAGCCGCCTTCCTTCTTGGCCAGGTGCTGGATCAGGATGTCGGCACCCGTCCAGTAGCTGCCCATGAGCGGGAAGTTGTAGCGGAAGGACATGCCGTCCTGGGCCACCGACAGGCCATAGCCCAGGGTCAGCAGCGGGATCTTGTCGTTCAGGGCCTTGTCGGTCAGCGCAAAGGTGATGCCGGTGGACTGCGGATCGAACAGGCTCACACCCGGGCGGCTCTTGAGGCGCTCATAGCACTCGACGCCACGGTCGGTAGCGTAGCCGGTCTCGCATTCTTCGAAGGTGAGCTTGACACCGTTGATGCCGCCGTCACGGGCGTTAATCAGCTTGAGGTAGTCCTGCTTGCCGTTCGCCCAGGGCGTGCCGTTGGGGGCGTAGGCGCCAGTCCGGTAGGACAGCAGGGGGAAGAACTGCTCCTTGCCTTGGGCCTGCGCCGGAGCGGCCGGCTTGGCCTGCGCCAGAACGGCGCTGGAGCCGAGGGCCGCACAGGCCATCAGGCCAGCGGTGATCAGGGTGCGAAGTTTCATGCGAAGTCTCCTTGGGTCATGACACGAAAAAACGAGGGGAAATCAGTGCGGCGGAATCAATGAGGGAAGGGCCACAGCCGCAGCTTCTGCTTGGCAGTGGACCACAGACGCGCCAGGCCGTGCGGCTCGACGATGAGGAACCACACGATCAGGGCGCCGAAGATCATGAACTCGGCGTGCGAGATGCCGGCGGTGGAGATCTCGATCCCGAACAGGCCCAGGAACCCGGGCAGGAACTGGTTCAGAAAGATCGGCAGCACCACGATGAAGGCCGCGCCGAAGAAGCTGCCCATGATGGAGCCCAGGCCGCCGATGATCACCATGAACAGCAGGCGAAAGGAAATATCCACCGAGAAGGCCGCCGGCTCCCAGGTGCCCAGGTAGACGAAGGCCCACAGCGCACCGGCCACGCCCACGATGAAGGAACTGACCGCGAAGGCGGAGAGCTTGGCGTACATCGGGCGGATGCCGATCACCGCGGCGGCCACGTCCATGTCGCGAATGGCCATCCACTCGCGACCGATGGCGCCGCGCACCAGGTTCTTGGCCAGCAGGCCGAACACCACCAGAAAGCCCAGGCAGAGCAGGTACTTTTCGAGCGGTGTGTCGATGCCCCAGCCCATCACGTTCAGGTTGGACACCGAGACCGAGCCGGAGGCGTTGTTGTTGGTGAACCAGCCCACCCGCAGGAAGGCCCAGTCGCAGAAGAACTGCGCCGCCAGTGTGGCCACCGCCAGGTAAAGCCCCTTGACGCGCAGACTCGGGATGCCGAACACCATGCCCACCAGGGTGGCAAAGAAACCGCCGG
>JBEAZV010000090.1:0-2560 GCA_041159245.1 Pseudomonadota bacterium
AAGTACACCGGCCAGGACGGCATCGAGCGCAATACCGTGGACATCATTGCCACCGAGCTGCAGCTGCTTGGCGGTCGCGAGGGCATGGGGGGCGGTGGTGGTGGCGAAGACGACGGCGCCCCGCGCCGTGCACCCGCCGCAGCACCCCGTGCACCGGCTCCCGCTCCGCGCGCGCAGACTCGCCCGGCCGGCCCGGCCGACATCGACGACGACATCCCCTTCTGACGCGTTATGCGCCGCCTTCGCAGCGGCGCCGGGTTCGGCCCTATCCCCTTTGGCCTACGGGGCAGGTCGTTTTCCTCGGAGTTTTTCGCCACGGGGACAGGGCCGGCGTACCGATGGGCTTAGATTCCGCGCATGTCCGAGCCCGCGTCTCTCACTGGCCACGTCTACATCGTCGATGACGACCCGGCCATGTGCCAGGCACTGACCTTCGCGTTGACGTCGGCGGGCCACCAGGTGCACGCCTTCACCCAGCCCGAGAGCCTGCTATCCCACGGCCCCCTGCAGGGGCCGGCGGTGATCCTGCTGGACATGCGCCTGCACCAACAGTCCGGCGTGCAAGTGCAGGCGCGGCTCATCGAGCAGGGCTTGCGCGCCCCGGTGATCTTCATGAGCGGTCAGAGCCAGCCACACGAGATCGTCCAGAGTTTCCGCCAAGGCGCCCTGCATTTCCTCCTCAAGCCCTTCACCACCGCCGACCTGCTGGCCGTCCTGCAAGAAGCCTTGCAGCGTGACCAGACGCGCCTGACCCGTGAGTCGCAGGTCAAGCGTCTGGTGCAGCGGCTGCAACTGCTCACGCCCCGCGAGCGCGAGGTGTGTCGGCTGATGCTCAAGGGCTACCCGAACCGCGACATCGCCCAGGCGCACGGCACCGTGCCCGGCACCGTCAAGCTGCAGCGCGCCAGCGTCATGGACAAGTTGCAGGTGACCCGAATGTCCGAGCTGGCAACACTCTTTGACGGCGAGGACCCCGACCATCTCCTGGCCCAGGAGGTGCCCGCTCGCAAGCGGGCTCCCTGAATGGAGACCGTGTTCGATGTCCGAACGGGCTTCCTGCTACTGGGAATCCTGGCGTCGGCGTCGGCGGCTGGGGGCTATGCGACGCTGCGGGCCAGTCTGCACCGAGGCAACCTGCTGTGGCTGGCCAGCGGCCTGTCCTTCGGTGCGGGCGGTGTCTTGCTGGCCCTGCGCTCGTCGATCCCGGACATCCTGAGTTTCGAGCTGGCCCATGCTTGTCTGGTCGCTGGGCTCATGGGACAGGCCCTGGCCGTGCGCCAGGAGGGTCGACCCCGCTTGCGGCAGGGTCGCCGCGCCCTGTGGGTGGGGCTGGGTGTGCCGATGCTGTCGGTTGCGGTCTTTGCCAGCGTGCGTCGCGTGGACGTGGTCTATGGCATCGTCTACTTCGCGCTGGCCGTGGGGCTAAGCGCAGGGTGCGTCCTGGTGGCGGCGATTCGCTTGTGGCGCGCAGGCGGCCACCGTGGGGCGGCCATCATCGCCTTGACCTTTGGCGTGCTGACCGCCGCGATGGCGGGACGGATTGTGGGCGTGCTCGATGGCGTGAGCGATGAACCCGCGTTCGCGCCAGGCCTGAACCAGTTCTTCATGCTGGCCGCGGCCTTCTTCACCTTGGTGCTGGGACAGGTGGGCTACCTGGGCATGCAGTTCGAGCGCATCGCCAAGGGGCGCGCGGCCACCGAGCGGCAGGCTGCGGTGCTGGCTGAACGGGCCCGCCAGACCCAGCTGCGCGAAGAGGCCCTGCGCGATCTCGTGGAGGGCCGCAACCAGTTGATCCAGCGACTGGCGCGCCATGAGAGCGCGAGTGACCTTGCGCGTTTCGCCATGGACCTTCCGCACCAATTGAGCCAGCCCCTGTGCGCCAGCAAGCTCAATCTGGAGCAGGTCCTGGACCGTCTTGCCGCAGACCACACCGATCCCGAAGTGGTCCAGGCCCTGAAGGCGGTCGACGCCAGCAACGACCAGGTGCAGCAACTGCTGCAGCAACTGCGCATCCTGCTGGCCCACCGCGACGCCAGCGATCACCGGGAGGTGGAGCTCGGTGCCCTCATGACCCAGACCGCTCCGATCCTGCAGGGATCGTTTCGTGACCAGGGCGTGGTGCTCGACGTACTGCCTTCGCCAGAGCCGGTGTGGGTGCATGCCAGCCCCACACAGATGCAGCAGCTGCTCCTGATCCTGTGCGTCAATGCGCTCACGTTGCTGCGTTCAGTCACGCATGATGCAGCTCATCCCGCCCGTGTCGGTGTCGCATTGGCGGTCCAGGGCAACGAAGCCCACCTCACCGTGGAAGACTCGGGCACCGGCCGTTTGCGGCAGGACGTCCCCTCCGAGCGCATCGATGTGGGCCTGGCAATCGCCACTCGCATCGCGCAGGCGCATCGCGGAGAGCTGGCGGCTGTGGACGGCGTGCGTCCCGGTGCGACGGCCTTCAGGCTGTCGTTGCCGCGGTTGCCGATGCCGCTGCCGCGATGACGCCGCCACCCAGGCACACCTCACCGTCATACAGCACCGCCGACTGCCCGGGCGTCACCGCCCATTG
>JBEAZV010000091.1:0-7223 GCA_041159245.1 Pseudomonadota bacterium
CTGTAGGCCATGCCCAGAAAGGCGGCCGCAGCGCACAGCCAGGCCACCACATCGTTGACCCAGGACACCCGCCATTCGAGCCAGCGACCGATGGAGGCGCCGATCATCAGCACGAAGATGATGAGCACGCACAAGGCGGCCAGCTGGCCGCCGAGGGCGTACAAGCCGTCCAGCGCCCGCCTCGTCAGGCCCGGCGATTCGGCCTGCGCTGCTGGCTGAGAAGCCATGGTGCCGCGGTTCAGCGGTTGTAGGCGTCGGCCAGGGCCTTGCCTTCAGCACCGGACCTGTCCAGCCACTCCTTGAGCATGGTGTCGCCCACCTTCTTCATGTCGGCCTTGAGCTGGGCTGAGGGCGCGGTGACGGTCATGCCATTGGCTCTGAGCGTCGCCAGGGTGCTGTCATTGACCTTGCGCGACTCGGCCCAGCCGCGCGCTTCGGCATCGGCGGCGGCTTTCATGACCGCGTCTTGCGTGGCTTTGTCCAGCGCGTCGAAGGCCCGCTTGTTGGCGATCACCGCGTTTTTGGGCAGCCAGGCCTGCACGTCGTAGTAGAACTTCAGGTGCTCGAACAGCTTGCTGTCGACGCCGGTGGCGCCCGAGGTCATGGTGGATTCGACCACGCCGGTGGCCAGGGCCTGGCTGAACTCGGCGGCCTGCACCGTGACTGGCTGAGCGCCCACCAGTTCCGCGATACGCGCTGTGGACGGGCTGTAGGAGCGCCACTTGATGCCCCGCAGGTCGGCTGCGCTGTTGATCGGCTTTTTGCTGTAAATGCCCTGTGGCGGCCAGGCCACCGAGTACAGCAGCAGCATGCCTTGCTCGGCCAGCTTTTTTTCCATCAGCGGCTTTTGCACCCGGTAGAGCTTCAGGGCCTCGTCATAGCTATCGGCCAGGAAGGGCAAGCCGTCAGCAGCGTAAATCGGCCACTCATTGCTGAAATTGGCCAGCAGGATCTCGCCAGCCTGCGCTTGACCACCCTGAACCGCGCGCTTGATCTCGGGGGCCTTGAACAGCGATGCGTTGGCGTGCACCGTGATCTTGAGTTTGCCGCCGGAGGCCTTGTCCACATCGGCGGCGAACTGCGCCAGGTTGACGCTGTGGAAGTTGGTGGCGGGGTAGGCAGCGGGCAGGTCCCATTTGGTTTGCGCGTAGGCCGAACCCGAGAGGGCCAGCATGCCGGCCACGAGGCCGAGATGGAAGTGACGACGAATCATGAACGGTCTCCTGCTCAATGGCGTTGGGGTCTCAATGCGGCCTTGGCTGCCTGCGGCGCCAGGTATCGCATACTCTACAGGAGAGAAGTTGCGGTCTCGGCCTGAGGGAAATCCCGGAGCCACAGGCGCGCACCAGACAAGGGCATACACCCATGAACGAATCGGGGAAGTGGCAGTTTTGGATTGATCGGGGCGGCACGTTCACCGACATCGTGGGCCGGCGGCCCGACGGCACGCTGGTGACGCACAAGCTCTTGTCGGAGAACCCGGAGCAGTACCGCGATGCGGCAGTGGCCGGCATCCGCCACCTGCTTGGGCTGCGCCCCGACGCGCCGGTGACCCCCGAGCGGGTGGCCTGCGTGAAGATGGGAACCACCGTGGCCACCAACGCCTTGCTGGAACGCAAGGGCGAGCCCACGCTGCTGGTGACGACCCAGGGTTTCGGCGACGCGCTGCGCATCGCCTATCAAAACCGCCCGCGTCTTTTTGACCGGCGCATCCTGCTGCCCGAACTGCTGTATCGCAGCGTGGTGCAGGCGCGCGAGCGGGTGGCGGTGGACGGACAGGTGCTGCAGCCCTTGGACGAAGACCATCTGCGCGGCGAACTGGCGCGGGGCTATGCGCAGGGCCTGCGCTCGGTGGCGATCGTGTTCCTGCATGGATGGCGCCACACGGCACACGAAGAAGCCGCGGCGCGTCTGGCGCGCGAGGTGGGCTACACCCAGGTCAGCGCCTCGCACCAGACCAGCCCCTTGATGAAATTTGTCAGTCGGGGCGACACCACCGTGGTCGATGCCTATCTGTCGCCGATCCTGCGGCGTTATGTGGACCAGGTGGCCGAGCAGATGCCCGGTGTGCCGCTGTTGTTCATGCAGTCCTCGGGGGGCCTGACCGATGCCCGGGTGTTTGCGGGCAAGGACGCGATCTTGAGTGGCCCCGCCGGCGGCATCGTGGGCATGGCCCGCACCGCCCAGGGCGCGGGCCATGCGCGCGTGATCGGCTTTGACATGGGCGGGACGTCCACCGACGTGTCGCACTTCGCGGGCCAGTTCGAGCGCGAGTTCGAAACACAGGTGGCGGGCGTGCGCATGCGCGCACCGATGATGAGTATTCACACGGTGGCGGCGGGCGGTGGCTCGCTTTTGACCTATGACGGCGCGCGTTTTCGGGTGGGGCCCGAGAGTGCGGGGGCGAATCCTGGGCCGGCCAGTTATCGGCGCGGCGGACCGCTGGCGGTGACCGATGCCAATGTGAGGGTGGGCAAGGTGCAGCCGGCGTATTTCCCGAAGGTGTTCGGACCGCAGGGTGACGCGCCGCTGGATGCGGCGGCGGTGCAGGCGGGCTTTGAGGCGTTGGCCGCACAGACCGGGCGCGCCGGCGAGGACGTGGCCCATGGCTTCATCCAGATCGCCGTGCAGCAGATGGCCAATGCGATCAAGAAGATCTCGGTGGCGCGGGGCTATGACGTGACCCGCTACACGCTGCAATGTTTTGGGGGCGCGGGTGGGCAACACGCCTGCCTGGTCGCCGACGCCTTGGGGATGACGCAGGTGCTGGTGCATCCGCTGGCGGGTGTGTTGTCGGCCTATGGCATGGGCCTGGCCGATCAGAGCGTGATGCGCGAGGCCTCCATCGAGTGCCGGCTGCAGGCGCAGGCGCTGCCCGCGATCGAGGCGCGCTTGCACACATTGGGCGAGCAGGCGCGTCAGGCCCTGGGGCAGGCGGCGGGGGCCACGATGGGGTCCGATCCGGCTTCGATAGAACTGCGCCCGCGCGTGCATCTGCGCTACGAAGGCACCGATTCCGCCTTGGTCGTGCCCTGGGGCGACTTGGCCGCGATGACGCAGGCCTTCGAAGATGCCTATCGCCAGCGCTTTGCCTTTTTGATGGCAGACAAGGCCCTGGTGGTGGAGGCCGTGTCGGTGGAGGCCGTGCTGCCCGGTGAGGCGGCGCAGGAGCCGCAGCTTCCGGTGCATGCGCCGCGAGCGACTCCGCAGCGCGAGGCGGTGCGGGTCTACACCACGGGGGTGGACGGGCAGGCGCAGTGGCATGAGGCGGCGCTGGTGGTGCGCGAGGACTTGCGCGCGGGGGACGTGATCCCAGGCCCGGCCATCGTGGCCGAGCGCAATGCGACGACGGTGATCGAGCCCGGTTGGCAGGCCCAGCTCACAGACCGCGACCACTTGCTGCTCACGCGCGTGACGGCGCGGCCCCAGCGGCAGGCGGCGGGCACGCAGGCCGACCCGGTGCTGCTGGAGGTGTTCAACAACCTGTTCATGAACATCGCCGAGCAGATGGGGCTACAGCTGCAGAACACCGCGTATTCGGTGAACATCAAGGAGCGCCTGGACTTTTCTTGTGCCTTGTTCAATGCGCAGGGCCAGCTGATTGCCAATGCGCCGCATATGCCGGTGCATCTGGGTTCGATGGGCGAGAGCATTCAGGCGGTGATACGAGACAACGCGGGCCAGATGCAGCCGGGCGATGTGTACGTGCTCAATGACCCGTATCACGGGGGCACGCACCTGCCCGATATCACGGTGATCACGCCGGTTTATCTGGACGGCCATGCGCAGCCCGTGTTTTATGTGGGCTCTCGCGGTCACCATGCCGATGTGGGCGGGACCACACCCGGTTCGATGCCGCCGTTTTCCAAGCGGATCGAGGACGAGGGCGTGCAAATCCGCAATTTCAAGCTGGTGGAAGGCGGGCGCCTGCGGGAGGGGCCGATCGTTGAGCTACTGAAAAGCGGTGAGCATCCGGCGCGCAACCCGGCGCAGAACGTGGCCGATCTGCAGGCGCAGATCGCCGCCAACGAAAAAGGCGCGCAGGAGCTGCGCCGCATGGTGGACCAGTTTGGCCTGGCGGTGGTGCAGGCCTATATGCAGCACGTGCAAGACAACGCCGAAGAATCGGTGCGTCGCGTGATCACGCGATTGCGCGATGGGCAGTTCAGCCTGCCCCTCGATAACGGTGCGCGCATCGAGGTGGCGGTGCGGGTGGACCATGCGCGCCGCGCCGCGCAGATCGACTTCAGTGGCACGAGTGCGCAGTTGCCGAATAACTTCAATGCGCCGCGGGCGGTGTGCATGGCGGCGGTGCTGTATGTGTTTCGCACGCTGGTGGATGACGACATCCCGCTCAATGCGGGGTGCCTCAAGCCCCTGGAGGTGATCATCCCCGAGGGTTCGATGCTCAATCCGAATCCGCCGGCAGCCGTGGTGGCGGGTAATGTGGAAACCTCCAGCTGCATCACCAACGCCCTATTGGGCGCGCTGGGTGTGATGGCAAGCAGCCAGCCGACAATGAACAACTTCACCTTCGGCAACGACCGCTACCAGTATTACGAAACCATCGCCGGCGGCAGTGGCGCGGGCGGCGAGTTTGATGCGCAGGGCCGCCTGATTGGGGGCTTTGACGGCACGTCGGTGGTGCAGACCCACATGACCAATTCGCGCCTGACCGACCCCGAGGTGCTGGAGTTTCGTTTTCCGGTGCGCTTAGAGAGCTACGCGATCCGCACGGGCTCGGGCGGCGTCGGGCAGTGGCGGGGTGGCGATGGGGGCGTACGGCGCGTGCGCTTTCTGGAGCCGATGACGGCCAGCATCTTGTCCAACGGGCGTACGTTTGCGGCCTTTGGCATGGCCGGCGGCCAGGCGGGCCAGCCCGGGATCAACCGCGTGGTCCGGGCCGATGGCACCTTGGAAGAACTCGGGCACATCGGGCAGGTGCAGATGCAGGTGGGCGATGTGTTTGAAATCCACACGCCAGGCGGGGGTGGATTCGGGTGAGGCTGCCCCGACGTGGTGTCGGGCCTCAGTACTGGTTGATGTCGTCCTGCTCCAGGCGCTTCTGATCGGACTTTTTCTTGTACAGGCGCCGCAGCGCGAGGATGGCGACGGCCGAGGCCAGGGCGAACACCATGACGTCACGGTTTAAGCTGAATCCGCCAGTAGCGAATTGAACGGCGGCAACCACGACCAGGCCCACGCCGAAGCCCAGGAGGATGAACGAGAGCGTGAGCATCTCGGCGATGGCCAGCGCGAAGGCTAGCACCAGGGAGATCTGGTAGGCGTCCATGAACAAGCTCAGGTTTTGCCTGCCAGGCGTTCCAGGGCGCCGGTGAGTCCGCCCAGGACATCGGAGGGCACCAGGACCAGCTTCGAGTTCGAGCCCTTGGACAGTTCCTGCACCGCATTGGCCTGGATCTTCTTGATCTCGAAGGCCACGGCGCTCTCACCGCCGGCGGCAATGGCGCGGGCAACGGCGCTGACCGCGTAGGCCTCGGCATCGGCGCGGATTTTCATCGCCTCGGCCTGCTTTTGCGCGGCATACAACTGGGCGTCGGCGTCGAGCTCGGTCGCCTGCTTCTTGCCCTCAGCCTCGCGCACCAGGGCGCGGCGATTGCGTTCGGCATTGAGCTGCAGCTGCATGGCCTGGCGCGTTTCGGCATCGACATCCACTTCCAGGATCTCCACGCGCGTGAGCACGATGCCCCACTCGTCGGAGACGGCCTTGAGGTCTTCCTCGATCTCGGTGGACAGATGGCGCCGGTTGGACTGCACGCCGTCCAGGTCGGTCTTGCCGATCACGCTGCGCACCGTGCCATTGACGATGGTCATGATCGCGTCGTCGACGTTGGCGATGCGGTACATGGTCTTGGACGCGTCGGCGATGCGATAGAGCACGGCCAGGGAAATGGCGATGGTGACGTTGTCCAGGGTGATGGCATTGATCGGCCGGGGCGGCAGCTGGCGCTCCTGGATCGGGACCTTGTGGTGGATGGTCTCCAGGAAGGGGACCAGCAGGTGAAAGCCCGCTTCGAGGGTTCGGTTGTACTTGCCCAGGCGCTCGACGAGCCAGTTCTCCGATTGGGGGACGATCTTGACCGAAGCGCGCAGGGCGACGATGACCAGGAGGGCGAGGACGGCGTAGACGATGGAGAGCGATGCCATGGTTGGGACTTGGGTGTGTCGGGGAGGGGCGGGGTGGGGTGGGGTGGGGATGTGTGCTGGACGTATCGTACGTGATCGGCTTTTGTGTGCAGGGTCGTCAGGCAGTGCTGGCCTCAGGACACAGCGCCTTGCCCATAGCGCCCCTGCAGCAGCTGGCCGCTGCGAAAGCGCTCCAGGGCGTAGGGCTGCAGGCAGACGTCGGTGGGCAAGCCCAGCGCTTGCTGCGCCAGCACCCGTCCGACCGCCGGCGACAGCTTGAAGCCGTGACCGGAAAAGCCAAAGCCCATGACCAGCCCCGCGACCTCAGGGATCGATCCGAGTACCGGGTTCCAGTCGGGTGTGACGTCGTAGACCCCCGTCCAGGCTGAGGCCAGACCGGCCTCGGCAAAGGAGGGAAAGCGCTGCGCTACTTGCTCGCCCACTTGCGCGACGTAGTCCATGGGGATATCACCCTGCTCGTTGTCTGGCGTGGCCAGCGTCTGGCCGGCAGTGCCTTCGCTCACCAGCATCTGACGTCCACCATAGCTTCGGCAATACAGCATGCCCGGCGAGCCCAGGTCCTTGTACACCGGCATCTGATAGGTGTAGTCCTGCGGTCCCTGCAGGGCGATGACGCGATGGCGCTCGGCGGTCAGTGGCACCTGGATTCCGGTCCATCGTGCCAGTTCGTGGGTCCAGATATTTTGGGTGCTGATGACACAGGCCGCCGCCTCCTGGCCTTGTGCGGTGTGCACACCTTGCACCCGCCCGCTCTCAATCCACAGGTTCTGGACGCTCACCCCTTCACGAAACTGCACGCCGAGGCGGCGAGCGGCGCGGGCATAGCTGGTGGCGACGAGGTAGGCATCGGCGAAGCCGGCTTCTGGTTCAAAGCCGATGAGGGCCGCGTCGTCGAAGTGTGCAATCGGCAGACAGGCAGCAGCGTCCTTCGGAGTCAGCAGGCGCACTTCGATGCCAAGGTCTTGCTGCGAGGCCAGCGCCGCACGCAGGGGTTCGAGCTTGGGGCCTGTTGGTGCGGCAATCAGATAACCGCATCGCACGAGGCCCGCGCTGGC
>JBEAZV010000092.1:0-36606 GCA_041159245.1 Pseudomonadota bacterium
GGCCTGGGCGGGATCCAACGCCCGCGCGACGTCCTGCCGACCTTCTTGCAACTGGGCCAGCAGCTCGGGGCTGATGGTGAGGAGGTCGCAACCGGCCAGCGCCAGCACCTGACCCACGTTACGGAAGCTCGCGCCCATGACCTCGGTGGCGATGCCGAAGTGCTTGTAGTACTGGTAGATCTGGCGCACCGAGCGCACGCCCGGATCGTGAGGGCCAGCGCTGGCGGCCTCGTCCCACTGGGCGCCGGCGGACTTCTTGTACCAGTCGTAGATGCGGCCAACGAAGGGGGAGATCAGTTGCACCTTGGCCTGCCCGCAAGCGACCGCCTGGGCGAAGGAAAACAACAGGGTGAGGTTAGTGCGAATGCCGTCCTGCTCCAGGCGCGCAGCGGCCTGAATACCTTCCCACGTGGAGGCGATCTTGACCAGCACGCGCTCGCGCGGGATGCCCTCGGCCTGGTACAGGGCGATGAGCCGCTGCGCCCGGGCCAGGGTGGCGGCCGTGTCGAAACTCAGACGGGCATCAACCTCGGTGGACACGCGCCCCGGCACATGGCGCAGGATCTCGACACCGAAGCGCACGAGCAGGCGGTCCATCACCTCGTCCAGCGGCTGCGTGCGGAAACGTCCAACAGTCTCTTGCAGCAGAGGCGCATAGTCCGGCTTTTGGACCGCCTTGAGGATCAGGGAGGGATTGGTGGTGGCGTCCTGCGGGCGAAACTGCGCAAGCTGGTGGAAGTCGCCGGTATCCGCGACCACGGTGGTGAACTGCTTGAGCGCGTCGAGTGGAGTCATGATTGAATTATCAGCGCCCGGGCTTGACTCGGGGGACTTGCCGGTCAGAGCCCTGGCAGCACGGACACACCGGCCCGCGACAATGACAGCCCCACCGTCTGGCCCGGCATCGGCACCGACTCCAAGCCATGAGCCAGAACGAAGACGGAGCCGAGTTCTGTCGCAATGGTCAGCTCATGGCCACTGCCCAGATAGGCCGACTTGAGCAGTCGGCCCGTCAGCCCGACGCCCGCAGGGCCCAGGCGCCAGGCCTCGGGCCGCACCGCCACCCGCACCGGGCCCGCAGCCACCGGCTGGTGGGACTCGAAACGCAAAGGACCCAAGGTCACCTGGCCGCTGGCATCTGCCTGCGCCGCAAACAGGCGGGCCTCGCCCATGAACCCCGCAACGAACTCGCTGGCCGGCGATTCATACAGCGCCTGGGGTGTGCCCTGCTGCGCGATGCGCCCACGCTCCATCACGATGATGTGGTCGCTCACGGCCAGGGCTTCGCTCTGGTCGTGCGTCACATAGGCCACCGTGAGGCCAAGCCGCTGCTGCAAGGCGCGGATCTCTTCGCGCATCTCGCGGCGCAGACGTGCGTCAAGATTAGACAGAGGCTCGTCGAATAGCAGCACTGCCGGCTCCAGCACCAGTGCACGAGCCAGGGCCACGCGCTGCTGCTGACCGCCAGACAGTTCGCTGGGCAGGCGCGTATCTAGCTCCAACAGTCCCACGCTATGCAAGGCCTGACCCGCGCGCTCGCGCGCCGGGTCATTCGGCACGCCGGACATGCGAAGGCCATACATCACATTACCGATCACATCCATGTGCGGAAAGAGCGCATAGCTCTGGAAGACCATGCTGACGTTGCGCTGCGCAGGCCCGCGGTCGGTCACGTCCTGGCCATCGATCCAGATCCGTCCTTCGGTGGGCGACTCCAGACCAGCGATCAGACGCAGCGTGGTGGTCTTGCCACAGCCAGAGGGGCCCAGCAAGGTGGTCAGCGTTCCGTGAGGCACCTGGAAGCTGATGCCATCGACCGCGGGCGCGGCGGAGCCGTCCTGGCCATAGCGCTTGCGGACCTGGCGGAATTCGATACCGGCGGGACTCGTGGTCATGGAATGCCTGCGGATGCGGTCAGGGGAAAGCCTGGGCGGCGGCCTAGGCGACGCTGTCCCACCAGGGCTTGGATCAGGCCGATCGCCAGCAGCATGGTGGCGACCAGGACCGTGCAATAGGCCAGCGCCACGCCGTAGTCGCCGTTGCCGACACGGCCAATGATGAAGGTGGTGGCCAGTTCGTGTTCAGCAGTGACCAGGAAGATGACGGCACTGACCGTGGTGACCGAACGCACGAAGCTATAGACTAGGGCCGCCACCAGCGCTGGCTTTAACAAAGGCAGCATCACATACCGCAAGGTGCGCAGGCTGCCAGCGCGCAGCATCAACGATGCCTCGTCCAGTGACCGATCGATCTGCCGGAAGGCGGCCGTCCCCGCGCGCACGCCCACCGGTAGGTTGCGGAAGACAAAACACAGGGCGATCAAGAGCGCCGTCCCCGTGAGCTCAAACGGCGGGACGTTGAAGGCCAGGATATAGCTCACGCCCAGCACCGTGCCGGGAACGGCAAAAGCGAGCAAGGCGAAGAATTCGAAACCACTTCGGCCACGAAACTCGGTACGTGCGAGCAGCCACGCGATGAGGAGGCCCAGGACCGCAGTCAGGGGCGCCGCCACTGCCGCCAGCTGCATCGTGGTGAAGAAGGAGCTCCAGGCCGCACCCGTCCAAGTCAGACCCTGCATGCCCCACTCGAACGAAAAGGCGGTATAGAAATGCCGCAGGGTCGGGGTGTAGTCGCGGCCCCAGGTCTGGACGAAGCCACCGATGAACGCCATCAGGTAGACCACCAGCGTGAATGCCATCCACGGCAGGGCCACCCCGCGCAACAGGCGCGAGATTCCAAGGGGCAGTGTCAGCGGTAGGCCGGTATCGCCCTTGCCCGATACAGTGGTGAAATTCTGACGCGCCAGCAGCGCGCGCTGCGCAGCGAATACCCCTAACGCGAACAGCGTCAGCACCCAGGCCAGTGAAGCGGCGCGGCCTTGGTCGTACTGGGCACCGACGATCGCAAAGAAGATCTCAGTGGACAGGACCGAGAACTGCCCCCCCACCACGATCGGATTACCGAAGTCGGCCATGCTCTCGATAAATCCCACGAGAAACGCATTGGCCAGGCCGGGTTTGAGAAGCGGTAGGGTGACGGTCATGAAGGTCTGGCGCGGGCTCGCGCGTAGGGTCTGTGCTGCCTCCTCCAGGCTGGGCGCCAACCCCTGCACGACGCCGCGCATGATCATGTAAGCCACAGGCGTGAAGGCAAAGGTCTGCGCCACCCAGATCCCGAACCAGCCATAGAACCAGCGGGTGGGCGGGAGGCCCAATGCAAATTCGAGGAACTGGTTCACGAGGCCAGCGCGCCCGAACAGCAGGACCAACCCGAGTCCCACCACGAAGGGCGGCGTGATGATCGGCAGCATCGCGACGATACGCAGAGGACCGCCCGCGCGCTGGTGCGTGCGTTCGGACATCAGCGCCATCACAGTACCCAGGAGGGTAGTGCTCATACCCACCAGCAACGCGAGGAACAGGGTGTTCCAGGCTACGCCGCAGCGCGCACCGCCAGCCAGGCAGGACAGACCGAAGTTGCGATCACTGGCCACGCGCTCCCACAACAGGGCCGGCGCGAAGCCGCCGTCCTCCGAAAGGAACGCCGCCGATAAGGTCTTGGTCACTGGAAAAGCGATGAACAGGATCAGGAACCCCCCCGCTACGAAGACGCAGGCGGCGGTGAACAGATCGCCCCTGAAGGCTCCACGACGCGCGGCACCGAAGGCCGCGAGCACGCACAGCACAGTGATCACCCCCGCGCCCCCCCACCCCACAGCACCCTGCCGCAACGCCAGTTCGCCAAAGAGGGCGTTGAACGATTCGATCGACCAACCGCGTGCACCGACCAGGAAACCCGGCACAAGCACGCCCGCCAGCCCGCCCACACCGCTGGCCAGGAGCAGCCAAGCCTGCGCGCGCCCGGGTGACAGGGCGGCCCCTACGGCGGCGAGTACCAGGGCAATACCGACGGCCCACAACCAGGGGCGCTCAAAGGCAGCGGCCTGCGCCAGACCACTACCCGTCTCGGGTGCGGCAAAGACCAGGAGAACCTGCAGCAGTCCCGACCCTTCGGGCACCGCAAACCAGGGCAGGAACAGCCAGGCTAAGGCACCCAGGGCCACCCAGACCCTCAGGGCATCGTTTGAGACATGTGGCATATCGTCACAGACACCGTTCACGAGCCGCAGGATGGCGCGCTCAGCGACCCGCGTTCAGGATCTCTTTTTCCCAGCGCGCGATCAGGCGTCGGCGCTCAGCGCTGGCACCGTACTTGGCGTAGTCGTAGTTGATCAACTTGACCTTGGACGGGTCGGCCATGCGCGGATCCTTGGGCACCCGGGTGTGACTCGGCAGCTGGAACTGGCGAGCGGCGAGCCCGAACTGCTGCCCGCCAGGGGTGAGCGCCCATTCATAAAAACGCTTGGCGGCCTCCAGGTTGGGGCCGCCCTTGACCAGGCTCATGGAGCCGATCTCGGCACCCGTGCCCTCGGAGGGCGTGATACCGCCCACCGGGAAGCCCCCGAGCGCCTCTGTGGTGACGTCATGCACGAAGCTGATGGACACCATAGTCTCGCCGCGCGCTGCGGCTTTGACCGGACCGGTACCCGACCGGGTGTAGGCGCTGATGTTCGGATGAAGGGCCTTCATGTACGCGAAGGCCTGCTCCTCGCCCATGAGTTGCACGAGCGTGGCGATCATGGTGTAGGCCGTGCCGCTGGAGGCGGGATTAGCCATCTGGATCTCGCCCTTGAACTCGGGCTTGAGCAGGTCGGCCCAGGACTTGGGCGCCGCCACTTTCTTCTTTGCAAGCAGTTCGGTGTTGTAGCCGAAGCCCAGCGGGCCGAGGTAGACACCCACCGTGCGGTACTTGGAGTCGGCGGCCTGTTTCTGTGCCCAGGGATGTAGGAGTGACAGCTGCGTCGACTTGTACTCGAGCGTCAGACCGAGCTCGGCGGCCTGCAGGTGCGGATCACCCGTGCCGCCGAACCAGAGGTCCGTCTTGGGGTTGGCGCGCTCGGCATTCAGTTGGGCCAGCGCTTCGCCAGAGCCCTTGGCCACCATGTTCACCTTGGTGCCGGTGGTGCGCGCAAAGACGGTAGACATCAGGTTGCACCACTCGGCCTGCACGGAACAAATGATGTTGACCTGCCCCTGCGCCGAAGCGCCCGCCCCGGCCAAGGCGAGGAGCACGCCCGCTACGAATTTCTTCATGGTCTGGCCCAGTAATTCAGTTACACCCTATGCTAGCCGACCGCTCAGACTCGCGGATACTGGGGAATCCCCAGGCCAGACTGAGGGGCACACGAAACTAAATTACAGTCATCGCTAGGCCCAGGAGCCCCCCATGAGCTTTGACCTCGTCCTCTTCGGCGGCACTGGCGACCTCGCCTGGCGCAAGCTGCTGCCCGCGCTCTTCCAGGCTTTCCGCCACGGCAGCCTGCCTCCCGGCGGCCGGATCATCGGCGTGGCCCGCGACACGCTGAGCGATGCGCAATACCGCGAGTTCATCCGCGCCCGCTTCGAGCAGGTGGAGCTGGCCAAGCGGCCCAGCGCGGAGGAATTCGACCGCTTCGCCGCGATGCTGGCCTATGTGCGCATGGACCTGTCGCAGCCCGCCGACTACGCGCACCTAGGCCAGGCCCTGGCACAGCGTCAGGCCAACACCGTGGTGATGTACCTGGCCACTGCGCCGGGCCTGTTCACTGTCGTATGCGAGCAGCTGGCGGCAGCGGGCCTGAACACCGAGCGCACGCGCCTCGTGCTGGAAAAGCCGCTGGGGCATGACCTCGCGTCCAACCGCGCGATCAACGAGGCGGTCCGGCGCGCCCTGCCCGAGCGGCAGGTGTTTCGCATCGACCACTACCTGGGCAAGCCCTCGGTGCAGAACCTGTTCGCACTGCGATTTGGCAACGCGCTGTTCGAGCCGCTGTGGCGGCGCGAGCATGTGGACCACATTCAGATCACCATTGCCGAGGAACTGGGCGTGGAGCGGCGCGGCGCTTTCTACGACAACACCGGCGCCCTGCGAGACATGGTGCAGAACCACGCGCTGCAGCTCCTGTGCGCACTGGCGATGGAGCCCCCCATCAACGCCCATGCCGACGCGATCCGCGACGAGAAGCTCAAGGTCCTGCGCGCCTTGCAGCCGTGGACGCCTCAGGCGCTGGAGCAGCACGCGATCCGCGGTCAGTACACCGCCGGGCGGGTGGAGGGCACGCCCGTGCCCGGGTACCTGCAGGAGCCGGGCGTCGCACCGGACAGCAGCACCGAAACCTTCGTGGCCCTGCGCACCGAGATCGCAAACTGGCGCTGGGCCGGGGTGCCCTTCTACATCCGCACTGGTAAGCGGATGGCGGTGCGCGACGCGCACATCGTCGTGAACTTCCGGCCAACGCCGCACGCCATCTTCGACACGCCAGCGGGCGCAGCCAACCGGCTCGTGATCAACCTGCAACCCCGTGACGGCCTGGAGCTGCACCTCATGGCGCAAGGCCAGGACGCGCGGCATGCACCACACCGCGCCGCAACGCACAGCCTCACGCCAGTGCAACTGGATCTGGACTTCGACAAGCGCTTTGGCACCGAGCGAGTCGGCGCCTACGAGCGCCTGCTGCTGGACGTGATCGACGGGCGCCTGAACCTCTTCGTGCGCAGTGACGAACAGGAAGAGGCCTGGCGCTGGGTGGAGCCGCTGCTGCATCACTGGCACGGTCATACCCAGGGTCTGCGGCCCTACACCGCCGGTTCGTGGGGGCCCAGCGCCTCCAGCGCCATGATCGCCCGCGACGGCCACTGCTGGAGCGAGGAGCGCTGATGCTCGATCGCATCCAGGCCTGTCTGCCCTCTCTGGCGCCCGCCGAGCAGCGCGTGGCCCGCCTCGTACTGGCCGACCCGCGCACCTTCGCGCGGCTGCCAGTCGTCGAACTGGCGGCGCGCGCGAGCGTGAGCAAGCCCACCGTCGTACGCTTTTGCCGCAGCATCGGCTACGACGGCCTGTCCGACTTCAAGCTCAAACTCGCCGGCAGCATCAACGAAGGCGTGCCCTATATCCACCGCAGCGTGGATGCCGACGAAAAACCAGGCCATGTGCTGGTCAAGGTCGTCGACAACACGGTAGCCGCCCTCCTGAAGTACCGAAACGAAGCCTCCAGCCTGGCCATCGAACGCGCCTGTGAGGCGCTTGCCGCCGCCTGTCACGCGGGCAGACGCATCGAGTTCTACGGCGTGGGCAACTCCGGCATCGTGGCCCAGGACGCGCAGCACAAGTTCTTCCGCCTGGGCGTGCACACCGCCGCCTGCAGCGACGGGCATCTGCAGGTGATGAGCGCCTCGCTGCTGGGCGCAGGCGACTGCGTGGTGATCATCTCGAACTCAGGCCGCACCCGCGACCTGATGGACGCCTGCGACATCGCTCGACGGCGCGGCGCCACCACGATCGCCCTCACCGCCAGCGGCTCGCCCCTGGCCAGCGCGGGCCAGATCCACCTGGCCGCCGACCATCCCGAGGGGTATGACCGCTACAGCCCCATGGTGTCGCGCCTTTTGCACCTGGTGATCATCGACGTGCTGGCCACCTGCGTGGCGCTGCGCATCGGCGGCGAGGTGCTGCAGCCGATGCTCAGTGAGGTGAAGAACAACCTGCGCAGCAAGCGCTACGCCTGAAGCTGCAGCCGTGAGGCGCGTAGCCGCAATGAGCGCGTCCCGCTCAGAGCCGACCTTCGGCCACCGCGTGGCAGGCGACTTTCACGCCGTGGAAGTCCTGCAGTGCCGGGCGCTCGGAGCGGCAACGGTCGTTGGCGTGCGGGCAGCGCGGATTGAAGGCGCAGCCCGCGGGGGGGTTGAGCGGATTGGGGACTTCGCCCTGCACCGGGGTGCGCGCACGCCCGGTGTCGCGCATCTTCGGAATCGCATCCAGCAGCATGCGCGTGTAGGGATGACGCGGGTGGGAGAACAGCGCGCGCTTGTCCGCCAGTTCCACCAGTCGCCCCAGGTACATCACACCCACCTGGTCGCTCACATGGCGCACCACTGCGAGGTTGTGCGAGATGAACAGATAGGTCAGGCCCCGCTGTCGCTGCAGGTCCTTCATGATGTTCAGGACTTGCGCCTGCACCGAGACGTCCAGCGCTGACGTGGGCTCATCGCACACCAGGAACTCCGGCTCGGTGGCCAGGGCACGCGCGATGGAGATGCGCTGACGCTGCCCGCCCGAGAACTGGTGCGGGTACTTGGCCCGGTCCTGCGGCGACAGGCCCACCGACTGCAGCAAGGCGTCAACGCGCTCGCGCAGGGCCGCGGGGTCGGTCACCAGGCCATGTTCGCGTAGCGGCTCGCCCACGATGTCCTCCACCAACCAGCGCGGATTGAGGCTGGCATAGGGGTCCTGGAAGATCATCTGAATGCGACGTCGCAGCTGGCGACCCTGCGGCGTCTTGAAGGCAGCATGGGCGTCCTGGCCGTCAAAGGTGAGGCCGCCGCGCGTGGGCTCGTACAGGCCCACCAGCAGGCGGGCCACCGTGCTCTTGCCGCAGCCGGACTCGCCCACCAGGGCCAGGGTCTGGCCACGCACGATGTCAAAGCTCACACCGTCCACCGCCTGCAGCAGCTGGCGCGGCTTGCCTTCGATCACGCGATTGAGCCAGGGCGCGGAGACGTCGAAGGTCTTGGCCAGGTCGTGGGCCTGAACCAGGGCCGGCGTCGCGGGCGTCGTCGCCGCGTTCGTCATGCGGGCACCTTCACGGTGGCGTCGTGCAGCCAACAGGCTGCGCGGGTGGCGCCGGCAGGCAGCAGCTCGGGGCGCTGCGAGGTGCAGCGGTCCAAGGCGCGCGGGCAGCGTGGGTTGTAGGCGCAGCCGGCGGGAATGGCGTTCAGGCGCGGCATGGCGCCATCGATCTGGTTCAGGCGCTCGCGCTCCTCGGTGATGTCCGGGATGGCGGCCATCAGGCCGGCGGTGTAGGGGTGCGCGGGCTGATTGATCACGTCGTGCACTGGCCCGATCTCGGCGATGCGGCCCGCGTACATCACGGCCACACGGTCGCAGGTCTCGGCGATCACGCCCATGTCGTGGGTGATCAGCATCACCGCGGCACCGCGCTCGCGGCAGATGCGTTTGAGCAGCTGAATGATCTGCGCCTGAATGGAGACGTCCAGCGCGGTGGTAGGTTCGTCAGCCACGATCAGCTGCGGCTCGGCGGCCAGGGCCAGGGCGATCACGACGCGCTGTCGCATGCCACCGGAGAACTGGTGCGGGTAATGGTCGATTCGCTCGGCGGCGGCAGGGATGCCGGTGTCCTCCAGGAGCGCGATGGCGCGCCGGCGCGCCTCGTCGGCGTCCACCGGCAGGTGAGCGCGGATGGTCTCCGTGAGCTGGCGGCCCACGGTGTACAGCGGGTTCAACGAGGTGAGCGGATCCTGAAAGATCGCGCCAATCTTGCGTCCGCGAATATGACGCATGGCCTGATGCGGCAGATGGTCGATGCGCTGACCCTCCAGCAGTATCTCACCCGAGGCGATGCGCCCGGGCGGCTCCAGCAGGCCAATGATGGACGCGCCGGTGAGCGACTTGCCCGCGCCCGATTCGCCCACCACGCCCAGCACCTCGCCGGGCGCGATGTCAAAGGAAATGCCGTCCAGCGCGCGCAGCGTGCCACGGCGGCTGGGAAACTCGACGACGAGATTTCGGACAGACAGAAGCGTCATCGGAGTCTTGGATTCAATGCGTCGCGCAGCCAGTCACCGAGCAGGTTCACCGACAGCGCAATCAGCACCAGCATCAAGCCCGGGAACAGCGTGATCCACCACTCTCCGGAAAAGAGGTAATCGTTGCCCACCCGGATCAGGGTGCCCAGCGAAGGCGAGGTGGGCGGCACGCCCACGCCCAGAAAGGACAGCGTGGCCTCGGTGATGATGGCCGTGGCCACGTGAATGGTGGCCAGCACCAGCACCGGCCCCAGCACATTGGGCAGCACATGCCGCGCCATGATGCGCAGCGGCGCCACGCCGGTCACACGCGCGGCCTGCACGTATTCCTTGTTCCGCTCCACGAGCGTGGAGCCGCGTACGGTGCGGGCGTACTGCACCCAGCCCGTGAGCGTGATGGACACGATCAGCACGCCGAACGCCACGGAGTCGTGCGCGTTCGGAAAGAGCGCGCGCCCGACCCCCGCGATCAGCAGCGCCACCAGGATCGGTGGGAAGGACAGCATCACGTCGCACAGACGCATCAGGAAGGTGTCGATCCAACCCCCACGAAAACCCGCCAGCAGCCCCAGCGCCACGCCGATCACCATGGACAGCAGCACCGAGGTGATGCCCACCACCAGCGAGATGCGCGCGCCGTACATCAGGGCCGAGAGGATGTCGCGACCCTGATCGTCGGTGCCCAGGAGGTACTTCAGGCGCCCCTCGGCCTCCCAGACGGGCGGCAGACGGGCGTCGCTGAGTTCGAGCGTGGTGAGGTCAAAGGGGTTGTGCGGCGCGACCCAGTTCGCGAACACGGCGCTGACCACGCAGACCAGGGCGATCAGCGCCGCCACCATCGCCGTCGGCGAGGAGCGAAAGCTGTAACCCACATCGCTGTCCAGCCAGCGCGAAATCATCTGCTTCATGGAGCGTGCCGCACTTTCAGGGGCTTACTTCTTGACCGTGATCCACTTGAACGGCATGAAGTTGTCCGCCAGCTGCACAAGGTCGACCTTGCGGCTCACACCCCAGGCCAGGGTCTGCTGGTGCAGCGGCAGGTGGCCGATGTCCTCGGAATGCAGCTTGAAGGCTTCCTTGATCATGGCGTCGCGCTTGGCCTTGTCGGTCTCGGACTGGATCTTCACCGTCAGCTCGTCGACCTTGGGGTTGCAGTAGCTGCCCAGGTTGAACTGGCCAGTGCCCTTGTCGTCCACGCAGCGCACGAGCGCGTTGAGCGCGTTGTGCGAGTCGTAGGTGCCAGGGGTCCATCCGAGCATGTAAAAGCTGGTGTCGCGGCGCAAGACCTTGGGGAAATAGGTACCCTTGGTTTCGGCCACCAGGTTGATCTTCACACCGATACGCGCCAGGTTGGCGGCCACCGCCTCACAGATCTGGCCGTCGTTGACGTAGCGGTCGTTCGGGCAGTTCAGGGACACCTCGAAGCCGTTGGGGTAGCCCGCATCGGCCAGCAGCTTCTTGGCGGCGTCGACGTTGTACGGCAAGCGGGTGTTCATGTCCTGCGAGAAGCCGTTGATACCTGGGCCCACCAGCAGCGCGGTGGGGTTGGCGGCGCCGCGCATCACGGTGCGCTTGATACCGTCGATGTCGATGGCCTGGTAGAAGGCCTGGCGCACGCGCTTGTCCTTGAAGGGGTTCTTGCCCTTGACGTTGGAGTACTGCAGCTCGTCGCGCTTTTGGTCCATGCCCAGGAAGATGGTGCGCAGCTCGGGGCCGGTGATGGCCCGCACATTAGAGCTGGCGTTCACACGGGCCACGTCCTGCACCGGCACCGGCTCCATCACATCCACCTCGCCCGAGAGCAAGGCTGCCACGCGGGTGGCGTCGTTGCCGATGGGGGTGTAGATCACTTCGGTGACGTTGCCTTCGATCTTGCCCCAGTAGTTGCCGTTACGAGAGAAGGTGGTGCGCACATTGGGCTGGCGCTCGCGCACACGGTAGGGGCCGGTGCCGTTGGCACGGAAGGACGCGGCGTTCTCGATGCCGCGGCGGCGGTCCACCGGGCGCGTGGCCTGGTTGGCCTCGCTCCACTTTTTACTCATGATGTAGACCAGCGAGATCACATCCGGAAGGATGGGGAATGGGGTCTTGGTCTCGATCTCCACCACGTAGTCGTTGACCTTGCGCACTTCCTTGAAGTCGTTGGTGTAGCTGCGCATGTCCGAGCCCTCGCCGCCCGCACGGGCGAACGAGAAGAGCACGTCGTCGGCGTTGAAGGGCGTGCCGTCATGAAACTGCACGTTCTTGCGCAACTCGAAGCGCCACACGGTGGGAGAGGTCTGCTTCCACGAGGTGGCCAGCATCGGCGCCAGCGACAGGTCCTTGTTGCGGCCCACCAGCGGCTCGTACACGTTGCCGGTCACGGACAGCTGGAGCGACTCGTTCAGGGAGTGCGGGTCCATCGACAAGGCATCGCCTTGGTTGGCGATGCGCACGGTCTGGGCGGCGGCGCCCAGGCTGGCGGCTGCAGCGGCTGCGATCAGGGCCAGGCGCAGGGTACGGATTCCGGTTTTCATGGGTCGCTCTCCTCGTGTGTGAAAAGGGATGGGGTGGAAAGCCCGACGCTCAGGCTGGCGCCAGGGGCATGGACTGCTCGATCAGGCTGGCGTGGAGCGCCGCCCCGAGCGGAAGGATGTCGTCGTTGAAGTCATAGCGGCTGTTATGCAGCATGCAGCTGCCCTCCCCGCCTTGACCGATGCGCAGGTAGGCGCCGGGCTTGACCTGCAGCATGAAGGAGAAGTCCTCGGCGCCCATGCTCGGCTCCAGGTCGCGTGTCACGTGCTCAGCGCCCACCAGGCGGGCGGCCACATCGGCGGCGAACTGCGCCTCGCGGGGGGAATTGACGGTGGCCGGATAGATGCGCTCGTAATGCACGGTGGCCGTGGCGCCCAAGCCCTGGGCCACCGCGCTGCACATCTCGGTCAGGCGCCGCTCGACCAGATCCTGCACCTCAGGTCGGAAACTGCGCACCGTGCCCGAGAGGACGGCCTTGCCGGGAATCACGCTAAAGGCCTGCAAGTCACCCGCCTGCATGGCGCACAGGCTGATCACCGCACTGTCGATGGCGCGCACATTGCGCGAGACGATGCTCTGGGCCGCGGTGATGATGTGCGCCGCCACCAGCACTGGGTCCACCGCCAGATACGCGTGGCCGCCGTGGCCGCCCTTGCCGGTCACTTCGATGGTCACGCGATCCGCCGCGGCCATCATGGGCCCGGGGTGGGTGCCGATGGTGCCGGGGCGCATGGCCGGCCAGTTGTGCATGGCGTACACAGACTCGACCGGGAAGCGGTCGAACAGGCCGTCGTTCACCATCGCGCGTGCGCCGGCGTAGCCTTCTTCACCGGGCTGAAAGATCAGGACCGCGGTCCCCTTGAAGTGGCGGGTCTCGGCCAGGTAGCGGGCTGCGCCCACCAGCATGGCGGTGTGGCCGTCATGGCCGCAGCCATGCATCAGGCCGGGGCGAGTCGAGCGCCAGGGCATCTCGCCCGCTTCGGCCATGGGCAGGGCGTCCATGTCAGCGCGCAAGCCCACCAGCCGCGAACCAGGCTCGCGCCCGCGGATCACCCCCACCACGCCGGTCTTGCCGATGCCGGTGTGCACTTCGTCGACGCCGCACAGGCGCAGGGCCTGCTCCACGCGGCCGGCGGTGTAGACCTCTTCGAAGCCCAGTTCGGGGTGGGCGTGCAGGTCGCGCCGTAGCGCGGTGAGTTCGGGGTGGAACTGCGCAATGTGCGCGAAGGCGCGCCCGCCCACTTGCAGGCGCGAGGCGGCACGGGCGGTGTCAGTGGGTTCGGCGATAGCGCCCATGGCCTCAGTGTCCTCCAGCCCGCTCCACGCGCAGGCGCGGGTCGACGGCGAAATACAGCAGGTCGACGATCAGGTTGATCGTCACGAAGATCAGGGCGATCAGGCACAGGTACGCCGCCATCACCGGGATGTCGGCGAAGGTCACGGCCTGGATAAACAGCAGGCCCATGCCAGGCCACTGGAACACCGTCTCGGTGATGATGGCAAACGCGATCAGGCCACCGAGTTGCAGCCCGGTGATGGTCATCACCGGCACCAGCGTGTTCTTCAGGGCGTGGCCGAAGTGGATGGCGCGGTCGGACAGGCCGCGCGCCCGCGCGAACTTGATGTAGTCGGTGCGCAGCACCTCCAGCATCTCGGCGCGCACCAGGCGCATGATCAGCGTGAGCTGGAACACGGCCAACGTCAGTGCCGGCAGGATGATGTGGTGCCAGCCCTTGGCCGAGAGCAGGCCGGTGGACCACCACCCCACCTGCACCGTCTCGCCGCGCCCGAAACTGGGGAACCAGCCCAGGCCCACCGAGAACACCAGGATCAACAAAATCCCGATCAGGAAGGTCGGCAGCGACACGCCCAGAAGCGAGATCGTCATGAAGACCTGGCTCAGAAAGCTCCCGCGGCGCAGGGCGGCGTACACGCCCATGGGGATGCCAATCACCAGCGCGAGGCCGGCGGCGATCAGCGCCAGTTCGAGCGTGGCAGGAAAGCGCTCGGCGATCAGGCGCGAGACCTTGGACCCCTGGCGCAGGCTCAGCCCGAACTCGCCCTGGACCGCATTCACCAGGAAATGCCAGAACTGCACCACGAAAGGCTGGTCCAGCCCCAGGTCGCTACGCAGTTCGCGGATCTGTTCCGGCGTCGCATCCTGACCCAAAAGAAAGACAACCGGGTCGCCCACGTACTGAAAAAGCAGGAAGGCGATCAAGGCCACCGAGATCATCACGATCACGGCTTGGGCCAGTCGGCGCAGGATGAAGACGAACATGCGGAGATGAAAAAAGGCCGGACCACTCTAGCAGAGCAGCAATCCGGCCTGTATGGGGCTTTCCATCAGCCCGCAGGGCGCTTCCCTAGGCAGCCCGCAGGGCACCTGCACAGGCAGCCCGCGGTCAGCGCCCGCCTCAGTTCACCTTCACGAGGCGCCAGTCAATGCGGTTGTCCGGCCGGTGCACCACCTCGATGTTCTTCTTCATCGCCCAGGGAATGATCTGGTTGTGAAGCGGGATGTGCGAGACGGTGTCGTTGCTTCGTTGCAGGCCCTCGGTCAGGAAGCGGGCGCGCACCGGAGCGTCGGTCTCGGTCTTGATGCGATCGACGATGTAGTCCATGCGCTGGTCGCTGTAGCGGCCCAGGTTGTAGTTGCCATCACCGCCCGTGCCCACGCTGCGCGTGAGGGACTGCAGGCTGTACAAGGCGTCGAAAGTCGGCACGCCCCACCCGAGCATGTAGATGCTGGCTTCAAAGCGCTGGATCATCGGGAAGTACGTGACCAGGGGCATGGTGCGCAGCTTGGCCTTCACGCCCACGCGCGCCCACATGGCGGTCACGGCCTGGCAGATTTCCTCGTCGTTGATGTAGCGGTTATTCGGGCAGGCCAGGTCTACTTCAAAGCCTTGCGGGTAGCCGGCTTCGGCCAGGAGCTTCTTGGCGCCTTCAGCGTCATAGGGCAGGCGCTTGTGCACGGCCTCGGTCCAGCCGGCCACCTGCGGTGCCACGATGGTGCCGGTGGGCTGCGAGAGGCCTCGCATGGTCACGCGATTGAGCGAATCACTGTCGATCGCCTGGTACAGGGCCTTGCGCACACGCAGGTCCTTCAGCGGGTTCTTGCCCTTGATGTTGGAGCCAGGCAGCTCGTCGCGGAACTGGTCCATCCCGAAGAAGATGGTGCGGCTTTCGACGCCGTCCATCACCTTCAGGTTCGCGTTATTGCGCAGGCGCGGCAGGTCCTGCGGGCTCGGATCGAGCATGAAGTCGATCTCGCCCGAGAGCATGGCCGCCACGCGGGTGGCTTCGGACTTGATCGGGGTGTAGACGATCTCGGTCAGATTGCCTTCGAGCTTGCCCCACCAGTTCGGGTTGGCGGCCAGCACCATGCGCTGGTCTGGCACCCATTGCTTGAGGGTGAAGGGTCCGGTGCCCATGGCGTTGCGGTTCGCGAACGTTTCCTGGTTGACGTTGCGCAGGTCCTTGGGCTCCACCGAGTTGTTCTTCTCGGCCCAGGCCTTGCTCATGATGCGCAGCTCGGTGAGCTGATTGAGCAGCACCGGGTTAGGGCCCTTGGTGAGGATGTCCACGGTGTTGGCGTTGACCTTGACGATGCGGTCGAAGCCGGACACATAGGGCGTGAAGTTGGAGGTGCGGGCCATGGCGCGCTGCAGCGAGAACACCACGTCGTCGGCCGTCATGGCGCTGCCGTCGTGGAACTTCACGCCCTGACGCAGGTTCAGGCGCAGCTGGGTGGGCGTGACCAGGGTCCAGGAGGTGGCCAGCACCGGCTCGATCTTGAAGGTGCGGCTGTTGTAGTAGACGAGCGACTCGTAGACCGCGGCGTGAATGCCGTTTTGCAGCGCGTTGTTTTGTGAATGGATGTCCCAGGTGGCAATTTCGCCGGCACTGGCCCAACGGAAGGTTTTGGCGTGAACCGCAGGGGCAGCAGCGATGGCAGCAGCAGCAGTCAGGCCCAGGAGCGCGAACTTGAACTTCATTTAAGCCTCTTCATTGCGTAAAAGGTAAATATGGAACAAGTGGTCCAGGCTCGTCAAAAGGGAAAGTCCGAAGACCCTGCAAGCTGCAGGTCCTGTCGGGGCACCCGGCGCCCTCAGGGCCGCACGGCGACTTCGTCGGATGACAGGCGCACCGGCCCGTACCAGGCGCGGGCCAGCGAACGCGTGTTGTCGCTGTCGGTCATGATCGCCACCCCGCGCAGCGGCCCAGGCGGCTCGCCGAAGGCCCGCACGTAATCGGCGCGGATGTCCCGCTCATAGTCCATCCATCGGCCGAGGTTGGTGCGGCCCGACTCCACCACCACCTTGCGGATGCGGCTGGTGCGCGGGTTCTGGATCACTTCGCCGGGGGCACGTCGGTTGCACCAGACGTACATCAGCGTGGCGTAGGGCATTTCCTCGCCGGTCAGGGTGCGCGCCAGCTCTGAAAGGAGCGTATCGGTGGGCGAGAGGCGCGAGCGGTCGCCGTCAAACACCAGCACGATGCGCACGGGCGAGTCTTCGAGCTCGCGGCGTGCCATGTCGGCCTGCTGGATCAACTCGGGCACTTGCCAGGAGAAGCGCACCGTGCCCAGCGCCTCAGGCGGCACATCAAGCCGGCGCCGCTTCATGCTGGCGGAGGAGTTCGCCACGGCGGCGACGGCCTCGCGGCCGTCCTTGCTCACGTAGCTAAAGCGGGTGGGCGCTTTGCCGGGAAAGGACAGGTGCTCCCACACCGGGGTGCCGGCCTCGCTGGTGCCGACGGCCGCCCACGCGCGAGCAGTGGGCGTGGTGTCCGAGGCGCCCTCGCCCTGCGGCTGCAGCAAGGCGCAGCCCGCCAGGCTGGCACACACAGCGACAGCGGCGATCCGAATAGCGATCCGGATGGCGGTTGTCGAGGCAATCAGGGGGTTACAGAACGTCATGGGCGCACGCAAGAGCTGTGATCCTAAGGGATCGGCGTGCTGCGCCAGTCAAAAGGCCGCCCGAGGGCGGCCTTTACCGTCGCGACGACGTCACAACGTCGGGTGGCGAGGGGGGGGCGATGTGAGCGCCCCGCGGGGGTCAGAACGTGTGGCGCACGCCCAGGTCGTACCCCGACTTGGAGCCGGTGGCGATGCTGGTGCCCTTGTCGTGGCCGTAAGAGGTGTAGATCAAGGTGCGCTTGCTCAGGGCGTAGTCCAGACCCACGCCCAGCTTCTTGACCGAGGCCTCGGCGCCTTCAAGCTTGCTGCGGCCATAGCCCACCTTGAAGGCCAACGCCCCCATGGGCGCCGTGGCGCTGATGTTGTAGGCCTTGCGGTCCAGGGCGGTGCTCGCGAGGTCGACGACGCCGTAAGTGGCGCCGACCTTGGCCACGCCGAAGTCGTAGCTCAGTTGCGCAGCGGTGATGCGGTCACCCGCGCGGTTTTCCTCACTGCCCAGGCCCACCACCAAAGGCCCGCCGACGTATTGCAGCCAGCCGCTCACGAATTGCTTGGAGCCAGTGGTGGTCAGGCCGGTGATCTGGGTGCTCTTGGGACCGTAGGTGAAGGCGGCCGTGAAGCCGCTGAAGCTGGGGCTGACGTAGTGGATGCCGTCGATGCGGCCAGCACCGGCGCCGGAGCGGGTTTCGGTGCCCTCGTAAGCGGGGGGTGTGGCCGCAGGGTCATAGGTCACCACCTGGTTATCCGGACTCGACGCATACCCCGTGGCCACCACCGCCACGGAGGCCTGCTGGAAGGTACCCCAGGGGTCGGTGTTGTCGACCGGCCCGCGCAGGGCACTCAGGGCGCGACCGAGGCGCAGGGTGCCAAAGCTACCGGCCAGGCCCACCGTGCTTTCGCCCTGGAAGGTGGGCCGATTGCCATAGGTGCCGTCATTCAGGCCGGACTCGGGGCTGAAACGCTGCGCCAGGCGGAAGGTGGCCCGCAGGCCGGCACCCAGGTCCTCGGCGCCGCTGAAGACGATCTGGTTGGCGCCGTTGGCGCTCTGATCCACGCGCAGCTTGTCAGCGCCGATGGGGTTGACGAGGCCGACGTCGATCTGGCCAGAGAGGGTGACGGTGGATTGGGCGGACGCCACTGTTGCAATCAGGGCGGTCAAAGCAGCTAGCCTATTTACAGATGAGCGGAGGCATCTGTTGAGCCGCTTCGCTGGGAAAACTCAGCGTGTTGACGGTTGAGGTGGGGTCCGATCAGTTCGACACCCTCTGGTGCGCAACGCCTGGCCTCCCCTCACAACCTCATTTCCCTTTGCCGTCAATCACTTACGCCGCACACCTCAGCCCTGCAGTTCCCGGCGGACTGTGCGACACCACTCGGGATTTAATCCTCGCACAAGGCCGCGCCAGTCCGCGCCGCAAACGCATGAAAAAAGCCCCCGGATCTTGCGATCCGAGGGCTGAATCCACCAAAGAAGAGGTGGAGGAGACAATCGGCGCACAAGAAGTCTGTCAGAAGACGGACTCGTTATGCTCGAAGTCAGTATAGCGCAAGACGTGCTGCATTGCAGCAACACCGAAAGGAATCAGGAGTTCGTGATGGATTGCACAGTGAGTTGGACGGGCGCCACAGGCGCGCGCTCGGGGATGGGCTTTCTGGCCGAGACCGGCAGCGGCCATGTGCTGGTGATGGACGGCGCGCCAGACGCAGCCAAGCCCGAGAACGGGGGCCAGAACCTGGCGCCGCGCCCCATGGAGACGCTGCTGGCGGGCGCTGGGGGCTGCACCTCCTACGACGTGGTTCTGATTCTCAAGCGGGGCCGCCATGACGTACGCAGCTGCTCGGTCAAGCTCTCCGCCGAACGGGCGGAGACCGACCCCAAGGTGTTCGTGAAAATCCACATGCACTTTCACGTCACAGGCAAGGGCATCCCGGCCACGGCGGTGGAGCGGGCGATCGCGATGAGCCACGAGAAATACTGCTCGGCCAGCATCATGCTGGGCAAGACAGCCGAGATCACCACGAGCTTCGATCTGGTCGAAGCCTGAGCGCTCGCACTCCGGCGCCGAACCAGCGCTGGAGGTCGTGTCAGACGTGGTGCGCGGTGGTCGTCATGACCTTGGCGGCAGCCCGCATCAGGCCCTTGACGGGCTCGGGCAAGGGCACCGCCCCGGCAGACAAGGCCACAGCGGCATGTTCGGCCTCGTCGGCCTTCATTCGGGCCACGATGGCGCGCGAGGCTTGGTCGTCTGCAGGCAGGCGCTCCAGATGGCTGTCGAGGTGGGCTTCCACCTGGCGCTCGGTCTCGACGACAAAGCCCAGACTGACCCGGTCGCCCAGGCGCCCCGCGAGCAGCCCCAGCCCGAAGGCGCCCGCGTACCACAGGGGGTTCAGCAGCGACGGCCGCCCACCCAGTGCCTGCAGACGCTCCTGGGTCCAGGCCAGGTGGTCGGTCTCCTCTCGCGCGGCTTGTTCGAAGTGACGCCGCAGCTGCGGGTCGCGCGTGGAGAGCGCCTGCGCGGTGTAGAGCGCCTGTGCGCATACCTCGCCAACATGGTTGACCCGCATCAGCGCGGCGGACTCGCGCCGATCAGCGGCGGCCTGGGGGCCCGCGTCCGCGCCACTGAGGGCAGGAGAGGGCCGGCTGGCGCGGGCCGGTGCGAAGAGCGTGCGCAGCGCGCTGTCGAGGGCTCCAATGAAGACATCCATGGTCAGGCCAGTTTACGCGGGGCCAGAGGGCCCTTCTGTGAGGCTGATGCGAAGCCCGGAGATACAAATGAATACAAAACAACTCGTCACACGCACCGATGGGCTGAAGCTCGGGCTCAAGGCGATGTTGTCCCTGTGCAACGGAACAACCACACAACGCGCAAATCCTTTGCGTGCAAAAAGTCCGTCTGCTTCAATAGCGGCAACTTCCGTAATGGAGGTCGGCCCGGGGCTCGGTTGACTGTCGGTATCCAATCCTTTCGCACCGGCGCCTCATGTTTAACCTTGGAGAAACTTGCATGAAAAAATCTCTAGTTGCTTTGGCTGCCCTTGCAGCCACCGGCGCTTTCGCTCAGTCCACCGTGACCATCTATGGTCAGGCTGATGCAGCTTACACCTCCGTCAAGTCCGGCGCTAACAAGCTGACCGGCCTGGTCGGCGCTGGCCGTGGCTCCAACTTCCTGGGCTTCATGGGCTCGGAAGACCTGGGTGGCGGCCTGAAGGCCAACTTCAAGCTGGAAGCTGGCTACAACATCGACAACGGTACCGGCTCCGCTTCCAACACCAACAACCAGATCACGGGCGCTCCCTACACGGCTTCGAACAGCGCTAGCGCCTCGGCCACTGCCACCACCCTGGTCAACACCGCCGCCAGCTCGGCCTCGACCCAGGACCGCTTCGCCATGGCCGGTGGCCAGGGCCTGACCTTCAACCGTTGGTCGTATGTCGGTCTGTCCGGCGGCTTCGGTGAAGTGCGCGTCGGTCGCGAGTACACCCCGACCTTCCAGGCCGTCCTGGCCGCCGACACCACCGGTGCCAACGGCGTTCAGAACACCCTGTTCCAGACCCTGATGCTGGGCCAAACCAACAGCATCGGTACCACCACCAGCGCGTCCAACGGCGTGAGCTACGAGTCGCCCTCGATCAACGGCCTGCGCGTCAAGGTGCAGCAGTTCTACGGCGAGAACCCGACCCCCATCTCCACCGCCAACAGCACCACGCTGACCGGCCGTTCGGGTGATGGCACCAGCTACCACGTCTCCTACGCCGCCGGCCCGCTGAGCGCTGGCTTCGGCGCCCAGTCGACCAAGGGCACCAACATCGCCGCCTCCAACGGCGTGGCCCAGATTCCTGGCAAGTACGAAGTCTCGACCGCCTACGCCCGCTACGACTTCGGCGCGGCCCTGGTGACTGCCGCTTCGACCAAAGAAGAGCTGACCATGTCCAACGGTCTGCGCGCGAACAAGTCCACCACCCTGGGCGTTAGCGTGCCGGTGTCGGGCGCCTTGAAGATCAACGGCACCTACATCAGCAGCAAGTACACCGTCGCCGGCACTCTGGACAGCAAGGCTTCGCAGCTGGGTCTGCAAGCTCTGTATAGCCTGAGCAAGCGTACCGACGTGTACCTGAACTACGCCGTGACCGACAACAGCACCGGCAAGGCCTACGGTATCGGCAACGGTTCCGGCCGTCTGGCCACCGTGGACAACAACGGCGACAAGTCCACCGCCTACCAGGTTGGTATCCGCCACAACTTCTGATCTGAAGCTGGCCTCGCGCCAGTTTGAAGATTGAAGTTAAAACCCACCGTGGAAACACGGTGGGTTTTTTGTTGGGGGGGCTGCGGGGGTCACCCCCTCACGCCGGCGCCACCTGCCTGCGGCTGTGCAGCATCCCCACGTTCATCTCGCCACTGAGCGCCGAGGCGTAGAAGCGCTCGATCATGTTCACGCTGGTGCGGGCATTGCGCGCCAAGGTCAGCATGTCGATGCCCTGCCCATAGAGCAGGCGGAAGGTGATCGCGGTGTGGCGCAGGCTGTAGAGCGTGCGCTTCTGGCCCAGCGGGCCGGTGCTCAGGTCGCACTCCGCCATCACCCAATGGAAGAGCTGATTCATCACCGCCAGCGCGTGCTCGCGGTTGCTCAGTTGGGGTAGGAAGAGGTAGTCGTCCGGTTTGCCAAAGCCAGCGCGTTCGTTGCGCTGCTGGATACGCGCATAGATGCGCACCGCCGCGCGCATGCTCACCACCGGCTTGTCGTGGCGCTTGGTCTCGGGCAGGTTCATGCGCAGGTACACGTGCTTGCCGCGCACCTCTTCGATGTGCTTGTGCTTCATCTTCTTGATGTCGCCCGGGCGCACAAAGGTGTTGACCATGAAGGCGATCACCCAGGCGATGTCCTCGGGCATGACCAGCAGGTCGCGCGCGATCCAGAAACGCTCGTGCTCCTTGAGCTTGCGCAGGATGGGGTGACGCTTGCCGCGCAGGGCGCGGGCCTTGCGCAGCAGCTGGCGGTACTCGGTGACGCTAAAGCCCCCGCGCGGCGTGGCATTCACACGGATCTGCGGGAACTCGGGCACTTCGCTGATATGCCCCAGGTGGCGCGCGAGCTTCAAGATCTTGCGCACGATCACCAGGTACTGCGAGATGGTGGTGGTGGTGAAGCCCTCGCGGCCCAAGCGGTCAGCGAAGGCCTGCAGCGCCACATAACCCACCGCGCGCGCCGGAATGCCGCCCAGCTCGGGCAGGATGTGCGCGTCCAGACGGTTGCGCATGACCTGTAGCGAGCCCTTGCTGAACTCGCCACGATGCTGCCGCGAAGATTCCTGCTGAAAGAGCTTTTCGGCCAGCATGCCGAAGCTGGGCGAGCCGGGCTCGATGCCGGTGTCGCGCGCCATGTTGACCGCGGCCGAGGTGGCGTCGAAGAAACGCTTGGCCAGCGTGATCGCGTTTTTCTTGGAGGTGGTGCGCAGGCTCTTGGAATAGGTTTTCCCATTGAACCAGCAGCGCACCTGCCAATAGCGGCTGGCGGCGATCCTGTAGATTCGGAGTTTTTCCGGGTAGCCTGACACGGACGTCAGGGTGTCGGGAATGGGGACCGTGCGCCCGCGGTGGGCGCGAAACACCTTGTCGTTCGTGGCAGTCGCCCCGCTCCAGCGGTCGGCGTCAAGCATGGAGAGATCGTTTCATGAATGGTTGGCGGGCGTTATAGGGTCTATTGGGATCTACAACTCATCAAAAGCTCCGCATCTCATCCGAGAAAAGAGTAATTAATCCATACATTGGCATGCAGAAACCTGCAGTCTGTATCTAGATGTAACTAATCAATCCGCTTGTAAGAACGCCATGCCTGCCGCCTCCGCCCCCCGAACCGCCGATCCCTACCTGCGCAAGGTGCTCAATGCACGGGTCTATGACGTGGCGGTCGAGTCCGCGCTGGATCCGGCGCGCAACCTGAGCCGTCGATTGCACAACAAGGTGCTGCTCAAGCGGGAAGACCAGCAGCCCGTGTTCAGCTTCAAGCTGCGCGGGGCCTACAACAAGATGGCGCAGCTCACGCCCGAACAGCTCAAGCGCGGCGTGATCTGCGCGTCCGCGGGCAACCATGCGCAGGGCGTGGCGCTGTCGGCGCACAAGCTCGGATGCCGCGCGGTGATCGTGATGCCGGTGACGACACCGCAAGTGAAGGTGGACGCGGTCAAGACCCTGGGCGGCGAAGTGGTGCTGCATGGCGACAGCTACTCCGACGCCTACACGCACGCCCTGGCGCTGGAGAAGAAGAACGGCATGACCTTCGTGCACCCGTTCGACGACCCGGATGTGATCGCAGGCCAGGGCACGATCGCGATGGAGATCCTGCGCCAGCACCAGGGGCCGCTCGATGCGGTGTTCGTGGCCATCGGCGGTGGCGGGCTGATCTCGGGCATCGCCAGCTACATCAAGGCGGTGCGGCCCGAGGTGCAGGTGATCGGCGTGCAGATGAACGACTCGGACGCGATGGTGCGCTCCGTCACCGCGAAAAAGCGCGTGACGCTGTCCGACGTGGGACTGTTCTCTGACGGCACCGCGGTGAAGCTGGTGGGCGAGGAGACCTTTCGCCTCGCGCGCGCGCTGGTGGACGATTACGTGGTGGTGGACACCGACGCGGTGTGCGCCGCGATCAAGGATATCTTCGTGGACACGCGCAGCATCGTGGAGCCGGCAGGCGCTCTAGGCGTGGCCGCGATCAAGCAGTACGTGGCCACGCACAAGACCAAGGGAAAGACCTACGCCGCGATCCTGTGCGGCGCGAACATGAACTTCGACCGCCTGCGCTTTGTGGCCGAACGCGCCGAGGTGGGCGAGGAGCGCGAGGCGTTGTTCGCGGTGACCATCCCCGAGGAGCGAGGCAGCTTCAAGCGCTTTTGCGAGTTGATTGGCGACCTGCCCGGCGGGCCGCGCAATGTGACGGAGTTCAACTACCGCATCAGCGATGCGGCCAAGGCGCATGTGTTCGTCGGCCTCACTACGCAGGGCAAGGGCGAGTCGGTGCGCATCGCGAACAGCTTCACGCGGCATGGCTTTGAGGCGCTGGACCTCACCCATGACGACCTGGCCAAGGAACATATCCGCCACATGGTGGGCGGACACTCGGCGCTGTCGCAGGACGAGCGGCTGCTGCGGTTTGTGTTTCCGGAGCGGCCGGGGGCGTTGATGAAGTTTCTCTCGCACATGCGGCCCAACTGGAACATCACGCTGTTCCACTACCGCAACCAGGGCGCGGACTACGGCCGCATCCTGGTGGGCTTGCAGGTGCCCAAGGCCGACGACAAGGCGTTCAAGGCCTTCCTCGCCACGCTGGGGTATCCCTGCGTGGAGGAGACATCCAACCCGGTGTACCGGTTGTTCCTGCGCAGCTAGGAGGCTCGCGGTGCGCGGTGTGCGCCCATGCAGAGCGCACGTCTGCGCGCACGTTTCAGCGCGTGTTCAGCGGCAAGCGCTCGGGCGGTGCCGGCAATTCGAGGGTGAGCGTGGTGGGCCCCTGCGGCGCGGGCCCGAGGCGCGCCTGGCGCCCCTGTACGGACTGCAGCCACAGGTCGTTCTGAACGCGGTGACCCACCCGGTAGGGCCGAGGCGGAGCGCCGTCGACGGCGATGAGGGCCGCGCCACCGCCGGAGTAGCCCGCCGCCACCCCCGTCAGCACCAGGCTCGTGCCGGCCACCGCAGGCCCGGCCTCGGCGGTCACGGCTGAAGCACCCAGCAGCCGGGCCACGGCAGCAGGGTCGACCGGGTCTGGCAGCCGCGACACCGGTGCCGCCGCCTCGGAAGGCAGCGCCCGGGTTGCGGCCAGTCGCAAGCCCCAGAACACGACCGAACCGGCCACCACCGCCCAGAGCAGCGCAGTGACCAGCTTCGCCGTCCAGCCGGCGCGCAGCGGACTTTGCAAATTGCCTGACAGGGAGCCCGACATCCCTGGATTATCATTCAAATGATTCTTTTTAACTACAGAAGAGCTCAGATGGCCTTCAGTTGCAGCCTTTTGGACCACAAGACGCGCAGGTCGGCAGGGGTATCGCGCCCACCGGCCCCGGGCTTCACGCTGATCGAGCTGATGGTGGTGCTGGTGATCATCGGCGTGCTGGCCGCCTTGATCGTGCCGAACGTGCTGGACCGGGCCGACGATGCGCGGGTGACGGCGGCACGCACTGACGTGAATAACCTCATGCAGGCGCTGAAGTTGTATCGCCTGGACAACCAGCGCTACCCCACCTCCGAGCAAGGGCTGCAAGCCCTGGTGACGCGGCCCACCCTCTCCCCCATTCCGCCGCACTGGCGACCTTATCTGGAGAAACTGCCGCAAGACCCCTGGGGCCGACCCTATCTGTATCGCAACCCGGGCACGAACGGCGAGGTCGATGTGCTGTCCCTCGGCGCCGACGCCCAGCCTGGAGGAGAGGGCCGCGATGCCGACATCGGCAACTGGCAGTGAGCTGCGGCGCGCGTCCCGTGCGGGCGTGCGCGGCTTCACGCTCGTGGAGTTGCTGGTGGTGGTGGCGATCATCGCCATCGGCAGCAGCAGCGTGGTGTTTGCCCTGCGCGACGCGTCCGCCACCCAGCTCGAACGCGAAGCCCTGCGTCTGGCCGCCCTGCTCGAAGCGGGCCGTGCCCAGTCGCGGGCCAGCGGGCAAGTGCTGCGCTGGCGCGCTGTGGAAGGAGGCTTTCGCTTTGAGGGCCCGTGGGAGACCGGGCTGCCAGAACGCTGGTTGTCCGACGGCGTGCAGACGCGGGGCACCACCCTGCTGGTGCTCGGCCCCGAGCCCCTGATCGGCCCCCAGGGCGTGGACCTCTTGACCGACGCAGCGCCGGGACGCGGGTATCGCGTCGCCACCGACGGCCTGCGGCCCTTCACGGCCAGCCCCTTGGAGACGCCATGAGCCTGCCTGCCCTCGCCTCGCGCCATGGTCATGCCGACGGTCATCACACCGCTCGTTCGCTCGCGGTGCGCGGCTTCACCCTCATAGAGGTCATGGTGGCACTGGGCATTGTGGCGATCGCGCTGGTCGCGGGCTTGAAGGCGACCGCCGCTCTGGGCAGCAACGCGCAGCGGCAATCCGACATGCTGCTGGCGCAACTGTGCACAGACAACGCGCTGACCGGGGTGCGTCTGGCGCGGGAGGTGCCGGCCCTGGGCGAGACGCGTGTGGCCTGCGCGCAAGCCGGGCAGTCGCTGGACGTGACGCTGGCCGTCGCAGCCACTCCAAACCCGAACTTCCGGCGCGTGGACGCCAGCGCGCTGCTGGAAGGCATCACCCTGCTGCGCGTGTCGACGGTGGTCGGGCGTTACTGAAGCCCCCAGCCTCTCACGTCACCGGACACCCGTCGCATGCACGCCGTGAACCTGCCCACCCGCGACTCGCATGCGGCGTGCGGGGGCGGGCTACCGCGCCCATGGGATGGCGTCCGCGGCTTCACCCTCGTGGAATTGCTGGTGGCGCTGTTCGTGCTGTCGCTCATCGCCATTCTGAGCTGGCGCGGACTCGACGGCATGATGCGCGCGCAATCGCAGCTGCAGGCCCGAGCTGACCAGGTGCTCGCCTTGCAGGTGGGCCTGGCCCAGTGGCGTGCCGACCTGCAAGCCCTCGAGCCCCTGCCGCAAGTGACCGCGCTGGACTGGAACGGGCAGACGCTGCGTCTGGTGCGCCGAAGCGCGAGTGGCACACCCCCTGGCGCTGACGGCGTGGTGGTGGCGGCCTGGACACGGCGTTTGTCTCCCGGTCAGACAGGCCATTGGGTGCGCTGGCAGTCGGCACCGCTTACGCGGCGTGCCGAGCTCGAGCAGGCCTGGCTGCAGGCCGAGATCTGGGCCCGCGAGCCGACCGAGTCGGGCCAGGCCGGCGAGGTGATGGTGATCCCGCTGGACGATTGGCGCCTGCTGTATTTCCGCGAGGGGAGCTGGCGCGAGGCCACGCCGGGAGACCCCCAAGACACCGAGACGAACCGCCCGCCCACACCGCTGCCCGAGGGCGTGCGCCTGGTACTTGCCTTGCCCACGAGCGGACCGCTGGGAGGGTCGCTCACGCTCGATTGGGTCAGCCCGCTCGTCACCCCCACGGTGAGTCCGCGCCGGTCATGAACGGCGCCCACGCCTCTCGCGGCGCAGCGCTGCTCGCCGCGCTGCTCACGGTGGCCCTCGTGGCGACGCTGGCGGCAGCCGGCCTGTGGCAGCAGTGGCGGACGATCGAGGTGGAAGCCGCCGAACGCCAGCGCGCGCAGGCGGCCTGGGTGCTCACAGGTGCGCTGGACTGGGCGCGCCTGATCCTGCGTGAGGACGCTCGCACCAGCACGGTTGACCACCTGGCCGAACCCTGGGCGATTCCCTTGCAGGAGGCGCGCCTGTCCACCTTCCTCGCCGCGGACCGCAGCAACACGCCGAACAGCGACACCACGGGCGAGTCGGCCTTCCTCTCGGGTGACATCCTCGATCTGCAGTCCCGCCTGAACCTGTTGAACCTGATCGATGCAGGCCGCGTCTCACCCGCCGGCTTGCGCGCCTTCGAGCGCCTCTTCGAACTGCTCGGCCTACCTCCGTCACAACTGCAGACCCTGGTCACCCAGCTACGCCTGGCGCGCGGCCCAGCAGGGTCGGGCGGACGCAGCATGCCGGGCCCGCAAACCGACACCGACACGCAGCAGGTGCCCCTCATGCCCCTGCGCACCGAGCAGCTGGGTTGGCTGGGCTTGCCGGCCTCGACTGTCACCGCCTTGCAGCCGCATGTGACCTTGCTGCCACGTCGCACTGCCGTGAACCTGAATACGGCCAACGCGCAGGTGATCTACGCCGCCATCCCCGGCATCGGCCTGGCCGACGCGCGGCGGCTGGTCGCGGCACGCACCACGCGTGCGCTCGCGACGCCAGCAGAGGCGGCGCGGGTGCTGGGGCAAGCGGTGCCAGACGATGCCTTGGTCGGCACCAGCAGCCGCTACTTCGAGGTGCGTGGCCGCCTGCGCCTGGACCGCACCGTGATCCTGGTGCGCACCCAGGTGGAGCGTGAGCAGCTGGACGTGAAGCCCTGGCTACAGGAACGAGGCGTTGCCGAATCGGCGCCTCCGGTCAGCACCTCGCCGAGCGCACGCTGACATGAGCTCCCTCTTCATCCTGTTGCCCCCAGCGGCCCCGACCGCGACCACCGAATTCGACTACGTGCTGTCAGTCGATGGGCGCAGCCCGGGCCAGGTCTCCAGCGCCCTGGCGACACTGCTGCCCGCGGCGCATGGCGCTGGCTCGGAAACGGTGGTGATCGTCCCCGCCGGAGCGTTGTCCTGGCACCGCATCGAGTGGCCCCGTGGTGTGCAGACGGGGTCGCCACGGCTGCGAGCTGCACTGGAAGGCCTGCTGGAAGATCACCTGCTGGACGAACCCGAGGCTTTGCATTTCGCGGTGGAGCCGCACGCCCGCGCAGGTGAACCGGCCTGGGTGGCGGTGTGCGACCGGGCCTGGCTGCGCGCCTGCCTGCACACGCTGGAGGCTGCAGGGCATGGCGTGACGCGCATCGTGCCCGAGCTTGCTCCCGAAGCCCCGGCGTCCTGGTACGCGCTGGGCGAACCCGAACAGGCCCTGCTGGTCGCTCGCAGCCCGCGCGGTGTGGTGACCTTGCCGCTGGCCGCGACTTCGCTGCCCTTGCTGCCAGCCTTGCCCGATGGCGCGCTGTGCTTTGCCGAGCCCGCCATTGCCGAGGAGGCCGAAGCCTTGCTGCAACAAGCCCTGGTGCTGCAACCGGCCGCTGAGCGCTGGCTGCAGTCCGCCCAGTCGGCCTGGAATCTCGCGCAGTTTGACCTGGCGCGCACCGGACGTGGCCGTGCGCTGCGCCGCCTGGTCACGCGCGGTGCGGAGTGGCTGCGTGCGCCGCAGTGGCGGCCTGCGCGCTGGGGGCTGATGTTGCTGCTGGTCGTGCATCTCGTGGGGCTGAACGCCTGGGCGTGGAAGGAACGCGCCGCCCTGGACGCGCGGCGCGAGGCCTTACGCACCACGCTTACGCGCACCTTTGCGCAGGCACGGCCCGGGCCGGATGCCCTCGCGCAGATGGAGCGCGAAGTCGCGGCTTTGCGCCAGGCCACCGCCACCCCCGCAAGCGATGACCTGGAAACCTTGCTCGGTGCGCTGGCCGCCCCTGCAAACGGCCATACCGTGAGCCATCTGGACTACGCGCGTGGCAACTTGCGCGTGCGCGGACTCGGCTGGTCCGCGAGCGAGCTGCGGGCAGCGCAAGCCGCGCTGCGCACGCAGGCGCTTTCGGGCACGCTGCAAGGCGACGAACTCGTGCTGCGGGCACAGGAGCGGCCATGATGCCCCCGGCGCTGCGTACCGCCTCGCACACCGCCAGCGCCTGGTGGCGTCAGCACTGGCAGGCCCTGCCGCAGCGCGAGCGCCTGCTGGTGAGCGTGGCGTTGGGGGTGCTGGCCCTCGCCCTGCTGTGGTGGGTGGCCCTGCAGCCGGCGCTGACCACCTTGCGCAATGCACCCGCCCAGCGCCAAGCGCTGGACCTGCAGTTGCAACGCATGCGGCAGCTGCAGGCCCAGGCCACCGCGATGCGATCGACCCTGCAGCCGCTGCCGCCCCTGGCGCGCGAGGACGCACAGCGCGCACTGGAGGCGGCGGTTCGCCAGCAGTTCGGTAACGCGGCACGTCTGACTCTGAGCGCCGACGCCGCCACACTGAACCTCAGCGGCGTCTCGGGTCAGGCACTGGCGCAGTGGCTTGCGCAGGCCCGCATCGAGGCGCGGTCACGGCCTACCGAGGCACGCCTGGAACGCCAGGCCAACGGGTCATGGAAGGGGCAAATGACGCTGTCCCTGCCAGGGACTGCGCCCGCGCGCTGAAGGCGCAGACTGGCCCCCGCCCCCTCATCCCCCTGTCGCCATGACCCGCCTCGCCCGCCCCTCCGCACGCGCCGCTGCACGCACCGCCCCGTGGCGCTGGGCGTTTGTCGGTGCAGCCTGCGGCGTGATCCTGGCGCTGGTGCTGTACGCACCGGCGCGGTGGCTGGCCGTCACCGTGACCTGGGCCAGTCAGGGCCACGTGGCGCTGGAAGATGCGCAAGGCACGGTCTGGTCTGGGTCTGCACAGTGGGTGCTAGCGGGCGGACGCGGCAGCCGGGATGCGGTGGCCCTGCCCTCACGCCTGGCGTGGACGCTGCGTCCCACGCTGGGCGGACTGGCGCTCGCCGTGCAGGCCCCCTGCTGCACCTTGCAGCCGATCGACATGCAGCTGCGCCCCACCCCACAAGGACTGACGGTGACGCTAGCCGACGTGGCGGCCACGCACTGGCCGGCGCAGTTGCTGGCGGGACTGGGCACCCCCTGGAACACGTTGCAGCTCGAAGGTCAGCTGCAGCTGGCCGCACAGGGCCTGCAGTTGCAGTGGACGGCGGGACGGCTGCAGGTGCAGGGACGCGCCGAGCTGCTGGCCCTCAACATGGGCTCGCGCCTGACCACGCTGCGCCCCATGGGCAGCTACCGGCTCGCGCTCGAAGGTGGTGCGGTGGCCACCCTGCGCCTGGAAACGCTCGAGGGCGGTCTGCGCCTGGCCGGCACCGGCGAATGGCGCGCATCAGGCCTGCATTTCTCGGGAGTCGCCACCACCGCTCCCCAGCACGCGGCGGTACTGGCCAACCTCCTCAACCTGATCGGGCGGCGCGAGGGCGACCGCTCGATCATCACCCTGGGATGACGCCATGCCCCTGCGCCTGCACCGCTCCTGCCATGCCCCGCGACTGATCGCGGCCTGGCTGATCGCGACCGTCGTCTGCGCGCAGGCGCAGGCGCCTGCGCAACCCTCCGCCAGCGCGCGCGAACCGGTCACGCTCAATTTCACCGATGCGGAGATCGACGCCGTGGCGCGCACCATGGCCAGCCTCCTCGGTCGCGACATCGTGGTGGACCCGCGGGTGAAGGGCACGATCAGCCTGTCCACCGAGCGGCCTGTCACACCGCAGGCGGCTTACCAGCATTTCCTGGCGCTGCTGCGCCTGTCGGGGTACACCGTGGTGGATGCTAACGGCCTGCTGAAGGTGGTGCCCGAGGCCGACGCCAAGCTGCAAGGCGGTCCGGTGAGCGTAGGGGCCGCACCATCGGGCAATCAGCTGGTGACGCAGATCTTTCGGCTCCAGCACGAGAACGCGAACACCCTCGTTCCGGTGCTACGCCCTCTGATCAGTCCGAACAACACCGTCAACGTGAGCCCGGGCACCAACGCGCTGGTGATTACCGATTACGCGGACAACCTGCAGCGGATCGGCCGCATCATCGCCGCGCTGGACATGTCGAACATGGCCGATGTGGAGGTGCTGCCGCTGCAGCACACGCTGGCGGCCGATCTCGCACCGGTGGTGCAGCGGCTGGCCGATGCCAGTGGGAGCGCGGTCGCTGGACCTCCCGGCGCCGGGGGCGCAGCCGATGCCGCCACGCGCACCACAGTGATCCCCGAGGTCCGCAGCAACACGCTGCTGGTGCGCGCGCCGAACGCGGCGCGGATGCACCTGGTGCGCTCCCTGGTGCAGCGGCTGGACCAGCCCGCCGCCGCCAGCCCCTTGGGCAATATCCATGTGGTCTACCTCAAGAACGCCGACGCCACCCGAATGGCGATCACCTTGCGCGCAGCGCTGGCCGGTATGGGCACTCCCGCGGGAGCTACAGGAGGCACCGGCGGGGCGGCGGGCCCGTCGGCAGGAGGGCTGGGGCCGGGCGGCACCACGACCGGTGGCGGGCCCGGCGCCACCCCCGCGACCGCCGTGATGCAAGCAACCGCAGCCCCCTCGACTGGCGGCCAGATCCAGGCCGACCCAGCCACCAACGCGCTGGTGATCACGGCCGCAGAACCCCAATACCGCCAGCTGCGGGCGGTGATCGAGCGGCTAGACACACGGCGCGCGCAGGTGTTCGTCGAGAGCCTGATCGCCGAAGTCAACGCAGACAAGGCCGCCGAGTTCGGCATTCAGTGGCAGAACGTGATCGGCAACACGAACAACGCGCACTTCGGGTTTGCCGGCACCAACTTCACCATCGGCGGCGCCAACATCATCGGCCTGAACCAGGGCGCTGCCAGCGGCAACACCCTGCCCTCGCCCGGGGTGAACATCGGCGTGATCCGCCAGGTCAATGGCACCTACCTGCTGTCCGCGCTGGCCCGCTTTCTCGAGACCAATGCCGATGGCAATGTGCTGTCCACACCCAATCTGCTGACACTGGACAACGAGGAGGCCCGCATCGTGATCGGCCAGAACGTGCCCTTCGTGACCGGCCAGTACACCAATGCCAACGCCGGCGGGACCGGGAGCGTGAACCCCTTTCAGACCATCGAGCGTCGCGACGTGGGCCTGACGCTGCGGGTGCGGCCCCAGATCAGCGAGAGCGGGACGGTGAAGATGCAGATCTTCCAGGAGGTGTCCAGCGTGCAGGCCGGGTCGGTGAATTCGCCCTCGGGCCTGATCACGAACAAACGATCCATCGAATCGACCGTGCTGGTGGACGATGGCGCGATCGTGGTGCTGGGCGGGCTGCTGCAAGACGAATACGCCGGCAACGAGCAGAAGGTGCCGGGCCTGGGCGATGTTCCGCTGCTGGGGCGGCTGTTCAAGAGTGAAACCCGCAACCGCAAGAAGACCAACCTCATGGTGTTTCTGCGGCCGGTGGTGGTGCGCGACGCCGCGCGGAGCGACGAACTCACCCTGGACCGCTACGAGCTGATGCGGCTCAAGCAGCAAGCAGCGCAACCCGCGCCCAGCGTGGTGGTGCCGATCAACGCCGCCCCCGTGCTGCCGTCGTATCCGGCATCGCCAGCGCCGCGGGGGGGCAGGGCGCCTGCGGGCAGCGCAGCGGATGCGGCACCCGCTGCGGCGCAGCCCCAGGCGGTGCCCGCCCCGCAGCCGCTGCCGCCCAGGCCCCTGCCACCCGCCATCGACCGCGAATGAACGTTGGGCGTCGGCGCTCCTCTAACGGGCCCATCTCCGTGTTGATCCGACCTCCAGGAAAGGCCGCCGCATGCCCCGTCATCCCCTGCCCTATGCCTTCTCGCGCGGTAGCCAACTGTTGCTCGAGGAGGACGGCGACACCCTGACGCTGTGGCATGCCGGTACCGCACCCGGCAGTGCCTGGTGTGAGGTGATGCGCAAGTTCCCTGTGCGCGCCGTGCAGCAGCTGGATGCGCCAGCTCTGGCTCAGCGCATCTCCGCGGCCTATGCGCAGGGGGAGTCCAGTGCGGCGACGGTGGTGAGCGAGGTACAGAACGACGCCGACCTCTCGCGCATCATGCAGGAGCTGCCTGCGGTGGAAGACCTGCTGGAGACCAGTGACGACGCCCCCATCATCCGCATGCTCAACGCCTTGTTGACGCAGGCCGCGCGCGATGGCGCCAGTGATATCCACATCGAACCCTACGAGCGGCACTCCTCGGTGCGCTTTCGGGTGGACGGCACGCTGCGCGAGGTGGTGCAGCCCCATCGCGCGCTGCACGCGGCGCTGATCTCGCGGCTGAAGATCATGGCCGAACTGGACATCGCCGAAAAACGCCTGCCCCAGGATGGTCGTATCAGCCTGCGCATTGGCACACGCGCGGTGGATGTACGCGTGTCCACCCTGCCCAGCGCGCATGGCGAGCGTGCAGTGCTGCGCCTTCTGGACAAGAGCGGCAGCAAGCTGAGTCTGGAGGCGGTGGGCATGACGGGCGAGACGCTGCGCCGCTTCGAGGCGCTGATCACCCAGCCGCACGGCATCATTCTCGTGACCGGCCCGACGGGCTCGGGCAAGACCACCACGCTGTACGCGGCGCTGTCGCGCCTCGATGCCGACGCCAGCAACATCATGACGGTGGAAGACCCGATCGAGTACGACTTGCCCGGCGTGGGACAGACCCAGGTGAATGCGCGCATCGACCTGGACTTCGCCAAGGCGCTGCGCGCCATCCTGCGGCAGGATCCGGACGTGATCATGATCGGCGAGATCCGCGACCACGAGACCGCGCAGATCGCGATCCAGGCCTCACTCACCGGCCACCTGGTGCTGGCCACGCTGCACACCAACGATGCGGTGAGCGCGGTGACCCGCCTGACCGACATGGGCGTGGAGCCTTTCCTTCTGAGCTCCTCGCTGCTGGGCGTGCTGGCGCAGCGTCTGGTACGCAAGCTGTGCACCACCTGCCGCGGCACGGGCTGCGAGGACTGCGGGCGCACCGGCTACCACGGGCGTACCGGCGTGTTCGAGCTGATGACGGCGGATGAGGCGCTACGCGACCTGATCCACAACCGCGCGTCCGAGTCGCAGCTGCGGGACACCGCGATCGCGGCCGGGATGACGCTGATGCAGGCCGATGGCGAGCGGCTGGTGCGCGAGGGCGTGACCTCACGCGAGGAGCTGCTGCGCGTGACGCGCGACTAGGGCGGGTCTTCGCGCTGCGCGCGTTCGCGTGCTTCGCGTTCGGCCCGCGCCTTGCGCAGGTCGTGGAACTGCCAGGCCGCGAACACGAACACCAGCAGGAAGACCCCGAGTTCGATCCAGATGCCCATGGTCGGATCAGTCTCCGCGCGGAAGCAGCCGGGTCAAGGCCAGTGCGGCCACGTACAGCACGATCAGCGTGCCAAGGGTGTCCCCCACGAACATGGGCAGGAAACCCGCCAGCGGATCCAGGCTACCGGCTGCCCAGACGAAATACAGGGTGTGGGCACCGCTGCTGGCCAGGCCACCGGCCAGCCCGAAGATGACCAGATGACGACCCGTCATGCCCGCCAGGTCGGGGGCCACGCGCAAGGCGCGCTGCACCAGACGAGCCGCCACCAGGCAGGGCACTGACGAGACAGCGGCCACCACCAGGGCACTCACCGGGTCGGTGGCCAGGAGATCTCCCAGCTGCGTCAGGGAGCCCAGATACAGGCCCGCCACGCCGGCCCACCCCAGGAGCATCACCGCCAACATGCGGATCGCGGCCGGCAGGAACACCCAGCTGATGTGGTTGGAGACTTTGGCCACGCTAAAGGCCCAGTCGTTCAACTTGAAAAAGAGGATATAGGTCAGTGCGACGACCGCCATACCGGCCAGGCACTGGGTGAGGGACAGGCGCTGTTGCGGTGTCGCCGTGTGCATCGACGCGGTACCTCAGGTGGCTTGAGCCTTGCGCATGCACTGTCCCAGGGCGGCGAAATAGCGCATGGACAGGTCGGTCGGTTGGACGTACTTCAAGCGGTTGTCCTGCGCGTCGCTCTCCACGCGCAGCAGGCCCTTGGAGCGCAGGGCTTTCAGACGGCGCTGGACGGTGGAGGGGGAGATATCCGGCATGCCGTTCATGGCCTCGACCACGCTGATGCGATCGCCCACATACCAGGAGCGGGCCAGAAAGGCCAGGATCCGGTCTTCCACGGCATCAACCTCGGGAATCCCCGGCAGGCGCCGCGCCGCCGCTACCAGGTTGAGGAACTTGAAGTACAGCAGCGAGCTTTCTTTTTTACTGGAGGGCATGGCGCCAGGGGTGTGGGGTGGAGACATGCCAATCTTAGCGCAGCCCGTCGTAGCTCATCAGTTTGGGCCCACTCCGTACGGACCGTGTCTATCGGTAAGTTCAGCCGCGTCGAAGCGGCCAGGGCGTAACGGCTGAGTCATCCGCTTACACAGAGGGGGCGTTTCCTACAGACGCGTCAGACCCCTCTGACTACGATCACTGTCGCGCTGAGCTGCACAGGCTGCGGATCCCCGCAGCACCCTCCCGGCGCGTCATCACCGCCCGTGCCGCACAGACCGCCGACATACCGGCGCCCGTCTGCTGGGCGAAGCCTTGCCCTGACGAAAGAGACCCATCTTGATTGACCGCTCCCTCTCCCGCTCCCTCTCCCGCTCCCCCGCGCCCCGCCGCAGGGGCCGCGCAACCCGCCGAACCCTCAAGACCCTGGTCCTGGCCGCCGCCCTGTGCGCCGGCGCGCAAGCAGGCGCCGCCGAGATCGCGCCCTACTTCCAGGGTTGGAGCCCTGGCACGCTGGTTGACGCCAAGCAGTCCGCCGGTCTGGACAACGCCACGCTGGCCTTTGCCATCACGCGCGGCAGTTGCAACCTGGACGCCTACCTGCAGGATCGCATGCCCGACGCCCGCGCCTACCGGGCTGCCGGCGGCAACCTGATCATCTCCATGGGCGGTGCCGACGGTGTGTACGCCGAGATCGCCTGCTCTGACGACCAGCTGTTCGCGCTGATGGAAAAGCTGATCGCGGACTCGGGCACCCGCCGCATCGACTGGGACGTGGAGGGCCAGCAGCTGTCCAACGTGGACGCCACAGCCCGCCGTAACCGGGTGCTGCTACGCCTGCAGGCCAAGTACCCCGACCTTGACACCTCGTTCACGCTGCCCTCCTGGCTGCGCGGCATGCCGACAGAAGCGGTGAATCTGCTGCGCAACACCGTGGCCTCGGGCGTTCGTATCCAGAGGGTGAACGTGATGGTCATGAGCTTCGGCCCGGACAATATCCGCACCATGGTGTCTCCGGCGACGGTGGGCCAGGCGGCGGTGGTGGCCTTCCAGGCCAGCGCCG
>JBEAZV010000093.1:0-91790 GCA_041159245.1 Pseudomonadota bacterium
CGCCCCGAGTACCGCGCGCTCACCGTGCTGCACGAGCGCTATGCCGGCGTGCCGCGCGTGGCGCTTACCGCCACCGCCGACGCGCTCACGCGCCAGGACATCGTCGAGCGCCTGCAACTGGAAGACGCGGGCCAGTTCGTGAGCAGCTTCGACCGGCCCAACATCTCCTACACCATCGTCGAGAAGCAGGACGCCACACGGCAGCTGCTGCGGTTCATCGAAGGCGACCATGCCGGCGAGGCCGGTATCGTCTACTGCCAGTCGCGCAAGCGCGTCGAGGAAGTGGCGCAGGCCCTGTCTGATGCCGGCGTTGCGGCGCTGCCTTACCACGCTGGGCTGGAGGCTGGCGTGCGCCAGCACCACCAAGACCGATTCCTGCGCGAGGAAGGCCTGGTCATGGTGGCCACCATCGCCTTTGGCATGGGCATCGACAAGCCCGATGTGCGCTTCGTCGCCCACCTGGACATGCCCAAGAACATCGAGGGCTACTACCAGGAGACAGGCCGTGCCGGCCGCGATAGCCTGCCCGCCGCCGCCTGGATGGCGTACGGCTTGCAGGACGTGGTCAACCAGCGCCGCATGATCGACGAGAGTCCGGCGGGCGAGGACTTCAAGCAGGTGATGCGCGGCAAGCTCGACGCCCTACTGGGCCTGGCCGAGGCCATCGACTGCAGGCGCGTGCGGCTGCTGGCGTATTTCGCAGAGGCGTCCAAACCATGCGGGAATTGCGACAACTGCGTGTCGCCTCCGCAGGTCTGGGACGGCACCGATGCCGCGCGCAAGCTGCTGTCCACGATCTACCGCGTGCAGCAGGCCAGCGGCATCGCTTTCGGCGCGGGGCACCTGATGGACATCCTGCGGGGCAAGGCCACCGAGAAGGTCAAGCAATTCGGCCACGAACATCTGAGCACCTTCGGCATCGGGGCCGCCTTCAGCGAGACGCAGCTGCGCGGCGTATTACGCCAGCTGATCGCACTGGGCGCTGTAGCGGTCGACGCGCAGGCCTACAGCACCCTGCGACTGACCGAAGGCTCCCGAGCGGTGCTGCGCGGCGAACAAGCCGTGATGCTGCGCGAAGCCGTGGCCACGCCCGCCACGCGCAGCCGCCGCGCACCTTCAGCCAAACCGGCGGCGGCGGCCGTGGCGGCGGGCCTCACGGACGCAGGGCAGTCCCGCTACGCCGCCCTGAAAAACTGGCGTGCCGAAGTCGCCCGCGAACACAACCTGCCGGCCTACGTCATCTTCCACGACGCCACCCTGGCCGCCATCGCCGCCCTCGACCCACGCAGCCTGGACGACCTGCAACACGTGAGCGGCATCGGCGCCAAGAAGCTGCTGGCTTATGGCGACGAGGTGCTGCGTGTCGTGCGTTCGGCGCGTTGAAGGAGCGTCTGGCCGATCCTGGAAAATACGCGCATGACCGAACCCACCGTCCCCACCGAGCGCCCCGCCCTCCCCGACCGCCTGTGCACTGACCCGGCCAGCCCCCACCACCTGGCGGCCGCCTTCGAGCACGACATCGGCGTACGCCTGAACGGCAAGGAGCAAAAGGGGGTCGAGGAGTACTGCATCAGCGAGGGCTGGATCAAGCTGCCCGCCGGCAAGACCCTGGACCGCAAGGGCCAGCCCCTCCTGATCAAGCTCAAAGGCAAGGTCGAGGCCTACTACCGCTGAAGGCAGCGCGCCCGCCTCGACCCCATGGACGACGCCAACCAGATCCTGGTCCCCGAATCCTTCCTCGCGCTCTATGCCGCGCGCGGCGGACATCGCCTGACCGAACCCCTGGCCCATGTGCGCACACGCTACGAGCTGTGCGAGGACCTCGCGCAGATGCTGACCGAACAGGCGCGCCTGAAACAATTCGAGCTGGGCGTGACCGAGCAAGACGTCCTGCAAAAGATGCGCGAGGCGCTCCTGCCGGAGGGCTCCCCGGTCGCGCCGCCCGAGGCGCACTGGGTGGTGCGTCGACTGGCCGAGTTGCTGGACTGGCCAGCCCTGGAAGACGAGGCCGCCTGCGGCGACTGAGAAGCGCGCCGGCAACCGCCTAGCCCCCGCGCGAACAGACCGCTGCGCCGACTACTGCACGAAGCCCATCGCCCGCGCCTCCCTCACTTCAGGCTTGAGGCGGTGCTCGATCTCCAGCTGGTCGAGGAACTCGTCGGCCGTGAATTCGGTGGCCAGGATCGTCACTTGGCGCTTCACCGCCGCGAAGTCCCCAGGACACAGCTGGTCGAGTTTGCGCAGGCGGTCCGCATGGGGCGGGGTAAGCCGCGCCGCATCGCCTTGCAAGGCCTCCACCACGAACATCCGTTCACGTTGCACGGCGGTCATCGGCTTGAAACGGATCTTGAAGGTAAAGCGCCGCAGCGCGGCGGGGTCCAGGCGGTCGAACAGGTTGGTAGTGCACACGAAGACGCCCTTGAAACGCTCCATCCCCTGCAGCATCTCGTTCACCTCGGTCACTTCGTAGGTGCGTTGCGCGCCGCGGCGGTCCTGCAGGAAGCTGTCCGCCTCGTCCAGCAGCAGCAGCGCCTGCTCGGCTTCGGCTTCGCGAAACATGGCCGCCATGTTCTGCTCGGTCTCGCCCACGAACTTGCTCATGAGGTCACTGGCCTGCTTGACCAGCAGCGGCCGCTCTAGCGCGCGCGCGAGGTGTTCGGCCAGAGCGGTCTTGCCAGTGCCAGGCGGGCCATAGAAGCACAGGGTGCCGTGCCCGCGCGCCTTGAGCGCTTGCACGATGCGCGGCACCTCAAAGCGGCTTTCGACATGCAGCATGTCCAGGTCGTAGGTGGTGACGCGTGGCCGCTCTGCGCAATCGCTTCGGTGCTGGCCTAGCGCCAAGTCAGCGTTGCGCAGCTGTCGCTCGATCAGGCGCTCGGTGCCGGCCGCGTCGTCCTGCGCGAGCCCGGCAAAGCGCACCGCGGTGCGGATCTGCGCCGGCGTGAGGCCCTTGCGCTCCGTCAAGCGCGCCACGAAGGCATCGGACACGGCCACGCCTTCCAGCGTCTTGCGCACCAGGCTCTCTCTGGCACCGGGCGGGGGTGACTTCAGCTCCAGGTGATAGGCAAAGCGGCGGCGGAAGGCCGGGTCGATCTGCTCGATGCGGTTGGTCACCCAGATCGTGGGCACGGTGTTGGTCTCGAGGATCTGGTTCACCCAGGCCTTGCCACTCACGCTGCCACTGGGTGCGGCCATGCCCTGCTCGGCGCGCGCCATGAGCTGCGCGGCCTCGGAGCTGATGGGCGGAAAGACGTCCTCCACTTCGTCGAACAGCAGGGCCGCGTTCGCACTGCCCTTGAGGAACACCTGCGCGATCTGCAGGGAGCGGTAGCGGTCGCGCCCGGAGAGCGAGTGGCCATCGCGGTCGGCGTATTCGACCTCGAACAGCTCCAATCCCGCCGCCTGCGCCGCCACCTTGGCCAGCTCGGTCTTGCCCGTTCCGGGTGGGCCGTAGAGCAATACGTTCACGCCGGGCTCCTTGCGCGCCACGGCGTTGCGCAAAAGGGCGCACAGCACCTGCGCGTCTTCCTGCACGAAGCTGAAATCCGCCAAACCCAAGGTGCTCTTGGTACAGGGCCGGGTGAAGACGGCCATCAGCTCCGCTTGGTCGCGGTATTCGCGCATCAACACCGGCGGCAGCTTCTCGCTAACCTTCATCAGGTCGGCCAGGTCGGTGATGTTGTGCTCGGAGATGAGGTTCTCGACCAAGCCGATACGCTCCAGACGCGAACCGGCGCGTAGGGCCTCGCCCACGTCGGTGGCATTCACGCCCGCGATTTCGGCGATGGCCGCATAGGCCTCGGGGGCGTTGTTCACCTTGAACTCCACCAGCAGGCTGCGCAGGTCGCGTTGGTAGCGTGCCAGCGTGCCGTACAGAAGCAGTGCGCGCTCGGCGCGATTGAGCTGCAACAGACCCGAGAGCGCATCGATGTTCTTCTCGACCAGGGTGGACTGTTTCTTCAGCGCATGGGTGAGCCACTGCCCGGTAACCGACAGCACGGACAGCAGGTCCTTGGGCTGGTCCTTGGCGTATTCGTCCAGATAGAAGAACAGGGTCCCTTCCTCGTAGGGGCCGCGCCACAGGCCGTGGCGCTCCAGGAAGTCCCGCGGGGAGAGGGCTTCGTGCCCGCGCCAGAGTTCGTTGTCGTAACAACGCCGGCCGAGGAATTCACGCAGTCGCGTCAGGGCGGAGGCGGGCCACACCAGGTGGCGCCCGGCCAGGGCGAGCAATCCGTTGAGGTCGCGGCGGACATTGAATTTGCCGCCTGGCTTGGCCGCCAGCGTGAGCACGAAATGCGAGCACATCAGGTCCAGGACCGGCGCGTCCCGGAGCCCGGGTGACGGCAGCACTTGCACATCCAGCGAACGCTTGACCATCGAGGCCTCCTGCTAGCAATGCGGCTCACGATAACGCGGGACGATGCTACATGGAATACCCCTTTTGCGGGAGCGTACGGCCCGAGGCCGCACGACGCGCGCATGTCACAAAGCGACCGCGCACCCGACGAGCCCGACACCGGGCGCAGTGCGGCCCGACGTTAAAATGCCGACTTTGTTTCGAACGTGCGCTTGCAGCGCGCCCAGGCTTTCAGGAAAACCGCCATGTCCAGCAACGACACCCACCACCACGCCGCCAACGAATCGCAGGATCCCGTGGAGCGCGTCGTCCACAACATGCCCATCGTGCTGCCCGTCGCCGGCGGCGTCCTCATCTTTCTGCTGGCCTTCATCGCCGTCTTCATGGCCTGACCCCGCCGGGGTCGGTCGCGCTCCACCGAGCGCCACAATGCCGCTGGCCTGCCACGCTCCACGCGTGGGCAGGCCTTTTTCTTTGGGGCCAAACGCATTCTTTGGTATTCGTTTTTAGGGCCGACGACCCCGCGCACACGCCCCGGCATAACCCTATGCAAGTTTTGCATGGAATCGGGTCGTCACCCGACGCGTCATCAAAGTGTCATCCCTAAAATCGGGCACCCTGGCAGCGGTGGCGCGCCTCCCAAGCCGGGTGAAAAGCCCGTTTTCCTGAGGGTGCTCCGGCTGGAGCGCCCTGCGGAAATCAGGATTCAACTTCAGGAGCTTTGGACATGAACTCTCCCGCGATGCAGGGCCTGGGCGTGAAGGCCCCCGCCTGGGTGAAAAACGCGAAATTGATCGCCTGGGTCGCCGACATGGTGGCCCTGTGCAAGCCGGATGCCGTGTATTGGTGCGATGGCAGCCAGGAGGAATACGACCGTCTGTGTCAGCAGCTGGTGGATGCGGGCACCTTCAAGCGCCTGAATCCGGCCAAGCGCCCCAACTCCTACCTGGCCTGGTCGGACCCCAGCGACGTCGCGCGCGTGGAAGACCGCACCTACATCTGCTCGCACAAGAAAGAAGAAGCCGGCCCCACCAACAACTGGATGGACCCGGGCGAGATGCGCGCCACGCTGCAGCCCCTGTTTGACGGCTGCATGAAGGGCCGCACGATGTACGTGGTGCCCTTCTCCATGGGCCCGCTGGGTTCGCCCATCGCCCACATCGGCATCGAGCTGTCCGACAGCGCCTATGTGGCCGTCAACATGAAGATCATGACCCGCATGGGCAAGGCCGTGTACGACGTGCTGGGTGTCGATGGCGAGTTCGTGCCCTGTGTGCACACCGTGGGCGCGCCGCTGGCGGCTGGTGAGAAAGACACCACCGCTTGGCCCTGCAACAAGACCAAGTACATCGTGCACTACCCCGAGACCCGCGAGATCTGGTCGTATGGGTCGGGCTACGGCGGCAACGCGCTTTTGGGCAAGAAGTGCTTTGCGCTGCGCATCGCCTCCACCATGGGCCGTGACGAAGGCTGGCTGGCCGAGCACATGCTGATCCTGGGCGTGACCAATCCCCAGGGCAAGAAGTACCACGTGGCCGCCGCCTTCCCCAGCGCCTGCGGCAAGACCAACTTCGCGATGCTCATTCCCCCGAAGGGCTTCGACGGCTGGCAGGTCACCACCATCGGCGACGATATCGCCTGGATCAAGCCCGCTGCCGACGGCAAGCTCTATGCGATCAACCCCGAAGCCGGGTACTTTGGCGTGGCCCCCGGCACCAACACGCTGACCAACCCGAACTGCATGGCAAGCCTGGACAAGGACGTCATCTTCACCAACGTGGCCCTGACCGACGACGGTGATGTGTGGTGGGAAGGCATGGGCGAGGCGCCCGCGCACGCCATCGACTGGCAAGGCAAGGACTGGACGCCCGCCATCGCCAAGGAAACCGGCGCCAAGGCCGCCCACCCCAATGCGCGATTCACCGTGGCCGCCACCAACAACCCCGCGCTCGACGCCGCCTGGGACGACCCCAAGGGCGTAGCGATTGACGCCTTCATCTTCGGTGGCCGCCGCTCCACCACCGTGCCGCTGGTGACCGAGGCCCGCAACTGGACCGAGGGCGTCTACATGGCCGCGACCATGGGCTCGGAGACCACTGCTGCCGCCTTTGGCCAGCAGGGTGTGGTGCGCCGCGACCCCTTCGCCATGCTGCCCTTTGCCGGCTACAACATGGCCGACTACTTCCAGCACTGGCTGGACCTGGGCAAGAAGCTCTCCGCCTCCGGCGCCAAGCTGCCCCGCATCTACACCACCAACTGGTTCCGCAAGGGCGAGGACGGCAAGTTCGTCTGGCCCGGTTATGGCGAGAACATGCGCGTGCTCAAGTGGATGATCGACCGCATCGAAGGCGGCGCGAAGGGTACCGAGCACGTGTTCGGCGTGAGCCCCTCATACGAGGAACTGAACTGGACCGGCCTGAACTTCAGCGCCGAACAGTTCAAGACGGTGACCCACATCGACAAGGCCGCTTGGCAGCAGGAACTGAAGCTGCATGCCGAACTGTTCGAGCAGCTGGCCTACCACCTGCCCGAAGAACTGAAGGCCACCAAGGCACAGATCGAGCAGCGTCTGGCGGCCTGAGCGGCGCAGCGACTGACTCCGCCTGAGTCGGGGTCAGTCTGGGTCGCCCGCCGCATCGCCGCCCGACCGCGTGACTGAAGGATCGCGGGGAGGGTCTATCGGCGAGTCGGGGGGCGTCGGACAGTCCTGATCGGCTCGCAAGGGGTACTCGTGACTCTGGCTGGAGGACTTTGCATCAGGGCGGCCGGGCGAGCGGAAAAGCTCACGATCGTCCGCGGCCTGATCAGGTTGTCGCAACTGCACGTCGATGGCTCTTACCGTGCGCGTGTGGCGCCACGCAGCCAGCGTGTTCACGCCTAATCCGACCCCGGCAACAACCATGGCAGCCATGCCCGCGGCCATCCCGCCCGTCGCAGCCGCAGCTCCGTCCTGACTTTCCACCAACACGAGGGCGATGGCCGATCCGGTCACCGTAGCGGCCCCCGCGGCGAGTAGCCCCAGGTACGTGGGCACCACATCCTGTCGAATGACGCGTCGAGCGTGGAGTGCTGTCGCTCGCTGCCCAACCAAGGCAGCTCGGTCCTCGTCGATCGGGATGGGAGTCTGCGCTCGGGGAAAGACCGGGGGAGAGTAAGGCGAAGTCGCGAAAGCGGGATTCATGCGTGGGGCTCCTGATGTGGTGCCCCTCAGTAACAGCGCCTCCAGGCGCGCACCCTCGAACCCTTTCGAGCCGCTGAAACGCTCGGGCGACGGCCAATAGCAGGTGAGTGGCACGCTCGGCGCAGGCCACGCCAGGATGCTGCGGCGAGTCATCGACAATTGCCGCGTGAAGATCCAGCTGTTGTCCGACCTCCACCTCGAAGTGCATCCGCAATACCGGCCCGTGCCCGCGCCGGACGCCGACCTGCTGGTGCTCGCCGGCGACATCGGCTCCTACCAGGCGGGCAGCCGGCTGGCAGATGCCGACTTCGGCCTGACCCGCTTTTCACCGCGCCAGGGGTGGCCCACGCCCGTGCTGTACGTGCCGGGCAACCACGAATACGACGGCCTGGAGTTCGACGAGGCCCATGCGCGCCTGCGAGAGACTTGCGAGCGCCTGGCCATCACCTGGCTGGAGCGCGAGGTCCACGTCACCCACGGCGTGCGCTTTGTCGGCACCACGCTGTGGTCTGACTTTGAGGCGCTGGTGCCGTCGCAGGGGCCGCTGACCGCGCAGATGAAAGCGCGCGAGAAGGCGCTTCGCGCTGCCGACTTCTACCTGCGCAAGAACTCCACGCTACGCGCGGGCGAGCCCCAGTTGGCGCAGGACCTGCAAGTGTTGGGGCGTGAGTGCCAGGCGTGGTTGCGTCAGGCACTGGCCACATCCTTTGACGGCACGACGGTGGTGGTGACGCATTTCGCGCCCAGCCTGCGCAGCGCCGACCCGCGCTACGGCCTCACACCGGGCACGGCGGGTTTTTGCAATGCGCTGGACGACCTGCTGGCGCAGGCGCAGTGGTGGTTGCACGGTCACCTGCATTGCCCGCAAGACTACACACACAACGGCTGCCGCGTGGTGGCCAACACACTGGGCTACGCATCCAAGGGCGAACAGGCCACCTTCAGCGACAAGTACACGATCGACCTGGCGCGGGGCGCCGTATCCCGCTGACCCAGGCTGCCAGAGGATTAACGGCTGTTCAAGCCGTCGAAGCAGGTGGACAGGACGAGGCTGATGATCTCTTCGTCCGAGTGCTGGCCGCCGGCCTTGAGGAACTCGACCACCGGATCGCAGGCGCGGGCGAAAAGGGTGTACAGGACGGCCACTGGCGGCAGGGACGAATTGACCGTGCCGTCGGCCTGGGCCGCCTCGATCCAGCCCCCGAGCTGGTCGCTCACGCCCATGAGGCCGTCCATGTAATGGCTGTTGCCCATGAGGGCAGCCCGCAGGCTGGAGTTCTGGCTCGGGAGCGAGGGCATCTGGCCGGCCAGTTGCATCTCCAGGGTCCAGCGCACGACGGCCTTGAGCTTGTCCCGGGGCGCGCTGTCCTCGGGCAGGCCAGCGACGAATTCACAGGCCCTCGCCATGGCGCGGGCCATGGCGGCGGCGGCGAGATCTTCTTTGCTCGGGAAATGTTTGTAGAGGCTGGCCTTGGCGATGCCCACGTCGGCAGCGACTTCGTCCACCGTCATGGCGTCAAAGCCCTTTTCCGCCAGCAGGCGGTTGACGGTCTGGATGATGGCCTCCTCGCGCGCGGCCAACATCTGCTCCTTGAAGGAGGGCTTGGTGATGGCCGGGTCGCGGGAGTTCATACCCAAATTCTAGGGGTGGGTACGCAGGCATGCTCGTACTCGGACTTTCCCCGGGTGGGCGCCGCGTCGCGGGGCCCCGGGTGCACTTAGGCATACTCTCCCCGCATGGTCCAGCGCAAGGAACACATTGACCGCGCAGCCACCGTCCTGGTGGTGGTCTGCTGCCTTTTCTGGGGCTTCCAGCAGATATTGATCAAGTCCGTGGTGCACGAGGTGCCGCCCTTGTGGCAGGCCTCGATCCGCTTCGCGGGCGCGACGCTGCTGCTGTGGCTTTGGTGCCAATGGCGTGGGGTGCCGCTGTTCGCGCGTGACGGCACGCTGCGCGGTGGCCTGCTCGCCGGATTGCTGTTTGCCGGCGAGTTCACCTGCATCTACCTGGGCCTGCGTGACACCACCGCGTCGCGCCTGACGGTGTTTCTCTACACCGCGCCTTTCGTGGTGGCCCTGTTGCTGCCGCGGCTGGTGCCGACCGAGCGATTGCGCACGCTGCAATGGGTCGGGCTGGTGATCGCCTTCGCCGCGGTGGCCCTCGCCTTCGCCGAGGCCCTTTTCGGGCAAGCCGCCCTACCCCGCCAGCTGCGTGGCGATGCGCTGGCGCTCCTGGGGGGCTTGCTGTGGGGGCTGACCACGCTCGTGATTCGCAGCAGCCGCCTGACCACCGTCAGCGCCGAGAAGACCCTGTTCTACCAAGTGGCGGTGACCGCCGCCGTTGCGCCGCTGCTGTCGATCGCGCTGGGGGAGACCTGGTCGTTCTCCTATTCCGCGATGGCCTGGGGCTCGATCGGACTGCAAACCGTGGTGGGTGCCTTCGCCAGCTACCTGCTGTGGATGGACCTGCTGCGAAAGTACCCGGCCACCAAGCTCGGCTCCTTCACCTTCCTCACGCCGGTGTTCGCGTTGGTGTTTGGCGTGGTGTTGTTGAACGAACCCCTCACCCCGCAGCTGGTGCTGGCATTGGCCGGCGTGGCCGTGGGCATCGTGCTGGTCAATCGCAAGCCGGCGGCCTGAGGGCGCACGGCCCGTCCTTCAGGCGCTGCGGCGCCGAGCGAAGTCCACGTACCAGGCCAAGCAACCGGGGTTGGCCATGGCATCGGGGTTGACCACTTTTTCCAGCGGCTGCCCTAGCAACAGTTTCTTGATCGGGAGCTCCTGCTTCTTGCCCGAAAGCGTGCGCGGGACTTCGGTCACCTGCACGATGTCGTCGGGGACGAAGCGCGGCGACAGCGCGGTCTTGACCGCGTCGCGCAAGCGCGCCTGGAGTGCAGCATCCAACGTGAGCCCGGGGCGCAGCACCACGAACAGCGGCATGTAGCTTTCGCGGCCCAGGTATTCGAGGTCGACCACCAGCGAGTCCAGCACTTCGGGCAAGGCCTCGACCGCGCTGTACAACTCGCTGGTACCCATGCGAAGGCCATGTCGGTTGATGGTGGCGTCGCTGCGGCCGTAGATGATGCAGTGGCCCGTCTCCGTCACCTTGAGCCAGTCGCCGTGGCGCCAGACGCCGGGGTACATGTCGAAGTAGCTCGAGAGATAGCGCTTATCGCCCTCGTCGCCCCAGAAGTACAGGGGCATGGAGGGCAAGGGCTGCGTGCACACCAGCTCGCCGACTTCGCCGATGACGGGCTGGCCGTCTTCACTCCAGGCCTCGACCGCGCAGCCCAGGAGTCGGCACTGCATCTGACCGGGGATCTGCGGCAGCTCGCGGTGGCCGCCGATGAAGGCGCCGGCGAAGTCGGTCCCGCCGGAGATGTTGCACCACCAGATATCCCGGGTTCCGAGTTTCTCCAATTCGCGAGTGCCCCAACGCTGAACATCCTCCGACAAGGGCGAGCCGGTGGTGCCCAATGCACGCACGGTCTTGAGCCCCGGCATGGATGCCAGGTCCACGCCCGCCTTCATGCAGTTGGAAAAGAAAGCCGCGCCCGCGCCGAAGAAGGTGACGCCCAGGTCGGCAGCGAAGCGCCAGAGCGTGGTCCAGTCTGGCGCGTCCTTGCTGCCGCCGGGGTTGCCGTCGTAGAGGCAGCAGGTGGTGCCATTGAGCAGTCCCGCGACCTGCGCGTTCCACATCACCCAGCCGGTGGAGCTGTACCAGTGATAGCGCTCGCCCCAGGAGTTGGGGTGATAGCTGCAGCCCACGTCGTTGTGCAGGATCTTCAGGGCTAGCGCCACGATGACCGTGCCGCCATGGCCATGCACGATGGGCTTGGGCAGGCCGGTAGTGCCGCTGGAATAGACGATCCACAGCGGATGGTCGAAGGGCAGCCACACCGGTTCGAAGGTGGCGGTAACCGCTTCGGTCGCGGCGGTGGTGTCGGCCAGGCGCGCGTGGTCACCCAGTACCGCAAGGGCCTCGCGTGACAGGCCTAGGTTGTCGTGCACGATCAGGTGCTGGACGCTGGGCAGGGCCGCGCGCAGTTCGGCCACCGTGGCCGTGCGGTCGATGTCGCGGCCGCCATAGCGCACGCCGTCGCAGGCGATCAGCACCTTGGGCTCGATTTGCTTGAAGCGATCGAGCACGGCATTTGTGCCCATGTCGGGCGCGCACACGCTCCAGACTGCGCCGAGGCTGGCGCAGGCCAGGAAGGCGACGATGGCTTGCGGGATGTTGGGCAGGTAGGCGGCCACGCGGTCGCCCGGCTGCACACCCTGCGCGCGCAGGTGCAGGGCCAGGGAGGCGACCTGGCGGCGCAATTCGGGCCAGCTGATTTCGTGATGGTCGCCGCGCTCGTTGCGGGCGATGAGCGCCGGAAAGCCTGCGGCATGGGCGGGCGCCACGTGTCGGAACACCTGCTGCACGTAATTGCACTGCGCGCCCTCGAACCAGCGCGCGCCGGGCATGCGCGCTGCGCCCAGCACCGCGCGGTGTGGCGTGGGCGACTGCAGTTCGAAGTAATCCCAGACGCTTTGCCAAAAGGCCGACAGGTCGGTGGTGGACCACCGCCACATCGCGTCATAGGTGTCAAAGTGCAGGCCGCGCTGGTCGCGCAGCCAGTCTTGATACAGGCGAATTTGGGGAACGAAAGGGACGCTCATGGCCGCAGCCTAGCAGCTGCGGCCCGCCCGGACGGGCCGGCGCCAACGGCGCACCCGTCCTGGCGCGGGACGACCTACATGCTCACGCCGCAGGGGGCGGGAAGCCAGCCTGTGCGCGCGGAGGAGTAAGTCGCCACGTCGTCGGCGTGCACGCCATAAGTCTCGGATTTCTCTTCGTTTGGGTAGCCAGCAAGACAGGGGTTGTTGCGTGCCTTCTTGCGTGCGGCATTGCGCTGGTGCGCCTCGCCCGAAACAATTTGCCCAAAATTGGATTTGAGGATGGGTGCGGGTGCGGGTGCGGGTGCGGGTGACGGTGCTTCGCTTGCGGCGAAAGCCACCGTGTTCAAGCTGGCGAGCAGGGCGATCAAAGGGAGCGCGATTTTCATGGGGACGTTCCTGTCATGGGAGGGGAAACCGGCAGACCCACCTGCGGGGCGGGCTGCCAACCAGTCACACGAACCAACTGCTCTTCGGCGACGGCCCGACTCTAAAGCAATGCTTTCGATTTAATGACGCGGGTTTATACTGATGGGCAAATCCACAGCCCTTCAGTTCTCGCGAATAATCCACGCATGACAGCACCCCGCGGGTTCAAGGGCAACAAGCAGCACCTGCCCAGCAAGCCTTGCGTGGCCTGTGGCCGGCCCATGACCTGGCGCAAGCGCTGGGAACGCACGTGGGACGAGGTGAAGTACTGCAGTGACGCCTGCCGGCGCCAGCGGTCAGCCCCACCCGGCCCCGCGGCCAAGTAGTCCAGCGCTCAGCGCTTTCAGGAGGCGCTGCCGCCCGAGCCTGTCAAACGACGGCTTTTCCAGTAGACGTCATCCCCACCGTTCATGCGGTTGAGAACCCGCGCGAGCACGAACATCAGGTCGGACAGGCGGTTGAGGTACTGGCGGGGCATGTCGCGCAGGATGTCCTGCGCCCCCAGGGCGACCACCGCGCGCTCGGCCCGGCGGGCCACGGTGCGGCACACATGGGCCTGGGCGGCCGCCCGGGTGCCAGCGGGCAGGATGAATTCCTCGAGCTTGGGCAGCACCGCGTTGTGCGCCTCTAGGGCCTGGTCCAGCGCCAGAACCGCATCAGCCTGCAGCAGCTCGAAGCCCGGGATGGACAGCTCGCCCCCCAGGTTGAACAGCTGGTGCTGCACCTCCACCAGCAGGGTGCGCACCTCCTTGGGCAGGGGTTCGCACAGAAGCAGACCGATATGGGAGTTGAGTTCGTCCACGTCCCCCATGGCCTGCACACGCAGGTGGTGCTTGGGTACGCGGGTGTTGTCTCCCAGCCCGGTGGTGCCGTCGTCGCCGGTGCGGGTGGCGATCTGGGTGAGGCGGTTGCCCATGGGGTCTCCAGTGATGTCCGGTGCTCGTCGAAGCCACCATTGTGCAAGACGACGGACGCGCAAACCCGCGCAGACAGCGCTGCCACGGTTGCGTACACTGCCGGCCTGCTGTCCGAGAAGTACCCCCATGAACGCTCCCGCCACCCTCACTCACCTGGCGCCCGTGACCCCGCGCGAAGTGCCCGCCGCCCTGATCGACGCCCTGAAGGCGCGCTTTGGCGCTCAGTGCTCGACCGCGATGGCGGTGCGCGAACAGCACGGGCGCGACGAGTCCCCCTTCAGCGCGCCGCCGCCAGCGGCCGTGGTGTTTGCGCAAAGCACGCAGGACGTGGCCGATGCCGTGGCCCTCGCTTCGAAATACGAGGTGCCGGTGATCCCCTTTGGCGTGGGTTCCTCGCTCGAAGGCCACCTGCTGGCAGTGCAAGGCGGCATCAGCATTGACGTGGGCCGTATGAACCAGGTGCTGGCCGTGAACGCCGAGGACCTCACGGTGACCGTGCAGCCGGGCGTGACGCGCAAGCAGCTCAATGAGGAAATCAAGAGCACGGGCCTCTTCTTCCCGATCGACCCGGGGGCCGATGCGTCAATCGGCGGCATGAGCGCCACGCGCGCCAGCGGCACGAACGCGGTTCGCTACGGCACCATGCGCGAGAACGTGCTGGCGCTGGAAGTGGTGACGGCCAGCGGCGAGGTGATCCGCACTGGCACGCGCGCCAAGAAGTCGTCGGCGGGCTATGACCTCACGCGCCTCTTCGTGGGCAGCGAGGGCACGCTGGGCGTGATCACCGAGGTGACGCTGCGCCTGTACCCGATTCCCGAGGCGATCTCGGCGGCGATCTGCTCCTTCCCGAGCATCGAGGCCGCGGTGCGCACCACCATCCAGATCATTCAAATGGGCATTCCCATCGCACGCGTGGAATTGATCGACCACAACTCGGTGCGCGTGGTGAATGCCCACAGCAAGCTCACGCTGCGCGAAGAGCCGATGCTGCTGATGGAGTTCCACGGCTCGCCCGCGGGCGTGCAGGAGCAGGCGCAGGCGGTGCAAGAGATTGCGAGTGAATTCGGCGGTAACGCCTTCGAGTGGGCCACCACGCCCGAGGAACGCACCCGCCTGTGGACCGCGCGGCACAACGCCTATTTCGCAGCAGTGCAGTCGCGCCCGGGCTGCCGGTGCCTGTCCACCGACACCTGCGTGCCGATCTCGCGCCTGGCCGACTGCCTGCTCGATTCGGTCAAGGAAGCCGACGAGAGCGGCATCCCCTACTTCCTCGTGGGCCACGTGGGCGACGGCAATTTCCACTTCGGCTACCTGCTCGATCCGAACGATCCGAAAGAAACCGAGTTGGCCGAGAAGCTCAATCACCAGCTGGTGGCGCGTGCGCTCGCCTTGGAGGGCACCTGCACCGGCGAGCACGGCGTGGGGCTGCACAAGATGGGGTTCCTGGTCGACGAAGCTGGCGCCGGCGCAGTGGACATGATGCGCACGATCAAGCGCGCGCTGGACCCGAAGAACATCATGAATCCCGGAAAGATCTTTTCGCTGTGAACGCCCGACGCCTGACCCTGCGCGCGCTGCTGGCCGCGTCCACCCTCGCCGCGTCGATGGGCGCCTCGGCCCAGGCGTGGCCTGACAAGGCGGTGAAGTTCATCGTGCCCTTGCCGCCGGGCGGTCCCAGCGACATCGTCCTGCGCAGTGCGCTGGAAAAGATGCAAGGCACCCTCAAGCAAGCGCTGGTACTGGAGAACAAGCCCGGCGCTGCCGGTAACCTGGGCGCCGGTGAAGCCGCGCGCGCCGCGCCCGATGGCTACACCTGGCTCTTCACCACCGACACCCTGTTCACGGTGAATCCGCATGTCTACGACAAGCTGCCGTTCAAGACCAGCGACCTGCAGCCGGTGATGCGCGCCAGCGCCTTTAGCCAAACGCTGGTATGCAACCCGAACGTGGGCGTGAAGACCGTGGCCGACCTCGTGCGCCGCGCCAAGGAAAAGCCGCTGAGCTACGCCTCGGGCGGTGCGGGCTCTCCCGGGCATCTGACCACCGAGCAGTTCAATGCAGCGGCCGGCATCCAGATGCTGCACGTGCCTTACAAGGGCCCTGCGCCCGCGATGCAGGACGTGATCGGCGGGCAGGTGGATTGCGGCTTCCTGGCCGGCCCCACGGTGCTGCCGCATGTGCGCGGCGGGCGGCTCGTGGCGCTAGCCGTGTCGGGCAGTCGGCGTTCCTCGCTGCTGCCGGAAGTGCCGACGGTGGCCGAGTCGGGCTTCCCCGGCTTTGACGCCTCGTTTTCGCTGGTGCTGTTCGCACCCAAGGGCACGCCCGCGCCGGTGGTTCAGGCCATGCACGCAGCGATGTCCGCCGCGCTCAAGTCGCCTGACGTGGTGGAGAAACTGCGCGCGAGCGAGCAGGTGGTGGTGGCCGACTCGCCGACCGACACGATGACGCGCCTGACCAACGATTCCAACAAGTGGGGCGAGGTGGCGCGCAGGATCCATCTGCGGCTGGAGTGACCCGCCTGACCCCAAAGGAAAAAGCCCCGCGTCGCGGGGCTTTTTCTTGCTGCGAAACAGACGCGCTCAGACACTCGGTCCGCGCAGCCGCTCGATCAGCCCGTTGAGTGCCTCGAGCGAGCCGAAGGAGATGGCCAGCTCGCCCATCTCCTCGATGCGGCCAGCGCGCTTGACCCGTTTCTTGATACGCACCTCGACTTCGGCCGTGAGCAGGTCGGAGAGTTCTTCCTCCACGCGCCGCAGGTCGCGGGATTTCTCCTTCTTGGGCTTGGGCGAGACCAGGGTGAATTCGGCGGTGAGCTTCTTGGCCAGGCTCTCGGCTTCGCGCACAGAGAGCTTTTTCGCGGTGATCTGGTTGGCCGCCGTGATCTGCGCCGCACGCTCCAGCGTGAGGAGCGCGCGCGCGTGACCCATATCCAAGTCGCCCGCCATGAGCATGGTCTGAACGGGCTCGGCCAGATTCAAGAGGCGCAGCAGGTTGGATGCGGCGCTGCGCGAACGGCCTACCGACTGGGCGGCCTGTTCGTGCGTGAGCCCGAAGTCGCGGATCAGGCGCTGCAGGCCTTGCGCTTCTTCGAGCGGGTTGAGGTCTTCGCGCTGAATGTTCTCGATCAGGGCCATGGCCGCAGCCGCTTCGTCGGCGACTTCGCGCACCAGCACCGGCACGCTGTCCAGACCCGCCAGGCGCGCCGCGCGGAAACGGCGCTCGCCCGCGATGATTTCGTACTTGCCCGCACTCGCGCCGCTGGCGAGCTTGCGCACCAGGATCGGCTGCATGATGCCCTGGGCCTTGATGCTCTCGGCCAGTTCATACAGCGCGCCTTCATCCATGCGGGTGCGGGGCTGGTAGACACCGGGCACCATGTCCGACAGGAGCAGCGAGGCCGGTTGGCCGGGTGTGGCGGGAGCGGCCTCCGCGCTGTCTTCCACGCGCGGGCCGAGCAGTGCCTCGAGGCCGCGGCCCAGGCCCTTGGGTTTCTTGGTTGCCATGTTCTTGTCTTTCTCCGTCGCGATCAGTCGGTGGTGTTCAAGCGTTCATCAGCGCCTTCAGGTGCGCATGGCCCTCGGGCCAGTCGCCCAGGCCGGATTGGCCGTTGATGTGGCCGGCATTGCCGGCATCCACGAGGCGCGCACCCCAGCCCTGTGCCAGGTGCTGCGCGCGTTCGAAGCGGCAATAGGGGTCGTTGCGGCTGGCGACCAGCACGCTGGGAAAGGGCAGGGGCTGCTGCGGAATCGGTGACCAGCTGCGCAAGGCAGGCGGCGTGTCGGGTTGCTCCACATCGCCGGGGGCCACCAACAGGGCGCCCAGCACGCGGTGGGTGCTGCGGCTGATGGACGCCCAGGCGACGGTGAGGTTGCAGCCAAGGCTGTGGGCCGCGAGGACGACGGGGCCCTCGCCGGCGGTCACGACGTCCTCCAGGCGAGTGATCCAGTCGCCCCGCAAAGGCCACATCCAGTCGTGCTGGTCCACCCGCGTGTAGCCATGCGCCGCTTCCCACCGGCTTTGCCAGTGGTAGGGGCCGCTGTTTTGCCAGCCGGGCAGGATCAGGACGCGAGGAGAGGACACGTGCGGAACGGCGGGCGGCAGAGCCCGCTCTTGGAATTTCAGAGTTTCTGGACGCGCGCCACCATTTCGCGGGCGAATTCGACGAAGGCCTGGCTGCCGCGCGCAGCCGGGTCGAAGACCACGCCGGGCAGGCCGTAGCTGGGGGCTTCGGCCAGTCGCACATTGCGGGGGATCACGGTGTCGAAGACCTTGTTACCAAAGTGCGCCTTGAGCTGGTCGCTCACCTGCTGCTGCAGGGTGATGCGCGGGTCGAACATGACGCGCAGCAGGCCGATCACCTGCAGTTCGGGGTTGAGGTTGGCGTGCACCTGCTTGATGGTGTTGACCAGGTCCGACAGGCCTTCGAGCGCAAAGTATTCGCACTGCATGGGCACGATCACGCCATGGGCCGAGCACAGGCCGTTGAGCGTGAGCATGGACAGGGAGGGCGGGCAATCGATCAGGACGAAGTCGTACTCGGCATCCACCTCGGCCAGGGCCTGCTTCAGGCGTTTCTCGCGGCGCTCGAGGTCGACGAGCTCGACTTCGGCTCCGGCCAGTTCGCGGTTGGCGCCGAGCACGTCATAGCCGCAGCGCTCGGCCTTGACCCGCGCCTCGGCAATGGAGGCCGACTCGAGAAGGACGTCGTACAGGGTGTGGACGAGCTGGCGCTTGTCCACGCCCGAGCCCATGGTGGCATTGCCCTGCGGGTCCAGGTCGACGAGGAGCACGCGCTGGCCCACGTTGGCCAAGCCGGCAGCGAGGTTGACCGTGGTGGTGGTCTTGCCCACCCCGCCTTTCTGGTTGGCGATGCAAAAGATCTTAGCCATCAGTCTCTCGCCGTCTGAGGCGCCTTGTATTGAAAGTAATCACTCACTTGATGGCTCATTTGCCGATCGCCAGCTTGAGACCGAAGCCGATCAGGAAAACGCCGGCGGTCTTTTCCAGCAAGCGGCCGATCCAGGGCCGGGCACGCAGGCGCTCAGCCAGGTAATGCACGAGCAGGATCACGATGAGCCCATAAGCGAAGGTCAAGGCCGCGATGGTGACGGCCATCACCCCGAAAGTCAGCGCGCCCTGGTGCCGAGCCGGATCAATGAAGAGCGGGAAAAACGCCACGTAAAAGACGATGGCCTTCGGATTGAGCAGCGTGATCAAGCCCGCCTGACGGAAATAGTGACCGGCCTTGATGTTCAAGACCGGCTGGTCCCCTGGCTTGGCCACGAGCATCTTGAACCCCAGCCAGGCCAGGTAGGCCGCGCCCAACCACTGGACGGCGTAAAAGGCCGCCGGGTAGGTCGCCAGGAGGGCTGCGATGCCGGCGACCGCGCCCCAGAGCAACACTTGGTCAGCAGCGATCACGCCCAGGGTGGCAGCCAAGCCGCCCCGCAGCCCACCTTTACCCGTCGAGGTAATCAGGGCCAGGTTACCGGGACCGGGGAGCGCCAGGAACAGGATGATGGCGGCGACGAACGCGCCGTAGTCTGCAACGCCAAACATGGTCGAGGGGCCGGGAGGAACTTCGGAGAAACGAACGAGACAACAAAAACCGACGGCGATGCCGGTGGGCCGAGTTTACGTGACCGACCCACCCTTTTTGAGCCACAACAGGCAACGTTCGGCCCCCAGGCCCGGGACCTGCAGTGGTTCCACGTGAAACACCCCCACCCCGGCAGGCAAGGCAGCCACTTCCTCCGCGGGATGCTTGCCCTTCATGGCCAGCCATACACCCCCCTCCCCCAGGGCCCCACCGGACCCGTTGACGAAGTCCGCCAGCGACGCAAAGGCCCGGGAAATGATCAGGTCGTACGGGCCCGCCAAACGCTCAACCCGGCTGTGCAGGCCTCGAAGATTCGGGAGCTTCAGCGTCAGCGCCGCTTGCTGGATAAAGGCGGCCTTTTTGCCCACCGTGTCCACGCAGTCGACGGTGAGCTCTGGGCAGCAAATGGCGATCACGACACCGGGCAAGCCGGCGCCCGACCCCACGTCCAGGAGGCGCAGCGCCCGGCCGACGGTGTGGCGACGCAAGGGGCCCACCACCGCCAGGCTGTCCAGGAGGTGGTGACTGAGCATCTCCTGCGGGTCGCGGACCGCGGTGAGGTTGTAGACCTGGTTCCACTTCTGGATCAGACCCAGATAGTCCAGGAGCTGCCCCTCTTGCGCGGGCGAAAGCGCCAGGCCCAAGGCCTGAACCCCAGCGCTCAGCCGGTCCGCCAGGGCCGACAAGGTCATGCCGCCTGCTGCTCCGCCGAAGCCGGGTCCACAAAGCCCTGGAATCGGCTCTTTTTCAGGTGGATCAGCAGCAGGGAGATGGCCGCCGGAGTGACGCCCGAGATTCGGGACGCCTGCCCCAGGGTTTCGGGCCGGTGTTTGGCCAGCTTCTGACGGACCTCAATGCTCAGCGCCGTCACCTGCAGGTAGTCCAGCTCCACCGGCAGCCGCAGATGCTCGTAATAGGCAGATCGCTGGACCTCGTCCTTTTGGCGCTCGATATAGCCGGAATACTTGGCCGCGATCTCGATCTGCTCCACCACCGGACCGTACAGGTCGCCCAGTGTTTCACGTGAAACCAAACTGCCGATGTGCTTGCCGCCATCCATCCCGACCAGCGCCTCATAGCCCACGCCCGGTCGGCGCAGCAGGTCGCCCAGGTTGTATTCGTGGTCGATGGCCTTGCCCAGCACCCGCTCGGATTCGGCGGCCGGCAGGTTGCGGGGGTTGACCCAGGTGGACCTCAGGCGCTCTGTTTCACGTGAAACCGCGTCGCGCTTGCGGCAGAAGACGTCCCAGCGGGCGTCGTCGACCAGCCCCATGCGCCGGCCGGCCTCGGTCAGACGCATGTCGGCGTTGTCTTCGCGCAGTTGCAGGCGGAACTCCGCCCGGCTGGTGAACATGCGGTAAGGCTCGGTCACGCCCTTGGTGATCAGATCGTCGACCAGCACACCGAGGTAGGCCTCGTCACGGGCGGGCACCCAGGCGCCCTCCCCGCGGCACTGGAGCGCGGCGTTGATCCCCGCGAACAGCCCCTGAGCAGCCGCTTCCTCATAGCCGGTGGTGCCGTTGATCTGGCCGGCGAAGAACAGGCCCTGGATCTGCTGGGTCTCAAAACTGCTCTTGAGTGAGCGCGGGTCGAAGTAGTCGTACTCGATGGCGTAGCCGGGGCGCAGGATGTGGGCGTTTTCCAGGCCTCTCATCGAGCGCACCAGGGCGTACTGAATGTCAAAAGGCAGGCTGGTCGAGATGCCGTTGGGGTAGACCTCGTGGGTGGTCAGCCCCTCGGGCTCCAGAAAGATCTGGTGACTGTCCTTGCCGGCGAAGCGGTTGATCTTGTCCTCCACGCTGGGGCAGTACCGCGGCCCCACGCCCTCGATCTTTCCGGTGAACATCGGACTGCGGTCAAAGCCAGAGCGGATGATCTCGTGGGTGCGCTCGTTGGTGTGGGTGATCCAGCACGGCACCTGCTGCGGGTGCATGTCAGCACGACCCATGAAGCTGAACACCGGCACCGGGTCCAGGTCACCGGGTTGTTCTTCGCATTGGGAGAAATCGATGGTGCGGCCATCCAGGCGCGGCGGCGTGCCCGTCTTCAGGCGCCCCTGAGGCAGCTTCAGCTCCTTGAGCCGGGCCGAGAGCGAGACCGCCGGCGGATCCCCGGCCCGGCCGGCCGAGTAGTTCTCCAGGCCGACGTGGATCTTGCCGTCCAGGAAGGTGCCCGCCGTTAGAACCACTGTGCGCGAGCGAAAGCGAATGCCCACTTGCGTTACGGCCCCCACCACGCGGTCACCTTCCACCATCAGGTCATCAACCGCCTGCTGAAAGAGCGTGAGGTGGGGCTGGTTTTCCAGGCGCCGGCGAATGGCCGCCTTGTACAAGATGCGGTCGGCTTGGGCCCGAGTAGCGCGCACCGCCGGGCCCTTGGAGCTATTGAGGATGCGGAACTGGATGCCGCCCTCGTCCGTGGCAATGGCCATGGCGCCGCCCAGGGCGTCGACCTCCTTGACCAGGTGTCCCTTGCCGATCCCGCCGATGGACGGGTTGCAGGACATCTGGCCCAGGGTCTCGATGTTGTGGGTGAGCAGCAGGGTCTGGCAGCCCATGCGGGCGGCAGCCAACGCCGCTTCGGTGCCGGCGTGGCCGCCGCCGACGACGATGACGTCGAATTCCTGGGGGTACAGCATGACTTCAGGCCTCAATACATTCAGTTCGTAAGCCTGCCGCCTGAGCGGCAGCGGCTTGACGGCGATCGGCGGTCACGAACAAGTGGGCGCGGGCCGCCTGGGCCGAGCCGATATGCAGGGCGTCCATGGCCCGCAAAGGGGACAGCGCCATGGCTGCGATCGCCAGATCTTCCACCGTCCTGCTCAGGGGCTCGATTCGGTACGCGTCGAAATCCTCACGCATGCGAGCACGCACCCGCGCAAACTCGGCATCCCCAAAAGCCCCCTCGCGCCACTGGCGCGTCAGCGCCGACATCAACTCCGTCGGGCAATGGGCGGCGAGGACGATGCTGGTGGCTTTGCTGTGCAGATCAAGCACCTTGTGAGCGCCCACTTCTCCGGCGTACCGCTTGAACAGCGCCGAGCTGTCAAAAAGGATTTTCATCACCAGCCGCTTTCACGCTCTTCGATGATCATCTGGGCGCCGGTCTTGGACGGCGGACGCTCGTAACGCAAGGGCTCAAAGGGCTGCAGATAACTCGGCGCATCAACAGCCTCCGGCGGGACCGGAACCAGATCTGCCACCGGCTTGCCATGCCGCATGATGCGCACGGTCTCGCCCTTCTCGACCAAGTCGAGCATGGCGGAGGCGTTGGCGCGGAACTCACTCAGCGGCACGGTGTGCATTTGTACAGACTCCCATTTTCTGTACATTTTAGCGGCTTTCTCTGGCTCAAGCGTCGTTCAGATACATCCCAAGGCGCCGGTGCGCACAGCGCCTGCGCGGCTCACGCGCGAGGCAAGGCCCGCTGTCGCAAGGCCAGCAGCGATCCGAACCACAGCGCGCCGGCCGACACCACCAGGCCGCGCGCCAGGCCGCCTTGTCCGTCACCGATCCACCCCACCAAGGTCGGCCCCACGATCTGGCCCGCCGCGAAGACGATGGTGAAGGCGCTGATACCCGCCGCCCATTGCGAAGGCGGCAGGTTGTGCCGCACCAGCGCCGTGGTCGAGGCCACCACCGACAGGAACACGCCGCCGAACATCAGGCCCGAGAGCAGCACCAAGGGCCAGGCACTGAACACCGCCGGTATCACTGCCGCCACCCCCAGCAGGCCATTGAGTAGCGCCAAGGCTTGCCCACCCTTGTGGCGATCGAGCAAGCCCGCCCAGATACGCGAGGACGCCATCACCGCCACGCCCAGCAAGGCATAGAACAGGGCGATGCGTCCGGACGGCACGCCCTGCTCCCGCAACAGCGCGATCACGAAGGTCATGTAGCCGATGTAGCCGACGCCGAACATGGCATAGCCGGCCAAGCCCGGCACGAAGTCACGCCAGTCAAAGCGCACGCCCGCCTCGGCGCCGCTGGCAGCCGGCGCCTGCAGTGACGAAAGGCGAGCCCCCACCCACGCGAGCACCGCGGTCGCCACCAGGCAGGCCAGGGCCAAGGCCCACCAGGCCCAGGCCCACCCGTGCGGACGCTGCGACGCCGCGTCCAGCAGCACCGGCACCAGCCACGCCGACACCACGATGCCCAGGCCCGTACCTCCGTAGTAAATCCCCAGCAGGAAGCCACTGCGCTCGGGCCGCAAGGCCCCCAGGCGCGCCGCGAGAAGACCGCCCGCAATGAACAGGAGTGCGCTGGCCACACCCGCCAGCACACGCTGCGCGAGCAAGGGACCCGCGTCGGTGAAGAACCCGGTGAGCCCCATGAACACGCTCGCCAGCAGCGAGCCGCCCACCAGCACCTGCACCGGTCCGAAGCGGCGCAGCAGCCAGGGTGTCCCCAGTGCGCCGATCAGGTAGCCCAGCGCATTGGCGGTGTTCATCGCCCCTGCCAGCGTGTAGGACCACTGCAGGTCCGCGCGCATCGGCGGCAGCAAAAGGCCGTAGGCGAAGCGCGTCACCCCCAAGGACACCGCCGCGCCCAGGGCCAGGCCGGCTGCCAGCAAAAGCAAACGCGGAAAGGAAGCGTGCGCCAGGGTCATCAGGCGGCCATTGTCTTTCAGGTGTCGCTGGCCGCTTCGCCGGCCGAAACCGCGCCGCACGTCTGCGCTCGGGTTTTGCACTCGGTCTACGATGGACCCATGCCCACCCTCTTCGACCCCGCACAGGCCGGTGACCTGCAGCTCCCGAACCGCGTCGTCATGGCGCCCCTCACTCGCAACCGCGCACCCGGCGCCCAGCCCAATGCCCTCATGGCGCGCTACTACGCCCAACGTGCCAGCGCGGGGCTGCTGATCACCGAGGCCACGCCGATCAGCCACCAGGGACAGGGCTATGCCGACGTGCCGGGTCTGTATACCGAGGCGCAGGCCGCGGGCTGGCGCCAGGTCACCGATGCGGTGCACGCACAGGGTGGCCGCATCGTCGTGCAGCTCTGGCATGTCGGCCGCATCTCGCACACGAGCCTGCAACCCGGGGGCGGCGCGCCGGTCGCGCCCTCGGCCATCGCAGCCCAGGCCAAGACCTACCTGATCGAAGAGGGCAAGGGCCAATTCGTGCAGGTATCCACGCCGCGCGCGCTGGACATCACCGAACTGCCGGGCCTGATCGAAGACTACCGCCGTGCCGCACGCGCGGCACGCGGTCCGGCGGGTTTCGACGGTGTCGAAGTGCATTCGGCCAACGGCTACCTGCTGGACCAGTTCCTCAAGCGCGGCGCTAACCAGCGCACCGACGCGTACGGCGGGTCGATCGAGAACCGCGCACGCTTGCTCCTCGAAGTGATGCAGGCGATCGTGGCCGAGATTGGCGGCGGACGCACTGGCATCCGACTGTCCCCTGTGACGACCTCCAACGGCATCCACGACCCCGATCCACAGCCCTTGTTCGAATACGTCGTGCGTGCGCTGGCGCCCCTCGGCCTGGCCTATGTGCACGTGGTGGAAGGCGCCACCGGCGGTGCGCGCGAGGTCGAAGACCGGCCCTTTGACTACGAGGCCCTGCGACGCGCCTACCGCGACGCAGGCGGACGCGGCGCCTGGATGGTGAACAACGGTTACGACGGCACGCTAGCGGGCCAGGCCCTCTCGGGAGGCGCCGACCTGGTCGCCTTCGGCCGCCGCTTCATCGCCAACCCCGACCTGGTGGAACGACTGCGTCAAGGCGCGCCGCTCAACCCGCCAGACGTGACCACCTTCTATGGCGGCGGCGAGAAGGGCTACACCGACTACCCGACCCTGTGAGGCCCTAAGGGCACACCTCGATCGCGCCAGCGACGCAGCAACAAGGCGTTGGTCATCACGCTCACGCTGGACAGCGCCATCGCCGCGCCCGCCACCACCGGGCTGAGATAGCCCAGAGCCGCCAGCGGAATACCCGCCACGTTGTAGGCAAAGGCCCAGAACAGGTTCTGCCGGATCTTGTGCACGGTGCGACGCGAGATGTCGAAGGCGTCGGCGACCAGGCGGACGTCGCCACGCATCAGCGTGATGCCCGCGGCGTGCATGGCGACATCGGTGCCTGTCGCCATCGCCAAGCCCACGTCCGCGGCGGCCAGCGCGGGCGCGTCGTTGACGCCGTCGCCCACCATCGCCACCACGTGTGACCCCCTGGTCCGCCCACTGCGTGTGGCGTCCTGCCCCCCGATGGGGGCCTCATGCCCTGCCTCGCGCAACGCCGCGACGCGCGACGCTTTATCCGCAGGCAGCACCTCCGCCATCACCTCGTCCTCGCGCAGGCCCAGGCGCAGGCCCATGGCGATCGCGGCGGCGCGGTTGTCGCCGGAGATCATCACCAGCCGCAGGCCGCGCGCGCGCAAGGTGGCCAGCGCCTGCGCCGCTTCGGGCTTGGGCTCGTCGGCAAAGCCCATGAGCGCGCGCACCGCGAGGCCGCCCGTCGTTCGCTCCACCAGCATCGACAGCGTCGCTCCTTGTGGCTGCAGGCGCTGCACTTCGTCTGCCAGCGGCGCGGTGTCCACACCCAGCTCCTGCATCCATCGCAGGCTCCCGATCAGGTAGCTGCGCACGCCCACTTCGCCCTCGGTGCCGCGGCCGGCCACCGCGCGCACGCCTTCGGGCGCAGGCACTGCCAGGCCCCGCTCGCGCGCCGCGGCCTCCACCGCACGAGCCAGTGGATGCTCGCTGCCGCTTTGCACGCTCGCGGCGGCAGCCAGGGATTCGGCCTCGTCACATCCTGGTGCCACGACAAAGGCCACCAGACGCGGCTGGCCCACGGTGAGCGTGCCGGTCTTGTCGAAGGCCACCGTGTCCACACGATGCGCGATCTCCAGCGCCTGGGCGTCCTTGATCAAGATGCCGTGGCGCGCCGCCACGCCCGTGCCCGCCATGATGGCCGCAGGCGTGGCCAGGCCCAGCGCGCAAGGACACGCGATGACCAGCACCGCCACCGCGTGGATCAGGGCCGCCTCCAGGAGTGCGCCCGAGAGCAGCCACCCGGCGAAGGTGAGCACGGCCATCACCAGGACCACCGGCACGAACACGGCCGACACCTGATCGACGAGACGCTGGATCGGCGCCTTGGCCGCCTGCGCATCTTCAACCAGGCGAATGATCTGCGCCAGCACCGTCTCGCCACCCACCGCCCGCGCCTGCATCACGAATCGGCCCTCGGCGTTGATGCTGCCACCGGTCACGCGCGCGCCCTCGCCCTTGGCCACCGGCAGCGGCTCGCCCGTGAGCATGGACTCGTCGATGTGCGTCTGCCCCTGTTCGACCGCGCCGTCGGCGGGCACGCGCTCGCCGGGGCGCACCACCAGTCGGTCGCCGACCAGGACCTCGGCCAGCGGCAGATCAGCCTCTGCGCCATCGGTCTGCAGCACATGGGCCACCTCAGGCCGCAGGACCTGCAAGGCGCGGATGGCGGCGGTGGTCTGGTACTTGGCACGCGCCTCCAGCCACTTGCCCAGAAGCACCAAGGCGACTACCACCGCCGAAGCCTCGAAATACAGATGCTGCGAACCCGTGCCAAGCCACAACCACATCGACAGGCCCCAGCCTGCGCTGGTACCGATGGACACCAGCAAGTCCATGTTGCCAGTGCCCGCACGCAGCGCATGCCAACCGGCCTTGTAAAAGCGCGCGCCGAGCAGGAACTGCACCGGCGTGGCCAGCGCGCACTGCAGCCACGCGGGCAGCATCCAGTGCTTGCCCGCCAGCTCGGCGAACATGGGCAGCACCAGGGGCAGCGACAGCCCCATCGCGGCAGCCACCGGCCCGACGCCGGTCCATGGCGAGGCCTGGGCCGCGGCGGCTGCCTCGCGCGCCAGGGGCTCATAGCCCGCGTCACGCACAGCGCGGCGGATCTGCGCCTGGGCCTGTTCACCGGGCGTGTACACGATGCGGGCCGATTCGGTAGCAAGGTTGACCGTGGCCTCCTGCACACCCGGCACCCGCTGGAGGGCGCGCTCGACGCGACCCACGCACGAAGCACAGGTCATGCCCCCCACGCCCAGGTCCAGGGTCGCAGAGCCTGGGACAGAAGCGGGGGTGGCCGAGGGGGCGGGGGTCGCGGTCATCTTGACATTCTGGGGGCGATCACTATGTTGTAAAGGTTCTGCCTTGACTTGGGTCAAGCCCCGGTCGAGGCGATCTTCCCGTCATCATCTTCAGAGGTACCCCCATGAGCCCGCACCCGCAGACCTTTGACGTTCAGGGCATGACCTGCGGCCACTGCGAACGCGCCATCACCCAGGCTGTCCAGCGCGTTGATCCCGCCGCGCAAGTGAAGATCGACCGCCAGGCCGGCAAGGTGGAGGTCCAGTCCGAGCAGCCCCGTGCGCAGATCGCCCAGGCCATCGCCGAGGAAGGCTACGCCGTCCAGTGATCAGTGGTCCAATCGGCGCACCATGAACACCGTCACCCGCCCCCGGCGCGTCGAGCGCCTCATCACCGGCCAGGCCACGCGCGACGGCGCGGGCGTCAAGCTCACGCGCGTGCTCACACAAGACCTGCAGCAGCGCCTGGATCCCTATCTGATGCTGGACAACTTCGCCAGCGACGACCCCAATGACTACGGCGGGGGCTTTCCCGACCATCCGCACCGCGGCTTCGAAACCGTCACCTACATGATCGCCGGCCGCATGCGGCATCAGGACAGCGCAGGGCATGAAGGCCTGCTGCAAAACGGCGGCGTGCAGTGGATGACGGCCGGCCGCGGCCTCGTGCACAGCGAGATGCCCGAGCAGGAAGAAGGCGTGATGGAGGGATTCCAGCTGTGGCTGAACCTGCGCGGCGCCGACAAGATGTGCCCGCCCTGGTACCGCGACATCCAGAGCGCCGAGATCCCGGAGGTCACGAACGCGCAAGGCGTGCTGGCCCGGGTGATCGCCGGCCACAGCCACGGCACGATCGGCGCCATGCAACGCGAACACACCGAACCGCTATACCTGGACCTGCGCTGGCCGGCAGCCACGGCAACGTTCGAGCAGCCGCTGGCCGACACCCACAACGCATTCCTGTACGTCTATCGCGGCAGCGTGGAGGTGGTCGATGCGCAGGACCAGGCGTCGACGGTACCCCTGCACCGCATGGCGATCCTGGCCAACGAGGGCGATGGCGTGACGCTGCGCGCCAGCGCGAACGCGCAGGCCATCGTGATCGCAGGCAAGCCGCTGCGCGAACCCATCGCGCAATACGGCCCCTTCGTCATGAACACCCGCGAGCAGCTGATGCAGGCGGTGGACGATTTCCGCAACGGGCGCCTGGGCGGCTAAGGCCCGCGCCCCCGGAGCTCAAAGCCCGAAGACGCGCTGCGCATTGCCCCCGCGAATCGCGTCGCGCGTGTCCGCCGGGAAGAGGCCCGTGTGCTTGAGAGAGCCGGGCGTGTCGTGCACCTGGTGCGGCCAGTCGGTCCCGAACATCACCTGGCTGGCGCCCACCACCGACACCAGGTACTGCAAGGCGCCCGGGTTGTAGGTGATGCAGTCGTAGTAGATGTGGCGCAGGTAGTCGGTGGGCTTGCGCTGCATCTTGCGGCGCTGCGGAATCTCCACCTCGTCGCCCTTCTCGAATCGGCCCACCAGATAGGGCAGCGTGCCGCCGCCATGCGAGGCGATCATCTTCAGGTTCGGATAGCGGTCGAAGAAGCCGTCAAAGATCATGCGGGTGAAGGCCAGCGTGGTGTCGAACATGAAGCCCACCGACCAGCTCAGGTCGAACTGCGTCATGTCCATCACCTGGGCACCGGGCGGGTCGGTGGGGTGCACCAGCACGGGCAGCTTGCGCTTGTCGATCTCGGCCCACACCGGTGCAAAGAAGGGGTCGGTGAGGCTGCGGCCGGCGACGTTGGCCAGCACCATCACACCCGCGGCGCCTTGCGCGCAGCTGCGCTCGAGTTCTGCGATGGCGCGCTGCGGGTACTCCCAGGGCAGGGAGGTGAACCACCGGATGCGGTCCGGCCAGCGCGCCTGGGCCTGCGCCATGGTGTCGTTGGACTCGATGGCGGCGCGGCAGCTCACGTCCTCGTTGCCCCAGTAGACATTCGGACAGGTCAGCGACACGATGGAGATGTCGATGCCCGCCTTGTCCATCTGCTCGATACGCAGCGCGTAGTCAAAGTGTCCCTTCTGTGGGATCACCACCGGCGTATCGCCGCGAAAGATCTCCTGCTGTCCGTCCGGGCGCGTCTTGAGGTTGTACTCCCCACCCTCGGCCTTGAGCAGTTCCAGCCATTTGGGCGTGAACATGTGGGTGTGGACGTCGATCACGGGCATGGGGCGGGTCTCCTGACGGGGTCTGTGAGTCTCTGGGCGGGGCGACGTGTCTCTTCGCCCGGGGGATGACTGTAGCTGGAGGGCGTCAGGGGCAAGTCCGGATGGACAAGAACCAGCACCTGCGTCAAGACTGGCGCACGCCGTTCACGGCGCCCCGACCAGAACTACCCGAGGAACAACCATGCAAAGAAGAATCTTCAGCGCGCTGGCAGCTGCCTGCGCCTTCGGCCTGTTGGCCGCCCCTGCGGTCGTCCGGGCCCAGGACAAACCCACCCTCAAGATCCTCGTGGGCTTCCCGCCGGGCGGCTCGGTCGATGTGGTGGCGCGCCTTCTGGCCGAACGCATGCGTCCGATCCTGGACCAGCCCGTCATCATCGACAACAAGCCCGGCGCCGCCGGCCGCGTGGCCCTGGGCGAGTTGCGCCGCGCCGCCCCCGACGGCAACACCGTGGTCCTGGCGCCCAGCGGCGCGCTGGTGATCCTGCCCTGGCTGTACAAGAACATCGGCTACGACCCGGTGAAGGACTTCTCGCCCATCGCGCGCGTCACCACCTTTGACTTCGCCGTCACCGCCGGCCCCGGCTCTCCTCCCGGCAACATCAAGGCGGTGATGGACTGGTTCAAGGCCAACCCGAGCAAGGCCAGCTACGGCACCTCGGGCGCGGGCACCGTGCCGCACTTCGCGGGCCTGCTCCTGGGCCAGGCCGCGGGCGTGAACATGGTGCACGTGCCGTACAAGGGCGGTGCGCCCGCGGCGCAAGATCTGATCGGCGGGCAGATTCCGCTCATGGTGGACACCGCCTCCGAGACCATCGAACACCACCGCGCTGGCCGGCTGCGCATCCTGGCCGTGACGGGCGAGAGCCGCTCGCAGGCCCTGCCCGACGTGCCCACGCTGCGCGAGATGGGCCTCAACATCGCGGCCGACGCCTTCTTCGGCCTCTACGGCCCGGCCGGCATGGCACCCGATCGCGCGCAGAAACTGAGCGACGCGGTCGCCCAGGTCCTGGCCCAACCCGACGTGCAGGCCCGCATCCGCGCACTGGGCCTGGTCCCCGGCCACGCAGGCCCGCAGGCACTGGCGACCACGCAGGCCGAACATCTGCGTCGCTGGGAAGCGCCGATCAAGAGCTCGGGCTACACCCCCGAATAAGCCACTACCACGCGAGCTCCCAGCGCAAGCTCCACCAGGTCTCACCCGGGTTGGGCTTGCGCAGGCTGGCATTGGACATGTGGGCCAGGCGCAGGCTCACCGCCTGCCCGCCCCCCAGCACACGCCCCACAGCCATCTCCTCCTGGAAGTTCAGGCGGGTAGCCTGGCGCACGCGCTCCACCCGGTAATGCCGGTCATGCAGTGACAGCCCCACACCGCCCTCGAAAAACCACGCGGCCCCCTGGCGAGGCTGCCAGCGCGCCAGCGGTATCACCACGAGCTGCAGGACATGCGCTCGGTCTCCGAGCGCGCTGTTCGCGGGCACCTGGGGCGTCAGGCGCGTCGACCACTGGCCCAGTGACACCTCGACAGCGCCGCTGAAGTCACCCGGCCGCGGCGGCTGCGACCAACGCAGTCCAAGCCCTGCGACCACCGCGTCGCGCGTCGAGGTACCGGCCTGCACGAAGACCGTGTCGGGCCGCCAATCCAGAGGAGCCACATCCATGAGTGCACTCTGGCCGAGGCAGGTGCAGTGCACGCGTCCACATCACCCGCATTGCGCCGGTGATTCGTCCTACAGCCGCCGACTCCGCGCGTCCGTACAAGCACCCTGGTGCAGACCGTCCCGAAGGCGCCATGCCATGCGCAGTACTACGGCCCCCGCTCCGATGATCCTGACCGTGATGACGGTCAACATCCACAAGGGGTTCACTTTCTTCAACCGCCGCTTCATCCTGCCCGAGCTGCGTGACGCGGTGCGCAAGGTAGGGGCCGACGTGGTGTTTCTGCAGGAAGTGCAGGGAACGCACGAGGACCATCGCCACAAATTCACCGGCTGGCCCGAGGCGCCGCACTACGAGTTCCTGGCCGACGACCTCTGGCCGCAATACGCCTATGGCCGCAACGTCGTGTACCCCAAGGGCCATCACGGCAACGCGGTGATGTCCAAGTTCCCCATCATCTACGACCAGAACCACGACTGCTCCATCGCCGGACCGGAAAAACGCGGGCTGCTGCATTGCATCCTGCGTGCGCCGGGCCAGCCAATCGACATTCACGTGATCTGCGTGCACCTGGGCCTGCTGGAGCGGCATCGCCGGCAGCAGCTGGGCCTGCTGTGCGAGATGGTGCGTGGCGAGGTCCCCGACAACGCGCCGCTGATCGTCGCCGGCGACTTCAACGACTGGCGCCACCGCGCCGACCGGGTGCTGGGCCCCGGGGCGGCGCTGGGCGAGGTCTTCGTCACCGCCTACGGCGCTCCGGCGCGAACCTTCCCGGCGCGCTTTCCGCTCCTGTGCCTGGACCGCATCTACGTGCGCAACGCCGGCGCGCACCTACCCGTGGTGCTTCCACGCAAACCCTGGTCGCACCTTTCGGACCATGCACCGCTGGCGGCGGAGATCCACCTGTGACCGACTGGCTCACCGGCAACCGCATCACCCTGCTGGAAAACGGCGAGGCCTATTTCCCGCGCGTGTTCGACTGCATCGCGCAGGCGCATCAGGAGGTGATGGTCGAGACCTTCATCCTGTTCGAGGACTGCGTGGGCCTGCAGCTGCATGCGGCCCTGATGGCCGCCAGACGCCATGGTGCGCAGGTGGACGTGACCATCGATGGCTGGGGCTCGCCCGACCTATCCGAGGCCTTCGTGCGCACGCTTACCGACGCGGGCGTGCGCCTGCACGTGTTCGACCCGGGGCCGCGCCCCTTCGGCCTGCGCCCCAAGGCGCTGCGCCGCATGCACCGCAAGATCGTGGTGGTGGACGGTCGCACCGCCTTCGTCGGCGGCATCAACTACTCGGCCGACCACCTGGCCGACTACGGCCCACTGGCCAAGCAGGACTACGCGGTGGAGATCCACGGGCCGCTGGTGGCGGTGATCGACCGCTACACGCACGCTGCGCTGGCCCAGGGCCTGCGCCACCAACGCCCGCACGCCTGGTGGTTCGCGCGGCGTGCGCCGCGGCTCGTGCCCGCGCAGCTGCCACCCGCCGGCACGGCGCAGGCGCTCTTTGTCGTCCGCGACAACGTGCGGCATCCCGATGACATCGAGCGGCACTATCGCGACGCCATCCGCGCGGCACGCCATCGCGTGGTCATCGCCAACGCCTATTTCTTTCCGGGCTACCGGCTGGTGCGCGAGCTGCGCCTGGCTGCGCGACGCGGCGTGGAGGTACGCCTCGTGCTGCAGGGACGCCCCGACATGCCCATCGCGCGCACCGCCGCCAGCACGCTGTACCGCCACCTCCTCAAGGCCGGCGTTCGCATCTTCGAATACCGTGAGCGGCCGCTGCATGGCAAGGTCGCTCTGGTCGACACCGAATGGGCAACGGTCGGATCGAGCAACCTCGACCCCCTGAGCCTGGCCCTGAACCTCGAGGCCAATGTCTTTATCCGTGACGGCGGCTTCAACCAGGCGCTGTACGCGCACCTGGCGAACCTCATGCAGACGCACTGCCAGGAAGTGGATGCCGCATCCCTGGACCCCGTGAGCGGGCTGGCCCTGGTGCGCAGCTACCTGGCCTTTCACGTGATGCGCAAGTTCCCGCGCTGGGCGCGCTGCTTGCCGCCGCATGCTCCACGCCTGCAACCGGCGCTGGCGGGTGTGCTGCCGCCGGCCGTGACGCCTCCCATGCTCGCCAAGGACCCTCCATGAGGCCGCGTCATCGCTCGCGTGCCTGGCTGCTGCGCGCGCTGGCCGTGGCCTTCTTCGCGGCACTCGCCTACTTCGGCTGGCGCTATGCGCGCCACGTAGCCTGGTATGAGGTGTGGCGTGCCCTGGCCGCGACGCCGACGTCCACGCTGCTGGCTGCCGCGGCCCTGTCTGCTGCCAGCCATGCGATGTACAGCAGCTTCGACCTGCTGGGGCGGGCCTACACCGGCCACCATCTGGGCACCGGCGCGGTGATGCGCATCACCTTCATCAGCTACGCCTTCAACCTCAATCTGGGCTCGCTCGTGGGCGGCGTGGCGCTGCGCCTGCGTCTGTACGCACGCCAAGGGCTGTCCTATCTCACCATCACCCGCATCCTCACCCTGAGCATCGTGACCAACTGGGTGGGCTACCTTGCCCTGGCGGGCCTGGTGCTAACCCTCGCCCCACCCGAGCCGCCGCCGGGATGGGCCCTCTCGGGCGCGAGCCTGCACTTGCTGGGCCCGCTGATGCTCGCGACGGCCTTCGCCTACGGGGCCGCCTGCGTGTCGGCGCGACCGCGCCGGGTGCGCATACGCCGTCATGTGTTTCGCTTGCCCTCGCCCGCCCTCCTGCGCGGGCAGCTGGCGCTGTCCTGCGCGAACTGGGCGCTCATGGGCGCGCTCCTGTACGTGCTGCTGCAGGGGCAGGTGCCTTATGTGACCGTGCTGGCGGTGCTGCTGGTGGCGTCGATCGCCGGCGTGATCACCCACGTGCCCGCCAACCTGGGAGTGCTCGAAGCGGTGTTCGTCGCGCTGCTCTCGCAACGCGTGCCCGAACCGCAGTTGCTGGCGGCCCTGCTGGCGTTCCGGGCGATCTACTACCTTGTGCCCCTGGGCGTGGCCACCCTCCTGTACCTGGCCCAGGAGACGCGCGCGGCCACCTCGGCAAGCCGCCCGGCCCCTACGTCGTGACGCCGCCCGGTCCGCGCAGGGCCTGCCAGGCCAGCGCGCCGGCCAGGGCGCCGGCGGCGCTCACAAAGAGGCCCCAGGCGATGTCGATGAGGGTCAGGCGCAGTGACCAGTCACGCATCACCGCCAAGCAGGTGATGTTGTAGGTGCCATAGGCGAAGAGGCCAAACAGCGCACCGATCACCAGCGCGCGCGCCCAGTCGCCCTGCGAAGGCACCACCGCGAAAATCATCAGGCCCACCGGATAGGCGAAGTAGAAGATCGCCGCGGCGACCAGGTTGGGCTTGGGCGCCAGCAGGTGGGCCATCGCACTCTCGTACCACGCGGTCGCGATGACACGCAGCCAGAGGTAATCGAGCAGGCCCACGACGAGCAGGACGGCGAGATAGCTCAGAGTCAGTCGAGTCATGGGGCGCATTGTCGCGCCTGCGGCCAGCCCACCCGCGCCTGGGGACATGCCTCGGACCGTGCCTCAACGATGACCGCTGCCCGTTGCGCCCTGGCGCTGGCGGGACTGGTTCATGCTGCCGATCTGGTCATCGCGGTCGCCGCGGCTCTGGGGCGAGCGAGCGCCCTGGTTCTTTTGCGTGGGCGCCTGGTCACCGAGCTTGTTGTGGTCGTTGGCGACCTTGCCGGTGTGCGGGGTCTGCGCGTCGCGCTTGCGGGTGCTCATGGCGCGTCTCCTGAAAGTGTGTCGCCCATTGTGGGCAGCGCCGCCCTCCCGGCGGGTAACGCCAGGCAACACTCGCCCAGGGCTAGACGCCCAGCGGGCTCACCCCGATCAGGTACGCATGGCCCCAGAAGGCGAAAGCCACCCACGCGCCCGCACCCACGACGATCGTGATCCAGGTGCGGGAGGCGTTGCCAGGCGAGTACTCCGTGCCCTGCGCGCGATCCCGCTGGCGCGAGGCCCGGAACACCAGCACCGCCCACAGCAGGAAGGCACCGAACATCACCACGTCAGCCAACGTACCGTTGGACACCAGATGCGCGAAGGCCCACACCTTCACCGCCAGCACCATCGGATGCTTCAAGCGCGACTTGATGCCGTTGCCCGGCACATAGGCCGCGGCCAACATCACGAAGGCCACCAGGGTCAGCAAGGCGGCCAGGTGGTTCATGCCGCGCGGCGGCGTCCACAGCACCACGGGCGACTGACGCGCCAGGCCGTAACCCCACACCAGCAGGAGAAAACCCGCGAGCGACACGATCGCGTAGGCGCCCTTCCACGGCTTCTCGCCAAGACGGTCCAGCCATCGGGTACGGAAGGATTCAGCGAACACGCGAGTCGAGTGCACACCCAGAAAAACGATGAGTCCGGCGACCAGTACGTCCATGACACGACCTCCTACGCGGCGAAGCATCCGCCGCTGCAAGGATCATACGGGCCTGGCCCAGCCGCCCGACGCGCGGTGTCTGGCCTCCCGCGCCACGCGCTACATTCGTGCATACCCCGAATGATGGTCCCCATGCACACGCGCGCCCTCGTCCTCTTCTCCGGCGGCCAGGACTCCGCCACCGCCCTGGCCTGGGCCCTCGAGCGCTATGCGCAGGTCGAGACCGTCGGCTTTGACTACGGACAGCGACACCGCGTCGAACTCGAATGCCGCAGCCACTTCCTGCAGCGCCTGCGCGCGGCGTTTCCCGCCTGGGCCGAGCGTCTGGGGGAAGATCACCTCCTGGACCTGGGCCTGCTCGGGCAGGTCAGCGACACCGCCCTCACCGCCGACCGCGCCATCGCCTTCGAAAAAAGCGGCCTGCCCAACACCTTCGTGCCGGGGCGCAATCTGATCTTCTTTACCTTCGCCGCTGCGGTGGGCTACCGGCGCGGCCTGAGCGTGCTGGTGGGCGGCATGTGCGAGACCGACTACTCGGGCTACCCCGACTGCCGCGACGACACCCTCAAATCGCTGCAGGTCACGCTGGGCCTGGGACTGGACCAGCGCATCGTGATCGAGACCCCGCTGATGTGGATCGACAAGGCGCAGACCTGGCAACTCGCGCGCACCCTGGGCGGCGACACCCTGGTGGACCTCATCGTCGAAGACACCCACACCTGCTATCTGGGCGAGCGCCGCACGCGCCACGCGTGGGGCTATGGCTGCGGGCAATGCCCGGCTTGCGAGCTGCGTGCGCGCGGCCACGCGAGCTTTCTCGCAACGCGTACGAGGCCCTGATGACGCCCGCGCAGCGCGCTCGCCATGCCGACGCCAGCACGCTGGCGCAGGCCCTGGCCGACAGCCGGCGCGACACACTGCAGACCTTTGCCGCCTTCGAGGCCGCCCTGCCCTCACTGCAAGTGCCCTACGCGGAGGAACTCAATCCGCCGCTGTGGGAGCTGGGTCATGTCGGTTGGTTCCAGTCCTGGTGGCTGGCACGCAATCCCGAACGCGCGCAGGGCTGGCAAGCCGACCCCCAGGCGCCGCGCCATGCGCCCGCGCGCGCGCAGGCCGACGCCCTGTATGACTCGCGGTACGTCACGCACGCCACGCGCTGGTCGCTGCCGCTGCCCGATGCGCGCACCACCCGCGCCGACATCGCGGCACAACTGGACATCACGCTGGACCTGCTCGCCACCGAAACGGGGGCCGATGCCACGCGCCTGTACTTCTTTCGCCTCGCGCTGCTGCACGAGGACATGCATCACGAGGCTGCGCTGTACATGGCGCAGGCGCTGGGCATCGCAATCCACGATGCGTGCTGGCAGCCGCCAGCACTGCCCGAGCCCGGCCCGCCCCTGGCTCTGCCCGCCACGCGCTGGACCCTGGGCACACAAGCCGGTGCGGGCTTCGTCTTCGACAACGAATGCGGCCATGCGGTCGTCGACCTGCCCGCCGTGCAGATGGAGGCCCAGGTCCTGCGATGGCAGGACTACCTGCCCTTCGTGGAAGACGGCGGCTACACCCAAGATCGGTGGTGGAGCGCGACTGGCTGGCAGTGGCTGCAATCGGCGAGCAGGGGCACGACGCCGACCGCCACGGCCCTGGCGGCCCCGCGCTACCTGCGACAAGACGGCGGCAATTGGCAGTCCGTGCGCTACGGCACGTGGCGGCCCCTGGACCTGCGCGAACCCGCCTGCCACCTGTCCTGGCACGAAGCGCAGGCCTGGTGCCGCTGGGCCGGCCGGCGCCTGCCGACCGAGGCTGAATGGGCCCGCGCCCAGGCCCACGCACCACAAGATTTGCGATGGGGCGATGTATGGGAGTGGACCGCTTCGCCTTTTGCGCCCTATGCCGGCTTCGAACCCCACCCCTACCGCGAGTACTCGGCGCCGTGGTTCGACGGCCGGCCGGTGCTGCGTGGCGCCTCCTTCATGACGCAGGCGCGCATGCGCCATCCGGACTACCGCAACTTCTTCACGCCGGATCGCAACGACATCGCGGCCGGCTTTCGCACCTGCAAGACCGTCTCAGCCTGAGGCGAGGAACACACCAAACGCGTCTTGCGGGTCGCGCCAATCCTGCACGCGCGTGAAGCCGGCGTCTCGCAGCAGCTGCATGAACTGCGCGGGCGTCCACTTGTATGAATTCTCGGTATGCATACGCTCGCCGGCGCGGAACGCCCGCTGCCCACCTGGCCAGGTGACGACCAGCGCCTCGCGCGCCTGCAGGTGCATCTCGATACGTGAAGCGGCTTCGTTGAACAGCGCCACATGCTGCCACTGCCGCACGCGAAAGTCGGATCCGAGCCGGGCGTTGAGATGGCGCAAGGCGTTGAGGTTGAAGGCCGCGGTCACGCCCAGGTCGTCGTCATAGGCCGCCTGCAGCACCTGCGGGGACTTGAGCAGGTCCACGCCAATCAGCAAGGCCCCACCCTGCGCACAACGGTGCATGTCTCCCAGCAGCGCCAGGGCCTGCTGCGGCGAGAAATTGCCGATGCTCGAGCCCGGGTAGAACAGCAGGCGCGGCCCCTCACCCACGCCGGGCAGGTCGTGCGGCAAGTCCAGGCGCGCTGAAAAATCCATCCCCACGCCGCTGATGTCCAAGGCCGGATGCTCTCGCTGCAAGGCCCGCAGCGCCTGCTGCAGATAATCGACCGAGATGTCCACCGCCACGTACGCGCGCGGCGCCATCACCCCGAACAAGCGCGCCGCCTTCGCGCAATTGCCGGCGCCCAGGTCGACCAGCGCCGGATGCGGACCGGTGACGGCATGGACCGCGCGCGCCATGGCCGCGGCGTGGTCATCGAAGATGGCCGCCTCAGTCCGCGTGAGGTAGTAGGCCTCCAGCTCGGTGATCGCGTCAAAGAGGCGCGAGCCCAGCCCGTCGTAGAAGAACTTGGGTGCGATCTCGGCCTGGGGCTGCAGCAGGCCCTCCAGCGCGTCCTGCCGCAGGCGGCGGGCGGACCCGTCTTCGATCTGGACACAATGCGGCGCCTTCATGGCCACTCCCGGTTCGTGCATGGAAGGGCCAGTATGGCTTATCGCCGCGCGCGCGCCCGCTCCACTTGCGCCAGCCGCCGGCCCAGGCGCGCCACCTGCACCTGCATCGCCGCGAGAGCGGTGCGCACCCGATCCCGCTGCAGCCGCGCCGAGAGCGTGGCCACGCTGATCGCCCCCACCACCGTGCCGCCACCATCGGTGATCGGCACCGCCAGGGCGCTCGTACCCGGCATCACACCCTGTGCCGCATACACATGGCCCTGGCGCCGCGCCGCGTCGACGGCCGCCAGCACCTGCTTGCCGCTACGCCCGAGCGCCTCCAGCCGCGCATCGTTGGCTCGCGTCAGCGCCGCGGCCTGCGCGGGCGGCAGCCCGGACAACAAGGCGATGCCCGAGACGCTGGCCCCCAGCGGCCGGCGTGCGCCCACATCGATGGACAGCACCTGGATGGCATGCGAGCCCAGATAGCGCCCGATGCACACCGAGTCGGCGCCGTGCTTGACGCTCAGGAACACGGTGTCACCCAGTTCCGCGGCGAGCGCTGCGAGATAGGGCTCGGCCAGGGCGCGGATCGCGAGGCCGGCGGGGCGCGCCAGCCCCAGCAGCGTGATCTCGTGGCCGATGCGATAGCGGCGCGTGTCCGGATCCTGTTCGACCGCGGTCTCGTCCATCAAGACCTTGAGCAGGCGATGCGCCGTCGGCGCCGTGAGGCCGGCCATCTGCGCCACATCGGTCAGACGCACGCCGCGGTCCTGGCCGGTGGCCACCTGGCGCAGCACCGCCAGCGCGCGGCGCACGCTCTGCGCACCGTCGGCCGACCGTGCGCGCGAGGATCGCGCGGGCGGCTTGGCACGGCTCGCGCTGCGCGCCACGATCAATCCTGGCCCAGCACCGTCTTGAGCGTCTGCTCCACCGGCCGCAGCGTGGTCACCTTGCCGATGGTGGCGTAGTTCGGTCCGCCCAGACGGCAGATCGGATCCAGGGCCAGGGTGTCGATCTTGAAGTCCTGGGCCAGGCCCTCGCGCACATGAAACGCCAGCACCTCGCCCACCATGAACTCGGAGCCGGTATCGCCAAACGCGATCGAGCGATGCAGCCGGCACTCCATGGCCACCGGCGGGGCGGCCAGGCGCGGCACCGACACCAGGTCGCTGGGCACGGTCTGCAAGCCGAGCAGGTCGACCTCGCTCACCTCGGGCGGATGCTCCTCGGCGCTGTCATGCAGGGGCTGCAAAAGCGCCGCGTCCGCGATATGCACCACGTACTCTCGGCGTGCCAGGATGTTGTTGCCCGTGTCCTTCATCACGCCCGCCTTGCGCCCGACGTTGATACCCACCATCGGTGGCTTGTTCGACACGAACGTGAAGGCGCTGAACGGAGCGACATTCAGCACGCCGGTCTCCGACTGGGTACAGACCCAGGCGATCGGACGCGGAACGATGATGCCGGTGAGCAGCTTGTAGGTCTGCTGGGGATCGAGATCGGAGGCAAGAAGGCGCATGCGCGGATATCCATCCATTGGAACAAGGCAGCCGGGGGCTTAGCAGGCCGATCCTAGCGCTCTCCTGCAAAAAGCGTCCGTTGATCTCTCCAACCAACTTCCACATGGCGGAAATTTGTGACGCATGGCGCTTGCCGCCCCCCCGCGCCCTGACTAGAGTCGGTCGATCGCCAGAACCAGGAGACACCCCATGCGACCCCTGATCGCCCCCCTTGCGGCCGGTCTCGCCCTGCTCGCCGCATTCGCCGCGCCGCTTGCCGTCCACGCACAGGAGTGGCCCACCAAACCGATCCGCATCGTCGTGCCCTACCCGCCCGGCGGCAACGTCGACGGCGCCGCGCGCATCATCGCCACCGAACTGCAGAAATCGCTGCCGCAACCGATCGTGGTCGAAAACCGCGCCGGCGCCGGCGGCCTGATCGCCGGTGAAGCGGTGGCCAAGTCCGAGCCCGACGGGCATACCCTCTTCATCGCGGCCAACGGCCCGCTGCTGTTCTCGCCCACCATCTACGGCCGCCCGGTCTACCACTGGCAAAAGAGCTTTGCGCCGATCACCATGGTGTCGCTCACGCCGCTGCTGGTCCAGGTGCACCCGTCCGTGCCCGCCAGGACCGTGCCCGAACTTGTGGCCCTGGCCAAGTCGCGCCCCAGCACCATCACCATGGCCTCGCCAGGCGCCGGCACCACCAACCACCTTCTGAGCGAACAGCTGCAGAAGGTCACCGGCGCCACCTGGATCACCGCGCACTACAAGGGCAACGCCCCGGCCACCAATGACCTCCTGGGCGGCCAGGTGCAGTTCAACATCGACCAGGTCTCGGTCGCACAGGCTTACATCAAGGACGGCCGCACCCGCGCGCTGGCCGTCATCGCGCCCAAGCGCGTGCCCTGGCTGCCGGACGTGCCGACCCTGGAGGAACAGGGCATCAAGGGTGTAGACGGCCAGACCTTCACCGGTCTGCTCGCACCGGCCGGCACCCCCCCCGCCGTGATCGCCCGACTGAGCGAGGCGCTGCGCACAGTGCTGGCCAATCCCGCCGTGGTGGCGCGCTTTAACCAGAGCGGCGCCGAGGCGCGCTGGATGTCGCCGCAGGACTTCAGCGCCTACCTGGCCCGCGAGGAGGCCACCTGGCTGCCGATCATCCGCGCTGCCAACATCAAGGCCGACTGACGATGCCCCCACGCCAGACCCTACACGTCGCGGGCTTTAGCCACGCCAACCCGATCCCCGCCGCCGCACGCGTGGGGCCGCTTCTCATGAGCGGTTTGATCAATGGCACCGACCCCGCCACCGGCAAGCTGGCCGACACGCTGGAGGCGCAGTGCGCCTGCATGTTCCAGCAGGTGCGCAACGTGTTGGCCGCCGCCGGCGGCACGCCCGACCACCTGGTGCGCATGACGGTGTGGCTCAAGGACCGTTCGCAGCGCGGGCCGCTGAATGCGCAATGGCTGGCGATGTTCCCCAACGAGAACGACCGGCCCGCTCGCCTGTCGCTGCAGGCCACCGACCTGAGTGCGGGCATCCTCGTCCAATGCGAAATCACGGCCTACATCGTTTGAGCCCGAGACCATGAGCGACTACTTCCCCTTCCACCCCGAGCCACGCACGCCCAGTCGGCGCGCCCTGCCTGGCGCCATCGACAGCCAGTTCCACATCCTGGGCCCGCGCGAGCAATACCCGGTACGCGCCGGCGCCGCCTACGAGATGCCTACCGCCATACCCGAGGCCCTGCGCCGCGTGCACGACGCGCTGGGTTTCCAGCGCGGCATCGTGGTGCAGACCACCACCTATGGCGAAGACCACACGGTGGTGCTCGACGCACTGGCCGCACTCGGCCCGGGCTACAAGGGCTGCGCCAACGCGCTGGTGTTCGAAGCCCGTGACGACGCCTACATCGAAAAGCTGCACGCCGCCGGCGTGCGCGGCGCGCGCTTTTCCTTCCGTCAGGCGTTGGGCGCGGTGCTCTCGCGCCCGGCCTTCGACCGTGCCGTGGCCCGCATCCGCGAACTGGGCTGGTACATGAAGGTGCAGCCCGAGCAGACCGGCATCATCGACAGCGTCTCCTGGTTCGAAGACCTGGACATTCCCATCCTGATCGACCACATGGGCCGCCCCGATGCCACCCTGGGCCCGGATCGCGACCCGAACATCGCCAAGCTGCGGCAGCTGCTGGCGCGCGGCAACTTCTGGGTCATGCTCTCGCTGGGCGAGAAGATCTCGCAAGCCGGCGCACCGTATGACGATGTCGTGCCGCTGGCGCGCGCGCTGATCGATGCCGCGCCAGACCGCTGCGTGTGGGCCTCCGACTGGCCGCACCCGGTGTCCAAGAAGCCGCCGCCCAACGACGCTGATTTGCTCGAACTGCTGTATCGCTACGTGCGCAACGAAGACGAACTGCGTCGCATCCTGGTGGACAACCCCGCCCAACTCTTTGGCTACGAGGAGACGCCATGAAAACGGTTGTCGGTTGCCTGCTCAATTTCCGCGGCACCTGGGCCGCCATGGAGCAGGCCATGCACCAGGAGCCGCACTTCAAGCCACCGCGCCATCCGGTGCTGTATCTCAAGCCCGCCAACACCTGGCGGCGCGATGGGGATGACATCGTGCTGCCCGCCGACGTGCAGGAGGTAGAGGTGGGTGCCACGCTGGGCGTGGTCATCGGCGCATCCGCTTCGCGCGTACCCGAGGCCGATGCGCTGTCCTTCGTCGCCGGTTATGCCGCCGTCAACGATGTGACCGTGCCGCACACCGCCATCTTGCGCCCGCCGATCAAGCAAAAGTGCCGCGATGGCTTTTGTCCCATCGGGCCCATGGTGCCGCGCGGCGCGCTCAATCCTGACGCCCTGGTCCTGCGCGCCTATGTGAACGGCGTGCTGGGCGCCGAGAACACCACGGCCCACCTGATGCGACCCGTCGCACAACTGATCGCGCAGATCACCGATTTCATGACGCTGGAGGCCGGCGATGTGCTGCTGGTGGGCGTGCCCGAGAACATGCCGCGCGCGCGCGCCGGCGATCGCATGACCGTGGACATTGAAGGCGTGGGCCGCGTCACCAACACGCTACGCGCGCAAGGAGCCGCCACATGAGACAAGGACGAGTCGTCTATGGGGGCGCCGTGCATGGCTGCACCCCGCTTGAAAATCCTGGCGCCGCGCCGGGCGCACAGCCGCTGCGCCTGGCCGATGGCCGCGTGCTCGAGGAGACGCAGGTACAGTGGCTGGCGCCCTTTGAGCCGCGCACGCTGTACACGCTGGCCCTCAATTACGCCGACCACGCCAGCGAGTTGGCTGCCAAGTCCTCGGCCGATCAGGCCACCTTCCTGAAGGCGCAAAAGACCGAGCCGATCATCTTCCTCAAGGGCCCAGGCTCGGTCGTGGGGCACCGCGGGCTCACACGCCGACCCGCCGACGCCGAGTTCATGCATTACGAATGCGAGCTGGCGGTGGTCATCGGCCGCGAGGGCCGTCACATCCCGCGCGCGCAGGCGTACGACTATGTCCGTGGCTACACCGTGGCCAACGACTACGCGATCCGCAATTTTCTGGAGCCCTATTACCGCCCCAATCTGCGCGTGAAAAACCGCGACGGCGGCACCGCGCTGGGCCCTTGGCTAGTCCCGCGCGAGCAGGTGCCCGATCCGATGAACCTGCGCCTGACGACGCACGTCAATGGCAAGCTGGTGCAAGAGGGCACGACCGCCGACATGATCCACGACATCGCCTCGCTGATCGAATACCTCAGCGGCATCATGACGCTCAGCCCCGGCGATGTGATCCTCACCGGAACCCCCAAGGGCTCGGTCGATGTGCACCCCGGTGACGAGGTGGTGTGCGAGGTGCAGGGCGTGGGGCGCCTGGTCAACACGCTGGTGGCCGACTGGACGCCGGTACCGATCGGGGGCTGATGTACCCCCACCCTGCGGCCCGATGAAGCGCCTGCCGCCGTCGGGCGGCAGGCCTCACTCGCGGACCTAGTCGAGCTTCAACCCCAGCTCGAGCGCCTTCTTCGGCAGCACCGCGAGCTCACGCTGGATCACCTCGTTGAAGGCCTCGATCGTGTTGCCGCTGGTCGGCGACACGCCACCGAGCTCGCTCAGACGGCGACGGAACTCGGGTTCGGCCACGATCTGCGCGATCTTCTGGTTCAACATCGACACGATGGCCGGCGGCGTCTTGGCCGGGGCCACCAGGCCGAACCACATGTCAAAGTCCACACCACCGCGCAGACCCTGCTCGGTCAGCGTCGGCAGATCAGGCCACAGCTCGGAGCGCGTGGCGCGCAACTGCCCCAGAGCCTTGAGCTTGCCGCCCTGGATCTGAGCGCGCGCGTCGGCGGTGCCCAGCAGGCCCCAGCGCACTTCACTCGTCAGCAGCGCCTGGACCAGGGGCGCACCGCCCTTGTACGGCACATGGGTGTAATTGCCGTCGGCCGCCGCGTTCACCAGCTCGGAGGCCACATGCGAGATGCCGCCGGCGCCGGTAGATCCGTAGGGCAGACCGCCCTTGCCCGCCGCCTTGCCCGCGGCCACCAGATCCTGCACGGTGCGCCACGGCGAGTTCAGGGGCACCACCAGCACCAGAGGGGCCAGCATCACCCGCGCCACGGGGACCACGTCGGTGGCCGTGAAGCCCGCTTTCGCGTACGTCGCGGGATTGATCGAGAGCATGCCGGTCAGGCTCATGGCCAGGGTGTAGCCGTCCGCGGGGCTTTGCAGCAAAGCCACCATGCCCAGGTTGCCGCTGGCGCCGGGCCGGTTCTCCACGACCACGCCCTGCTTGAACTCCTCCTGCAGACGCTGTCCAACCAGACGCGCGGACACGTCGGTCGCGCCCCCCGCCGGGTAGGGAACGATGATGCGGATCGGCTTATTCGGGAAGGCCGGAGCCTGGGCCAGGGTCGGCAAGGCCGCGGTCAGCGCCGAGCCGAACAGGGCAGCACTGGCATGGCGTCGGTTGATGGACATGGGGATCTCCTCGTGCTTGGGGTCGTTGGACAGTTGGAAAACGCGTGCGAATCGACGGTGTAACGCTCAGCGAGCAGAGACGGGGCCGCCCAGCTCCAGGCGCTCCTGATGCAGTTCCAGGTCATGCCATCTAATCAGCTGCTTGAACTCGTTCATCGAGGCACGCGGGCAGGGCAGTTCGCCCATGGGGTCACCGCGCCGGGCGGCCAGCGCCTGCAAATTGGCGCGCAAGGCATGCGCCACACTCAGCAAGCTCACGATGGGATAGGTGGCCAGGCCGGCTACCGCTTCGATCTGTGTGCGGTCGAGGGCCGCCATCCAGGTGCCCTCCATCAGCTGCAGGGACAAGGGCCGGCCGCAGGCCTCGCGCAAGCGCACTAGATCGGCGTAGGTGCTGAAGGTGCGGGTGATCGGCTGGATCAAATCGGCCCCAGCCTCGGCATAGCGGGCCGCGCGCTCGAGCGCTTCCTGCGCATCCATCGCATCGGTGCGGGCCACGATCAGCAGGTTCGGGTCGCGCCGGGCATCGACCGCCGCGCGGATCTTGGCCACGGCATCGGCCATGGGCAGAATGACCAAGCTGGTGGCCGCCGCAGGACAGCGCTTGGGGCTCAGCTGGTCCTCCAGGGAGAGCGCCGCCACGCCGGCCTTCTCGAAGGCGCGCACCGTGCGCTGCGTGTTCAGCACGTTGCCGTAACCGGTGTCCGCGTCGGCAAAGATCGGCTTGCGCACGACGTTGGCGATGTGGTCGACGACCGCCAGGTTCTCGGAGAGCGTGTACAGCTCCATATCGGGCTGGCCCAGCAAGGCGGCCGAGATGCCAAAGCCGGTGGTGAACACGCCATCGAAATCCGACTGGTCCACCAGCAGCGCCGACAGCGCGTCCTGGGCGCCAGCAAACCAGGTGGTGGTGCCGCTGTCTAGGCGCTGTTTCAGCTTTAGGCGTTGTTCGCTCATGTCGTCGCTCCTGCGCTGCGCGCCAGGCGCTGCTTGAGATAGGGAATCAGGCCGCCGGCCTCCAGGGTCTGACGCTCGGCGCGATTGAGGGGCTGCAGCGGCAGCGCGGTGCCGCGCCCGTGGTGACGCACGCAGCCGCCGGCCCAGTCCACCTCGATCTCGTCGCCACGCTGCACATGGGGCAGGATGCCAGGACAGGTCACCAGCGGAAAACCCATGCTGATCTCGCCACGGAAGAAGCCTGGCGAGAAAGACTCCGCCACCACGCCGGCGATGCCCAGGTGGCGCATGGCGCGCATCGCCGGGTAATGCGGGTGGCCGTAACCGAAGTTGCGCCCGCCCACCAGCAGGTCGCCGCGCTGCACGCTTGCCGCAAAGCCCGGGTCGCGGTCGGCCATCGCCAGCGCCGCCAACTCCTTGACGTCGGTGATCTTGATATTGCGCACACCAATGATGAGGTCGATGTCGTAGTCGTCCTCATCGAACACCCAGGCCACGCGCCCGCGCAGGTTCGGCATGGCACCAGAAGACGGGCCGCCGGCGCTCATGTCGTCCCACCGGCAAGGTAAGGCCGCGGGTCTGCGATCCGCCCTTCGAGGGCCGACGCGGCCACGACAGCGGCATTGCACAGGTAGATCTCGCTGTCCACGCTGCCCATGCGGCCCGGCGTGTTCAGCGTGCCTGTGGAGACGGCGCGCTGGCCGTCGGCCATGGTGGCGATGCGGCCGTAGCAGTAATCACAGGTGGGCGAGCTCACGAAGGCGCCGGCCTCCACCAGGCACTCGATCAGTCCTTCGCGCGCGGCTTGCGCCATGATGGCCTGCGAGGTGGGCACCACATGCAGCTGGAAGCCGGGCTTGATCTGCCGCCCGCGCAAGACGTCGGCGGCCGCCCGCAGATCTTCCAGCCGTCCGCTGGCACAGGAGCCCAGGTAACCGGCATGCACCTCCAGCCCCAGGTGTTCGCTCAGATCGCGCGTATTCGCCGGGCTGGGCGGGATCACCACTATGGGCTGCAGCTGCGACACATCGACCGTCACCACCCACTCGTAGACCGCATCGGCGTCCGGGTACACCGGCGGCAAATCCAGCTTGGCGCGGCCCTTCGTGTACGCCAGCGTCTGCGCGTCGGGTGCGATCAGCATCGTGTTCGCGCCCAGGAACATGGCCTGACCGCACAGGGTCTGCCGCCCCTCAATGCTCATCGCGTCGATCACCGGCCCGGCCAACTCCACCGCCTTGAAGGCGCAGGACGAAGGACCCATCACCCGCACGAGGTGGTGAAAGACATCGCGCGCCATCACGCCCGGCTGCAGCGTGCCGGTGATCACGATCTTCACCGTGGACGGCACGGTCAAGGCCAAAGTGGGCGAGACATACGCCTCCAGCACACCCTTGCGTGCGCCAAAGGCGTAGGTGCCGAAGGCGCCCAGCTGACTCACGTGGCCGTCGAAATGCACCACGAAGGCGCCCGGGGTGGCGTAGCCCAGCTCCGCGGACACCTGGTGCCCGATGCCCCGGCGCTCATGCACCGGCACGCCCTGCGCGGCGCCCCAGGTGCGGGTGATCTTGTGGAGTTCCTCTTCTTTGGGCGTCGCCGCCGGGACCATATGGTCGATGAACAGGACGAAGCGTTCAGGCCGGTCCACCTTCTCCACCCCGAACTCCTCGCGCGCCTCCCGAAAGAAGACGTCGGTATAGCCCGGAAAGTCGTAGCTGATGACGAAATCCGGTCGCGCCTCGACCTCGTCGCCAGCCCGCACAAAAGCCCGCCCGCTGGCGCGGGCCAGGATTTTCTCGGTCATCGTCTGCGGAACGCGGTCTGCTAGCATTTCCACCAGGTGGCAATTAAGGGTCCAGAGGCTGAGTTGAATTGAAAACAATCCTTGCGTTTCCCTCTCTCTCGAAAACCCGAGGGTTTGCCATATCGTGGAAGCCGTATGGACAACACCGCGGAGGTAGCCCATGAGCACGGACGGCACGCAGAGCATCGAGCGGGTGATCAACCTGCTGCGGGTGGTCGCTTCTCGGGGGCGCAAAGGCATGCGTCTTGGCGATGTCACCGCTGCCAGCGGCCTGCCCAGTTCAACCTGCTTTCGCATGCTCCAGCGGCTGGAGAGCGAGGGCATGCTCGAGCGACATCCGGTCACCCGCAAATACCTGCTGGGCCCCCTGCTCTATGAGCTGGGTCTGCTGGCCAGTCCGCGTTTCCACCTGGCGCAGCGCTGCGAAGACACGTTGTCGGCACTGGCCGAGTCGACCCAGGACACGGTCTACCTCAGCGAGCGGCGCGGCAACGAGGCCGTCTGCTCGGCGCGGGCCCTGGGCGACTACCCGATCAAGGCGCTGACCTTGGATGTCGGGGTCCGGCGTCCGCTGGGGGTGGGCGCGGGCGGCTTGGCGATTCTCAGCGCGCTGCCACCCGCCGAAGCCGAAGACATCATCACCGACCAGGCCGAGCGCTATCCCAAGCTGTCCAGCCTGAGCGTCGAGCGCGTGCGTGCGGCCGTGGCCGAGGGGCGGGAGCGGGGCTACGCCTTCCTAGACGGCGCTGTCCATCCGGGCACGGCGGCTGTGGGCGTGATCATCCCGACGCTGACACCCATGGCCGCCCTCAGCGTGGCCGCCATCTCCTCCCGGCTGGACGAGGCCCGGCGCCAGGAGATCGCGAAGGAACTCAAACACCAAGCGCTGCAGCTCGGCCTCCTTTTGGACCGGGCGGCCGCTGCTGCAGCACCCGCCGAGCGCTAAACGTTGTGCGGGCCACAGGCCCAGACGACTCGCGCCGCTTACACGTCGATATTCGCCGCGCGCAACGCGTTGGTCTCGATGAAGTCGCGCCGCGGCTCGACTTCGTCCCCCATCAACATGGTGAACACGCGGTCGGCTTCGATCGCGTCGTCGATCTGCACGCGCAGCAAGCGGCGCACCGTCGGGTCCATGGTGGTTTCCCACAGCTGCTCGGGGTTCATCTCACCCAGGCCCTTGTAACGCTGACGCGCGGTGGCGCGCTCGGCCTCGCCAATCAGCCACTGCATCGCGGAGCGGAAGTCGCCCACCTTTTCTTCCTTCTGGCGCTCGCCCTCGCCGCGGCGCACCGTGGCGCCTTCATGCAGCAGGCCGCGGAAGGTGTCGGCCGCTTCGGCCAGGGCCAGATAGTCGGCGCCGTGCACGAAGTCCTGCGTGATCACGCTGCTCTTGACGTTGCCATGGTGACGGCGCGAAATGCGCAGGATCGGCTTGTCCGAGCGCACATCGAACTCGCCCGCCACTTCCGCCGGAGCGGCGTTGGTCAAGCGGTCGATCTCTTGCAGTCGCGCCTGCAGCGCCTGCGCGGACGCTTCGGCCTCGGCTACCGTGTCCAGGTTCAGGCGTACGCCGTCGGCAATCGCGCGCAGCGCCTCGGCGTCCATGAAGCCGGAAAGACGATGGATCACCTGTTCGGCCACCTGGTGCTTGCGCGCCAGTTCCGCCAGTGTCTCGCCGGAGAGAACCGTCGGTGAGGGGCCACCGGTGTTCACGCTGGCGCTGTTCAGGGCAATCCGCAGCAAGAAGGTGTCGAGCTCGCTACCGTCCTTGAGATAAAGCTCCTCTTTGCCGGCCTTGACCTTGTACAGGGGCGGCTGCGCGATGTAGATATGCCCTCTCTCTACGAGCTCGGGCATCTGGCGGTAGAAGAACGTCAGCAGCAGCGTGCGAATGTGAGCGCCGTCCACGTCGGCGTCGGTCATGATGATGATGCGGTGGTAACGCAGCTTGGCCACATCAAAGTCGTCGGCCCCACCGCCACCTGCACCACCCCCGGCCTTGCCGATGCCGGTGCCCAGCGCCGTGATCAGGGTCAGGATCTCGTTGCTCGTGAGCAGCTTCTCATAGCGCGCCTTCTCCACGTTCAGGATCTTGCCTCGCAGCGGCAAGATCGCCTGGAACTTGCGATCGCGCCCTTGCTTGGCCGAGCCGCCGGCGGAGTCGCCCTCCACGATGTAGATCTCGCACAGCGCCGGGTCCTTCTCCTGGCAGTCGGCCAGTTTGCCAGGCAGGCCCATGCCATCGAGCACACCCTTGCGACGCGTCATCTCGCGGGCCTTGCGCGCGGCTTCTCGGGCCTTGGCTGCTTCGATGATCTTGCCCACGATGATCTTGGCGTCGTTGGGGCGCTCTTGCAGGAAGTCGTTAAGCGTGCGCGCCACCACGTCTTCCACCGGACCGCGCACTTCACTGGAGACGAGCTTGTCCTTGGTCTGGCTGGAAAACTTCGGCTCGGGCACCTTCACGGACAGCACGCACGTGAGGCCTTCACGCATGTCGTCGCCCGTCACTTCGACCTTGGCCTTCTTGGCCAGCTCGTTGTCGTCGATGTACTTGTTGATCACGCGCGTCATCGCCGCTCGCAGGCCGGTCAGGTGCGTGCCGCCATCGCGCTGCGGGATGTTGTTGGTGAAACAGAGGACTTGCTCGTTGTAGCCGCTGTTCCACTGCATCGCCACTTCGACGCCAATGTTGGTGTTCTGGTCGCTCTGACGATCCCCGATCGCGTGGAACACATTGGGGTGCAAGACGGTCTTGCCCTTGTTGATGAAATCCACAAAGCCCTTGACGCCGCCTGCACCGGAAAAGTCATCGTGCTTGCCACTGCGCTCGTCGACCAGCTTGATCGCCACGCCATTGTTGAGGAAGCTCAGCTCGCGCAGGCGCTTGGACAGGATCTCGTAGTGAAAGTCGTGGTTCTCGCGAAAGATCTCGGTGTCCGGCAGGAAGTGCACCTCGGTGCCGCGCTTGTCGGTATCGCCAATCACCTTCATCGGCGAGACCTCCACACCATCCACCGTCTCGATGATGCGGTTTTGCACAAAGCCTTTGCTGAACTCCAGCACATGCACCTTGCCCTCGCGGCGCACCGTCAGACGCAGCATCTTCGAGAGCGCGTTCACACAGGACACACCGACACCGTGCAGACCACCCGAGACCTTGTAGCTGTTCTGGTTGAACTTGCCGCCTGCGTGGAGCTCGGTCAGGGCAATCTCGGCCGCCGAGCGCTTGGGCTCGTGCTTGTCGTCCATCTTGAGCCCGGTCGGAATGCCGCGGCCGTTGTCCACCACGCTGATGGAGTTGTCGGTGTGGATGGTGACAACAATGTCATCACAGTGCCCAGCCAACGCTTCGTCGATGGAGTTGTCCACCACCTCGAAGACCAGATGGTGCAGGCCCGTGCCGTCGGAGGTATCGCCGATGTACATGCCCGGGCGCTTGCGCACCGCTTCCAGGCCCTCCAGGATCTGGATCGCGTTCGCGCCATAGCCTTCGCTGGCACCCGCCTGATTCGGATCGATGGCCGGCTGGAAGTTCGAGCTGGCTTCGCCGCTGTTCAGGGAGTCGGCGGAGTTGTTTTCTTCGGACATAGGCTGACTTTTGGGAGTCTCTTGAATGACGCAACCCGTCGCAATGACGGGTTGCTAGGGTGTGCGCTCGCCACTTGGCGAGTGGCGGCAACTCAGATGCGCATTGGCATCACGACGTACTTGAAAGCATTGTTCTCGGGGTTGGTGAGCAGCGCGGAGCTGTTGGAGTCCTGCAGTTCCAGCTTGACCATGTCTTGGCTCATGTTGGAGAGCGCGTCAATCAGGTAAGTCACATTGAAGCCGATCTCGATAGCGTCACCGCTGTAGTCGATATCGAGTTCATCCACCGCCTCCTCCTGCTCGGCGTTGTTGGACGCTACGCGCAACAGCCCAGGCTCCACGTTCAGGCGTACCCCTTTGAACTTCTCGGAGGTGAGGATGGCGGTGCGCTGCAAACAGGCCAGCAGCGGCACGCGACCGAGCGTGATGTGGTTACGGTGGTTCTTGGGAATCACGCGGTTGTAATCGGGAAACTTGCCCTCGACCAGCTTGGTCACGAACTCCATGCCATCAAAGCTGAACTTGGCCTGGTTGTTCGCAAAACGCATCTCGATCGCACCATCGGCATCGGACAGCAGGCGCTGCAACTCCAACACAGTTTTGCGAGGCAGGATCACTTCCTGGCGCGGTACTTCCACATCCAGCGTGGCACTCGCATAAGCCAGGCGGTGGCCGTCGGTCGCCACCAGTGACAGCTGCTTGCCTTCCGCCACAAACAAAATGCCATTGAGGTAGTAACGGATTTCATGCACCGCCATGGCGAAGGACACCTGGTTCATCAGGTCCTTGAGCGTCTTTTGCGGCACGCTGAAGGCGGGACCAAAACTGGGTGCTTCCTGCACCAGCGGGAAATCTTCCGCCGGCAGGGTCTGCAGCGTGAAGCGGCTCTTGCCGCCCTTGAGCACCAGCTTGTTCTGAGTGGACTCCAGGCTCACGGTCTGGTCCGCTGGCATGGTGCGCAGGATGTCGATCAGCTTGCGGGCGCCCACCGTGGTGGTGAAGTTGCCGTTGTCGCCCTCGAGTTCCGCTGTGGTGCGGATCTGGATCTCCAGATCGCTGGTGGTCAGTTGCAGTGCACTGCCCGTCTTGCGGATCAACACGTTGGCCAGCACTGGCAGCGTATGCCGCCGCTCGACGATACCGGACACCGACTGGAGCACCGAGAGGACTTTGTCTTGCGTTGCCTTCAGGACGATCATTGCTGCCTCTTCTCTTTTGAATTCTTTATTTCAAGTTAGTAGTAGCTAGTAAAGGGGGCGGTCCCTTGTGGACAACCGCCATTTTCCCTTGTTTCATCAGTCACTTAGCGCATTTTGAAGCCTGTGTGTAGCCGCGCTTCCGTGCTGTCTCGCCATCTTGAACAACTTGCCGGGTTCGGCCGGTTCTGTGGATAACAGGGTGCTTGTTCAAAAATTATCCCCACGGTTGTTCCAGATCAGCCTTTGAGCGTCTGCTCCAGCACATGCAGCTGCTGATTGAGCTCGGTTAGTTGCTGCCGCTCGCCGGAGATCTTGCGCACTGCGTGCAGCACGGTGGTGTGGTCGCGACCCCCGAACAACTCCCCGATTTCGGGCAGGCTTTTCTGGGTGAGCTCCTTGGCCAGGTACATGGCAATTTGGCGCGGGCGCGCGATGGAGGCGGGCCGCTTCTTGCTGTACATGTCCGCCACCTTGATTTTGTAGTAGTCGGCCACCGTTTTCTGGATGTTTTCCACGCTGATCTGCCGATTCTGGATGGACAGCAGGTCGCGCAGGGCTTCCCGGGCCAGCTGGATGGAGATCTCTTTCTGGTTGAAACGGGAGTACGCCAGGATCTTGCGCAGGGCACCCTCGAGCTCGCGCACGTTGGAGCGCACGTTCTTGGCCACGAAGAAGGCCACTTCCTCGGGCATCTCGGCGTTCTCGGTCCGTGCTTTGTTGATCAGGATGGCGACCCGCATTTCCAGCTCGGGCGGCTCGATGGCCACCGTCAGGCCGGAGTGGAAGCGGGAAATCAGGCGTTCGTGGATGTCGGCCAGCCCTTTGGGATAGGTGTCGCTGGTCATCACGATGTGCGACTTCTTGGCCAGCAGGGCTTCGAAGGCATTGAAGAATTCTTCTTGCGTGCGGTCCTTGTTGGCGAAGAACTGCACATCGTCGATCAGCAACAGGTCCAAGGAGTGGTAACGCTCCTTGAACTGGTCGAAGGTCTTGCGCTGGTAGGCCTTAACCACATCCGAGACGAATTGTTCCGCGTGGATGTAGAGAACTTTCGCGTTCGGTCGGTCGGCCAGCAGCCGGTTGCCCACCGCATGGACCAGATGGGTCTTGCCCAGGCCGACGCCCCCGTAGATGAACAGCGGGTTGTACAACTGCCCTGGCGTGCTGGCCACGTGCATGGCGGCTGCCCGGGCCATCCGGTTGGCCGTGCCTTCCACCAGCGTGTCGAAGGTCAGCGCGGTGTTGAGCCGGGTCTTGAAGCCGGAGGTGCCGGTATCCTCTGCCAGGTCAGCCGCCTCGGGGGGCGAACTGCTGTCTACCAGCGCGGGCGCAGAATGAGCACGGGAAGGGGCCTCCCGGTGAGCGAGCACCAACTCCAGCTGGATGGGCTGCCCGTAAAGCTTTTCCAGCAAGGCGGCAATGCGGCCCGCGTACTGGGCCCGCACCCAGTCCAGCTTGAAACGGTTGGCCACGAAGAGGGTGACCTTGGACAGGTCGTCGGACACCTGTGCCGACAGGGGCTTGATCCAGGTGTTGAACTGCTGCTCAGGAAGCTCCTGGGCGAGTTGTTCTGTGCAGGCAAGCCAGAGGCCGTCTCCTGCGCCGCCCGACAGGCTCAAAGGGGGACCCTCGGTCATCGCTGGTGGTCGCTTTTGTGGATATTGTTCATCGTCGGATTCCGGCCAGTTTAACTTATCAAGAACTTGTCCACAAATCGCGGCCGGGCCGCGCGGAGGCTAGGAAACCGGGACTTTCAAGGGCTTCACCCTTGTCCGGCCCCACTTTTGCGCGATAATCGTGGGTTTTCCCGAGAACGAACATGAAACGTACCTACCAACCTTCCAAAGTGCGCCGCGCGCGTACCCACGGCTTCCTGGTTCGCATGAAGACCCGCGGTGGCCGTGCCGTCATCAACGCGCGCCGCGCCAAGGGCCGCAAGCGCCTGGCCGCCTGAGCGACCGCCCGGATCGCCTGACTGTCCTGCGCCTGCCGGCGTCCTGACGTCGCCAGCGCCTGAACCGGACCCAACGCGGAGCCGACGTGCAGCGCCTGAAGACGCGGTCCCAGTTCCAGGCCGTCATGGACGAGGGCGCCACCGTGTCGCGCACCGCGCACTTCGCCCTGCACTGCCTCGCGCCTAGCATTGCCCCTGACGGAGCAACCGGCGGCGCAGTCGCTGCCCCGGTGCTGTTCGCAGGTGCTCCGCCCTGGATCGGTGCCGTTGTGCCCAAGCGCTGGGCCCGGCGTGCCGTGACCCGCAACACCCTCAAGCGCCAGATCTACACCGTGGCCCAGGATTACGCAGATCGACTGCCCCATGCGGCGCACATCGTGCGCTTGCGCGCCGGCTTCGACCGGCAGGCGTTTCCCAGTGCCGCGTCCGAGCCACTCAAGCGCGCTGTTCGCAACGAGCTCCAGCAGCTTTTTGATGGCGCGAGCCGAGCGGTGAAGCCATGATCCGCGCCGTCCTCATCGCCTTGGTCAAGGGCTACCGTTTGCTGCTCTCCCCCTGGCTCGGATCGGCGTGCCGCTTCACCCCCACCTGTTCGGCCTACGCCTTGCAGGCGCTCCAGGACCATGGGGCCTTGGCGGGCTCCTATCTCACCCTCGCGCGTCTGGCCCGCTGCCACCCTTGGTGTGACGGCGGTCGTGACGAGGTGCCTGCGCACCCGCCGCGCTTGTTCACGCGCTTCGTGTCCCCCTCCCCTTCCAAGAAGTCCTCATGAACGACATACGCCGCACCATCCTCTGGGTGGTCTTTGGTTTCTCGATGGTGATGCTCTGGGACCAGTGGCAGATCGCCAGCGGCCAGCCCGCGACGTTCTTCCCCGCGCCCCGGCCCGCGGCCACAGCCTCGGCGCCGGCCTCGTCCAGTGCCGCGACGGCCAGCGCGTCGCTCCCCACCGCCACGGCGGCCGCCCCCGGGGCCACTCCGCCGGTCAACGCCGCCCCCGGCGCCGCGGCCGACCGCCCTCGCGAACGCGTGACCGTGACCACCGACGTCATGCGCCTGACCTTCGACACCCAGGGCGGCTCGCTCACCGGCGCTGAATTTCTCAAGCATGCGGCCGACGCCGACAACGGCAAGAAGTCCAGCGCCCATTTCGTTCTGCTCGAAGACAACGCGCAGCGCCACTACGTGGCCCAAAGCGGCTTGATCGGGGGTGACTTCCCCAACCACACCACGGTCATGACCGTCAGTGGCGAGCGCGAACTCAAGGACGGTGCCAAAGAGCTGGTCCTGCGATTCGAGTCGCCCGAGCAGGGCGGCGTGAAACTGGTCAAGACCTACACCCTGCAGCGCGGCGCCTACGACGTCGCCGTCAAGCACGAGATCATCAACACCGGCTCCGCGCCCGTTACCCCCCGCGTTTACCTGCAGCTGGTCCGCGACGGCAGCAAGCTGCCTGGCGAGTCGGCTTTCTATTCCACCTTCACCGGCCCCGCGGTCTACACCGAGGAAAAGAAATTCCAGAAGGTCGAGTTCGCCGACATCGACAAGAACAAGGTCGATTTCCAGAAAGCCTCGAGTCAGGGTTACGTGGCGATGGTGCAGCACTACTTCGCCAGCGCCTGGATCCTGCCGGGCGGTCTGCAGCGCGAACTCTTCGTGCGCAAGCCCGAGAACAACCGCTACGCCGTCGGCATGATCACCCCGCCCGAAGCGCTGGCGCCCGGAGCCACCCAGGCTGTCACCGCCACCTTCTTCGCCGGGCCCCAGGAAGAGAAGATGCTTGAGCGCGTCGCACCCGGCCTGGACTTGGTCAAGGACTACGGCTGGCTCACCATCCTGGCCAAGCCGCTGTACTGGCTCATGGACAAGCTGCATGGTGTCCTGGGCAATTGGGGCTGGTCCATCATGGCCCTGGTGCTGGTGATCAAGATCGCCTTCTACTGGCTGCAGGCCAAGGGCTACGAGAGCATGGCCAAGATGAAGGCCATCAACCCGCGCGTCATGGCCATGCGTGAGCGCCTGAAGGACAACCCGCAGCAGATGCAGCAGGAAATGATGAAGCTGTACCGCGAGGAAAAGGTCAACCCCATTGGCGGCTGCTTGCCGATCCTGGTGCAGGTGCCGGTGTTCATCGCGCTCTACTGGGTGTTGCTGTCCAGCGTCGAGATGCGCCACGCGCCCTGGATCGGCTGGATCCAGGACCTCTCGGCCAAGGACCCGTTTTACATCCTGCCCATCGTGATGACCCTCACCACGCTGCTGCAGACGGCCCTGAACCCGGTGCCGCCCGACCCGATGCAGGCCAAGCTGATGTGGTTCATGCCCCTGATCTTCTCGGTCATGTTCTTCGTCTTCCCGGCCGGCCTGGTGCTGTACTGGATCACCAACAACGTGCTGTCGATCGCCCAGCAATGGTTGATCAACACGCGGATGGGGGTGCCGCCGGAGTTCAACTTGCCGAAGTTCAACAAGTAAAAAAAGGGGCCGCTTTGCGGCCCTTTACTCTTGGCCCTTCGTTTCAGCGCTACCTCATCACGCCACGTCACGAGTCACCGGATGCTTGCCTCGCGCCACCAGCCGATCGCCGCCATCGCCACCGCCCCGGGTCGGGGAGGCGTGGGCATCGTGCGCGTGTCCGGCGCGGGCCTCACGCCGCTGGTCGACGCGCTATGTGGTCGCAGCCTGCGCGCGCGTGAGGCGACCTACCTGCCATTTCGCGCCGCCGATCAATCCGTCATCGACCAGGGCCTGGCCTTGTTCTTTCCGGCGCCGCACTCCTACACCGGCGAGGACGTGCTGGAGCTGCAGGCGCATGGCGGCCCCGTTGTCCTGCAGCTCTTGCTCGCGCGTTGCCTCGAAGCCGCCGCAGAGATGGACGCGACCACGGGCCAACCTCGCCTGCCTGGCCTGCGCGTGGCCCAGCCCGGCGAGTTCACGCAGCGAGCCTTCCTCCATGACAAGATCGACTTGGCCCAGGCCGAGGCCATCGCCGACCTGATCGACGCCAGCACCGAAGCGGCCGCGCGCAGCGCCAGCCGCTCGCTGGCCGGGGCGTTCTCGCGCGAGATCCACACCCTGCGCGACGCGCTCGTGCACCTGCGCATGGGCGTCGAGGCCACGTTGGATTTCCCCGAGGAAGAAATCGACTTCCTGCAGCAGACCGATGCTCAGGGCCAGCTCGATCGCCTGCGCGCGCAGTTGGCGGTGGTGATGCAGCGCACGCGCCAGGGCGCGCTCCTGCGTGAAGGGATCCGCGTCGTCATCGCGGGCCAGCCCAACGCGGGCAAGAGCTCCCTGCTCAATGCTCTGGCCGGCGCCGAGCTGGCCATCGTCACGCCCATTGCGGGTACCACGCGCGACGTCGTGAGCCAGGCGATCCAGATCGAAGGCGTGCCGGTGCACGTGATCGACACCGCGGGCCTTCGAGAAAGCGACGATCCGGTGGAGAAGATCGGCATCGAGCGCGCCTGGGCGCAGATCGCGCAGGCGGACGCTGTCGTGTTCCTGCACGACCTGGTGCGGCATGAAACGCCGGACTACCGGGCCGGTGACGCACAGATTCGATCACTGCTGCAGAAGCAGTGCCCGAAGGATGTGCCCGTGATCGAGGTGTGGAACAAGTCCGACGCGCATCCGGGTCCTGCGCCCGAGGGGGGTATCGCCCTGTCCGCGCGCACCGGTCAGGGCCTGGAGGCCTTGCGTCGCACGCTATTGGAGGTCGCGGGTTGGCAATCTGCTGCCGAGGGCGTGTGGCTGGCGCGTGAGCGCCATGTGCACGCATTGCGCCGTGTCGAGCAGCACCTGGTGGCGGCGAATGAATTTCTCGCGCCACAGGCGCTGGCCCTGGACCTGTTGGCGGAAGAACTGCGCCTGGGTCAGAACGCGCTGAACGAGATCACCGGCGAATTCACGGCCGACGACTTGCTCGGGGTGATCTTCTCGAAGTTCTGCATCGGGAAATAAGCGGCCCGCTTCATCCCCCCAGCAGCTTCTCCTCCGCTCGCGCCAGTGGCTCCACCCGGCCACTGAGCACGAGCGTATCGCCATCCATCAGCAGCAGGTCGTCCTCCACGTCGACCGCGTGCCCGTTGCCGCGACGCAGGCTCACCACCCGCACGCCCATGGCATGCAGAGCCAGGCTGCCCAGCGTGCGGCCACCCACGCGCGCCCCCAGCGGCAAGCTCAAGGTGGCCAGACGCTCAGCGTCGCTGTCGCCCTCGGGATCGTCGGCGCCATGGAAATACCCGCGCAGCAGGTCGTAGCGCTCCTCGCGCTGCTCCTGCACGATGCGCAGCACGCGCCGCACCGGCACACCGACCAGCGCCAGCGCGTGGCTGGCCAGCATCAGCGAGCCCTCCAGCGCCTCCGGCACCACTTCCGTCGCCCCGCCTGCGCGCAGCTTCTCCAGGTCGCGGTCGTCCTGCGTGCGCACGATGGCCGGCACCTGCGGCGCATGCGTGCGTGACAGATCCAGCACCTTCAGCGCGCTGGGCACGTCCAGGTAGGTCACCACTACCGCGCTGGCGCGCGCCAGGCCGGCGGCCATCAGCGCCTGCAGCCGCGCCGCGTCGCCGAACACCACCGAATCACCCGCCGCCGCCGCTTGCCGCACACGGTCCGGATCCAGGTCGAGCGCGATGTAGGGAATGCCCTCGCGCTCGAGCATGCGCGCCAGGTTCTGCCCGCAGCGGCCATAGCCGCAGATGATCACGTGCTTGCTGGTGTTGATCGTGCGCCGAGCGATCTGCGTCATCTGCAGCGATTGCTGCAGCCAGTCGCTGGCCACCAGTTGGGTCACGATCGAGTTGCTGCCCATCACGATGAAGGGCGTGGCCAGCATCGACAGCACCATGCCGGCCAGGATGGGGTTGAACAGTTCGGGCGTCACCAGACGGTTGGCCTGTGTCAGCGTGAGCAGCACGATGCCGAACTCGCCTGCTTGCGCCAGGTACAGGCCCGTACGCAGCGACACGCCCATGGAGGCACCCAGCCCACGCGTGAGGAAGGTGATCAGCGCCAGCTTGAACAGGACCGGCAGCGTCAACAAGGCCACCACCAGCAGCCAGTGTTCGGCCACCAGGCGCCAGTCCAGCATCATCCCGATGGTGATGAAGAACAGCCCGAGCAGTACGTCGTGGAAGGGCCGTATGTCGGTCTCCACCTGATGCTTGTACTCGGTCTCGGAAATCAGGATGCCCGCAATGAAGGCGCCCAACGCCAGCGACAGTCCGGCCAGCTCGGTCAGCCAGGCCAGACCCAGCGTGATCAGCAGCAGGTTCAGGACGAAGAGCTCCTCGCTCTTGCGGCGTGCCACCAGGGTCAGCCACCACCGCATCACCCGCTGTCCGCCTACCAGCAGCAGGGTGATCAACGCCGCGCCCTTGAGCAGCGCGAGCGCCATCGCGCCCAGCAGCGCCTCGGGTGGGCTGCCCAGGGCCGGGATCAGCACCAGCAAGGGCACCACTGCCAGATCCTGGAACAGCAGCACGCCCATCACCCGCTTGCCGTGCTCGGACTCCAGCTCCAGCCGCTCGGCCATCATCTTGACCACGATGGCGGTGCTGCTCATGGCCAGCGCGCCTGACAACGCCAGCGCGGTTTGCCAGCCCAACTTCCAGGCCGGCGGTGCGAAGGCCGACAGCGCCAGCATCCCGCCCGTGGCCAGCGCAATGGTCAGCGCCACCTGGAACAGGCCCAGGCCGAACACGTGGCTGCGCATGGCCCGCAGCTTGGGCAGGTTGAACTCCAGCCCGATCACGAACATCAGGAACACCACGCCGAACTCGGCTAAGTGGCTCACGCCCGTGGAGTTCTGGGCCAGGCCCAGCGCGTTCGGGCCAATCAGCACGCCCACCACCAGATACCCCAGCATCGGCGGCAGCTTGGCCAGGCGGCAGGCCACCACCCCTAGCACGGCTGCCAGGAGGTACAGGAGCGTGAGTTCCAGGGTGGACATGCCCCGATCCTAAGCGCTTGTGGCCGAGCATCTGTGCCTTGCGCGCGTACATCCCCAGGGACGCGACACAGGACCCTCGCCTCGTAGAATCAGGCGCATGTCAGCCACACCTGTCCAGCCCGGCGTGTTCGATGCCCAGCGCGTCCTGCGCCTGGCCCATGACACTTTCGAGATCGAAGCCGCCGCCGTGCAGGACCTCAAGCGTCGCACTGGCGCTGAGTTCGCGCAGGTGGTCCAGGCCATCCTGGGCCTGCGCGGGCGGGTCGTCGTCACCGGCATGGGCAAGAGTGGCCACATCGGCCGCAAGGTCGCGGCCACCTTGGCGTCCACCGGCACCCCGGCCATGTTTGTGCACCCGGCCGAGGCCAGCCACGGCGATCTGGGCATGATCAAGGCCATCGACCTCGTGCTCGCCATCTCCAACGGCGGCGAGAGCGACGAAATCACCGCCATCCTGCCCGTCCTCAAGCGCCAGGGCGTGCCGCTGGTGGCCATGACGGGCAACCCCGCCTCCACCCTGGCCGAGCACGCGGACATCGTGCTGGACTGCGGCGTCGAGAAAGAGGCCTGCCCCCTGAACCTGGCGCCCACCGCCAGCACCACGGCGCAAATCGCCCTGGGCGACGCGCTGGCAGTGGCCCTGTTGGATGCCCGGGGCTTTCGCCCGGAGGACTTCGCGCGCTCGCACCCGGGCGGCGCGCTGGGCCGCAAGCTACTCACCCATCTGTCGGATGTGATGCGCAGCGGCGACGATGTGCCGCGTGTCGGTCCCGACGCACTCTTCACCGAGCTGATGCGCGAGATGAGCCGCGCCGGCCTGGGGGCCTCGGCCATCGCCGACGCCGAGGGGCGGGTGCTGGGCATCTTCACCGACGGTGACCTGCGACGCTTGATCGAGAAGGGCGCCGACCTACGCAGCCTGCGCGCGCGGGAGGTCATGCACCCCAACCCCCGCACCATCGCCCATGACCGACTGGCCGTCGAGGCCGCGGACCTCATGGAAGCCCACCGCATCACCAGCGTGCTCGTGGTCGATGCGCAGGGCCGCCTGTGTGGGGCGGTTAACAGCAACGACCTCATGCGCGCCAAGGTCATCTGACCTCCGCTGATGACCCCAGTCCAGAACTTCGATCCCGAGTGTCTCCTGGCCGCGCAGGGCATTCGCGTCGCCTTCTTTGACATCGATGGCGTCTTCACCGACGGCGGCCTGTACCTCACCGACGCCGGCGAGACCCTCAAGCGCTTTCACATCCTCGACGGGCTCGGCATCAAGCTGCTGCAACAGGGCGGCATCACCCCCGTGGTCATCACCGGCCGTGACTCCGCGCCTTTGCGCGTGCGCCTGGCGGCGCTGGGTGTGACGCACGTGCATTACGGCACGGAGGACAAGGCCCCCGCAGCGGAGCGCACCCTGGCCGAACTGGGCCTGGGCTGGCACGAGGCGGCCGCCATCGGCGACGACTGGCCCGACCTGCCGGTGCTGCGCCGCTGCGCCTTCGCCGCCGCGCCCGCCAACGCCCATGTGGAGGTGCGCGCGGCGGCGCGCTATGTCACCCAGGCGGCTGGCGGTCAGGGTGCGGTACGCGAGTTGTGCGACCTGCTGCTGGTGGCCAGCGGCCGTTATGCACAGTTGCTGGAGCGCTATTCGTGAGTGCGCTCGCCTGGGGCCAGGCCTGGCGCGGCATGCGCCGCGGCTGGGACCGGCTCGCGGTCTACCTGCCCGCGGTCCTCATGGGCATCGTCGCACTGGGCACCTACCTGCTTGCGCGCAACACGCCTGTCTTTCTGCCAGCCGCCGAAGAACGCGTCGCCACCCACGAGCCCGATTACTTTCTGCGTGATTTCACCGTCCGCAGCTTCGACGTCAACGGCCGCCTCAAGAGCGAGGTCTCCGGCAAGGAGGGCCGCCACTACCCGGACACCGATACCCTGGAAATCGACGAGCCCCGCATGCGCGCCTACAACGAGCGCGGACAGATCACAGTCGCCACCGCGCGGCGAGCGCTCTCCAACGGCGATGGTTCGGAGGTGCAACTGTTTGGCGACGCGGTCGTCACCCGCCAGCCGGGTCTTGGCGCCAACGGCCAGCGCCTGCCCCGCCTCGAGGTGCGTGGCGAGTTCCTGCATTTCTTTGTCAACACCGAGCAGCTCAGGTCCAACCGCCCCGTCGTCCTTGAACGCGAGGGCGACCGCTTCACCGGCGACAGCATGGACTACACCAACCTCGATCTGCAGCTGCAACTAAGCGGCCGTGTGCGGGGCACGATCGCGCCCCGCGAGAAACGCTGACCGCGCCATGAACGTCTCTGGCAGTGGCGCCCCTTTGGTCTTCATCACGGGCGCCTCCAGCGGCATCGGCCAGGCCTTGGCCGAACGCTACGCGAAGGAGGGCTGGCGCCTGGCCCTGGTCGCGCGCCGGGGCGAGGTGCTCCAGGACTGGGTGCGCGTGCAAGGCCTGGGGCCCGAGCGGGCGGGCGTCTATGTGGCGGATGTCGCCGATGTCGATGCTATCGCCGCCGCGGGCGCCGCCTGCATCGCATCGCAGGGTCTGCCGGATGTCGTCATCGCCAATGCCGGCATCAGCATCGGCATGGACACCGCGCAGCGCGAAGACCTGGACATCATGGCCCGCACCTTTGCCACCAACAACCTGGGTCTGGCCGCGACCTTCCATCCCTTTCTCGAGCCCATGGTGCGCCGGGGCCGCGGCACGCTCGTGGGTATCGCCAGTGTCGCTGGCATCCGTGGCATGCCCGGGCATGGTGCCTACTGCGCCAGCAAGGCGGCGGTGATCAGCTATTGCGAGTCGCTGCGTGGCGAGCTGCGTCCCCACGGGGTCAAGGTGGTCACACTGAGCCCCGGCTACATCGCCACGCCCCTCACCCAACGCAATCGTTACCCCATGCCGTTTCTCATGCAGCCAGGCGACTTCGCGCTTCGAGCGGTCCGCGCCATCAACGCGGGGGCGGCACATCGAATCATTCCCTGGCCCATGGCAATCGTCGCAGCCCTCCTGCGTGTGCTGCCGGCCACCTGGCTGGACCGCCTGCTCGCAGGTCGTCCTCGCAAGCACCGTCAGGGTGAGGGCTGAGGCCTTCAGGAAGAAGCGCGAGGCGTCGCGCCGCGCCCGAACACCAGGTGCGTATTCACCAGAAAATTGACACCGAAGGCGGTGGCCACGCCGCCCACTTTCGCCAGCGTCGGGTGCACAGGCAGCGAGGTGGCCAGCCACCAGGTCATGCTGGCGTTGAGCGCCAGGCCTAGACACGCGAACAGCAGGAACAGCATGGCACGGCGCATGCTGCGCCAGTCACGGCTGTACACCCACACCGTAGACAGTGTGTAGTTCACGGCCGCCGCCGCCGCAAAGCTCAGGACCGCAGGCAGCAACACCCCGCTCATGATGTGTGACAAGACATGAAAGCCACCGATGTCCACCATGGCAGCGAGCCCCGCGGCCAGCGTGTAGGCCGGTGCATAGGCCAGCGTGCTCTCCAGCGTGTCACGCATCACGCCAGCGCCAGCGCCGGGGCGGCGCGCAAAGGCATGAATAGCGGGTCGTCGTAGCGGCTGAACCCACGCACCCCGGTGGGCGCACGGCGCGCGAGCACCAGTGCAGGCACCCCTGCGCGTCGCGCGGCCTCAGCATCGCGGTCCAGCCGGTCACCCACCATGAGTGCTCGCGTCGCGGGCACGCCGGTGCATTGCAGCAGGGCCAGCAGCCCACGCGGGTCGGGCTTGAGCCGCGCAATCTCCGGGTCGGTCGCCGCCACCACCAGATCGGCCTGCAGGCCCAGCGCCTGCAGCTTTTCCCGTGCCGGGTAATCCGACCACACCGCCACCTGTTTGCCCGCGATTCGCAGCGCGTCAAAGAGCGCGTCCACTTGCGGCCATCGGCAGGCCCGCAGCCAGGGCAGCGGCCTCTGCTCCATCCAGTCCGTCACCATCGCGCGCACGGTGGTGACATCGCAGCCTGTGCAGGCTGCTGTGCGTGTGTATTGCAGGGTCATGAACTCCGGATGCGCCTCATCGCCCAAAGCCTCGCGCACCGACCGGAAGGTTCGCAGCACCCGCAGCGTCTGCGTACTGCGGGTCTGCCAAGCTGCCGCCAGCAGCAGCCCCAGCATCTTTCGGCGCAGGCGCTGGGCGTCATACAGCGTACCGTCGACATCGAACACCACAAGGTCCACCGCATCCCAATCGATCGGACCGAGCGTCGATCGTGCGCTCATGGTCGCTTTCCTGCGGCATCCACGTGGATGAAATGCGGTTCGGCCAGGGCGTGCAGGCGCGGCAGGCTCACGAAGCTCAGGCCCAGCAGCGCCAGCGCGGTCGCTCCGGTGATCGCCATCAGCAGCGTCTCGCGAAACAGCTTCTCCGGTTTTTGCGCCACTGAACCTGCGCGCAGCGACAGCGCCAGGTAGTGCGCGAACATCGCGATCACCAGCGGGCAGGCCACCAGGTACTCGATGCGGTACTTCACCAGAAAGAATCCCACCAACAGCGTGGAGAGCAGCGCATACACGAAGCATGAAATCAGCAGCCGCTCCTGCGTGTAATGCTGGAAGGAGCGGCGGTAACGATGCAAGACCGCCACCCCGCCCGGCCCGGCCGCGATCTCCCGGTACTCCGAGAGCCGCTTGGCCCCCATCAAGAAGGCGCCCCCCATCCAGTACGCAAGCAGCAGCGACGCAGGCGCCACCGTGGCTTGCTCGATCATGGACCACCCCAGCATCAGCCGGATCGGGTTGTTCATCGACTCGGACAGCACGTCCAGGTAGGGCTTGTCTTTCAGCCGCAGTGGCTGCACGTTGTAGACCACGCCCGAGAGCCAAAACAGCGCACTGGTCGCCGCGAACACCGGCCCCACCTGCATGGCGAGCAGCAGACCCGTCACGCTGCAGGCGAGATAGCTGCCCCACACCGGGAGCGGCGACAAGGCCGCCGTGACTGCCGGCCGCCGCGACTTGTCCGGATGGTGTGCATCGAAGTGCCGGTCCAGCCATTCATTGAGGATGTAGTTGGCCGAGGCGATCAGCACCGCGCTGGCCAGACCCAAGGGGATCGCCATCCAGGCGCCTTGCAGCGAGGGCGATCGCAGGACCCACGCCAGCACCAGCCCCGGCAGGATGAACACATGCTTGGTCATGTGGTCCAGGCGCGCCATGCGCAGGTAATCGGTCCAGCGTGCGGGCTGGTTCCCCGCCACCGCGGCGGGCGATGAGGCGGCGCCGTTCATGAGGCGACTCCATCCAGGCCATGGGCCCCGGAGACTGGCCGCAGCGTCGCGCGCGTCGCTGCGAGTGACGACGACCTGCGACGCCACCCCAGCGCCAGCACCGTCAGCGCGAGAAAGGGCAGCAGCCAGATCACCCGCGCCTGGAAGCGGTCCAACGCCGAAGCCACGGTGACGCACACCAAGGCATTGGCCACCACGCCCGCCACCACCAATTGGGCCACCTGCTCCATCCGCTGCGGCACGCACGCGGGCGCGCCCGCCCGTCGTCGCAGCGCCCACCACAGCGCCAGCAGCAGGGTGCCTGCCGTACTGGCATAGGTGGCCGCCGTCAACAGGCGGTTGTAGGCGGGATCGTTCAGGCCGCGGCTCGCTTGCATGGCCATGAACGTGGCAGGCGCGACCCGTCCCTCGTACATCGCCAGCTGGCGGGGACCGAAGCTCCACACATCCACCCGGAACGACACCAGCTGTCGCGCCAGATCGGAAAGCCAGCCGCGCAGCACCCCCATTGGATCGAAGGCGATCACCTCCGCCACGAACGACCACTGCTGCGCCACGATACGCCGCTTGCCTGGCGCGTCGGCGAGTGCGAAGGTGCCGCGTCCCGGATCAGTCGAGAACAGGAAGGCGTCCCAGGCGGTCGGGTAGTGCGCGCGGTAGTCGCACAGGGCATAGCCCACATCGGGGCAGCGTGCGCGCAGGAACTCGGTGCCCGGTCCCATCTCGACCAGGTGCGCAGAGACAAAGGGCAGGCGCAGCGGCGGCTGGCCCACGGACTTCTGCACTCCCAGGGCAAAGGCCCATTCCGCCGCGATGGCAATCACCACGCACCCTCCCGCCAGCGACAACGCGGGTGTCGACAATCCTTGCCAGCGCGGGTTCCACGCGCGCAGCGCCAATGCCAGCAGCAGCACCAGCGCCGCGACGGCGACATGGCTGGCATGTGCCAGCAGCCCGAACAGCAGCACCCCGGCCAGCAGGCTGCGCTCGGGCCACGCCAGCTGCCGCCAGTACACGCAGAGCGCGGCCAGGGCCAGCAGGGACAGCCCGGCGAACACATCGGGCATCAGCAAGCCGGTGTACACCGCCAGCGGCGTGGCCAGCGACAGTGTGGCCGTCGTGGCGAGGAAGACCGCGGGTCGTATGCGCCACAGTCGCACCATCAGCAGGTGCAGCACCGCGGCCACACACAGGGCCTGCGCCACCACGGCCAGCCACGCACTGCCAGCGCGTTCGCTGGCGTACAGCAGCGCGCCGTAGTAAACCGATCGTCCTGCCAGCACCACCTTGTCCTCCAGCGACGTCAGCCCGCGCGATACGGGGACTGACGCTGGCGATGCGGCGCCGTCGGCGGCGGGTACACCCGCTGCCTGCGGCGCGGTCTGGCCCACCAGTCGATCCACCACCCCCGAGGCTCCGCGCAGGTAGGTGGGCGTGTCGGGGTAATAGAAGGCGAGCCCGTTCCATAGCGCTGGTACGCACAGCATCAGCGCGGCGAGCGCCACCGCCAGGAGTCTGGACGGCGTGGAGGTCTGGGTCATGGGGCGCCTCGGCGAGGATGGTTGCGACCCCCAGCAATTTATGCAGCGTCAGCCGTTAGCGCGTCGGAAATCTCCCACGCAGACGGTAGGTCTGGCTCGACGACGCGGTCCTGCACGTGGACGGTCACGCCCCCAAAAAAGCGAACGGGGCTTGCGCCCCGTTCATTGTTCTCAGGAAATGACGGTCACTCAGTACCCGCCGCGATCCCCGCGATCGCCACCACGGCCGCCGCCTCGCGGGCCCGAGCCATAGGGGCTGCGAAAGCCGCCATCGTTGCCGCCCCGGCCACCGCCGCCACGCTCACCGCGATCACCGCCCCGGCCGCCGTATCCGCCACCACCACCACCACCACCGTAACCACCGCCGCCGCCGCCGCCGCCGCCACCATAGCCACCACCACCATAGCCACCACCACCGCCGCCACCACCATAACCTCCGGTGCGGGGACGCGCCTCCATCGGGCGAGCTTCGTTGACCACCACGCTACGGCCGCCCAGGGGCTGGCCGTTCATGCCGCTGATGGCGGCCTGCGCCTCGGCATCACTGCCCATCTCGACGAATCCAAAGCCCTTGGAGCGGCCGGTGTCGCGCTCCATCATGACCTTGGCGCTGGTGACCGCGCCAAACTGGCTGAAGGCCTGCTCCAGATCGTTGTCGCGCACCGAGTAGGGCAGGTTGCCCACGTAGAGTTTGTTGCCCATGAAGACGGGACTCCTATAGAAACATTGAGCTCAGCGATGGAGTCCCGAAAGCGCTTTGTGACGATCTGCAACGCGAAAGTGACCTGTTCACCGCAATCCATGCGTGAAACTACTTAATCCACGCTGACCCATTATGAAACACAGAAACGGCGGGCATACAAGGGGTTCCCCCCGGCTTTTTGCATGAAAAAAGGGCTCCGAAGAGCCCTTTTCGCCAGGTTACGTTGGCTCAGTAGCCGCCGCGACCACCACCACCACCGTAGCCGCCGCGGTCACCGCCGCCGCCATAGCCGCCGGAGCGGGGGCGCGGTTCCATCGGACGGGCTTCGTTGACCACCAGGCCACGGCCGCCGACTTGTTGGCCGTTCAGGCCCTGGATGGCGGCTTGTGCCTCGGCATCGCTGCCCATTTCGACAAAGCCAAAGCCCTTGGAGCGACCGGTGTCGCGTTCCATCATGACTTTGGCGCTGGTGATTTGCCCGTATTGGCTGAAGGCCTGCTCGAGGTCGCCATCACGGAAGGAATAGGGCAGGTTGCCCACGTAGAGTTTGTTGCCCATCAAAGGCTCCTATAGAGAAACGCAAAACGCGATGGAGCCGGGCACGCAATCACACACTCGAGAGCTGCATTCAAGACGCGAAACTGACCAATCACCGCAAGGACGCGTAGTCAAGCTGACTACACGCTTGCACATTATGGGGCAAATCACGGGCTTTCCTGTGGATTGCTGTCCCTTGAGGCTGTCAGGGGTGTCTCGGCTGTCGTTTTCTGGTTGACTTGAGCGGCTCGTTCCACGTCTACTGCGCTCCCAGATGAGTTATTAATGGCTCATTGTTCAAACGAAAGGAGTCGTTATGGCGGATCTAACGGTTTCAACTGCCGCATTTGTGGCCTCCACGCCTCCAAATCCAGCGGACCGTGCATCACCCAGAAGACAAAGTGGGGCCGAGCAATCTCCGGCGAATTTGACGTCGGATGATTGGCTCTCGCCGTCCCGTAAGCTGGAAGGCGATGAAGGCGAAGAAGTTGACTCGGTTCGGTGGTCGCAAACGGCAGTCCGCACAGACCAAAAGTCGCGGACCAGTGGCTCATTGTCGGCGGAAATGCCTTCTCGCAGCTTCGTCAGTCCGAGCAGCGTAACGGCCTCGTCCATCGCGTCGCCTGGACCCACGCCGCACTCGACCGACAAGCTTCTGCCGACGAAGACCGGTCACTCTGAGGGCCTTTCCAGGAAGGCGTTGTTCACCGCCGATCCAGACTGCCCCACGTCGTATGAAGGGATGCCCGGAGCCAGCCTACGCGCCTGGGTTGATCAGCACGCAGCAACCGAAGCAGACAGGTCCGCCCTGCGGGCCCTCATCGACGCGGCCCAGGCACGGGCCGGCCAGCAAGGCGCAGACCGCCTCGACAAGCTTTACGCCCTCTACCGGGAGCACACGCCCGAAAGCATCCAGAAGCACCAGCTGGCCCGCACCATCGCCACGCTGATGGTCCTCATCGAGCACGACGTGACCCCCGAGACGCTGCAAGCCGCGCTGCGCTGGGCCGCCCGCCGCGACCTTGCCGCCCAGGTCGTGGCCGGCCTCATCGGGTACACGGGCTCATGGTTCGTGGGCACGACCGTCTCGCTCCTGATGGTCAAGCAGGGCTTCAAGCCGGGCACCTCGATCGCCGCATCCGCCGCCGTGACCGCCTTCGGCACCCGCCTGATGACGCGCTGGCTGCGTCTGGCCGACACCGGGCCGACATGGCGCCGCACCGTTGGCGGATTCGACCCCGACGGCAAGGCGGTGCCCGCGATCCGCACCCGTACCGGCTTCGCCGTCAGTTCCGCGGCCTACTGGCCCTTCCTGGCCTCGCTGTACTCGGTCACGGCCCTGTGGGCGCACCCCTCGCGTGCCTTCACGGTAGGCGAGGCGCGCGAGCGTGCCGTTGCCATCCTGGACGCGCGCAGGTTCTTGAATTACGCCGCCACCGTCGGCGTTGCCCTGCATCGCTATTTCGCACCGCTGGCGGTCGAGCGCTTGAGCGATCCGCCAGTCGCCGTCGAGCATGCGTGGCTGGATGGACGCGCCCGTCCAGGCACCGAAGGCACCCTGGGCCAGATCAGTGGGGAGCACGTGCTGCTCGGCGCGATCCAGGAGCTCTCCGGCGGTACGCCCTCGGCGCTGCGTGGCGCGGCCCGCAGTGCCTGCCAGCTGCTGCAAAGCGTCCCGCGGACGCTCCTGCCTTGCGCCGCGGAGGTGGGCGACGCACCCTCCGCGCCGGGCGTGGTCGATACCGTGGCGCCCCCCCCTGGCCGCCTGGCCAGGGACACGTTGCTGGTCTTCGGGCTGATGGCCGTGGTGGCCATGACGGGCCTGCTGCGCACGATGGCTTCCGATCCAGAGGTGTCTGGCGGCCCCCACCCCGGCGAACCTGCGAGCACCACGGCCCATCCGCGGGCCATGGATTTTTTCGGCGACTCCTTCCTGGTCCTCGGTTGGGGCGTGCTCATGGCGGCGGCCGACATGACCAGCCCGGAAATCGATTCGATCGACCGGGACAGCAAGCGCGTGGCGGGCGAGCGACACGAGCGACTGGCAGAACTGGGACGGTCGGCAGCGAGCCGGCAGCCAGTTGTACCCAGCGACACCGTGGCGATTGAGATGTCACCACGCAATAAGGACGGCAAGGGCGAGGACGGCCAATGACCGCGCCCGACACCCTCTCCAACAGCTTCCTGGACGAAGCCCTCACCGCCCTCGAGGTGCCGGTGCCCGAGCTGCTGCAAAGCTACCTGGCGGAATCCCCGCAGCGATTCGAAAGCCTGCTGCGGGAGTTGGCGGCGCGCCTGCAGGACCGCGCGGCCCCCGGCGAAGCGGCGGCGCGCGAGGACGGGGCTTTCTCGGTTGACGGTTGCACCGTCGTCCTGCGCCGTAATCCGGACAACGACTACATCGAGATCTTCTGCGACGTTGGCCAGCCCAAGCCGCATGACGAACACGCGGCTTACCGCGCGGCGCTTGAACTCAATTTGTGCCGGACCTACCCGGGGCTGACCCTGGGGGTTCACCCGCAGTCCGGACGCATCGTCGCGACCCTGGCGGTGCACAGCCTGCTGATGCGCGACGTGGACACCTGCCTGCAGGTCCTGGACTTGCTCACCGTCCAGGTTCAGCGTCTGCGCGAAAGCCGGGCGCTTGCGCTGGCCGAAGAGGGTGCCTGAGCGCTGACCGCTGCGAGCCGTAGTCGGGGAGGCTGTCAGCGCCACCGCTACAATCGCGGTCCAGATGGAACCCTTCTTTCTTTCTGCTGGCATCGTTGCCCTGGCCGAAATGGGCGACAAGACCCAGCTCCTGTCCCTCGTCCTGGCCGCGCGCTTCAAACGGCCCTGGCCGATCCTCTGGGGCATCCTGATCGCCACGCTCGCCAACCACGCCCTGGCCGGTGCGGTGGGCGCGTCGGTCACGGCCTGGTTGGGACCGCAGTGGCTACGCTGGATCCTGGCGGTCTCTTTCATCGCGATGGCCGCCTGGATGCTGGTGCCGGACAAGCTCGATGACGAGGACACCCCCGACGCCCCGCGCCACGGTGTCTTGATCACCACGGTCATCGCCTTCTTCCTGGCGGAGATGGGCGACAAGACCCAGGTGGCCACGGTGATGCTGGCCGCGCAATACCCGGCGTGGTTCGCGGTGGTGGCGGGTACCACGCTGGGCATGATGCTGGCCAACGCGCCGGTGGTCTGGTTTGGCGAGCGGGTGATGCGGCGCGTGCCGGTGCGCGCGGTACATGTCGTGTCCGCGCTGATCTTCCTGGGCCTGGGCCTGGCGGTCCTGTTCGGGGGCTAAAGAGCCCAACAGGGCGGGCGCTATACTGACGACTCCAGCGCCGATTTGCTTCCGATTGCGGGCGCTTTTAGAAATTCCGCTAAAGACGAAGCCCGGGCAACCGGCCTCGTGTTCAGCGACGCCGGTTTTTTCTTGCCCATGACCCTGGTCGCCCACGCGCAAAGCATGCATTTCGAAGCGCCGCTGCCCCTGCAGTGCGGCGCTTCGGTGCGCGCTTACGACCTGGCCTACGAAACCTACGGCACCCTCAACGACGACCGCAGCAACGCGGTCCTGGTGTGCCACGCGCTCAATGCCTCCCACCATGTGGCGGGTGTCTATGCCGGCCAGGACAAGTCTGAGGGCTGGTGGGACACCATGATCGGCCCGGGCAAGCCGGTGGACACGAATCACTTTTTCGTGATTGGCGTGAACAACCTGGGGTCCTGCTTCGGCTCCACCGGCCCGATGCACGTCAACCCGGACACCGGCCACGTGTACGGCGCCGACTTTCCGGTGGTCACCGTGGAGGACTGGGTCGACGCCCAGGCCCGACTGCTCGACGCCTTGGGCATCCAGACCCTGGCCGCCGTCATGGGCGGCAGTCTGGGTGGCATGCAGGCCCTGTCATGGACCCTGCGCTACCCCGAGCGCGTGCGCCATGCGGCCGTGATCGCCAGCGCCCCTAACCTCAACGCCGAGAACATCGCCTTCAACGAAGTGGCACGCCGCGCCATCGTCACCGACCCCGACTTTCACGGCGGCCATTTCTACGCGCAGGGTGTGGTGCCCAAGCGGGGCCTGCGCATCGCGCGCATGATCGGTCACATCACGTATCTGTCCGACGACGTGATGAACGCCAAGTTCGGACGCGACCTGCGTCGCGCGGTGGGCGAGGCGACCGACGGCTACCGCTACACCACCCAGGACATCGAATTCCAGATCGAGAGCTACTTGCGCCACCAGGGTGACAAGTTCAGCGAATACTTCGACGCCAACACCTACTTGCTGATCACCCGCGCACTCGATTATTTCGACCCGGCCCGCGCGCACGGCGGCGACCTGGCCCGGGCGCTGGCGGCTGCCACCGCAAAGTTCCTGCTCGTGAGCTTCACCACGGACTGGCGTTTCTCGTCGGCGCGCAGCCGCGAGATGGTCAAGGCCTTGCTCGATAACGGTCGCCATGTGAGCTACGCCGAGATCGATGCGCCGCACGGGCACGACGCCTTCCTGCTGGACGACCCACGCTACCTGGCGGTGGTGCGGGCGTGGTTCGAGCGTATCGCCGCCGAGGTCAGGCCATGAGCGATCGTGTACTCATGCAGTCCATCGCCCGCATGGTGCCCGAGGGCTCGCGCGTCCTCGACCTGGGCTGCGGCGACGGTGCCCTCCTAGACCTGCTCAAACGCGAGCGCGCTTGCACCGGCTATGGCGTGGAGATCGCCGACGCCAATGTGCTGGCCTGCGTGCAGCGCGGGGTGGACGTGATCCAGTTGAACCTGGACGAGGGCCTGGCCCTGTTCGACGACAACAGCTTCGATGTGGTCCTGCAGATCGACACGCTGCAACACCTGCGCAACACCGAGACCATGCTGGCCGAGACCGCGCGCGTGGGGCGTGTGGGCATCGTGGCCTTCCCCAATTTCGCGCACTGGCCCAACCGTCTTGCGGTGCTGCGCGGACGCATGCCAGTGACGCGCCGTCTGCCTTACCAGTGGTATGACACGCCCAACATCCGCGTGGGCACCTTCAAGGACTTCGAGGTGCTGGCCACCAAGAACCGCCTGTCCATCCTGGACGCCTTCGGCTTGCAGGACGGGCGCGAGGTGCGTGTCCTGCCGAACGCGCGGGCGTCCACTGCGGTCTTCCGCTTCGAGCGGGGTTGAGGCGCTCGGTGCCAGACGGAGTGAGGGCGTGAGCACGAGCCCTGTCCGCGAGCATGCCGAGGCGGTGGCCGACCCGGTGCCCTTTGGCGAAGCGTTGCGCTTTTGGCTCAAGCTCGGTTTCATCAGCTTCGGCGGGCCAGCGGGGCAGATCGCCATCATGCACCGCGAGTTGGTGGAGCGCCGGCGCTGGATCTCCGAGCGCCGCTTCCTGCACGCGCTCAATTACTGCATGCTGCTGCCCGGCCCCGAGGCGCAGCAACTGGCCACCTACCTGGGCTGGCTGATGCATCGCACCGGGGGCGGCGTGCTCGCGGGGCTGCTGTTCGTACTGCCTTCATTGGTGATCCTGATCGCCCTGAGCTGGATCTACCTGACCTTCGGCCACCTACCGGTGGTGGCAGGGTTCTTCTACGGCATCAAGCCGGCGGTCGCGGCCATCGTGCTGCAAGCGGTGTGGCGCATCGGCACCCGCACCCTGCGGCATCCGCGCCAGGTGCCTGCGCTGTGGGCTATTGCGGTGGGCAGCTTCGTCGCGATCGCGGTGCTGGCGATTCCCTTCCCCTGGGTGATCGGTGCGGCGGCTCTGGCCGGGGCGCTCGGTGCGCGCTGGCAGCCGGCGCAGTTCGCGATTGGGGGCGGCGCCCACGCGACGGGACCCTCGCCGGGGGGACCCGCTCTCATCGATGACGACACCCCGACGCCTGAACACGCCCGCTTTCGCCGTGCACGCCTCGCGCGCGTCCTGGCTGCCGGCCTGGCGCTGTGGTTGGTGCCGATGGCTCTGCTAGTGGCGACGCAGGGTTGGCAGGGCACCCTTACGCAGATGGCGTGGTTCTTCAGCAAGGCGGCCCTGCTCACCTTCGGCGGCGCCTACGCGGTGCTGCCCTACGTGTACCAGGGTGCGGTGGACCATTACCAGTGGCTGTCGGGCCCGCAGATGATCGATGGCCTCGCCCTGGGCGAGACCACGCCCGGACCCCTGATCATGGTGGTGGCCTATGTGGGGTTCGTGGGGGGCTGGCTGCGGCAGGTCCTGGGCCCGGACGCGGTGTTCCTGGGCGCCGCGCTCGCGGCCTGCGTCGTGACCTGGTTCACCTTCCTGCCGTCCTTCATCTTCATCCTGGCCGGCGGGCCGCTGGTGGAATCCACCCACGGCCAGTTGAAGTTCACCGCGCCGCTGACCGCCATCACGGCGGCCGTGGTTGGCGTGATCGCCAGCCTGGGGCTCTTCTTTATCCGCCATGTGGCGCAGGGCCCGGCAGGTCCCGATGGCATCGCCCTGGGCCTGATCGCCCTGGCGCTGTGGGCGCTCCTGCGGTGGCAGTGGGGCGTCATGACCGTGATTGGCGCGTGCGGCGCCGTCGGTCTCGTGGTGCGGCTGGCGGCCGGAGCCTAGGCCCCCCAGCGCCCGCGTGGCGCGGCGTGTCACAAAGCTTGCGACGGCGCCCCCCGATCCTCTACCGTCCTGGCCACTCCCCCAAGCCCGAGACACGCCATGAGCGGCAGCATTCCCGTCGGTCCCCTCCCTCCCCTGGTGTCTTCCACCTCGGTGCCCCTGCAATCACCGATGCGCCTGCCCGTGGGCGGCACCTCTGCGCCCGACGGCGCGGCCTTCCGGTCGCTCCTGGCGAGCTCGCCCGCCCCCGTCGCCGCGGCAACCCCAACGCCTTGCATCGATCCTGCCGGCCCGGCCCGCATGGCGGATCTCGTGCCCACCGCCCGCCGCTTGCCGGTCTCGCCCGGGCCTCAGGCTGTTGGCCGCATCCTGGCAGGGGCCGATGTTTCGATGGCAGCGTGGCCTGCCCCCGCTCTGGGTGCTGCGTCCAGTGCCGCGTCCGGTGCGGCCGCGTCGGCGGGCCAGGTGGAGGCGGTTCACCCCGTAGCCCAGGTCGGCCTGTCCGCGGCCCGGCGCCTGATGTCGTCTTTGCTTTAGGCACCGGCCATGTTGCGCAAACCCGAGACGGATCTCGCTGACAACGCCCGGGGCCTGTCCGAGTTGTCGATCACCGACGCCCTTAACAGCGCGCAGGACATCGCCGCTGAAGCGGCTGATCGCTTCAACCGCCTCATGCCCCGGGTGGTGCGCCGGGTGCTCGGTGACGGCGAACAGGCGCAGCAGGCCTTGCAGACCGGCGGCTTTGTGCTGGAGGACGCCGTCATCGTGATGCGCCTGAACCCCGACACCTCGATGCTCGAGTTCTTCTGCGACATCGGACAGCCCCAAGCCCACACGCACGAAGCCAACTTTCGCGCCGCCTTGCAGATGAACCTGTGCCGCACCCACCCGGGCGTCACCTTCGGTTTGCATCCCGAGTCGGGCCGTCTGGTGGCTACCAGCGCGATGCACATGATGCTGTTCGCAGACGATGAGGTCTGCTTCAACGCGCTGTTGATGCTGGCGGGCTTGGCGCGCCAGCTGCGGGCCGACCGGACGTTTCTCGTCGAGGACTGATCTCCCGCTTGGCGGGGCCATTCGCGTCGGCGTAAAGTGGCGGGCCTTGCTGTACCTTCCCGATCGCACCCGCCATGAACGCTCCCCTGCACCGTGAACTTCCCGCCGCGACCCTGGACGCCGCCCAGGCCCTGGACCAGGTCAGTCGTCAGTGGGATGCCGACATCGTCCGCCAGCTCACCGACTACATCGCCATCCCTTCCAAGTCGCCGGGCTTTGACCCCGACTGGGCCGCTCACGGCCACATCGACACCGTGCTTCGCAACACGGCCCAGTGGATCGAGGACCAGAAGGTCGAGGGTCTGACGCTGGAGATCGTGCGGCTGCCCGGACGCACGCCGGTGCTGTTCTTCGAGGTCGCGGCCACCCGCGCGGCCAGCGCCGGCTCGGGTCAGACCGTGCTGATGTACGGCCATCTGGACAAGCAGCCTGAGTTCACCGGTTGGCGCAGCGACCTGGGCCCCTGGACGCCCAAGTACGAGGACGGCAAGCTCTATGGTCGTGGCGCCGCCGACGACGGCTATGCGGCCTACGCCAGCATCGCCGCGGTGCAGGCCCTGAAGGCGCAAAAGGTGCCGCATCCCCGTATCGTTGGCCTGATCGAGACCTGCGAGGAATCAGGCTCTTACGACCTGCTGCCCTACGTGGACGCCCTGCGCCCGCGACTGGGCGATGTGGGCCTCGTGATCTGCCTGGACTCGGGCGCCGGCAACTATGACCAGCTCTGGCTCACCACCTCCCTGCGCGGATTGGCCAGCGGTACGCTGAAAGTGCAGATCCTCACCGAGGGTGTGCACTCGGGCGACGCCTCGGGTCTGGTGCCCTCGAGCTTCCGGATCATGCGACAGGTGCTGGACCGCCTGGAAGACAGCAAGACCGGCCGCCTGCTACCCGCGAGTTTTCATTGCGAGGTGCCGGCCGACCGCGCCGAGCAGGCCCGCGCCACCGCCGCCATCCTGGGCGATGAGGTCTACAAGCGTTTCCCCTGGGCCCACTACGACTGCGGTGGCTCCACGGCATTCGCCCTGCCCACCACCACCGAGCCGATGCAAGCCCTGATCAACCGCACCTGGACGCCCACGCTGTCGGTCACGGGGGCCGAGGGCTTTCCGTCACTGCAGGACGCGGGCAACGTGCTGCGCCCCTATACCGCTTTCAAGCTCTCGCTGCGCCTGCCGCCTCTGGTGGATGCCGCGCAGGCGGTGCAGGAGCTCAAGGCCTTGCTCGAGGACAACGCGCCCTATCAGGCCCGCGTGACCTTCGAGCCCGGCGGCGCCGCCACCGGCTGGAACGCGCCCGCGTCCACGCCCTGGTTCGATCAGGCGCTGCAGCATGCGTCGCAGGCGCACTTCGGCGCGCCCTGCGGCTACATCGGCCAGGGGGGAACGATTCCCCTCATGAACATGCTCAGTCAAGGATTTCCGACCGCGCAGATGATGGTGTGTGGCGTGCTCGGACCCCGCAGCAACGCGCACGGTCCGAACGAATTCCTGCATGTGCCCTATGCCAAGCGGCTCACGGCTGCCGTGGCCGAGGTGATGGCGCGCATGCCCTAAACCCACCGAGCCCGCGCAGAGGCGCGGGCCGGGCAGGCCTTAGCCCGCGGCGGCCTGCGAATTTTCTGCGCGCTGGCGTGCCGCCAGCCACAGCAAGGCCGCGGCGCACACCGCCACCGGCACCAGCGACCCCCAGTTCAACTGGCTCCAGCCGCGCGTGGTCACCAGCACGCCGGAAAACAGCGAGCTAAAGGCCATGGTCGCAAAGACCAGGAAGTTCAAGGCGCCCTGCGCGCGGTCACGCTCTTGCGGCGTGTAGGCCGACAGCGAGAGCGTGGTGCTGCCGGTGAAGAGGAAGTTCCAGCCCACACCCAGGAGGAACAGGGCCGCCAGGAACTGGTGCAGATGCACCCCGGACAGCGCGATCGTGATGCAGATTAGATTCAGCAACACGCCCACACCCATGATCTTGAGCGCGCCCCAGCGCTTGATCAGGCTGCCGGTGAAAAAACCCGGCGCGAACATGCCGATCACATGCCACTCCAGCACGAAGGCCGCATCGGAGAACGGCAGGCCGCACTGGTCCATCGCCAGCGGCGTGGCGGCCATGAGCAGGTTCATCACGCCGTAGCTCAGCGCGCCAGCGAGGGCCGCCACGATGAACACCGGCTGACGCACGATCTGCGACAGCGGTCGTCCGCTTTCACCCGCCACGGGCGCCGGCACGGGCGGAAATTTGAGGAAGGCCATGAGCACCATGCCCAGGAGCGCCACTACCGCCAGCGCCAGATAGGCGCCCGCGAAAGGCACCTCGGTCAGGTCGCGCGTGCGGGCCGCGAGGTTGGGCCCGACGATCGCGCCGATCAAGCCCCCCGCCATCACCCACGACACCGCCTTCTCGCGCCCCTCCTTGCCCGTGAGTTCCGCGGCGGCGAAGCGGTAGAGGCCGGCGTTGGCGTTGTAGTAACCCGCGATCAAGGTCGCTGCGCAGAGTAGCCAGAAATGGCGCGACACCGCCGCATAGGCACACAGCAGGGCCGAGGCCAGGGCTACGGCCAGGCCGATCAGGAAGGAGCGCTGTCGACCCAGGCGCTGCTGCGTGCGTGCCACGAGGCCTGTCGCCAGCGCGCCGCCCACGACATAGCCCATGACTGGCAAGGTGGCCATCCAGGCGTGTGGTGCCAGCGCAAGCCCGACAAGCCCGTTGATGGCGATGAAAACGACGTTGTTGGTGAGGAACAGGCCCTGGCACACCGCCAGCAGCCCCAGGCGTGGGTTCATCCCGCCATCATGCACCAAGGCTCAGCATGGCCAGCGCTGCCAGCGGGGCGGTCTCGGCGCGTAGCACGCGTGGGCCTAGCGTGACCGGCATGAAGCCTTGCGCCATCGCGCGTTCGAGCTCCGCGCCGGCCAGGCCCCCTTCAGGCCCAGACAGCAGCAGCACCGGGCTGGTGGCCTGACCCGCTACCGCCTCGGACAACGCCCGTGCCTCAGGCTGCAGCGACAGCACCACCCGTAAACCGGGTCCGGCCTGTGCGCTGCACCAGGAGCCGAAGTCTTGTGCACGCGCGATGGCCGGCACGCGATTGCGGCCCGACTGCTCGCACGCGGCGACGGCGATGGCTTGCCAATGAGCCTGCTTCTTGTCCGCGCGCTCGCCCGACAGGCGCAGCACCGTGCGCTCAGTCACCAAGGGTTGCAGGCTGGCCGCGCCCAGCTCGGTGGCCTTCTCCACCAGCCAGTCCATGCGCTCGTTAGCGGGCATGCCCAGGGCCAGGTGCACTGCACGCGTCGCCTCACGCTCGATGTCGCGGTGCGCGCCCACCCGAACGTGTACGTCGCTGCGACCCATGCGGGTGACGCTGGCGTCCCACTCGCCCCCCTCGCCGTTGAACAGCGTCACCGTGGCGCCTGGCTGCAACCGCAGCACCTGCACATGGCGCGCGGCGCCCGGTGTCAAGGCGAGGTCCAGGCCCTCGGACAGTGGCACGGGGCAATGCAGGCGCGGCATGTCGGGCAGGGGAACTAGACGCGCCCGAAGGCGTAGCCCGTGGCGGCGCTGGTGCCCTCGACCTGGTCGACCAGGCGCAGCAGGGGCGTGAGCTCGCGATAGCGCGTGGCGGTGGCGCGGATATAGCCGATGAAGCGGGGCGCATCGGCCAGGTACTTGGCTTTGCCGTCACGCAGGGTCAGGCGGGCAAAGATGCCCGCGACCTTCAGGTGGCGCTGCAGCCCCATCCACTCCACGCTACGCCAGAACTCGCCGAAATCGGGATCCACCGGCAGGCCGGCCTTGAGCGCCTTTTGCCAGTAACGCACCGTGATGTCCAGAACGAACTCCTCGTCCCAGGACAAAAAGGCGTCGCGCATCAGACTCGCGATGTCGTAGGTGATGGGGCCGTACACCGCGTCCTGGAAGTCGAGTACTGCCAGGCGTTCCTCGCTCCCCAGCGGCATCATCAGGTTGCGGGGCATAAAGTCGCGGTGCACATAGACCGAGGGCGAGGCGAGGTTGCGCTCGATGATCAAGGCGAACTGCGCCTGCAGCGTCTCCTGCATCGCCCCCTCCACCGTCACGCCGCGGTGACGCGCGAGGTACCAGTCGGGAAAGAGCTGCAGCTCGCGCGCGAGCAGGGCCTGGTCGTAGAGGGGCAGCACGCCGGGCCGCGACGCCCGTTGCCAGGCCACCAGCGCATCGACCGCGCGCAGGTACAGCCCCTGGTTGGCCCCGGCGTTGTCGCGATCGATGATGTCCATGACGGTGTGGCGGCCCACATCGTCCAGCAGCATGAAGCCCTGGGGCTCATCCCAGGCCAGGATGGCGGGCACATGCAGGCCCGCCTCGGCCATGAGGCCGGCGACCTTCACGAAAGGCCGGCAGTCTTCCTTGTCGGGAGGCGCATCCATGATGATGCGGCTGCCTCCGGTCGCGGCGTCGATGCGCAGGTAGCGACGGAAACTCGCATCCGCCGACGCTGGGCGCAGCGTGCTCACCACCAGTCCGTGCGGGCCGGCGACCGTGTCCAGCCATCGCTCGAAAGCGGCTTGCCGGCCGGGGTCGGCCCAGGTGACAGCGGGGGTCGCGGCGGGGGCGGCGGCCGAGGTGTCGGGCGCGGGAGCGGCGGCGTGGGATGCGGGGTGGGATGCGGGATCGCTCATGGATAATCGATTCTACAAATCCACCCCTGCGTGCCGCCCTCACGGCGGCGCGTTTTTTGTCACCTGATGCCCTCGTTCCTACACCCGGTCCGGCGTTCGCGCTTTGCCCTCACGCCGTTGGCCTTGTGTGTCGCGGGCGTCTGGCAGGTTGGCGGGGTCCATGCCCAGGACGCGTCCGGCCCTCTACCTGCGCCGCGCCTGTCCGCCACGCCGTTGCTGCGCGAGGTGATCCCGGAGCCATTGCGGCGCCAGCTGCCCACGCACGTGGAGGGCGAGAGCATGACCGGGCGCACCGAGCTGGACACCCGGATCGAGGGCAATGCCATGCTGCGCCGCGGCGACACCGTGATCCGCGCGGACCGCATCGACTACCGCCAGCCCGACGACATGGCCCGTGCCACTGGCAATGTCCGCATCAACCGCGCCGGCGACCGCTACGAAGGGCCCCTGCTCGAACTGAAGGTGGAAGCCTTTCAGGGCTTCTTCAACGAGCCGCGCTTTCGGCTCCTGCGCAACGAGGCGCAAGGCCAGGCTTCGCGCATCGACTTCCTGGACGACCAGCACGCGATCATCCACAACGCCACCTACACCACCTGCCAGCGCCAGCCCGGGCCGAGCTGGCTGCCCGAGTGGCAGTTGACGGCCGAGACCCTGCGCATCGACAACGAGCAAGAGGTCGGTTACGCCACCAATGCGGTGCTGCGTTTTCAAGGTGTGCCGGTACTGCCCGTGCCGAGCCTGAGCTTTCCGCTGTCGAGCAAGCGCAAGTCGGGCCTGCTGCCGCCCACCCTCGCAGTGGACAACATCAGTGGCGTCACGGTGATCCAGCCCTATTACTGGAACATCGCGCCCAACCGCGACCTCACGGTGTCGCCCACCTACATGAGCAAGCGGGGCCTGGACCTGGGCGCCGAGTTCCGCTACCTCGAGCCGACTTACCGCGGCATCCTGCGCAGCAGCTACCTCCCCGGCGACAACCTGCGAAGCCGCGACCGCTGGTCCTTCAACCTGCGCCACACCGACCGCATGCTGCCGATCGGGCTCCCCGGCAACGTCGGCCTGAACCTGGATCTCAATCGCGTCAGCGACAACGACTTCTGGCGCGACTTCACCAACCGCAACAACCCGGTTCTCACCCAGCGTCTGCTGGTCAACGACGCGGCACTGACCTGGGGCCAGGGACCGGTCTCGGTGCAGGTGCGCACGCAGAAGTGGCAGACCTTGCAGGACGTGTCCTCGCCGATCACGCCGCCCTACGACCGGCTGCCGCAGATCGTCACCCGCTACACCGAGAACCGATTGCCCGGCGGCTTGCGCGCCAGTGTCGAGGCCGACTTCACCCACTTCCAGGCGGGCAACCTGCTGGCGGGTCAGACCATGCCCTGGCCTGATGCGCAACGCACGGTCCTCTCCACCCAGCTGTCCCGGCCCTGGCAAACGCCGGGTGTCTTCCTGACCCCGCGCCTGCGACTGCATACCCGCAACTACCAGTTCAGCGCGCCGCTCCCCACGGGCGAGCGCTCGGCGCAGGTCACCGTGCCCACCTTCAGCCTGGACAGCGGCCTCATCTTCGAGCGAGAACTGGGCGCCTTCGGCCGCGACCTCATGCAGACCCTGGAGCCGCGCGCTTACTACGTGTACACCCCGTATCGCGCGCAGAACTTCCTGCCCAATTACGACTCGGGTGGCAACGACTTCACCTTTGCCACCATCTTCAGCGACAACACCTACGGCGGCCAGGACCGCATTGCCGACAACAACCTGCTCACGCTGGGCTTGACCAGCCGCTTGCAGGACGCCGGCACCGGCGCCGAGCTCGCCCGGGTGGGGGTGGCCCAGCGCCTGCGCTTCACCGACCAGCTGATCACGCTGGACCCGGGCGGCACGCCTGTTCGCGAGCGCATCTCGGACATTCTGGTGGGCGGCGCCGTCAACTGGACCCGTGAATGGGCCACCGACGCCACCGTGCAATACAACCCCAAGATCGGTCGCTCGGTGCGATCGACCATCGGGGGACGCTACAACCCCACCCCCTACCGGGTGGTGAGTGCCGCCTACCGCCTGCAGCGCGAGCAGAGCGAACAGCTGGACATCGGCTGGCAATGGCCGATCAACGACCTCTGGGGCGACCGTGGGCAGGACCTCGGCCCGGGCCGCGGCCTGGGCGGCCGCCGCTGGTACAGCGTGGGCCGCATCAACACCAGCCTCCGGGAGGGCCGGGTGGTCGACGCCATCGTGGGCCTGGAGTACGACGGCTGCTGCTGGATTGGCCGGGTCGTGCTCGAACGCCTCAAGACCGGCGCCGGTACGGGCATGGCCAACGTCCGCCTCCTCTTCCAGATCGAGTTTGTGGGCTTCGGCCGCCTGGGCACCAACGCCCTGACCCCGCTCAGGGACAATATCCCGCGTTACCAGTACTTGCGCGACCAGGTCGCGCCGCCCAGCCGGTTCACCCAATACGACTGACGAGCCCCCATGAGTCCACGTCTCCTCCTCCGCCGGTGCGCCTTGTTCGTCGCGGTCGGCCTGTGCACCGTTGGCGCACACGCACAGGCTCCCGCCACGGGCCAGGCCCAAGCCCGGCCCGCCGACTTCATCGTGGCGATCGTCAATTCCGAGCCCATCACCAACAACGAGGTGCGCGCACGCCTGGCCCGCGTGCAGCAACAGATGGCGCTGGAGCGCGTCACCCCGCCGCCCCGGCCCGAGCTGATGCGGCAGATCCTGGAGCGCCTGATCAACGAACGCGCGCAGCTGCAGATGGCGCGCCAGACCGGCTTGAAGATCGACGAGTCTGCGGTAGATGAGGCGGAGCAAAGCGTGGCGCGCCAGAACGGCATCGACGTGGCCGAGCTGCGCCGCCGCCTTGCGGCCGATGGCGTCTCCCAGGTGGTGTTTCGCGAGGATCTCCATAACCAGCTGCTGCTGTCCCGGGTCCGTGATCGCGAGATGGATGCCCGCATCCGCGTGACCGAGGCGGAGATCGACCAGTTCCTGCGCGAGCAGCAGTCGGCCTCGCCCGAGGAAGTCGAGTGGAACCTTGCGCACATCTTGATCGCGGTGCCGGACAACACCTCCGCTACTGAACTCGAGGCGCTTGGCGCGAAGGCGCGAGGCCTGCGAGACCGGGCCCGCGCGGGCGAGGACTTCGCCGCACTGGCGCGCCAGGCGTCTGATGCCAAGGGCAATATGCCAGGCGGTGCGGCCAACGGCGGTGCCTTCGGCCTTCGAGCCGGCGACCGTTACCCCACCCTCTTCCTCGAAGCCGTCACCCCCTTGCCCGTGGGCGGCGTCACCGATGTCCTGCGCTCGGGCGCCGGCTTGCACGTGGTCAAGGTTCTGGACAAGCAGGTCACCGGTGGCCTGTCCGTCGTGCAAAGCCGCAGCCGCCACATCCTGCTGCGGCCCGGCCCGCAGCTCACCGAGGCGGCGGCACGCCAGCGTCTGGCCGACTACCGGCGGCGCGTGCTGGCTGGCCAGGCCGACTTCGCGGCGCTCGCCCGTGATCACTCGCAGGACGGCTCCGCCCCCAACGGCGGTGAGCTGGGCTGGGCCAGCCCGGGCATGTTCGTGCCCGAGTTCGAGGACGTCATGAACGGCCTCGCGCCCGGACAGATCGCCGAGCCCTTCGTCTCGCGCTTCGGTGTCCACCTGGTGCAGCTTCTGGAGCGGCGCCGTGGCGTGCCGACCGTGCGCGAGCAGCGGGATATCGCGCGCAACCAGATCCGCATGAAGAAGGCCGAAGAGTCCTTCAACCAGTGGGCCCAGGAGACGCGCGGACGCGCCTTCGTCGACCTGCGCGAGCCGCCGCTGTGACCTCCCTGGGGTCGGTGTGAAGCACATCGCCCGCAAGCGCTTCGGCCAGCATTTCCTGGCCGACAGCGCGATCATCGACGCCATCGTGCGCGCCATCGCGCCACGCGCGGGTGACCCGATGGTTGAGATCGGCCCAGGCCTGGCCGCGCTCACGCAGCCCCTGGTGGAACGTGTGGGCCATCTCTCGGTCATTGAGCTCGATCGCGACCTCGCGGCCCGCCTGCGCGCCCATCCGCAGCTCACCGTCATCGAGTCCGATGTCCTCAAGGTCGACTTTGCGCAGCTGCAGGCCGCCCATGCGCCAGCCCGCCTGCGGGTGGTGGGTAACCTGCCCTACAACATCTCCTCGCCCATCCTGTTTCACCTGCTGCCCTTCGCGCCGATCATTGAAGACCAGCACTTCATGCTGCAAAAGGAAGTGATCGACCGCATGGTGGCGGCGCCCGCCACCGCGGCCTATGGTCGGCTGTCGGTGATGCTGCAATGGCGCTACGCGATGGAAGACGTGCTCTTCGTACCGCCCGAGGCCTTCGAGCCGCCACCCCGCGTGGACAGCGCGGTGGTGCGCATGGTGCCGCACGCGCAGCCGGCGGCGGTGGATGCCGGCCTGCTGTCGCAGGTGGTGCAGGTGGCCTTCAGCCAGCGGCGCAAGCTGCTGCGGCACTCGCTCGGGCGGTGGCTGCAGGAGCGAGGCTTTGCGGGGGCATTCGATACCCAGCGGCGGGCGGAAGAGGTGGCGGTGGCGGAGTATGTGGCGCTGACGCAGGCTCTCGCCTGAGATCCCGTTCGCGCGAGCGCGCCAGAAAAAAAGCCCGGCACTGCCGGGCTTTTTCATATCAGGCGCATCCGCCTTCGAGCCGCTTCACGCCGCTGCGAGCCAATACCCCGCGTTGAAGGGGCTGCTCATGCGCAGCGCCAGCGGAGACACGTCGACCAGCTTGTCGGTGGGCATCTTCTCGCCGTTGTCGGTGGCGGGGACTGCAGCTGCCGCAGTCTCGCCGTTAGCCTCTTTCGCCCGTTCTGCTTGGCTGGTGTGTGCAGAACGGGCTACAGAAAAGAATAGAAACATCGGAAGGGGACTTTCCGATCGGACCAGTAATCCGCCGTGTCGCGGAAGATGTCCAGAAGCTGCTCGCGCGCTTCTTTGTCGAACTTGGCGTGGGCCGGCACCTGCTCGAGCACGACCACAAAGCCAGGCTGGGGGCCCGACTTGTGGACCGGGTCGGTCATGCAGTCGTACAGCGCGTCGAAGTTCTTGCCGAAATGGGCCGGCAACATGAACTGCTGGGCAATCATGTCCAGCACGTCCGGCTTGCTCTGGGCGTTGGCCAGGTTGGCGTACAGGAAGTGATGACCCAGCGCGCTGGCGGCATCTTGCAGGTCCTGCACGCGGTGTGCGCGGATGGACTGCACGATGTTGGTGCGGACGCTCTTGAGGGGCGTCTCGCTGATGTCGGGGCGAAGGACTTTCTCCATCTCCGCGTCTCTTTCCGTGGTCAAAAACAGGTCCCGCTTCATCGGGGGCTTACTCCGTCTGGGTGTCGCCGAAGGGGGCGGCGATGATCTGCTACATGCATTGCGCTGCTGACCTTGGGGGTGCGCGAGTGAGCGCAAACTTGGAGGGGCGGCGGCGCGCGTCCGGGTTAACCCGGAAATTCAAGGGGGGAGTGTGACCGATCCCGGTCCAAAAGGCAAGTCAATGCCCAAAATTTGAGCAAGCCGTAGGGCCTGAGCCGAACGCCCATACCTTATGGGAGTGGGCGCTAACTCGGCTGCTAGAGCCTGCCTGACCTCAGCGCGATGCGTTCGCGTCTGCCACCGTGAGGGCTGTCATGTTGACGATACGTCGAACGGTTGCGCTGGCGGTCAGGATATGCAGGGGCTTGGCCGCCCCCAACAGCACCGGGCCGATGGCAATGTTGCCGCCAGCCGCTGTCTTGAGCAGGTTGTAGGCGATGTTGGCGGCGTCAATGTTGGGCAACACCAGCAAGTTGGCGTCTCCTACCAGTGTGCTCTCGGGCATGAGCTGCAGCCGCGCCGCGCCGTCGAGCGCCACGTCGCCGTGCATCTCGCCGTCTACCTCCAGCCAGGGCGCCTGCTCGCGCAGCAGGTCCAGCACGCGGCGCATCTTGACCGCGCTGGGCTGGTTGCTCGAGCCGAAATTGGAGTGCGACAGCAGGGCCGTCTTGGGTTTGATGCCGAAACGGACCATCTCCTCGGCGGCCATGACGGTGATCTCGGCCAGCTGCTCGGCGCTCGGGTCGTAATTGACGTGCGTGTCCACCAGGAAGACCTGGCGACCTGGCAGCAGCAAGCCGTTCATGCAAGCGAAGGTGTGCACACCCGGGCGGCGGCCGATCACCTGATCGACGTACTGCAGGTGCATGGAGGTCTGGCCCCAGGTGCCGCAGATCATCCCGTCAACATGGTCCTTGTGCAGCAGCATGGCCCCGATCAGCGACAGGCGCCGACGCATCTCGATCTTGGCGACCTGCACCGTCACGCCCTTGCGCTCGGTCATGCGGTGGTAGGTCTGCCAGAAGTCTCGATAGCGGTCGTCCTGCTCGACGTTGACCACGTCGTAATCGATCTTCTCGCGCAGGCGCAGGCCGAACTTCTCGATGCGCTGGGCGATCACCGTCGGTCGGCCGATCAAGGTGGGGCGGGCGATGCCTTCGTCCACCACGATCTGGGCGGCGCGCAGCACGCGTTCCTCTTCGCCCTCGCTGTAGGCCACGCGCTTCTTGGCAGCGCGCTTGGCGGCCGACATGATGGGCTTCATCGTCGTGCCCGAGGCGTAGACGAAGCTTTGCAGTTTCTCTCGGTAGGCGTCCAGGTCGGCGATGGGCCGGAGGGCCACGCCGCTGGCGGCGGCGGCCTGGGCCACCGCCGGCGCGATCTTGATCATCAGCCGCGGGTCGAAGGGCTTGGGGATCAAGTAGTCGGAGCCGAAGGCCAGCTGCTCACCCACGTACGCGGCCGCCACCACTTCGCTTTGCTCGGCCTGGGCCAGTTCGGCGATGGCATGGACGGCCGCGATCTCCATCGCGTCGGTGATGGTGGTGGCCCCCGAGTCCAGCGCGCCCCGGAAGATGTAGGGGAAGCACAGGACGTTGTTCACCTGATTCGGGAAGTCGCTTCGGCCGGTGGCCAGGATGGCGTCGGGGCGGACGGCGCGGGCTTCGTGCGGCTGGATCTCGGGGTTGGGGTTGGCCAGCGCCAGGATCAGCGGGTTGGGCGCCATGGCCTTGACCATCTCGGGCTTGAGCACGCCGCCGGCGGACAGGCCCAGGAAGATGTCGGCGCCCTGGATCACGTCCGCCAGGGTGCGCGCCGAGGTTTTCTGGGCGAACTGGATCTTGTCCTCGTCCATCAGTTCGGTGCGGCCTTCGTAGACCACGCCAGCCAGGTCGGTGGCGAAAATGTTCTCGCGCGGCAGGCCGATCTTGACCAGCAGCTGCAGGCAGGCCAGGGCGGCAGCGCCGGCGCCGGAGGTGACGAGCTTGACCTTCTTGAGGTCTTTGCCAACCACCTTCAGGCCGTTGAGGATGGCCGCGCCCACCACGATGGCGGTGCCGTGCTGGTCGTCGTGGAAGACCGGAATCTTCATCCGCTCGCGCAGCTTGCGCTCGACGTAGAAGCAGTCGGGGGCCTTGATGTCTTCGAGGTTGACGCCGCCAAAGGTGGGCTCCAGCGCCGCGATGATGTCCACCAGCTTGTCCAGGTTTTCTTTTTCGTTGATCTCGATGTCAAACACATCGATCCCCGCGAATTTCTTGAACAGGACGCCCTTGCCTTCCATCACCGGCTTGGCTGCCAGCGGGCCGATGTCACCCAGACCTAGCACCGCTGTGCCGTTGGTGATCACCGCCACCAAGTTGCCGCGGCTGGTGTACTTGAAAGCGTTGGCCGGGTCCTTGACGATCTCTTCACACGGGGCGGCTACGCCAGGCGAGTAGGCCAGGGCCAGGTCGTGCTGGTTGGACAGCTGCTTGGTCGGCTGGATCGCGATCTTGCCGGGGGTGGGGAACTGGTGGTACTCGAGGGCGGCCTGGCGCAGCAGGGCGCGTTTGTCTTCGGGTTTGGCCGGCTGGTCGGAGGACATGGATCGGGTCTCGCTCGGGCGGCCGAAGGGCTTACTGCCGCGCTGGTTTGGGGTGGGGGATTGTAGTCCTGCCACCCTGGCCGCCCAGGGGTGGCAGGGGCATCCGGCCGGGGTTCAAGCGCGCATCAGCGCCTCGATCTCGTCGGCCTTCACCGGCACGCCGCGGGTGATGAGGTCGCAGCCGCTTTCGGTCACGATGGCGTCGTCTTCGATGCGGATGCCGATGTCGTGGAACTGCGTCGGCACGTCGGCGGCGGGCCGCACGTAAAGGCCAGGCTCGATCGTTAGCACCATGCCGGGGCGCAGGATGCGGCTAGGGCGATCCAGGATGGTCTCGCCAGACAGCGGGTCCTTGCGCTCACGGACCTGGCCCACCTCGGAAGGCTCCACGTAGCTGCCGCAGTCATGCACGTCCATCCCGAGCCAGTGGCCGGTGCGGTGCATGTAGAAGCGGAAATAGGCGCGCTTCTCGATCACGTCGTCCAGGCCGCCGACCTGTTTGCGATCGAGCAGGCCGACATCGAGCATGCCCTGGGCCAGCACCTTGACGGCCGCCTCGTGCGGGTCGGTAAAGCGCGCACCGGGGCGGGTGGCCGCGACAGCGGCTTCTTGTGAGGCCAGCACCAGGTCATACAGCGCGCGCTGAGGGCCGGTGAATTTCCCATTGGCGGGGAAGGTGCGTGTGATGTCGCTGGCATAGCCATCGAGCTCGCAGCCGGCGTCGATCAGGACCAGGTCGCCCGCCTTCACCGGCGCGGCGTCAGCGCGGTAATGCAGCACGCAGGCATTGGCGCCGGCGGCGACGATGGAGCCGTAGGCCGGGTACTGCGAGCCGCCCAGGCGGAACTCGTGCAACAGCTCGGCGTCCAGGTGGTACTCGCGCACGTCCTGGCCTTCCCGCAGCATTCGGGCGCTGGTCTGCATCGCGCGGATGTGGGCGCGGGCACTGATGGCCGCGGCGCGGCGCATGGTGTCTTGCTCGTGAGCGTCCTTCACCAGGCGCATGTCATCGAGCACGCTGCACAGGTCCACCTGGCGCTCGGGGCACAGCGCCCCGTAGCGCACGCGGGCGCGCACCTTCGTGAGCCAGCCGCCCACGCGGGCTTCTAGGCCTTCGTGGATCGCGAAGGGAAACCAGACGGCGTCGCGGTTTTCAAGGAGGCGCGGCAGCTGCGACTCCAGCTCGCCGATGGACATCGCGGCGTCTACGCCCAGGGCGTTGGGCGCGGCGTCGGGGCCGAGGCGATAGCCGTCCCAGATCTCGCGCTCGAGGTCCTTGGGTGCGCAAAACAGCGTGCTGCGGCCGTCGCCCGTGATCACGAGGCAGGCGTTGGGCTCGGTAAAGCCGGTGAGGTAGTAGAAGTAGCTGTCGTGCCGGTACAGGAAGTCGCTGTCACGGTTGCGGGGGCGCTCGGGGGCGGTGGGAATGAGCGCGATGCCGCGGGGGCCCAGGGCCTGGGCGACACGGGCACGGCGGGTGGCGTAGGGCGTGGTGGTCATGCTGCGTTCAGTTGGGCGAGTCGTTCGGGCGTGCCCACGTCGGTCCAGGGGCCGCGCCAGAGTTCGGCGGTGACGCGCCCATTGTCTATCGCGGCGCGCAACAACGGTGCGAGCGGGGCCTTCAGGCCCTGGGGGTTGCCGGCGGGCAGGCTGTCAAACAGGGCGTGGCGGTACAGGCCGACCGTCGAATAGGTGTACCGCTCTGGGGCATCGTTCAGCGCCAGGCCCTGCTCAGACAGGCCGAAGTCGCCACGCGGGTTGTGCGTCGGGTTGGGAACGAGGTAGATGTGGGCCAGCGCGTCGCTGGCGGCGAAACGCTGCATCGCTGCGCGGTCGAATGTGAACCCCGGCATGTACACATCGCCGGCCACCACCCAGAACACGTCCGCCAGCAGCGGCAGCGCGCGCGCGATGCCGCCGGCGGTCTCCAGCGCGCCACCGAAGTCGCGGCCTTCATGGGAATAGAGGATGCGCGGCCCCCAGGCCGGGGCGTTGCCGAAAGTCTGCTCGATCTGCTCGCCAAGCCAGGCGGTGTTCACCACCGCGTGGGTATGGTCGGCGTTCGCCAGCGCCTCGAGATGCCACTGCATCAGGGGCTTGCCCCGGACGCACAGCAGGGGCTTGGGGCAGGTGTCGGTCAGGGGCCGCATGCGTTCGCCGCGGCCGGCGGCCAGCGCGATGGCCGTGGCGAGGGGGTCTCCGGGCATGGCGGCACTGTAGTCGATGGTCTGTTCGGGGGTTCGCGCAGCGGGTTGGCGAGCGCGGCCCGCACCGGGCCGCAAAGACGCCCGCCGCCGGCACGGCGGCTAAAATCCGGGGTTACCCTGAGGCGCTTGCAAGCGCATTTTGTTCCCCGCCTTTTCCCGGAGTTCCCCCCGATGGCCAACCCCCAGATGATGGCAAGCGCGATCCGCGCCTTGTCCATGGATGCCGTGCAACAAGCCAATTCGGGACACCCGGGGGCGCCCATGGGGATGGCCGACATCGCCGTGGCCCTGTGGGCCCGTCACCTGAAGCACAACCCCACCGACCCGCACTGGGCCGACCGCGACCGCTTCGTGCTGTCTAACGGCCACGGGTCCATGCTGGTGTATTCGCTGCTGCATCTCACGGGCTACGACCTGCCGATGCAGGAGCTTCGCAATTTCCGCCAGTTGCATAGCAAGACCGCCGGCCACCCCGAGGTGGGCATCACCCCCGGCGTCGAGACCACCACCGGCCCGCTGGGCCAGGGCATCACCAATGCAGTGGGCATGGCGCTGGCCGAGAAGCTGCTGGCCGCCGAATTCAACCGCGATGGCCACGCCATCGTGGACCACCGCACCTATGTGTTCCTCGGCGACGGTTGCCTGATGGAAGGCATCAGCCACGAGGCCTGCGCCCTGGCCGGTGCCTGGAAGTTGAACAAGCTGATCGCGGTCTACGACGATAACGGCATCTCGATTGACGGCCAGGTCGCGCCCTGGTTCGTGGACGACACGCCCGCGCGTTTTCGCGCCTACGGCTGGAACGTGATCGGCCCGGTCGATGGCCATGATGTCGATGCGGTGGATGCCGCCATCACCCAGGCCCG
>JBEAZV010000094.1:0-8701 GCA_041159245.1 Pseudomonadota bacterium
GAGGTCTCGAAGCAGGTACTCCGTGGCCACCCCGACCCGGATACTGGCGGGCGGTCCCGAAGCGCGGGTGAAGGATTGGATCGCGGTCATCGCCTTTTGTTGGTGATCGGGCATGTAAGGATCGATGACCATGAGCGCGGTGTGAGCAGGTTCTGCGTGCGAGCTTGACGCCAGCGAGGTCGCAGGCGCCCGTCCGACCAGTACGAGCAAGAGTTCTTCTGTCAGCCTGGTTGCACAAAGTCCTGTGCTGCGATCGCTGGAGGATTGCACGACCAGCCCCGAGGCTTCCGTGACCTCCCTGGCTCGGGGGTAGCGCAGCTCGCCTCCGACCCAAAGTGCGCGCAAATCGGTGGAAGGGCCTGAGACCTGCCTGAGGCTAGGCCGGACCGGCTCCGGCAACAGGAGGGGCGACATCGCCGACGAGGCGGACGCCGGGGATGGATCCAGGTGCGGTGGCGGGGTGACGACGGCGGCCGAGCGGGCCCCAAGCAACCGTCGCGGGGCGGTCTCCGTGGATTGAAGGATCGGGTCGGCCGTGCGGCGTACTGCCGGTAGGTCCACCCTCACCGGTGCGAGGCAGTGGGTGCTGCGTTCCTTCCTATCGTGTGCTGCATGCGTCATCGCCGTCGCATCAGGCGAATGCCCTGTGCGAGGCCGAGAGACAGGGGAGGGGTCGGTGTCGGCCTCGCGTGGGCGTTTACGTGGGCGCAGGGAGTGTTCGGTGGGCTGCATGGCTTTCGTGCGGCGATCGAGGCCGGTAAGGGTGAAAGCCAGGGAGGTTACCCACCCGTCGCTTGCAATCAGGCTGACGAGAAGCCGGGTCAGCGCGAAGCCATTCGCTCGCTATCGGCCTCGATCGCTCGCGACGGCGACAGCACCAGTTCAGCCGGCCAGTGCAGCCAGGAGCTCCGTCTCGATCTCGATCTGCCGCTTGTTCTGCTGCAGCTCGGGGCCGTCAACCAGGAAGGTGTCTTCCACCCGCTCGCCCAGGGTGGAGACCTTGGCCAGCTGCAGGTTGATGTGGTGGTTGGCCAGCACGCGCGCCACCGAGTACAGCAGGCCCACCCGGTCGCTGGCCGAGATCGACAGCAGCCAGCGCTGGGCCTTCTCGTCGGGCGTGAGGAGCACGCGTGGCGTGACCGGAAAGCTCTTGACGCGGCGCGAGACCCGGCCGCGACTGGGGGCGGGCAGCGGACCGGCGGTGGCCAGCGTGTGCTGCAGCTCCGACTCGATCATCGCCACCAGCTCGCGGTGATGCTCGGGCAGCATGCCGCTCACGACCTGGAAGGTGTCCAGCGCGTAGCGGTCGCGGGTGGTGTGGATGCGGGCATCCAGGATGCTGAAGCCGGCCTGGTCGAAATAACCGCAGATGCGAGCGAAGAGGTCGGTCTGGTCAGGCGTGTAGACCATGACCTGCAGGCCCTCGTCGACGGGCGAGACGCGTGCGCGCACCAGCGGCGCGCTGGCCGTGCCTTCCAGACCCGCGCGGTGTCGGCTGATGTGCCGGGTGTGCCAGGCTACCTCGCCGGCGTCGTGGCGCATGAAGTAGCCCACATCCAGCGTCTCCCACAGGGCGGTATGAGCATCGTGCGGCAGGGCGTGGAGGCCCAGTTGCACCAGGGCCTCGCGCTTGCAGGCCTCGACCTGGGCGTCACGGTCAGGGGCCCGCCCGCCCAGGGCGCGCACGGTGGCGCGGTACAGGTCCTCCAGCAGCTTGCCTTTCCAGGCGTTCCAGACCTTGGGGCTGGTGCCTCGGATGTCGGCTACGGTCAGGAGGTACAAGGCGGTGAGGTGGCGCTCGGTGCCCACGCGGCGGGCGAACGCGGCGATGACCTCGGGGTCGCTCAGGTCTTGCTTCTGGGCGATGCGACTCATGGTGAGGTGCTCGCGCACCAGGAACTCCACGAGTGCGGCATCCTCGGCGGGGATCTGGTGCTGGCGGCAAAAACGCCGCACCTCCTGCTCGCCCAGCTCGGAGTGGTCGCCGCCACGGCCCTTGGCGATGTCGTGGAACAGGGCCGCGATGTACAGGATCCAGGGCTTGTCCCAGCCGCCCGCCAGCTGCGAGCAAAAGGGGTATTCGTGCGCGTGTTCGGCGATGAAAAAGCGCCGGACGTTGCGCAGGACCATCAGAATATGCTGGTCCACGGTATAGACGTGGAACAGGTCGTGCTGCATCTGGCCCACGATGCGGCGAAATACCCACAGGTAGCGCCCCAGGACCGAGGTCTGGTTCATCAGGCGCATGGCGTGGGTGATGCCCGAGGGCTGCATCAGGATGGCGCGGAAGGTGGCGCGGTTGGCCGGGTCACCGCGAAACTTGCCGTCCATGAGGCGGCGCGCGTTGTACAGGGCGCGCAGCGTGCGGGCCGAGAGGTCCTGGGCACCGACGGTCTGCTGGTACACGAGAAAGGTCTCGAGGATGGCCTCGGGGTGGCGTTCATACAGGTCGTCACTGGCGACGTCGATGCGCCCGTTCTTGATGAAGAAGCGCTCGTTGATCCGGTGCGGCGGCGCGTCGGCCGGCATCAGGCGCTCCTCGATGTTCAGGAGCAGGATCTGGTTCAACTGGGTGACCGCCTTGGCCGCCCAGTAAAAGCGCCGCATCAAGGTTTCACTGGCACGCCCGATCAGGCGGCCGTCGGCGTCGATCTGGTTGTGGTCGCCGAAGGCCTCGGCCACGGGCGTCTGCAGGTCAAAGACCAGGCGGTCCTCGCGGCGGCCAGCCAGCAGGTGCAGGCGGGCGCGGATCAGGGTGAGGAGGGCCTCATTGCGCTTGATCTGGCGAGCCTCGAAAGGCGTGGCCAGGCCGTTGCGAGCGAGTTCGTCCCAGCTGCGACCCAGGCCAGCGGCGCGCGCCACCCACAGGATCACCTGCAGGTCTCGCAGGCCGCCAGGGGATTCCTTGCCATTGGGCTCGAGTGAGTAGGGCGTGTTCTCGAACTTGTGATGGCGCTGGCGCATCTCCAGCGTCTTGGCGATGAAGAAGGCGCGTGGGTCCATCTGCGCGTCGAAACGGCGCATGAAGTCGCGGTGCAGCGTGTCATGGCCCTCGACGCGACGCGACTCCAGCAGCGAAGTCTGCACGGTGACGTCGGCGGCGGATTGCTCCAGGCATTCGGTGACCGTGCGCACGCTGGAGCCGATCTCCAGGCCCACGTCCCAGCACCAACCAATGAAGGCCTCCACCCGGGCCTGCAGCGCAGGGTCGGCATCCAGTGAGGTGCCGTCTGGCATCAGCACCAGCACGTCGATGTCGGAATGCGGACAGAGCTCGCCGCGGCCATAGCCGCCGACCGCGACCAATGCAAAGGTGTCGGGAAAGCCCGCGTGCCGCCACAGGACGCCGAGGGTATGGTCGGCTTCGCGCGCCAGCCCGCGCAGTACCTCACGCACGCCGCGCACTGAGGGGCCCTTCGCCATCAGGGGCTGAAGCTTGGCGGCCTTGCGCGCCTGCCATTCCTCGCGCAGGGCGCGCAGTTCGGGAGCGGCAACGCCAATGGGCCTCGCGTGCGGGGTGGCCGGGGGGGCGTTCATGGCCAGGACGCTGGTGTCAGGCGCTGACGAAGGCCGGCGGCGGTGGACTGCCGGCGGACAGGGTGAGGACTTCGTAGCCGGTCTCGGTGACGAGCACCGTGTGCTCCCATTGGGCGGACAGGGAGTGGTCCTTGGTGACGATGGTCCAGCCGTCGTTACCGTGTTCCTTCACCTCGCGACGGCCCAGGTTGATCATGGGCTCGATGGTGAAGGTCATGCCCGGCTGCAGTTCTTCCAGGGTGCCGGGCTTGCCGTAATGCAGGACCTGCGGCTCTTCGTGAAAGCGCCGACCGATCCCGTGGCCGCAGAACTCGCGCACCACCGAGAAACCCAAGCCTTCCGCGAATTTCTGGATGGCGTGTCCGATATCGCCCAGGCGCGCACCCGGGCGCACCTGCACGATGCCGTGCCACATGGCGTCGTAGGTCATGGACACCAGGCGCCGAGCGGCGATGGAGGCGTCACCCACGACGAACATGCGGCTGGTGTCGCCGTACCAGCCATCCTTGATGACGGTGACATCGACGTTGACGATGTCCCCTTTTTTCAGCGGCTTGTCGTTGGGGATGCCGTGGCACACCACGTGGTTCACCGAGGTGCACAGTGAAGCGGGGTAGGGCGGGTAGCCGGGCGGCTGATAGCCCAGGGTCGCGGAGGTGCTGCCCTGGGTCTTCATGTGCTCGGAGGCGAGGCGGTCGATTTCGCGTGTGGTGATGCCCGGCTGGATGAAGGGCGTGAGATGGTCCAGGACCTCGGAAGCGAGGCGGCAGGCGGTGCGCATGCCCTGGATGCCGTCGGCGTCCTTGTACGTGATGCTCATGGAGCCGGATTATCCCAGAGGGGGCTCACCGCCGCCGGGTGCCGCCGGGGTGCCCGGTAAAATGGGGGGCTGCGCGCCCGGCCCCAGTCAGCGGCCGGGGGCCGACCCACCCCACACAGGCTACACCGTGACCCTGCATATCACCGAGTTGGAGGGCGCCTCGGCCCTCAGCGAGTTCCGCGTCCAGCAACTGCTTCCTCGCCTGCAGGCCGTCCACGACAAGATTACCGGGCTCCATGCCCGCTATGTGCACCTGGCGGCCTGGGAGCAGGCCCCGGCGGCCGAACTGGCCCAGCGCCTGGCGGCCCTCCTGAGCTACGGCGAGCCCGGGAACGCAGCGGCCCAAGGCGAGCTGGTCATCGTCACGCCTCGTCTAGGGACGGTCTCGCCCTGGGCGTCCAAGGCCACAGACATCGCCCACAACTGCGGCCTGCCGGTCAAGCGCCTGGAGCGCATCGTTGAATTTCGCGTCAGCCTCAAGGGCGGCCTGCTCGGTGGACGACCGGCACTCTCGCCGGCTCAGCGCGAGGCGTTGGCGGCCCTGTTGCACGACCGCATGACCGAAAGCGTGGTGCCCGCCCGTCGTGATGCCCATCGCCTTTTTACCGAGCTTGAGCCGCAGCCGATGGAGCAGGTCGACATCCTGGGAGGCGGGCGCGCCGCGCTGGAAGACGCCAACACCCGTTTTGGCCTGGCCCTGGCCGACGACGAGATCGACTACCTGGTCAGCGCCTTCCAAGGCCTGGGGCGTAACCCCACCGACGTCGAGCTGATGATGTTCGCGCAGGCCAATAGCGAGCATTGCCGTCACAAGATTTTCAACGCCAGCTTCACCCTCGATGGTGTGGCGCAAGACCGAAGCCTGTTCGCCATGATCCGCAATACCCACCAGCTGCATCCGCAGCACACGGTGGTGGCGTATTCGGACAACGCCGCAGTCATGGAAGGCTCGCAGGCCGAACTGTTCGCACCTGCCGACGCTGGGCCCAGTGCCTACGTCAAGCGCCCGTCTCTCCAGCACGTGCTGATGAAGGTGGAGACCCATAACCATCCGACCGCCATCTCGCCCTTCCCGGGCGCATCCACCGGCGCCGGCGGCGAGATCCGGGACGAGGGCGCCACCGGCCGCGGCTCGCGACCCAAGGCCGGTCTCACGGGCTTTACCGTGTCTCGGCTGTGGGAGTCACCGAACGGGCGCCCGGCGCATATCGCCAGCCCGCTGCAGATCATGACCGAGGGCCCGCTGGGCGGCGCCGCGTTCAACAACGAGTTTGGGCGGCCCAATCTCGCGGGCTATTTCCGCGAGTACGAGCAGGTGGTGGACGGCGTGGTGCGTGGCTATCACAAGCCGATCATGATCGCCGGCGGCCTCGGGCACATCGACGCGGGCCTCACCCACAAGATTGAATTCCCGGCGGGCACCCTGCTGGTGCAACTGGGCGGTCCCGGCATGCGCATCGGCATGGGCGGCGGCGCGGCCAGCTCCATGGCCACCGGCGCCAATGCCGCCGAACTCGACTTCGACTCGGTGCAGCGGGGCAACCCCGAGATCGAGCGGCGCGCGCAGGAGGTGATCAACCATTGCTGGAAGTTGGGCGATGCCAACCCCATCCTCGCCATCCACGACGTGGGCGCGGGCGGCCTGTCCAACGCCTTTCCCGAGCTCACGAACGACGCTGGACGTGGAGCGCGCTTCGACCTGTCCCAGGTGCCGCTGGAGGAGTCTGGTCTCGCGCCCAAGGAGATCTGGTGCAACGAGAGCCAGGAGCGCTATGTGCTGGCCATCGCACCCGAATCGCTGGCGCAGTTGACCGCCTTTTGCGAGCGGGAGCGCTGCCCCTTCGCGGTGGTGGGCGTGGCCACCGAGGAGCGCCATCTGGTGGTGGCCGACGCGCAGACGCGGGCGGTGGACATGCCGATGAACGTGCTCCTGGGCAAGCCGCCCAAGATGCACCGCCACGTGCAGTCGGTCCCGCGCCAGTCGCCGCCCCTGGACTTGACCGGTGTGGCGCTCCAAGACGCCGTGATCCGGGTGCTGGCCCACCCCACCGTGGCGTCCAAGCGTTTCCTGATCACCATTGGTGACCGCACCGTGGGGGGGCTGACGCACCGCGATCAGATGGTGGGCCCCTGGCAGGTGCCGGTGGCCGATGTGGCCGTGACCCTGGCGGACTATCGGGGCTTTGCGGGCGAGGCCATGGCGATGGGGGAGCGCACGCCGCTGGCAGCCCTGGACGCACCGGCCTCGGGCCGCATGGCGGTGGCGGAAGCCATTACGAACCTGCTGGCTGCGCCCATCGACCTGCCCCGGGTCAAGCTCTCCGCCAACTGGATGGCCGCCTGCGGCGAGGCTGGCGAGGACGCCGCGCTGTATGAGACCGTGAAGGCCGTGGGCATGGAACTGTGCCCGGCGCTGGGCATCTCCATCCCGGTGGGCAAGGACAGCCTGTCCATGCGCACGCAATGGCGCGAAGAGGGCGCACAGAAGAAGGTGGTCTCGCCGGTGAGCCTGGTGGTCACTGCCTTTGCCACGCTGGCCGACGTGCGGGGCACGCTCACGCCGCAGCTGCAGGCCCAGGGCGACACCACGCTGGTCTTGGTGGACCTGGGCCAAGGCAAGCGCCGTATGGGCGGCAGCATGCTGGCCCAGGTGCTGGAACAACCCGGCGGCGAGGTGCCGGATCTGGACGACCCGCGGGACCTGGTGAACCTGGTCAACGCCGTCAACACCCTGCGCGCCCAGGGGCGCCTGTTGGCGTACCACGATCGCAGCGACGGCGGTCTGATGGCCGCAGCCTGTGAGATGGCCTTTGCCGGCCAGGTGGGCGTGAGCCTGAACGTGGATCTGCTGGTCACCGAGGGTGACGGCATCAGCGACAGCCGCGCCGACCATGGCGACGCCAAGAACTGGGCGGGTCAGGTCAGCGCCCGCCGCGAGGAGCTCACGCTGCGCGCTCTGTTCAACGAGGAATTGGGTGTGGTGCTGCAGGTGCCCACCGCGGTGCGCAACGAGGTGATGCAGGTGCTTCGTGAGCACGGCCTGTCTCGCCACAGCCACTTCATAGGCAAGACCCGCCCGGCCGACAGCGAGATCGATGTCGGCAAGGGCCAGGTGCAGGTCTGGCGCGACACGAAGGTCGTCTTCAGCGCCAGCCTGCAGGACCTGCAGCAGGTCTGGGACAGCGTCAGCTGGAAGATCTGCCAGCAGCGTGACAACCCCGCTGGCGCGGATTCGGAACATGCGGCTGTCGGAATTCCGGGCGACCCGGGCTTGCAGTTCGCGCCGAGTTTCGATCCGACCGAGGACGTGGCCGCGCCGTTCCTGAACCTGGCCCGCCCGCGTGTGGCCATCCTGCGCGAGCAGGGGGTGAACTCGCATGTCGAGATGGCCTACTGCTTCGACCTCGCGGGCTTCGAGGCGGTGGACGTGCACATGACCGACCTGCAGTCAGGCCGTGCCAAGCTGCAAGACTTCAAGGGCTTCGTGGCCTGCGGCGGCTTCAGCTACGGCGATACGCTGGGCGCTGGCATCGGCTGGGCCCGCAGCATCACCTTCAATGCGCCGCTGTCCGCCCAGTTCCAGTCCTTCTTCGCTCGGCCCGACACCTTCGCCTTGGGCGTGTGCAACGGCTGCCAGATGCTGGCCGAACTGGCCGACATCATCCCGGGCGCGCAGGACTGGCCACGCTTTACCACCAACCGCAGCGAGCGCTACGAGGCGCGCCTGTCGCAGGTGGAGATTTTGGAGTCGCCCAGTCTGTTCTTCCAGGGCATGGCGGGCAGCCGTCTACCGATCGTGGTGGCGCACGGCGAGGGCTATGCCAACTTCGCTCAGCGAGGCAACGCTGCCAAAGCCCTGGGCGCCATGCGTTTTACCGACCATCATGGCCACCCCACCGAGGCCTACCCCTTGAACCCCAACGGCAGCCCAGGGGGACTGACCGCGGTGACCACGGCCGACGGCCGCTTCACGGCCATGATGCCGCACCCGGAGCGGGTGTTCCGCAACGTGCAGATGTCCTGGACGGGCGGCGATGTCAGCGCACATAGCCCCTGGCTGCGGATCTGGCGTAACGCTCGGCGGTGGGTGGGTTGATGATGGGGGCTGGGGGTTAGGGTTTTCTTCGTTGGCCTGCAGCGCGCTGTTCGGGCGGGGGGCTCGTTGGCCTGCAACGCGCCGGGCATGCGGGGCGGGCCTGGAGGCTTCAAGTGTGGGGGCCCTTCGGGCTCCCCTGCGGTGCTCGGTCGCTGGGGGCACGCGCGACAACTCGCCCTGCGGGCTCAAACAAGTCGCGCTTTCCACCCCCACCGCCCTGCGCTCCTCGGCCCCACACAGGCGCCCCC
>JBEAZV010000095.1:0-9614 GCA_041159245.1 Pseudomonadota bacterium
TGCTTCTGTCATGTGAGCCTCTGGGTAAGCCGCATCAGCCGCAGCTGCCGACCGTCACCTTCACGTTCTTGCGCGCAAACAGCATGCGGCCGTCGGCCATCTGGGCCACGCCGTAGACATCGGACGTCTGCGCCATCTTCGCGCGGATCGCGATGTTCGCCTCGACCGCATCGCTGATCGCAAACGCCGCCACCAGGGGCGCCGGGTTCTTCTCCACCAGCACCAGCAGTTGGCGCACGCCGGCCAGCGAGGTACTCACGGCCACCGGCACCTCCGACCCGTTTTCTGAAACATCCAGCGTGGTCAGCACGATGTCGCGGCTTTCGGTGAGCGCGCCTGGGCCCATGGCCCTCAGGGCGTCTGGCACGGTCTTGGCATCAAAGGCCGGTTTGTTCACGGCGGCCTGCGCGTGGGACGCCAGCAGCCCGCTGGTGGCCAGCAGGCCGGCCAGTGCGCTCGCATGGCGCAGCGTGTCGCGTCGTGTCTGCATCGGGGTCTCCTCAGGTCAACCCGGCATATTACTATCGGCACCTTCCACCACTGCGGCACTGTGTGATTTCTATGGCGACGGACCTGATCGAACATTGGGGCGAACCTACCCTCTTGGCCACCGGCGGCCTCGTGATCGGCCTGGCCTTTGGCCTGCTGGCGCAGCGTTCGCGTTTTTGCTTTCGTGCAGCGGCCCTCGAGGTCGGTCGCGGCCGTCTGGGCGAGAAGCTGGCCGTCTGGATGCTCGGTCTAGCCGCCGCCGTGATCGGCGTCCAGGCCCTGGCCCTGGCCGGCGGCCTGGAAGTCGCCAGCGTGCGCCAAATCGCGGCGCAGGCCAGTGTCTCGGGCTTGCTCGTGGGCGGTCTGCTCTTTGGCGCCGGCATGGTCATGACGCGCGGCTGCCCGGCCCGCCTGATCGTGCTCACCGCCAACGGCAACCTGCGCGCGCTGCTCTCCGGTCTGGTCTTCGCCCTGGCGGTGCAGGCCTCCATCACCGGCTGGCTCGCGCCCCTGCGCACCGCCATCAGCAGCTGGTGGCGCATCGATCCGGGCCCCTCGCGCAGTCTGTTGTCCGCCGTCGGCCTGGGCCACGGCGCGGGCCTGGCCATCGGCCTGGCCTTGCTGGTGCTAGCCGTGGCCCTCATGACGGGCCAGCGTGAACGCCAGACGCGCGCCTGGGGCTGGGTGGGTGGCATTGGCGTGGGCCTGACCGTCACCGCGGCCTGGGCCTTCAGCCAGGCCATGGCGCGGGCGTCCTTCGAACCGCTGCAGGTACACGGCCTCAATTTCAGCGCGCCTTCGGCCGAGTGGCTGATGCGGGTGCTGCAATCGCCTCCGCCGAAGATCGGCTTCGAATTCGGTCTGATCCCCGGCACCCTGGCGGGTGCGTTCGTGGGCGGCCTGCTCGGACGAGAGTTGCGTCTAGAGGGCTTTCACAACGCCACCTCGATGCTGCGCTACCTCGCCGGCGCCATCCTCATGGGCCTGGGCGCCGTGCTGTGCGTGGGCTGCGCGGTCGGCGCCCTCGTCACCGGCGGCGCGCTCATGGCGCTGACCGCCTGGCTCACACTGGGCAGCATGGCGCTGGGCGCCATCGTCACCGACCGCCTGATCGATTAGGCCAGCGTGTCGGCCCAGATGTTGCGGGCCCAGCCCATGGCGTAGAAGCCCTCGAGCTCATTGGCCGCCGTCGACAAGCCCCCCGAGCCCGGCACCGTCACCATGGTTTTTTGCGCCGCGTCGTAGCGGTGCACGCTGGCCACGTGCACGACCTCCGAGTCGCTCACGAAGCTGTAGCAGGTGTTGTTGTACACGGGCATCGCGTTCACGGCGCGACCCGACAGCGTGGCCACGATCGCGGCCGCACAGGTCTTGCCATGCTGATTGGCCATATGGCCGGACTTGGGCATGCCCGGTGCGCTTTGCGTCGCATCGCCCAGCACATGGATGTGGGGGGCCGCCTTCGATTCGAAGGTCAGGTAGTCCACCTCGCACCAGCGCTTGTTGACGGTAGCCAGCCCGGTGCGCACGGCGATATCGCCCGCGCGCATGGCCGGCACCACGTTGAGCACCTGGGCCTTGATGTCGTCGTTGAACTCGAACTTGAGGGTGCGGCCCGCCACATCGACATCCATCAGCTTGTGCTTGCCGCGGTATTCGACGATGCCGGCATAGCGCTCGGCCCAGGCCTTCTTGAACAAGGCGCCCTTGGACGTCACATCGTCGTTCTCGTCCAGGATCAACACCTTGCTACGCGGCTTGGACTTCTTGAAGTACGAGGCCACCTGGCACGCGCGCTCATAGGGGCCGGGCGGGCAGCGATACGGCGCCAGCGGAATCGTGATGGCGTACACGCCACCATCGGGCATGGCCTCAAGCTGGCGGCGCAGGGCCACGGTCTGCGGGCCCGCCTTCCAGGCGTGCAGCACTTGGTCTTGGGCACCCGGACGATTCAGGCCCGGCAGTGCCTCCATCATGAAATCCACGCCCGGCGACAGAACCAGTCGGTCATACGCCAGTTGCGCCCCACCGGCCAGGGTGACGGTGCGCTTGGCGGGATCGATGGCGCTCACAAAATCGCGCACGATGCGCACGCCGTGGCGGCGCTCCAGGTTCTCGTACGAACTGGTGACGTCCGCGATGGTCTTGCTGCCCCCGATCACCAGGTTGGAAATCGGGCAGGACACGAAGGAGGCGTTGGGCTCGACCAGCGTCACGCGGATGCCGTAGTCCGACCACATGCGCAGGTACTTGGCGGCGGTGGCACCGCCATAGCCGCCGCCGACCACGACAACATGAGGACCCGTGTCTCCAGTCGACGCGCAACCGGCCAGACCCAGGACACCGGCCGCCGAGGCGGCCTGAATGAATTGACGACGTTTCATGCTGCGTGCTCCCCGGCTTATTTCTTTTGCGCCGCGAAGTAGGCGGCGATGGCTTCGATCTGTTCGTCGGTGTAGCCCTTGGCCAGCTGGTGCATCAGCGTAGCCGGCAGACGTCCCGCCTTGTAGTCCTGCATCTTGCGGACCAATTCGTCCTTGGATTGACCGGCCAGCGAGGGCATGCCGGGCTGGGCCTGACCCACGGTGCCGTGACAGCTGGCGCAAGAGGCCGCCCAGCTACGCGCTTGCAAGGGATCAACCGCCTGGGCGTGCGCGCCAGCGGCGGCCAGCAACGCGATCGCGGCCAAGGAATGGACAGATCTCTTCATCGAGTTTCTCCGTGTGTTCTTCAAGGGGTGCCCGCGCTGGGGCAAAACCCGAGATGATAATGGCCGTCATGACCCGGCGCGAACCGCCCCTGCCATGGCTTGACCCCGGTGAGCCTTTTCCGGACACCGGACAAGCCTGGGGGCCCGACGCCCCCGCCCCCGGCCTGCTCGCGGCCGGCGGCACCTTGGACACCGACACCCTGTGCCGCGCCTACCGCGCCGGCATCTTCCCCTGGTTCAGCCGGGGCCAGCCCATACTCTGGTGGAGCACCGACCCCCGAATGGTGCTGTTCCCGGCAGAATTCCGCCTGCACCGCTCCCTGCGCAAGACCCTGCAGCGCTTCATCCAGGACCCGTCCTGCGAAGTGCGTTTCAACACCGACTTCACAAGCGTCATCACCGCCTGCGCCTCCAGCGTCCGTGAGGGCCAAGACGGCACCTGGATCGTGCCGGACATGGTCCAGGCCTATCAGGCCCTGCACCGCGCCGGCCACGCCTACAGCGTGGAGACCTGGGTAGGCGGCCAGCTGGTAGGTGGCCTGTACGGCGTCGCCCTGGGCCGCGCGGTGTTTGGCGAATCCATGTTCACCCGTGTACCCGATGCGTCCAAGATCGCCCTGGCCGCCTTGGTGGCCTTCTGCCGCGTGCACGACGTGGAGCTGATCGACTGTCAACAGAACACCCACCACCTCGCCTCCCTCGGCGCACGGGAGATCCCGCGCAGCGACTTTGTCGCCCGCGTCGCGCGGCATGCGCCCGCGCCTTCCCTCCCCTGGCACTTCGATTCCTTATACTGGCGCGAACTCCTGTCGCCCTCGCCACCAGCGTGACCCACCTCAAGGACCTCCCGCTCCAAACGCTGCAGTTCTATGCGACGGCGCCCTACCCCTGCAGCTACCTGCCGGGACGTCAAGCGCGTTCCCAGGTCGCCACCCCCAGCCACCTCATACACAACGACGCCTACTCGGAGCTCGTGACCAGTGGCTTTCGCCGCAGCGGCATGTTCACCTACCGCCCCTACTGCGACGGCTGCCGCGCCTGCGTGCCCCTGCGCGTGCGGGCTGCCGATTTCAAACCCGACCGCAGCCAGCGCCGGGCACGGGCGCAACACGCCAGCCTGCAGGCGCGCGTGCTGAAGCTGTGCTTCGTGCCCGAGCATTACCACCTCTACCTGCGCTACCAGGCGGGCCGTCACTGCGGCGGTGGCATGGACCACGACAGCATCGACCAATACACCCAGTTCCTGCTGCAGAGCCGGGTGAACTCCCGTCTCGTCGAATTCCGCGACCCTGCCCCAGAAGGCGGTACCGGGGCGCTGCGCATGGTCTCCATCCTCGACGTCCTGGGCGACGGGCTGTCTGCGGTCTACACCTTCTACGAGCCCGACGCTCGGGCCAGCTACGGCACCTACAGCGTCCTGTGGCAGATCGAACAGGCGCGCCACCTGGGCCTGCCCCACGTGTACCTGGGGTACTGGATCGCCCAGAGCCCCAAGATGAACTACAAGTCGCGCTTTCGGCCCTATGAGGTGTTGCAGGACGGCACCTGGATCGCCGATCACGACCCGGATTAGCTTTTCACAAGATAAAATATGGGCACCCCATCCCGAGGCTTGCCCATGAAGAAGACCGAGGCCGGAGCCGCCCCCACGCCCACCATCCAGGTGATCGAGCGCATGTTCGCGCTCATCGACGTCCTGGCTTCACGCGAAGAGCCCATGCCCCTGAAGGAAATCAGCGAGCGCACGGGCCTGCACCCCTCCACCACGCACCGCATCCTCAACGACCTGGCCATTGGTCGTTTCGTGGACCGGCCCGAGGCCGGCAGCTACCGCCTGGGCATGCGTCTGCTGGAGCTGGGCAACCTGGTCAAGGGACGCCTGAGCGTGCGCGACGCGGCCCTGACGCCCATGCGCGAGCTGCACAAGCAGATCCAGCAGCCGGTGAACCTCTCCATGCGCCAAGGGGATGAAATCGTCTACATCGAGCGCGCCTACAGCGAACGCTCGGGCATGCAAGTGGTCCGGGCCATCGGCGGTCGCGCGCCGCTGCACCTGACCTCGACAGGCAAGCTCTTCTTGGCGGCAGACGACCCACCGCGCGTGCGCGCCTACGCCACCCGCACCGGCCTGGCCGGCCACACCCGCAACAGCATCACGCAGCTGCCGGTACTCGAGCGCGAACTGTCCAAGGCACGCCAGTACGGCATCGCACGGGACAACGAGGAGCTGGAACTGGGGGTGCGCTGCATGGCCGCCGGCATCTACGACGACCAGAACCGCCTGGTGGCGGGCCTGTCGATCTCGGCGCCAGCGGACCGCCTGGACGAAGGCTGGCTCCCCAAGCTGCAGGCTACTGCCCGCGACATCTCCTCAGCACTAGGGCACCGGGCTGAGTAAGTTACCTATACCCTGAAGCGGACGAGCGCTTCACGGCGCCCAACGCCGACAGGGTCAGCCGTTAATGGCTCGGCCGGCGCCTGAGGTACTGCGCGAGGACACCGCAGGGCCGCGGGTCTCGATCCAGCGGCGTACCCGCTCCGCATCGCCAATGCGACTGAGTTTGCCGGCGGAATCCAAGAACACCATGATGAGCTTGCGCCCGGCCACCCGCGCCTGCATGACCAGGCACTGCCCGGCTTCAGAGATGTAGCCGGTCTTTTGCAGCCCGATATCCCACTCGGGGTGCTTCACCAGGCGGTTGGTGTTGTTGTACTGCAGGGTGCGGTTGCCCATGGCGAACTGGTAGCCCGGCGAGGTGGAGTACTCGCGCAGGATGGCCTCACTGGAGGCGGCGCTCACCAGCAGGGCGAGGTCGCGCGCGCTGGACTGGTTACGACTGGACAGGCCCGTCGGCTCGACAAAGGTGGTGGCGTGCATGCCCAAAGACTGGGCCTTGGCGTTCATCAGGGCCACAAAGGCGGGCAGTCCCTCGGGGTAGGTCCGGCCCAGCGCGTGCGCCGCCCGGTTCTCGCTGGACATCAGGGCCAGATGCATGGCTTCGGCGCGGGTCAGTCGGGTCCCCACGCGCAGGCGCGAGCCGCTGCCCTTTTCGGTGTCCACGTCGTCCTGGGTGATGGTGATCACCTCGTCCATCGGAAGCTTGGCGTCGCTGATGATCATGCCGGTCATCAGCTTGGTGAGCGAGGCAATCGGCACCACCGCGGTCTGATTCTTTTGCAGCAGGATCTCATTGGTGTCCTGGTCGATCACCAGGGCGACGCTGGAGCGCAAGTCGAGCTCGTCTGGGGTCTGATGCAGGCCGGCCAAGTGCCCGAAGGACGGCCGGGTCGGCACGGCGGCGGCCACCGGGCCAGCCGGCTTGCGCGCCTTGCGTGCGGATTTCTGCGTCGTCTTGCCGTCCGCTTTGGTCGAGGCGGCCTTTGCGGTGGTCTTGGCAGGAGTGGCTTTGCGAGCGTCAGCCGAGGCGCCTTGCGCGAGGACTGGCGCCGCTACTCCTGCCATGAGCAGGGCCACGACCACGGGAAGCAAGCGATGCAGCGTTTTGTTCATTCCAATCCGTCCCCTTGCAGGGCGTCAGTGTGCATTTTTTGACAGCATTCAGCAAATTTCACACCTGCCACGCCTCCAACCGCCAAAAAATGCGCTAATTCAAGCACTTAGACCTGACTCTTCAGGCTGTGACCGAATTATAGGGAATGAAACTAACCTTGTGCAGCCACCCGATCCGCTTTACTTTGTAACTTATTGAGCGCGCTCAGATAAGCCTTGGCCGAGGCCACCACGATATCGGGGTCGGCCCCCACCCCGTTGACTACCCGGCCGGCATTTTGCAGCCGCACCGTCACCTCGCCCTGGCTCTCAGTGGAGCCGCTGATCGCGTTCACCGAATAAAGCACCATTTCCGCCCCGCTCTTCACGTGGCTTTCGATGGCCTTGAGCGACGCGTCGACTGGGCCGTTGCCGTCGGATTCACCGCGAATCTCGCGGCCGTCGACCGTGAACACCACGCAGGCATGCGGGCGCTCCCCCGTCTCGCTGTGTTGCGCGAGGGAGACAAACCCATAGGACTCCTGGGCACCCGCAGCCCCGTCGTCGCTGACCAGGGCCAGGATGTCCTCGTCGAAGATCTCGCTCTTGCGGTCGGCCAGTTCCTTGAAGCGTGCGAATGCGGCGTTGATGTCGGCCTCGCTCTCCATGGCCACGCCCAGCTCCTGCAGGCGCTGCTTGAAGGCGTTACGGCCCGAGAGCTTGCCCAGGACGATCTTGTTGGCCGACCAGCCCACGTCCTCGGCGCGCATGATTTCGTAGGTGTCACGGGCCTTGAGCACGCCGTCCTGGTGAATGCCACTGGCGTGGGCGAAGGCGTTGGCGCCCACCACCGCCTTATTGGGCTGCACCACGAAGCCAGTGGTCTGGCTCACCATGCGGCTGGCCGCCACGATGTGCTGGGTGTCGATGTTCAGGTCCAGGCCGAAATAGTCCTTGCGGGTCTTGACCGCCATGACGATCTCTTCGAGCGAGCAATTGCCCGCGCGTTCACCCAGACCGTTGATGGTGCACTCCACCTGGCGCGCGCCGCCGATCTTCACGCCGGCCAGCGAGTTGGCCACGGCCATGCCCAGATCGTTATGGCAATGCACCGACCAGATCGCCTTGTCGGAGTTGGGAATGCGCTCACGCAGGGTCTTGATGAAATTGCCATACAGCTCGGGGACGGCGTAGCCCACGGTATCCGGCACGTTGATGGTGGTAGCGCCCTCGGCGATCACCGCCTCGAGCACGCGGCACAGGAAGTCCATCTCGCTGCGGTAGCCGTCCTCAGGGGAGAACTCGATGTCCCCGCACAGATTGCGAGCGAAGCGCACCGACTGCTTGGCCTGCTCAAGCACCTGCTCGGGCGTCATGCGCAGCTTCTTTTCCATGTGCAGCGGCGAGGTGGCGATGAAGGTGTGGATGCGGCCCCGGTTGGCACCCTTGATGGCCTCGGCGGCACGGGCGATGTCGCGGTCATTGGCGCGCGAGAGCGAACAGACGGTGGAATCCTTGATCGCATTGGCGATCGCCTGCACCGCCTCGAAGTCACCGTTGGAGCTGGCCGCGAAGCCCGCCTCGATCACGTCGACCTTCAGGCGTTCGAGCTGGCGCGCAATACGCAGCTTCTCGTCGCGGGTCATGGACGCGCCGGGGGATTGCTCGCCATCACGCAAGGTCGTGTCGAAGATGATCAGTTTGTCTGCCATGGAGAACTCCTCAAACTTTCAGTGGATTCAAGACCCGGGTGCGCGCACAAAACAAAACGGCCCGCTGCGGATGCACACGGGCCGTGAGGGGGGTGACGCGAACGCTACCTTCTCCGCCCGTGGGGAGATAGAAGTAGAGCGAGCGCGTCGCGGTTCATTCGCAGGAATGTAACACAGCCTGGCCTCACTTGTGCAAGCCGGCCTCGTCCGGTTCATCGGTGGAAGTACTGATCATGCTGGTGGGCTCGCCCTTGAGGCGGCGCCAGCCATACAGGGCGTAACCCGACAGGCCATAGAGCACGAACAGACCGAACAGCACCGCCGGGGGATGGAGGTTGATCACGGCGATCACCAGCGCCAGCAGCACGATCACCGCGAAAGGCACTGACTTCTTCATGGACACGTCCTTGAAGCTGTAGAACGGCACATTGGTCACCATGGTCAGGCCGGCATAGAGCGCGAAGGCGAACATCACCCAGCGCACCTCGTTGCCCGCCACCGCGTAGTCGTTCATCAGCCAGATGAAGCCCGTTACCAGCGCCGCCGCCGCGGGCGAGGGCAGGCCCTGGAAATAGCGCTTGTCCACCACCGCGGTGTTCACGTTGAAGCGAGCCAGGCGCAGCGCGGCGCAGGCGCAATAGACGAAGGCCGCGACCCAGCCCCAGCGCCCAAGGCCCTTGAGTGACCACTCGTAGGCAATCAGGGCCGGCGCGGCGCCGAAGGACACCATGTCCGAGAGCGAGTCCATCTGCTCACCGAAGGCGCTCTGGGTGTTGGTCATGCGGGCGACCCGCCCGTCCAGGCTGTCCAGGACCATGGCGCTGAACACGCCCAGGGCCGCCAGGTCAAAGCGGTCGTTCATGGCCATGACGACCGCGTAGAAGCCACCGAACAGCGCTGCGAGCGTGAACAGGTTTGGCAGGACATAAATGCCCTTGGAGGGCTTGCGAGGCGGCGGCCCCTCCCCCTCGGGGTCGGGCTGGCGTGGCGGATCGGATCCTTCGAGCATCCGGGCAGTGTAACCAAGCCTTACCACCCCGCCGCCGGGCACGAAAAAGCCGCCCGCAGGCGGCTTTCAGGGGAGCGTGGGGCCTCAGTTGCGGGTCTGGTCGACCAGCTTGTTCTTGGCGATCCAGGGCATCATGGCCCGCAGCTGCGCGCCCACCACCTCGATGCTGTGTTCGGCCATGTTGCGACGGCGCGCCGTCATGCT
>JBEAZV010000096.1:0-106380 GCA_041159245.1 Pseudomonadota bacterium
GCAAGGCTGGCAGACCCCATACCTTGGCCTGCGCGATCTGCCGCGCGAGCTCACTGACTTTGAACTCCAGGCCTTCTTCAGCTTCAGTCAAGCCGAGCTGGAGCTGATCTCAAGGCGGCGAGGCGACAACCACAAGCTGGGCCTGGCACTGCACATCGGTTTCGTGCGCATGAGCGGCCGGCCGCTAAACAGTGTGCGTGCGGTCCCGCCCGTCTTGCTGCGTCACCTGGGCCAGATGCTGGGCATCACCACCCCCGACCTGGCGTCGCTGCGTGCGCTGTACGCCCGTGGCCGAACCCTGTTCGATCACCAGCAGCAGGCCTGCGAGGCGCTGGGCTTTGCCTGGATGACCGAGCACCAGCGTCGAGCGTTGGTGCGAGTTCTGCGCGATGAAGTGACCCACAGCGCCGATCGTGAGCGGCTGCTGCTGCATGCCCGGCATTGGTTGTACGAACACCGGCTCCTCATCGTGCACGACCGTGTCATCCGCAGCCTGGTGGCGGTTGCACTGACCGAACTCGAGGCCGCCACTGCCCAGGCGATCCGAGCCGCAGTGCCACCCGGCCTTCTCAAACGCTGGGCGTCGGCGCTGGACAGTGCGCGCCTGGATGGCCAGCACAGCCAGAGCTGGCTGTGGAGCGCACCGGCCAAGCACTCGACGCGCCAGATCACCGAGGTGCTCGAACGTATTGCCTTCCTGACGGATTTGGGGATCGATCAACACTTGGGCCATCTCAACGACGTATTGGTGCGCCGGTATGCGCGGCGCATGGCCTCCCGTGCGCCCTCGATCAGCGCCCGGATCAAGGAGCCGGCACGCACTGTCGAGATGGCCTGCTTCCTGCGCTATTGCCTGCTGACGGCCACAGATCAGCTCATCCTCATGTTCCAGCGTCGTGTGGCCGACCTCTGGCGGCAGTGCGCCGACGGTGTGACGGCAACGGTTGACTGGGCGCAGCAGTACCAGCAATTGCTCCAGGAACTGACCGATCTTGCGGCCCAGGAGAAGGTGCCAGATGCCGAACTGCGTTCGCGCTTGGTCAGTCTGGTCGCGGTCAAGCGTGCCCGGCGCCCGCCCAGTCGAGCGTCGATCATCCGCCAGCACCTCATCGACGCCATTGCCCCGGTGCGCTCGCTGCTGGTGGCAGTGAGCGGGCTGGCCTGGCAAGCCACGGGCGAGCATCCGGCCATCGACGCGTTGGACAGGCTGCGCACCCTGTACGCTGGCGGCACCAAGAGCCTGCCGGGCGAGGTCACGGCAGCGCGCCTGGGCCCGGCATGGCGTCAAGCCATCGCTGACGTCGACCGTGAGCGGGCGTTCCGGGCATTGGAGGTGGCCACTCTGTTTGCCTTGCGCCGAGCGCTGCGCAACGGCTCGGTCTGGATTGAGCACTCCTTGAGCTTCCGCGGCCGCGAGCGGCTGTTCATCCCGGATGAGCGCTGGAAGACCGAAGCCCGGCGCCACTACGCCCGGCTGCAGCTGCCGGCCAAGGCCAGTGACTTCCTCACACCGTTGCTTGCACGCGTTCGCACAGGTATCGACGCGGTGGCGGCTGCCACTCGCGTCGGATTGCTGCGCGTGGACGACGAGTTGCACTTGGCGCCCCTGGCCGCCGAAGACGAAGATCCCGAAGTCACCAAACTGCGTAGCCGGCTTGACCAGCGCATCGGCGAGGTGCAACTGCCAGAGGTCATCCTGGCCGTGGACGCTCAGGTGCGCTTCAGCTGGATCATGCTCGGGCGTGAGCCCAGATCGAGCCAGGAACTGCTGATGACCTACGCCGGCATATTGGCGCACGGCACCAGCCTGACGGCCGCAGAGTGCGCCCGCATGATCCCGCAGCTATCGGCTCCCAGCATCCGCCAGGCAATGCGCTGGGCGGGCGATGAGCGGCGGCTGGCCCTGGCCTGCCAGGCGGTGCTGGAGTTCATGCAGCGCCATGCGGTAGCGGCAACGTGGGGCCGAGCCGATCTGGCCTCCTCGGACATGATGAGTCTGGAGACCAGCCGCCGGGTATGGCAGGCACGCCAGGATCCACGACGCCAGACAGCCTCCATCGGCGTTTACAGCCACGTGCGCGATCGTTGGGGAATCTTCCACGCCCAGCCGATTGTGCTCAATGAGCGCCAGGCCGGTGCCGCCATCGAAGGGGTGGTGAGACAGGAGCGGGTGGAGGTGTCGCAGTTGGCTGTCGACACGCACGGCTACACCGACTTCGCGATGGCGCTATCGCGTCTGCTGGGCTTCGATCTATGCCCGCGGCTGCGCGAACTGCGGCAACGCCACCTGTTCGTGCCGCGAGGAATGACAATCCCTGTGGAGATCGCCGCCGTGTGTGAGGCCAGCGTGGACACGACACTGATCGAAGCTCATTGGGACCAGCTGGTGCATCTGGCGGCCTCGGTGCAGACAGGTCACGCCAGTGCGGTGACGGCGCTGGCCAGGTTCGGTTCTGCGGCGCGCGGGGACCCGATCTACGACGCCGGTGTGCAGTTGGGCAAGCTGCTCAGGACCGCCTTCCTGGCGGACTACTTCGTCAATGCCGGCTTCCGCAGGGAACTGCGCCGGGTTCTGAACCGGGGCGAGGCGGTGAACGCGCTCAAGCGCGCCATCTACACCGGTCGTGTTGGATCGGCCCAGGCTCGGCGTACCGACGAGATGCAGGCAGTGGCCGACGCCTTGAGCCTGTTGGCCAACATCGTGATGGCGTGGAACACGGCTCAGATGCAGGCCGTACTGGACCGATGGGCCAACAGGCGACAGATCGTGCCGCCTGAGTTGACTGGGCGCATTGCACCGACGCGCTTGGAGGGGATCAACCTGCGCGGCGTCTTCCGCTTCCCGCTGGAACGTTACGCCGGTCAGATCCTGCCGTCAATTGCTGCAGCGAAAACGAGTGCTGGCAGCTGAAATCGACCACGCAAACAGGCTCTCAGCGACCGATTAGGAGACCAACAGAAACTCAAAGCGTGACAAGCACTTACGCTCGCCCCTGGAGCAGACCCCGCGCCAATCCTCGCTCTGCGGGGAGGCACGAACCGTCACTTTCTGCACTGAAATCAAATGGACCCCAGATTTGGGCAGCAACGAGTACCTGCGCAAGGCCGCTCACCAGCAGGCTCCGTAGACTGAAGCTTGATGGTGGGTTAATTGGTGGGTAGAAACAAAAAAGCGCCCGAAAGGCGCTTATTTACTGACTATCTGGCGGAGAGGGCGGGATTCGAACCCGCGGAGGGCTATTAACCCTCACACGCTTTCCAGGCGTGCGACTTAAACCGCTCATCCACCTCTCCGAAGCCCGCCATTGTAGCAGTCCGCCTCAAGCCGGCTGCCTGCGGCGTGCCGCCTGCGGGTCGGCCAGGAGGGACAACAGACGATCCACGTCGGCCGGCTTGACCATGTGCACGTCGAATCCCGCCTCGGCCGACCGGGCCCGGCTGCCGGCCTCCCCATAACCAGTCAGCGCCACCAGCAGCGCCTCGCGGCAGACTGGATCTTCGCGCAGGCAGGCCGCCACCTCAAAGCCGCTCAGGCCTGGCAGCCCGATGTCCAGCAGCACCGCCTCGGGCCGAAAGGCCTGCGCCACGGCAAGCGCCCCCACACCCTCGTGCGCTACGCGCACCTCGAAACCCTCCATCTCCAACAACAGGGTGAGGGTCTCGGCCGAGGCCTCCTGGTCGTCGACCACCAGCACCCGGCGCGCGCCGGGCGGGTTCTCACGCGCCGCCGGCGCGGCGGTCTGAAGTGGCAGAGGCATGGGCGCGGGGGTGGAGTCAGGTGTTGGATCAGGGACGGGCGAAGTCAAAGACACAGGCGAAGTTCCGGTGGCCAGTGGCAGCCGCACCACCACCTGCGTCCCCTGCCCTTTTCCCTCGCTGTAGGCCTGTACCCGTCCCCCGTGCAGTTCGACCAAGTGATGCACCAGGGTCAGGCCGATGCCCAGGCCCCCCTCAGACCGGTCCAGGGCTTGGTCGCCCTGGACGAAGAGATCAAAGATCCGAGGCAGCAGCGCCGGCTCCAGGCCGCAGCCCTGGTCGATCACGGACAGGACCAGCTCGCCACCTTCGGTGCGCGCCTGCAGCTCGATCACCGTGCCCGGGGGCGAGAACTTGGAGGCGTTGTGCACCAGGTTGCTCAGGACTTGCGTGAGGCGCACCAGGTCACCCTCCAGCGCGAGCGCACCATCGGGTACGTCCAGCCGCATCACCTGCTGGCGTTGCGCCAGCCGAGGCGCCATGGACTCGGCGCAGCGCTCGATGACGCTCCCCAGCGTGATCCGCTGCGGGTGCACAGCGACCTTGCCCTGCACGATGCGTGAGACATCCAGCAGGTCGTCGATCAGCCGTGTCATGTGCGCCGCCTGCCGGCTGATCACGTCACGGGCCCAGCCCAGAGGTGGCGGCGCCTGCGGCACGCCCTGCATGATGTGCACTGCGTTGCGGATCGGGGCCAGAGGGTTGCGCAGTTCGTGAGCCAGCATGGCCAGGAATTCGTTCTTGCGCCGGTCGGCCTCTCGCACCGCGGCATACAGGCGCGCGTTGTCCAGGGCCATGGCGGCGCGGCTCACCACTTCTCGGGCCAGGGCAAGGCAGGCCCCCTGCAGGGTGCCCGCGCCAGCGCGCAACACCAGCGCGCCCGATTCGGGCTGCCCCGGGCAAAGCGGCAGGATCGCGCAGTCCTGGGGCCCGGCCGCCTCCTCGCCAAGCGGCTCGCCCGCCGGCCCCTGCACACCGCTTGCCAGCGCCCGCACCACCGCCTCGCGCCAACGACCAGGCAAGGGACGGGGCTCGGCCACACCGCGCGCATCGACCAGCCAGGCCTGCTCCCCCAGCTTCGGCACCGCCAGGGCCAGCAAGGCCTTGCGGGTCTCGCCGAGGTCCAGCGACCGACCGAGCACCTGGCTGGCGTGGGCCAGGAAGTCCGCGCGCGCACTGGCTTGTTCGGCCGCTGCACGCGCCGCTTGCTCCCGCGCCAGGGCTTCTCGCTCGGCGGCATGTGCCTGCATCAGGATGTCGGCGCGGTGGGGGTCGTTCATGGGGGCATCCAGGCGCGCAGCGCCCTCAAAAGTTCCGGCGGGTTGACCAGCAAGGCATGCGTGGCCCGGCGCAGCTTAGTGACGGATCGACGCACGGACAAGCCAGGCGCTGGGCGGATGGGCCGCAAGTCCGCACCGCACCTGAGTCGTAGGCCCATGCCTACCGAAAGAAGCCGTCGGCACTGACGCCCGACCCAGGGCCGCGACAGCGACGACGAAAAAAAAAGCCGCCCCGAAGGGCGGCTCGCAGACAGGCCCGCAAGCGGGCCTGTTCCTGCAGGGTCAGCGCACGACGGCGATCGCGTCGCGCTTGCCGGCCTTGTAGGTGTACAGGGTCAGGGCGCCGTTCTTGATGTCACCCTTCTGGTCGAAGGAGATCGTGCCGGTCACGCCCTTGAAGCCGGCGGTCTTGGCCAGCACGGGCAGGTAGACCTTCGGGTCGGCCGAGTTGGCCTTGACCATGGCGGCGGCCATCACGTTGACAGCGTCGTACACGTAGGGGGCATACACCTGCACATCGGCGTTGTACTTGGCCTTGAACTTGGCGTTGAAGGCGTCCAGGTCTTTCTTCTGGGCGCCGTCGACGCCGCCAGCCTCGGCGCACACCACCTGGCCGTCGGCCATGGCGTCACCGGCCAGCTTGGCCAGCTCGGACGAGCAGATGCCGTCGCCGCCCATGAACTTGGCGTTAATGCCCAGCGACTTCATCTGCTTGAGCATCGGGCCGGCCACGGCGTCCATGCCGCCGAAGAACACGACGTCGGGCTTCTTGCCTTTGATCGTGGTGAGGATGGCCATGAAGTCGGTGGACTTGTCGGTAGTGAATTCGCGGCCGACGATCTTGCCGCCGGCGGCCTTGACGGCCTTCTCGAATTCGTCAGCGACACCCTGGCCGTAGGCGGTGCGGTCGTCAACGACGGCGATGCTCTTGCCCTTGAGGTCCTTGACGGCGTACTTGCCCAGGGTGCCCCCCAGGTGCACGTCATCGGCCACCACGCGGAAGGTGGTCTTCAGGCCCTGGCGGGTGAACTTGGGGTTGGTAGCGGAGGGCGAGATCTGGGGGATGCCGGCGTTGCTGTAGATGGTGGAGGCCGGGATCGAGGTGCCGGAGTTCAGGTGGCCGATCACGCCGTTGACCTTCTGGTCGACCAGCTTCTGGGCGGCCGCGGTGCCCTGCTTGGGATCGGCCGCATCGTCTTCGGCGATCAGTTCGAACTTGGCCTTCTTGCCGCCGATGGTCACGCCCTTGGCGTTGAGCTCCTCGATGGCCATGCGGGCGCCGTTCTCGTTGTCCTTGCCCAGGTGGGCGATGGCGCCGGAGGTGGGGGCCACATGGCCGATCTTCACAACCAGTTCCTGGGCGTAGCTGGTGCCAGCCACGAGGATGGCACTGGCCAGGACGGTCATTTTCAGTTGGGTCTTCATTCGAGCAATCTCCAGGTGGTAATTAATCCGGGGGTAATGACAAAACCGCGCCATTGTTTGCGACACGTGCTGCAAGCTTAATGCACGAAATGAGCCCATTAACCGGGAAGGGCTTAGGAAAACCCCGGGGGCAGGCCCCCTTCCGCTTCAGTCCTGGGCCGGTGGCGCCATGGCCTCGTCCACAAGGCGGGCGACCCGGGCGGCCAGGTCCGCACGCACACGCGCCTCGAGGGCGGAGAACTGTTGGGCCTGAGCGGTCCGCAAGGCGTCGAGCACCATCGGCTCGAGTTCGGCCAGCACCCGGGCGCGGACCCTCTCGGCCAACTGCTTTTCGCGCGCCGCGGCCGCGGCCTCCGAGGAGGCGTCCTGACTGTCCGCTCCCTGCACCACTTCGGTGAGGATGGGGACGAATCGCGGGGGACCAGCGTCCTTCATGCGAGCTCCTTTTGGTCGACCTTGGTCAAGGCATAGCCCCGGTCGGCGTAATGCTTCCAGCGCACCCTCGCCTGCCGCAGCGGGTCCTCGTCGCCGGACACCAGCTCGATCAAGCGCTCGAACCCCTCGAAGCCTTCCGGGACGGCGTCGTCCAGGTTGACCAGCACCTGCTGGTGAGGCGCCCCGCGGGCCGAGGTGGCCAGGACGATGGGCGTGCGGGCCAGCATTGCGGGCGGCAAGGCGTCGGCCAGGCCATGCGGCACGAAATCGGGAGAGGAAAAGGTCCACAGGGCTGCATCCAGCGCCCGCAAATCGGTGGCCGACCCGGTCACCACCACGCGCGAGCCGGAGGCCGCCGCCTTGCGCAGCAAACGGCAGGCGTAGCCCAGGCGATCGGCTAGGTTGACGTGGAAGGCGATGCTGGTCACGGGGTCTGCAATGGGGCTGGTGGATGAAGCGGGCGAGTCCGGCTCAAGCCTTCTTCTTGCGGCCCGTCGCGAGCTTCTTGCGCGCCGGCGCGGACGCCGGACGACGGCGGCCGGCTGAGGGCGTGGCCTGTTGGCCCAGCAGATAGTCCACCAGCAGGCCCACCGGCCGGCCCGTGGCGCCCTTGGCAGCGCCCCCCTTCCAAGCGGTGCCCGCGATGTCCAGGTGCGCCCAGGGATAGGCGCGAGCAAAGCGCTGGAGGAACTTGGCGGCGGTGACCGCCCCAGCCTGTCGCCCCGCGACGTTGGCGACGTCCGCAAAATGGGTCTTCAGGCCCTCGGCGTATTCGTCGTCCAGCGGCATGCGCCAGCACGGATCCAGAGCCGAGTCGCCAGCCTCCTGCAGTGCGTGGGCAAGCTCGTCGTCGGTGGTGAAAAGGCCGCTGCGCACGGAGCCCAGGGCTACCACGCAGGCGCCGGTGAGCGTGGCGATATCGATCACGGTGTGGGGGTCGAAACGCTCGGCGTAGGTCAGGGCGTCGCACAGAATGAGGCGGCCCTCGGCGTCGGTGTTGAGGACCTCGATGGTCTGCCCACTCATGCTGGTCACCACATCGCCCGGCTTGAAGGCGCCTCCGCCCGGCATGTTCTCGCAGCTGGGGATCAGTCCGACCACGTTGACCTTGGGCTTGATCTCGGCCAAGGCCCGGAAAGTGCCCAGCACGCTGGCCGCGCCGCCCATGTCGAACTTCATTTCGTCCATCTCGGCCGCCGGCTTGATGGAAATGCCCCCGCTGTCGAAGGTGATGCCCTTGCCGACCAGGACCACGGGCGCTGCGGAGGACGCGGCGCCTTGGTACTTCAGGACGATGAAGCGCAGGGGCTGGCGCGAGCCCTGGGCCACGGCCATGAAAGAGCCCATGCCCAGGCGGGCGACCTCCTTGGGCCCCAGCACCTGGCACTGAAAGCCGGCGCTGCGGGCCAGCTTGCGCGCCTCCTCGCCCAACCGGGTTGGGGTGGCGATATTGGGGGGCAGGTTGGCGACCTCGCGGGCGAATTCGATGCCCCGGGCCGTGCCGCGGGCGGCCTCGAAGGCCTGGCGCAAGACCGCCGCGTCCGGCACGCCGACCACCACCTTGGACAGTTCGCGCGGCTTGGCCTCTGGCTTGGTGGCCACGTACACATAACTGGCTTCGCTGGCCGCCTGGACGGCCGCCCGCACGCCGCTGGCCCATTCGCCAGGCAGGCACAGCACGAGCTTGCGCACGCCATTGCCTCGCAGGGCGGTGACAGCCGAGCGCACCGCGGCCTGGACCGCCTTGGACGACCCGGCGCCCACGCCGACCAGCATCAGCCTCGGCGCGGTGACCCCGGTTGCCCGCCAGGCCGAGAGCGACCTGCCGGCCTGAGCGCTGAAGCTCCCGGCGGCCAAGGCATCCGCTGCCAGACGCGAGACCGGGTCCTTCCCCGGCTTGAAATCCTCGTCGATGAGCACGACCAGTGCGTCCGCCTTTTGCGCGCAGGCGCGGGCCAGGTCCAGGGTCTTCAGTTCAAAGTCCATAATGCGTGATTCGCTGCCCGTTGCTGTTGCGTTGCGCGCTGATGTTATTCCATTCCTCCCTCCGCAAGGAGCTGTCCCGCAGCTTCGGGGCGACCCTGGTGGTGCTGATCACGATCGTCATGACCATGACCCTGATCCGCACGCTCAGTCAGGCCAGCCGTGGCAGCGTGAACCCGCAGGAAGTGATGATGGTGATGGGCTACACCGTCCTGAGTTACCTGCCGCCGGTGCTCACGCTCTCGCTCTTCATCGCCATCGTCGGCACCCTCTCGCGCCTGTACCGGGACAGCGAAATGGTGATCTGGTTCTCCGCCGGCCGTGGACTCACTTCCCTCATACGTCCCCTGCTCGCCTTTGCCTGGCCGGTGCTGCTGGTGATCGCACTCCTGGGGCTGGTGGCCTGGCCCTGGGCCAACCGCCAGACGGCCGAACTCAAAGACCGCTACGGCAGCCGCGGTGACCTCGAGCGCGTGGCGCCAGGGCAATTCCAGGAATCGGCCAGCGGCACCCGGGTGTTTTTCGTGGACAAGGACACGCCAGACAACAAGTCCGGCAAAAACGTCTTCATTGCCAGCGCGGACCACGGCCGCGAGACCATCACCTCGGCCCGCTCGGGGCGGGTGGTGACCGAGGGCAACTCCGATTTCCTTTTGCTCTCCAACGGTCAGCGCGTGCAGCGCGCGCTGGACGGCACTGGCCTGCGGGTGACCGACTTCGTCGAGATGGGCAACCGGGTGAACACCGCCACGCTCGCCGCCAATGCCGACGTCCCGGCCCGCACCCGCAGCACCCCTGCGCTCCTGCGCGACCCGACGCCGGTGCACCAGGGCGAGCTGGCCTGGCGCATGGGGCTGGCCCTGGCCGCCCTGAACTTCGTGGTGATTGCCATCACGGTCTCCAGCGTGAACCCACGCGCCACGCGCAGCGGCAACCTGTTATTCGCCCTCTTTGCCTTCGTCGTCTACTACAACCTGATCAATCTCGGGCAGAGCTGGATTGCCAGCGGCCGCGCCAGCCTGGGCGGCTTCATGATCGCCCTGCATGGCGGCGTCTTCGCGTGCGCCATGCTGTGGCTGCTCAAGCAGCATCACAACTGGCGCTGGTGGCCCCGGTTGCGGCGCCCGGCAGGGGCGGGAGCCTAGGCCATGGTCACGATTCGCCGCCTGATTTACCGCGAGGTCCTGCTCGCCGTGGCCTTCGTGGCCCTGGGCTTTCTCGCGCTGTTCTTCTTCTTCGACTTCGTCGACGAACTGCCCGAGGTCACCCGGGGCAGCGGCAATTACCGCATCACGCACGCCATGCTGTTCGTGCTGCTACAGGTGCCCAACCACCTGTATGAGTTGCTGCCCATCGCCGTGCTGATTGGCACCATCTTCGTGATGGCGCGCCTGGCGCAGAGTTCGGAATACACCATCTTGCGCACTTCGGGCCTGGGGCCCGGCCGTGCCCTGCGCTCGCTGCTGGGGCTGGGCGTGGTGTTCACCCTCCTGACCTTCGCGGCAGGCGACTACCTCGCCCCGGCGGCAGACCGCGCCGGCCAGATGCTCAAGGCCCGCTACCAGGGCAAGCTCTCCATCGGCCAGACCGGTGCCTGGCTCAAAGAGCGGCAGCCGGAGCGCACCTATACCGTCAACGTCGCCGCCCTCTCACCAGACGGGGATCTGGAGGGAGTACGCATCTTCGAGTCGGACCTGCGCGGCATCATGATGTCCATGGTCCAGGCCCGGCGAGCCGAATTTGGCGAGACGTCCTGGATCCTGAGGGACGTGGAGCGCATCGAGTTCCGCGCCTCGGAGTCGGGCGCAGCGGTGGCGGCAGGTCAGCGCCAATCCCGAGTCGAGTGGCCCACCTCGATCACCCCGGAGATGGTCTCGGTCGCCCTCCTCAAGCCCGAGCGCATGCGCACCCTCGACCTGTTCCAGTACATCCGCCACCTGGAGTCCAATGGCCAGACCTCACAGCGCTACGAGATCGAGTTTTGGCGCAAGGTGTTTTATCCCCTGAGCTGCCTGGTGATGGTGGTGCTGGCCCTGCCCTTTGCCTACCTGCATTTCCGCTCGGGGGGTATCACGGGCTATGTGTTTGGCGGCGTCCTCATTGGCATCAGCTTCTTCCTCTTAAACAACGTGTTTGGCTATGTCGGCAACCTGGGCAACTGGCTGCCCTGGCTCACGGCGGCGGCGCCAGGCCTGATCTACACGCTGATGTCCCTCGGGGCCTTTGGCTGGCTGGTGCTGCGACGATGAGTGCTACAGGCGTCATCCTTTTTGCGCACGGCTCGCGCGACCCGCTGTGGCGACGGCCCATGGAGGCCGTGGCGGCCCGGATGGCGGCGCGGTCGCCGGAGACCCCCGTGCGCTGCGCCTACCTGGAGCTCACCGAGCCCGACCTCCCGACCACAGCAGCCGAACTGGCAGCCTTGGGCCTGAACACGGTGCGCATCGTGCCGATGTTCCTGGGGGCGGGTCGTCATGTCCGCGAGGACCTGCCGACACTGGTCGAAGGCCTGCGGCGACTGCACCCTCAGGTGACCTGGGACCTGCGCCCGCCGGTGGGCGAGAACGAGCGCCTTTTGGACCTGCTGGCGGACCTTGCGGGGCCGCCTTGAACCACTCTGATAGACGATTTAATGCATAATGAATTTCTGCTTTAGTAGAAATTCGATATGAATTTGCACCAGTTCCGATTCGTGCAGGAAGCGGCCCGCCGAAACCTGAACCTCACCGAGGCGGCCAAGGCCCTGCACACCTCACAGCCCGGGGTGTCCAAGGCCATCATCGAACTCGAAGAGGAACTGGGCGTCGAGATCTTCGCCCGCCACGGCAAGCGCCTCAAGCGCATCACCGAGCCCGGCCAGCATGTGCTGCGCAGCATCGAGGTGATCATGCGGGAGGTCGGCAACTTGAAGCGCATCGGCGAGCAGTTCAGCGCCCAGGACAGTGGGACGCTGTCCATCGCCACCACCCACACCCAGGCTCGCTATGTCTTGCCAACGCCGATAGCCAAGCTGCGCGAGGCCTATCCCAAGGTCAACGTGAGCCTGCACCAGGGCTCGCCGGACCAGGTGGCGCGCATGGTGCTGGATGAAGTCGCCGAAGTCGGCATCGCCACCGAGTCGCTGGCCGACTACCCGGAGCTGGTCACGCTGCCCTGCTACGAATGGCAGCATGTGCTGGTCATGCCCGCTGGCCACCCGCTGGCGGCCAAAGACCGCATCACGCTGGAGGATCTGGCGGCCGAGCCGATCATCACCTACCACCCGTCCTTCACCGGCCGCACCCGCATCGACGCCGCCTTCGCCCAGAAAAAACTGCAACCGCGCATCGCATTGGAAGCTATCGACTCGGACGTGATCAAGACCTATGTGCGCCTGGGTCTGGGCGTGGGCATCGTGGCCGAGATGGCCGTGCGTGAGGACGGTGGCAACGCCGACCTGGTGGTGCGGCCGCTGGGTGCGCTGTTCGGCCAGAATGTGGCCCGCATTGCGTTCAAGCGCAGCGCCTATCTGCGCAACTTCGTTCTGCAATTCGCCGAGCTCCTGTCGGACCGACTGGACCGCCACCTGATCGCAAAAGCCCTCTCCGGCCAGGTCAACGACTATGAACTGTGACCACCCCCCGAAGCGCCTTCGGCGCTTCCCCCCTCTCGGCAGCCCTGTGTGCGGGCGTGGGGACTTCTTTGCCACTTCGCCTTTGCACTGACAACTCGAACTCGTCATGACCGCTGTACGCACTCCCACCGTTGAAACCAAGCTGCCCGCCGTCGGCACGACCATCTTCACCGTCATGTCGGCCATGGCCACCGAATACAAGGCGGTGAACCTCGGCCAGGGCTTTCCGGACTTCGCCTGCGACCCCAAGCTGGTGCAGGGCGTGACCGACGCCATGGTGCAGGGCCACAACCAGTACCCGCCCATGACGGGTGTGCCGGTGCTGCGCGAGACGATCAGCGCCAAGGTCGAGGCAATGTATGGGCGCCGCTACGACCCGGCCGCCGAGATCACCGTCACCGCCGGCGCGACGCAGGCCATCATCACCGCCATCTTGGCGGTCGTCCGTCCTGGCGACGAGGTCATCGTGCAGGAGCCCTGCTACGACAGCTACGTTCCCAACATCGAGCTGGCAGGCGGCACTGTGGTGCGCGTGCCGCTCACGCCGGGCACCTTCCGCCCCGACTTTGCACGCATCTCGGCTGCGATGACACCACGCACCCGTGCGATCCTGGTGAACAGCCCGCACAACCCCAGTGCCACGGTCTGGACCCGCCAGGAGATGCTCGCGCTGCAAGACCTGCTGGCCCCCACCGACGTGCTCCTGATCAGCGACGAGGTGTATGAGCACATGGCCTTCGACGGTCACCCGCACCAGAGCGCGGCCTCCTTCCCGGGTCTGGCGGCCCGAGCCTTCATCGTCTCGAGCTTTGGCAAGACCTACCACGTCACCGGCTGGAAGGTGGGCTATGTGGCCGCTCCCGCGTCCCTCACCACCGAATTTCGCAAGGTGCACCAGTTCAACGTCTTTACCGTGAACACCCCGGTGCAATACGGCCTGGCGGCCTACATGGCCGACGAGCGCCCCTACCGCGATCTGCCCGCCTTCTACCAGCGCAAGCGCGACCTGTTCCGCCAGGGGCTGGCGAGCACGCGGCTGCGGCTGCTGCCCAGCGAGGGCAGCTACTTTCAGTGCGTGGACATTTCAGACGTGAGCGATCTGCCCGAGGCCGAGTTCTGCCAGTGGCTCACGCGCGAGGTAGGCGTGGCGGCGATCCCGCTGTCGGCCTTTTATGGCGACAGTTTTGACCAGCGGGTGGTGCGCTTTTGTTTCGCGAAAAAGGACGAGACGCTGCACACCGCGCTGGAGCGCCTGGCCCGCCTCTGAGGTCCGTCCTACCCTTGCGAAAAAGCCGCCACGCAGGCGGCTTTTTTCATGGCTGCTGCGTCGCCCTCACAACGCTTGCGGCAGGCCCACCCGGTTATTGAAGCTGTGGCAGGCCACTTCGAAGCGACGGATCTCGGCCAGGGCCTCCTTTAGGCTCATCTCCCCAGCTTCCATCAGCTTGCCCGCCAGGTGCTCGGTCAGGGGTTTGAGGCGAGCAAGCAGGTCTTTGGTCTCACGGTACAGGCGCTCGCTCTGGTCTTCCATGATGCTGCGCGTTTCCTCGTCGATCGCGCGATGCCCGCCCTCGCCCGCCAGCGCGCCGAAGTTCAGGCGGGTCTTGCGGTACATGCCCATCTCACCCACCGCGTGATGCAGCAGCCGGGTCACGCGGGTGATGTCGTTGTGTGCGCCATTGGTGGTGCCGTCCTCGCCGAAAAAGAGTTCTTCATTGGCCATGCCGCCCAGGAGCATGCGCACGTCGTGCTCGATGTCGGCCTTGGTCTTGAGCAAGTTGCTGCCTTGCTTGTGAAAGACAAAGCCCAGCGCGTTATGGCGGGGACTGGCCTTGAGCGAAATCTTCAGGGTCTTCATCTCGCCGAGGATCCGGTCCCAGTCATCGCCGCAGCGCTGTCGCTCCTGCTCGAGGTCCACCAGGAAATGGCCCCACTCGTGCACGGCGACGATGCGGCGGTCACGGTGTCGCTCCTGGGTACTGTTGGTGTTGACGTTGCCCACGAGCACGCGCTCGGCCGCTTGCATCAGGGTGTCGGTGCCGATCATCGCCCCGACCTGCACCGCGCTGATGCCCGCCTGGTTCACGATGGTTTCCAAGTCCGCGGGGCTGCGGCCCTCGGTGATCTCGGCCAGGTGGCGCAGATCCAGATCGCCGGCTACCTTGCCCGAACGCTGCGACAGGTAGTGGCTGATGATGGCGGCGCGCTCCTCGAGGTTAGGAAGGCGGAAATCCACCTTCATCTGGAAGCGGCGGAGCATGGCCTCGTCCATCTGCATTTGCTCGGAGTTGAAGTTGCTCGCGACGATCCAGATGATTTCGGCGTCGTTCTTCGTACGCACACCATCGAGCACCGCCAGCAGCATGTTTTGCGTATCGTCATCGAACTTGCGGTGGCCACCGCGCTTCATGAACAGATCCTGCGCCTCGTCCAGGAACACGATGCATTTGCGGCGCCGCTGCGCCATCGAGACAATGCGGCTCAAAGTGCTGGCACCGCCGCCCACATAGCCCGTCTCGAGGTTCACCGCCGAGTGAAACAGGATCGGCAGGCCCAGCTCCTTGGCGAGATACGACGCCAGCTTGGTCTTGCCGGTGCCGGCCGGGCCGCTGAACATCACGTTGAACGGTTTGTGGATGCCGTACTCGGCGTACTCGGCGCGGCGCTGGTACTGGTCCTTGATCTGGGCGACTTCGGCCTTGATGTCGTCCATGCCCACCAGGTCCTCCAGGCTGCCTTGCACCTGGCCCGCCTCGATGAACTTGAGCGACTTGTACTGCCCTCGCAGCTGGAAGAACAAGAATCCGATCAGGCCCAGCGTGAGCGCACCCGAGAGTACGCCGCTCACGCCGGCCTTCCAGCCTTGCTTCTCGGAATGGGGTCGCGCGCCAGCAAAGCGCTGGTCCAGGCGTTCCACCATGGCCCGACTGGCGGCACCGAGTTCCTCGCGCGGTACAAAGGTGAGTTTGCCGCCCCATGCGGCCGTCACCGCGCGGTCGGAGAAGATCTGGGTCTCCATGTCCGAGGGGTAGTAGGCATGCTGGCGGCCTTCGGATTCCACCAGCACGAAGCGCTCGGAGACGTTCCACAGCAGCGGCCGGTAGATCACGGTGATGCGCTCCACCGGATGTCGCTCCAGGAACCCCAGCAGCGACCCGGTTCCAAACACCACCGGCAGGCTCTCGTTGAGGCTCCACAGACGATCGACCCCGGTCTGGCCCGCCATCTGCTGCACCTCCTGGGCCACCTGCGTCTGTTTGCGCCATACGGCCAGCGAGTAAAAGCCTGTGGCCGGAATCAGCACTGCCAGGGCCAGCACCAGCACACGCACCGACAGACCCTGCACCACGAACCAGTCCGAGACACGGGAAGCAGCCTTCTTCAGGGCAGGCCACCACCCGTCGGCGGGCTGTTCGTCCTTGCTGCATTCAGGGCGGGAGGAAAGATCCGACATCACTCGCTTTCAAGAGGGGAAAGTCGCACAAAGGTGTAGGAGCCATCCTATCGACGCCGACCCTCGGAACGAGACGCGTGCTGCCCGGGACAGACGAACTCCCGCTTCGCGTGATTTATTCACTGCCGCGGCCGGCCAGCGCGGCCGCCGATAATCTCAGCGTGACCGAAACCAACGCCCCGCTCGCGCAGCCCCGTTCCCTGGGAGATCTATTCCTCTCGTTCACCCTCCTGGCGCTGCAGGGTTTTGGCGGGGTACTTGCGGTGGCTCAGCGCGAACTGGTGGAGCGCAAGCGCTGGATGACGCGCGAGGAGTTCGTGGAGGAATGGGCGGTGGCGCAAATCATGCCCGGGCCTAACGTGGTCAACCTTTCACTCATGATCGGTAGCCGCTACTTCGGCTGGCGCGGCGCCATGGCGGCCCTGGCAGGCATGCTGCTGGCGCCGCTGGCCGTGGTGCTGGTGCTGGCCCTCTTGTACACCCAGTATGGTCAGCTCCCCCAGGTGGCTGGCGCCCTGCGCGGCATGGGCGCAGTGGCCGCGGGCCTGGTGGCCGCCACCGGGCTCAAGCTCCTGTCTACCCTGAGCCGGCATCCCCTGGGGCTTGCCGGTGCGAGCGCGCTGGCCGTGGGCACCTTCATCGCGGTGGGTCTGCTCGGATTGCCTCTGGCGGTCGCCCTGCTGGGCCTGGGTGGACTGGGCTGGGGACTGACCTGGCACAAGCTGGGCACCACGTCGGAGGCGCCCAGGGCATGAGTGGCGCGACCCTGACTTTCACCAGCGCCGATTGGCTGGCGCTCGCGGTGCACTTCCTCTCGCTGTCGCTGCTGGCCGTGGGAGGCGCGATCTCCACGGCGCCCGACATGCACCGCTACCTGGTCGACCAGCGGCAATGGTTATCGGACGACCAGTTCTCCGCCTCCATCGCCATCGCGCAAGCCGCGCCCGGCCCCAACATCCTCTTCGTCGGCCTCCTGGGCTGGAACGTGGGTCTGAACGCCGCGGGCATGCCGGGAGCCTGGAGCGGCCTGGCGCTGGCCATGGCCAGCATGCTCGTGCCCAGCACCCTCCTGACCTGCCTGGCAGCGCGTTGGGGACACCGCAACCGGGAGCTGCGCGTGGTGCGCGCGTTCAAACAGGGCATGACGCCCATCGTGCTGGCGCTGCTGGTGGCGACCGGCTGGATCCTGGCGACAGGCCGCCGCTACGACCTGGCCGACGCGCCCCTGTGGGCGGTCAGTATCGTGACCACGCTGGTCGTCTGGCGCACCCGCCTGCACATGTTGTGGCTGCTGGGAGCTGGCGCCGCCATGGGCTGGTTCGGGCTGGTCTGAGAGCGGCGCTCAGCGCGGCACTCAGCGCGGGTTCTCGAAGAACACGTAGGTCGTGCGGTCGCCGACCTCGAAGTACACCTTCTTCTCGCCCGAGTCGATCTGGAAGTTCAGGTTCTCGTCGAGGACGCCATAACCATAACGGTAAGACCGCGCCTTGCCGTCGTCCGTACCCAGCGCGGTGCTGAGCTTGTCTACCTTCAGAAAGCGGCGCACCAGCTTGTCCCCGGCATAGACCTCCAGCACACCGTTGGTGCCCGTCCAATTCTGGATGTCGCGGCCGATCTTGTTCTGCTGCTCCTGAGTGCAGCCGGCCAGGAACAGGGCCAGGGTCGCCGTCAGCGCGAGACGACAGGCGGTGGGAGATGGGATCATGATCGTTGCCTCCGAACTTCATACAAACAGACGCCGCTGGCGACTGAGACGTTCAGGCTCTCGACTGCGCCGGACATGGGGATGGACACCAGCTCGTCGCAGGTCTTGCGTGTGAGCTGTCGCATGCCGGCGCCCTCGGCACCCAGCACCAGCGCGGTGGGGCCCTTGAAATCGGCCTGATAGAGGGTGCGGTGCGCATCGTCACTGGTACCCACCACCCAGATGCTGCGCTCCTTGAGCTCGCCCAGCGTGCGTGCCAGGTTGGTCACCATGAAATAGGGCACGGTCTCGGCCGCACCGCTGGCCACCTTGGCGACCGTGGCATTGATCCCGACCGCGTGGTCCTTGGGCGCGATCACCGCATGCGCGCCCGCACCGTCGGCCACTCGCAAGCAGGCGCCCAGGTTATGCGGATCGGTCACGCCATCGAGCACCAGGATCAGCGGTGGCCCCTGCACCGCATCGAGCAGGTCGTCCAGCGACTTCGCCGCTTCGATCGCCTGCACCCGCGCAGCGACGCCCTGGTGGCCCAGGCTGCCCGCCAGCTTGACCAGACGCGCACCATCGGCCTCGATCAAGCGCACCCCCGCCTCGCGCGCGCGCTCAAGGAATTGGCGCATCCGGGCGTCGCGCCGCGACGCGTCGAAGTAGACCTCGATCACTGAGGTCGGGGCTGTCTTCAGGCGCACGCCGACCGCGTGGAAGCCAAATAGAACTTTGGGAGCAGACATCGTCCGATTATCCGTGGGCTGCGCGGCCGCACCGCGCCGATAGAATCCGCCCGCACATGGGAGGATTAATACTATGGGGTTACGCCTCAAGTTCAACGCCGTCCTCGGCGTCGTATTCCTGGCGGGCCTGGGCACGGCGGCAGCTGTCTCCCAAAAACTGCTGCAGGACAACGCGCGCCACGAGGTGGTGCGCGAGGCGCGCCTGATGCTGGAGGCCGCCACCTCCGTGCGGGCCTACACCGTCGAACACGTGCGCCCGTACCTGGCGGCGCAGTCGAGCGAGATATTCCTGCCCCAGTCGGTGCCCGCCTTCGCTGCCACCGAGGTAATCGGCAGCCTGCGCAAATGGCAAGGTCCCTACCGCTACAAGGAGGCCACCCTCAACCCGACCAACCCGCGTAACCGCGTCACCGACTGGGAGGCCGACGTCGTGCAGCGATTTCGCCAGGATCCCACCCTCACGGAAATCATCGACGAGCGCAGCGCCTCCGGCGGGCGGGCTCTCTACATCGCCAAGCCAATCCAGGTCACCCACTCCGCCTGCCTGCAGTGCCACGGCACGCCCTCGGCGGCGCCCACCGGGCTGCTGCGCCTGTATGGACAAGCCAATGGCTTTGGGTGGCAGCACGGTGAAACCGTCGGGGCGCAGATCGTGACCGTGCCCATGGACGTGCCCCTGGCCCAGGCCAGCCGCGTCTTCCACACCTTCATCGGGTCGCTTGCCGCCGTATTCGTCGCGGCGTTCATCGCCCTCAACCTCATGCGACGGATGGGTCGCAGGATCAGCCAACCGAGCATGGCACAGTCGGCAGACCGTCTCAGCACTGGCGATTTCCAGGTCCCGGAGTTCAGCGAGCGCGGCCACGATGAGATCACCGTCTTGGGCTGTGCATTCAATCGTCTGCGCCGGAGCCTCGAGAAGGCCATGACGATGCTGCGGCCCGAGACGTCGCGATGAGCACTGGAGCGGCCGACCGGCCGGGCGCCCGCTTCTCCCACCCCGGCGAGGCGACGCTGCAATGCGCCATCGTGTTTCTCGACCTGGTCGGCTATTCAGCGCGCCCGGTTGATGACCAGGTCATGATCAAAAAGCGGCTCAATTTGCTCCTCAAGCGCATCCTTCGGCATGTCCCAGCCGACCAGCGGCTGGCCATCGATACCGGCGACGGGGCCGCGGTCTGCTTCCTGGGAGACCCGCTCGTGGCCTTGCAGTCTGCATTGCTGCTGCGGGACCTGCTGGCGCAGCGTTACGGTTCCGCCCTCGCGCTGCGCATCGGCCTGCATCTCGGGGCGGTCCGTGTGGTGCCCGATGTGAACGGGGCGCGTAATGTGGTGGGCGATGGCATCAATGTCGCGCAGCGCATCATGGATTTCGCCCTGCCGGGCCAAGTGCTGCTGTCCAAGGATTTCCATGATGCCGTGGTACTGGGCAGTTTGCCTCCAGCCTGCGCGTTCCAGGACGCTGGGCTGCATCAGGACAAGCACGGACGGACCCACGCGCTGTACCGGGTGGAAGACGCGCCCGCCGTGGCACGCGTGCGTGAACCGGAGGCCGCCTACGCAGCCGGCCTCTTGCCGGCGCCGATCGTGCTGGCCCTGGAGCAGGCGCTGTCCCGGCAGATCGGTCCGATGGCCCGCCTGCTGATGGCGCAAGCGCTGGAGGCGGCGGCTCCTGACGCCACCTTGCCCCAGGCATTGGCGGCACACATCGCACCCGGCTCGCTGCGCGACGCCTTCTTGGAGGATGCTCGCCAAATCCTCGCCGGTGGGTCCCTCAGGCCACCACCTGGCCCGCCTCGACGGTGATACGGCGATCGCAGCGCTGGGCGATGCCTCGATCGTGCGTCACCAGCACCAAGGTCGTGCCCTGCTCGCGGTTGAGATCCAGCATCAGCTGCATGACCGTCTCGCCGGTGGCGAAGTCCAGGCTGCCAGTGGGCTCATCGGCCAGCAGGACCGCGGGGCGGACCACAAAGGCTCGGGCCAGCGCCACCCGCTGCTGCTCACCACCGGAAAGCACCTTGGGATAGTGCCCCAGCCGCGCGCCCAGGCCCACGCGCGCGAGCATCTCGGTAGCGGCCTGGCGCGCGTCGCGCCGGCCCGCCAGTTCCAGCGGCAGCATCACGTTTTCCAGGGCTGTGAGATTCGCCAGCAGCTGAAAGCTCTGGAACACGAAGCCGATCTTTTCCGCGCGCAGCGCAGCGCGGGCGTCCTCATCCAACGCAAACAGGTCCTGGCCAGCCAGGCGCACCGTGCCACGGGTCGGTGTGTCCAGACCGGCAATGATGGACAGCAGCGTGCTCTTGCCCGAGCCGGAGGCTCCCACGATGGCCACCGTCTCCCGCGGGGCGAGGGTGAAATCGACATCGCGGAGAATATCGAGCGTGCCGGTCGAGTCGGTGACGGATTTCGAGACATGCTCGACGGCGATGATGGGTTCAGACATGCAGCGGATCGGGTGGAATCGTCGAAATGTTCTAGGAGCAGGCGCCGTCGTGGCGTTGGCCGGAGCGACCCTGGACGTCCGAGCAACCGCCCCTGCCTCCCCCGCCCCGCCCGTGCTGCTGGTGCTAGGCGATTCGCTCAGCGCCGAGTATGGCCTCAAACGGGGGTCCGGGTGGGTGAGCCTGCTGGAAGCCCGCCTGGCGCAGGAGAAATGGGACGTGCGTGTGGTCAATGCCAGCATCAGCGGCGAGACCACCTCAGGTGGCCGCTCGCGCCTGCCAGCCCTGCTGGCCCAGCACCGTCCCAGCCAGGTGGTGATCGAGCTGGGTGGCAACGACGCCCTGCGCGGCCTGCCCTTGTCCATGACCCGCGACAACCTGGCCTGGATGACGCAGGCTGCACGGCAGGCCGGTGCTCGTGTGCTCCTGGTGGGCATGCAGTTGCCTCCGAATTACGGGCGCGACTATGGCGAGCGTTTTTCCGACCTTTTCGTGCAGGTAGCGCGCCAGCAGCAAGCAGCGGTCGTGCCTTTTTTTCTCAAGGGCTTTGCCGACAAGCCCGACGCGACGCGTTACTTCCAGCCTGACCGCATCCACCCCACCGAGGAGGCCCAGCCCTTGATGCTGGCCACCGTGTGGCCCGAACTGCGCAAACTCTTGGCCCCCCGGTCCGCGCCAGCGGCCCGTCAGACCCCGTGACCGTCCAGACCTTGTCCGCCCACGAGGCTATCGCGCGCCTGGAAGATTTCAGCGCCGTCATCGACGCCCGAAGCGAAGCCGAGTTCGCCGAAGACCACCTGCCGCAGGCCGTCAACTGGCCGTCCCTCACCAACGAGGAACGCCACGACATCGGCACCCTGTACAAGCAGGTCAGTCCTTTCGAGGCCAAAAAGCGCGGCGCCGCCAAAGTGGCGGCCAACGTGGCCCGCCATATCGAGCGCGAGGTAATCGACAAGCCGCGGGAGTGGCGCCCGCTGGTGTACTGCTGGCGCGGGGGCAAGCGCAGCGGGTCGCTGGCCCTGATCCTGGACCAGATCGGTTTTCGGGTACACCTGATCGAGGGGGGCTACAAAGCATTTCGCACCGCCGTCCTCGCCGACATCGCGCCGCGGGTCGAGCGCCTGACCTTTCGGGTGGTCTGCGGCCCCACGGGTTCAGGCAAGACCCGCCTGCTGCAGGCCCTGCAGGCCCAGGGCGCACAGGTGCTGGATCTGGAAGGCCTGGCAAACCACCGCAGCTCGGTCCTGGGCCTGGTGCCCGGGCAGCAGCAACCGAGCCAGAAGCACTTCGACACCCGGATCTGGAGCGCGCTCAGGCAGTTCGACCCCGCACGACCGGTCTACGTGGAGAGCGAGAGCAAAAAAGTGGGCAATGTCTCGGTGCCCGAAGCGCTGATTCACGCCATGCGCGCCAGTGAATGCCTGAAGCTGCAGCTCGATGATGAGGAGCGGGTCGCGCTCCTGCTGGAGGATTACGACTGGTTCGTGCAGCGGCCCGAGTTCTTCTGCGAGCGGTTGACCGCGCTGACCGAGCTGCGCGGCAAGGAGGTGGTACAGGGTTGGCACGACCGGGTGCGTGCCGGCCGCACTCCCGAGGTGGTGCGCGAGCTGCTGGTGCAGCACTACGACCCGATGTACGCAGCGTCGATTCAGCGTAATTTCAAGCGGTGGGGGCAGGCCCAGATACTGCACGCGCGCGACCGCTCGACCGCTGCCATGGACGACCTCGCACGCACTCTGACGGCCTGAAGCCCTCGGCGCGAGCCTGCGGCGGGTAGGCACCAGGACACCAGTGAACCAGCGCACGCCGCAACGCGCTCAGGGGCTGGGAGCCAATCCGCTCTCGACCTCGGGCGCTGAGAACCCCACGCCCGCCGCGGCCAGCAAGGCCTGAGGATCTCGCGGGCCGCAAAACCCGTTGAACGTGAGCGGAATATCCGGCAGACCCGCCATGCGGGCGAACTTGCCTCCGGCGGCCTGGAAGGTGAAAAAGCTCACCCGGACCTGCTGCGTGGCCATGTCGGCATAGTGATGCGCCTGCCGGGTCACCGGCACCAGCACGCCCTGCACAGGTTCGGGATCGGACACGCTGTGGCGCACTCCAAGTCGAGCCGGCGCACCGGGCTGCACGCGGACGGCCAGCGGGTCGTGGCATAGCGCCTTGAACTGCGACTGCGCCACCAATTCGTCCAGCATCGGCAGGGGGAGCAGCACCACGAGCACCAGCGCCTTGAGCGTCCAGAGCGTGAGAGGCGCAGCGCCTCCCGGGACGCCGCGCCCGGCGCACCATCCGCCGATACGGTGTGCGGCCCACAAGCAGATCCCCGTCCAGCCCACGCACATGAGCGGCAACACGATCCAAGCCATGGAGGGGTCGTCCTTCCCGAGCGAAAGGCGACGATGCTAGGAGCGAGGGGTCTCTGGGGGCTAACGTGGCGCTGACGAGGCTGGAGGCGTCGCCTAGGCAGCGGCCAGCACGCTGCGTGGACCTTCGCCGTTCAACCGCGCGGTTTGCGTGAAGCCGGACGCGGCTTGCCCGCACCGGTGTCGCGCGGGGGCAGTCCTGTGTGCTGTGTCAGCACCCGACCGCGCTGAGGCTGCCCGCCCGGCGTGGAATTTTTACGCCGCGCGCTCTGGTAGCTGCCGTCCGTCACCGGCTGATAGGTGGGGATCAGGTGGTGCTTGCCGTTGCCGATCAGGTCGGCACGGCCCATGGTCTTGAGCGCCTCGCGCAGCATCGGCCAGTTGTTCGGATCGTGGTAACGCAGGAAGGCCTTGTGCAGGCGGCGACGCTTTTCACCGCGCACGATGTCCACCGCATCGTCTTCGTGCAGCGCGCGGTGGATTTTGCGCAGGGTGTTGCGGCCGCTGTGGTACATCGCGGTGGCCGTGGCCATGGGGCTGGGGTAGAACGTCTGCACCTGGTCAGCGCGAAATCCGTTTTGCTTCAGCCACAGCGCGAGGTTCATCATGTCCTCATCGCGCGTACCGGGGTGGGCCGCGATGAAGTACGGGATCAGGTATTGCTTCTTGCCCGCCTCGGCCGAGAACTTCTCGAACATCTGCTTGAAGCGGTCGTAGCTGCCGATACCCGGCTTCATCATCTTCGAGAGTGGCCCCTGCTCAGTGTGCTCCGGCGCGATCTTGAGATAGCCGCCCACGTGGTGCTGCACGAGTTCCTTCACGTACTCGGGCGATTGCACCGCCAAGTCATAGCGCAGACCGGATCCAATCAGGATTTTCTTGATGCCCTTGAGGCCGCGTGCGCGCCGGTACATGCGGATCAGGGCGCTGTGGTCGGTGTTGAGGTTGGGACAGATGCCGGGGTACACGCAGGAGGGCTTGCGGCAGGCGGCCTCGATCTCGGGCGACTTACAGCCGATGCGGTACATGTTGGCCGTGGGCCCGCCCAAGTCGGAGATGACACCGGTGAAGCCCGTCACCTTGTCGCGGATGTCTTCGATCTCCTGAATGACCGAATCTTCGGAGCGGCTTTGGATGATGCGGCCCTCGTGTTCGGTGATCGAGCAGAAGGTGCAGCCACCGAAGCAGCCGCGCATGATGTTGACCGAGAAGCGAATCATCTCCCACGCCGGAATCTTGGTGCTGCCGTCGTGGCCACCGTCTTCGTCGGCATACTGGGGATGCGGGCTGCGCGCGTAGGGCAGACCGAAGACATGGTCCATCTCCGAGGTGGTCAGCGGAATGGGAGGCGGGGTGATCCAGACGTCGCGATCCCCGTGGGCCTGCACCAGCGCTCGGGCATTGCCCGGGTTGGTTTCCAGGTGCAGCACGCGGTTGGCATGGGCATACAGGATCGGGTCGGACTTGACCTGCTCGTATGACGGCAGCCGAATCACGGTGCGGTCCCGGGGCGGCAGGCGGCGCTTGCCAGCCAGGCCGTGATTGGGCATGAAGGTCAGGGGCTGCAGCTTGGCCCCCTGAGGGTCCACGACTGCGGCGGCCGGGTCGTCCTGGCCCTCTTCCTTCGCGCAGGACTGGCCCTGGGCCTTGGCCTGCTCGGCGATGGTCATGTAGGGGTTGATGTGGTCGTCGACCCGCCCCGGCTGGTCCACCTCGGTGGAGTCAATCTCGAACCAATCCTGCGGGGTCTCGCGCTGGATGAAGGCAGTACCCCGCACATCGGTGATCTGAGAGACCGGCTCGCGCGCCGCCAGGCGGTGGGCGATCTCGATGATGGCGCGCTCGGCGTTGCCATACAGCAGCAGGTCGCACTTGGCGTCGACCAGGATGGAGCGGCGCACCTTGTCCGACCAGTAGTCGTAGTGGGCGATGCGGCGCAGGCTGCCCTCGATGCCCCCCATGATGATGGGGACGTCATTCCAGGCCTCGCGGCAACGTTGCGAATACACCAGCGAGGCGCGGTCGGGGCGCTTGCCGCCGACGTCGCCCGGGGTGTAGGCGTCGTCGCTTCGGATCTTTCTATCGGCGGTGTACCGGTTGATCATGGAATCCATGTTGCCGGCCGTCACCCCGAAGAAGAGATTGGGCTTGCCCAGAGCCTTGAATGGCTCGGCGCTCTGCCAATCGGGCTGGGCGATGATGCCCACGCGAAAGCCCTGCGCCTCCAGCGCGCGGCCGATCACCGCCATGCCGAAGCTGGGGTGGTCCACGTAGGCGTCGCCGGTGACGATGATGACGTCGCAGCTGTCCCACCCCAGCGCGTCCATCTCGGCTCGGGACATGGGCAGGAACGGCGCCGTGCCAAAGCGAGAAGCCCAGTACTTGCGGTAACTGGTAATCGGCTTGGCGGCGCGGGCGAACTGGGAGACGTCGAGGGGGGCGTTCATGGGGAAGGCGCCAATGGACGCACCCTGCATTCTAAAGTTCCTCGTATACCCTCCTCAGCCACGGGGCATCCGGCAGCAAGATGGGCCGCGCGCCTCTGCTAGAGTCCCGCCTCGTTCGCACGACGCGGCCCGAACGCCGCCACCTTGGAGCCCCCATGGGAGACCCCATCGTTCTGTTTTTCCTGCTCGGTGTCTTTGCCCGCCTGGTCCGCAGCGACCTGCGCCTGCCTGAAGGCCTCTACGACATCCTGGCCTTCTACCTCCTGCTGTCCATAGGCCTGAAAGGGGGCGTCGAACTGAGTCGGCAGCCCATGGCCGACCTGGCGCCGCAGGTGGCTGCGTGCATTGCGCTGGGCCTGGCGATTCCCTTTGTGCTGGTACCGGTGCTGCGCGCACTGGGTTTTCGCCGTGCCGACAGCGCCTCGATCGCAGGTCATTACGGGTCGGTGAGCGTCGTCACATTCGCGGTGGCCGTGGCCTACGTGGAAAAGCAAGGCCTGCCGGTTGAGGCGCATGCCGCCTTGTGGGTGGCGCTCATGGAAGCGCCGGGACTCGTGACCGCCATCTTCCTCGCGCGCTGGCCTCGCCAAGCCGGCGAACGCACCCCTTGGGGCCAGCTGGGGCATGACGTCTTTTTGGGCAAGTCTGTGCTGCTGCTGGTGGGGGGGCTGATCATCGGTGCCGCTGTGGGCGAACGCGGCGTGCAGGCCATGCAGGCCGTCTTTGTCGAACCCTTTAAGGGGATCCTGGCCCTCTTCTTGTTGGAGCTGGGGCTGGTCGTCGGTGACCGCTTGCCCGGCATCCGACGCTATGGACTGCGGCTGGTCGGCTTCGCGCTGCTGGCGCCCCTTTGCCTGTCGGCACTGGGCGCGGGTGTCGGTCTGGCCATGGACCTGTCTCCGGGCGGCGTAGCCGTGATGGCCACCCTTTCCGCCAGCGCCAGCTATATCGCAGCACCCACCGCCATGCGCATCGCAGTGGCCGAGGCCGACAGCGCCCTGGCTATCACAGCAGCCCTGGCGATCACCTTCCCCTTTAACCTGCTGGTGGGCATCCCCCTGTACACCCGTATGGCACAAGCGCTGGCGGCTTAGCGCTCACGCCGTGGCGGGCATAAGACCCATGCGGCCCATGCGGCCCATGAGGCCCACGAGGGCCATGAAGCCCATAAGAAACGCCCCGCACCCCGGCGGGCCGGGGCAGCGCGGGGCGCTTGGAGGGGTGTCGGGAATCAGCTGGCGCTGTTGTTTTGCCCACCTGCGGTCTGGGCTGCCGCAGCTTGAGCGGCAGCCGCCTGCGCCGCGGCCAGCATCCGCAACTGGTGGCGCTTCTTGCCGGCGGCACGTGCCTCCTCACTGGTGAAGCGGTGCGCGCGCCCATGCTCGTGGGCGGCCTTGCCCCCCATGCTGGCGATCTCACGCTTCTTCTCGGGGCTGAGTACCGCGAAACCGCGTTTAGCGCGCGCTGGCGGAGCAATCAGCGCGTCGGCCGCCGCAATGGCCGCTGCGTTGGCTGCTTCGACCGAACTGGCCACGGCCGTGGTGTCCGTCTTCGTTGCCGAAGCGATCGATTGGAGGTGGGTCTTTTGGTCCATTTTGTTTCTCCCTGATGGTGTGGTTGGAAATGGATGAGGCTCGAATTCTGAAGAGTCATCCAACCGCGCGGGGGACTTTGAAACAAAAATGGATGCTGTCCTACACGGGGGGCGTTCCTTCCAGCAGGGACCGCAGACCCACCTCATCCAACACCGCCACCCCCAGCTCGCGCGCCTTGTCCAGCTTGCTGCCAGCTTCCTCGCCGGCAATCACGTAGTGCGTCTTCTTGCTCACGGAGCCCGCCACCTTCGCACCCGCAGCCTCGAGCAAGGCCTTGGCCTCATCACGGCTCAGGGTTGGCAGGGTGCCGGTGAGGACCACAGTCTTTCCGGTCAGCGGCAGTGAGGCGGCCGGCACGGGTTCGGCCTCCGTCCAGTGCACGCCACAGGCGCGCAGCTGCTCCACCACCTCGCGGTTGTGCGCTTGCATGAAAAAGGTGTGCACGCTCTCGGCCACCACGGGCCCCACGTCGGGAACCTGCAGCAGCTGATCGACATTGGCCTCCATGACCGCATCGAGCGTGCCGAAATGGCGGGAGAGGTCGCGAGCCGTGGCCTCCCCCACATGGCGGATCCCTAACGCAAAGAGAAATCGCGGCAGGGTTGTTGACTTGGACTGCTCCAGGCACGCCAGCAGGTTCTGAGCGGACTTTTCGCCCATTCGGTCCAGCGCGACCAAGTGGGAGAGTCCCAGACGGTACAGGTCCGGCAGGGTGCGGATGATGTCGGCGTCCACCACCTGGTCCACCAGCTTCTCACCCAGGCCCTCGATGTCCATCGCGCGTCGCTGCGCGAAGTGCAGCAGCGACTGCTTGCGCTGAGCAGCGCAGAACAAACCGCCGGAGCACCGGTAATCGGCTTCGCCCTCCTCCCGCACCGCCTCACTGCCGCACACCGGACAGGAACGGGGCATGGTGAACACCGGCGCGTGGTGAGTGCGGGTACCGGCCACGACCGCCACGACCTCGGGGATCACGTCGCCCGCACGTCGCACGATGACCTGATCCCCCACCCGCACGTCCTTGCGCCGGGCCTCGTCCTCGTTGTGCAGCGTGGCGTTGGTGACGGTCACGCCGCCCACAAACACGGGCTTGAGGCGTGCCACCGGTGTGAGCTTGCCAGTACGGCCGACGAAGACGTCAATGGATTCCACCGCCGTAACCTGCTCCTGCGCGGGAAACTTGTGGGCGACCGCCCAGCGCGGCTCGCGGGTGACAAAACCCAGTTGCCTTTGCAGGGCAAGCGCGTTGACCTTGTAGACGACGCCATCAATGTCAAAGGGCAGTTGGTCGCGTTCACGGCCGACCGCCTGGTGGTAGGCCACCAGATCCTGCGCACCTTGCGCCAGCTGCACCCGGTCGGAGACCGGAAAGCCCCACGCCTTGAGGGCTTGCAGTACCTCGTAGTGGGTTTCAAAGGTCGGTCCGCCCTGGATATCGCCCCAGCCATAGGCAAAGAACGAGAGAGGACGCTGACGAGCGATGGCGGGATCGAGCTGTCTGACAGCACCCGCTGCGGCATTGCGCGGGTTGACGAAGGTCTTCTCGTTTTTCTCGCCCTGTGCGATGCGCGCGCGCTGCGATTCATTGAGCCGCTCGAAGTCGTCGCGCCGCATATAGACCTCGCCGCGCACTTCCAGTAGCGGTGGCGCATCCGCTGGCAGGCGCAGCGGGATCTGGCCGATGGTGCGGATGTTTTGCGTGACGTCTTCGCCCACCTCGCCGTCCCCGCGCGTCGCCGCCTGCACCAAGCTTCCCTCTTCGTAGCGCAGGTTGATCGCCAGCCCGTCGAACTTGAGTTCGGCCACGTAGTCGATGGCCGGTGCATCGGCCGCCAGCCCCAGTTCACGCCGCACGCGCACGTCGAAATTGTGCGCGCCGCTGGCTTCGATGTCAGTCTCGGTGCGGATGGAAAGCATGGGCACCGTGTGCCGCACTTTCGCGAAGCCCTCAAGGAGCTTTCCTCCTACGCGTTGCGTGGGCGAGTCTGGCGTGAGCAGTTCGGGGTAGCGAGTCTCCAGCGCCTGCAGCTCCTGGAACAGGCGGTCGTACTCGGCGTCGGGAATCTCTGGGGCATCCAGCACGTAGTACCGGTGCGCGTGGTGGTGCAGCAGTTCGCGTAGGGCCTCGGCCCGTTCACGCTCAGGAGTCGGCGCGGTCATGGGCGGCATTCACAAGGTCACGAGTTCCACCCGCAGGCGAATGGCTGGAAGGCAGCGCATGGCCAGGGTCAGCTGAAAAGGCGACGCGCGAGGGAGGATCCTGCGGACAGCTCGCGGGCGTCGAGGCTGTCGTAGCGCGCGGTGAGCTCCGCGCCAATGGCCTCGAGCACCTCTTCGCGTATGGGCTGCCCACGGTCGTCGCTGATGATGCCGTCCATCGACTGCGCCAGCACCGCGGCCGCCTCGCGCATGCGCTCGAAGGGTTGTTCTTCACGCGGGACCTGGGGCACATCGATGGTCAGGGTGAACTCCAGCAGGGCCGCCTGGGTGGGGTCGTCGGCCAGGGCGGCCTGCGTGTCAAAGGACAAGCTCATGATCGGCAGGGCCCCTACGGTGCTGGCCGGCAGCACCAGGCGCCCCGGCAGTGCGCCCGCGACGAAGCCCAGGCGGGACGCATGTTGGTGCAGGTAACCTGGGCTCCAGGCCACGAGGCGGGCTCGCAGGGTCAGGCTCAATTGCGCATCGCGTGCGCTGGCGAATTGGTCCAGTTCGCGGGCGCGGGCCACTTCGTCGCGCATCTCCGGAAAATCAGGATTGCCCCCCACGGCATCTGCGAAGGCCTGGGCCTTGACCACGAATTCGGAAAACTCGATTTCGTTGAGAGCTCCGGAGCGATTGGCCAGTTGCACGCCGGCCTGGAAGGCGCCATAGCGCTGGCCCGCTTGCGGCATTTCCCATGCACCCGTGACCTCGTTGAGCCCCTCGACAGCGAAAGGCTTGCTGCCCACGCGTCGGGTCGGCGGCAGGGCCGCCAGCGCGGCGTCACCCGACACGGCCGGTCCGTCCAGCACGATCGAAGCGATGGAGTCGATGAGGGCGTCCAGGGGTGGTTTGCGCTCGGGCGCAGGGACCGGGCCCAAGGAGGGCGCATGAAGGTCGGGATCGCCCTCGTCGCTGGCCAGCGCAGGTTCGAGCCGGTCGAGCCTGTCCGGCCTTTCATGTGCATCGGGGTCATCTGGCGGCCGTGTCGACGCTTCCTCGACATCTGCGTCAGCGACCCGCGCGGGCTCGGTGGCCTCGTCTGCCGGGGGACGTTCCTGCTCGGGTTGGCGCGGCGTGTGGCGGCGGTTGGTCCAGGCGCTCCAAGCCACCAGGGCGGCCAGCGTGGTGCCGCCCAGGATCGCCAGGCCGACGGTCAAGCTGCTCATGTCGACCGGCGGCGATCAGGCTTCCGCCATCGAGACCGCAGACTCCATGTCCACGGCCACGATGCGTGACACACCCTGTTCCTGCATGGTCACGCCTATCAGCTGTTCGGCCATTTCCATCGCGATCTTGTTGTGAGAGATGAACAGGAACTGCGTGCCCTTACTCATGGTGGTCACGAGCTTGGCATAACGCTCGGTGTTGGCGTCGTCCAGCGGTGCGTCCACCTCGTCCAGCAGACAGAACGGTGCGGGATTGAGCTGGAAGATGGCAAAGACCAAGGCAATAGCGGTCAGTGCCTTCTCGCCGCCCGAGAGCAGGTGGATGGTCTGGTTCTTCTTGCCCGGGGGCTGGGCCATGACCTGCACGCCAGCGTCCAGGATCTCCTCCCCCGTCATCACCAACCTGGCATTGCCGCCGCCAAAGAGCTCTGGGAACATGCGGCCAAAGTGCTCGTTGACAGCCTTGAAGGTGCCGCCCAGGAGCTCGCGGGTCTCGCCGTCGATCTTGCGGATCGCGTCTTCCAGCGTGGTGATGGCTTCGTTCAGGTCGGCCGATTGCGCGTCGAGGAACTGCTTGCGCTCGCGCGCTGAAGCCAGTTCGTCCAGCGCCGCGAGGTTGACCGCACCCAGCGACTGGATTTCGCGGTGCAGGCGATCGATCTCGCCTTGCAGGCCGGTCAGCCGCACCTTGCCTTCTTCGATGCTGAGCGCCACCGCTTCCAGGTCGGCCTGGGCATCGGCCAGCAGCTGCGTGTACTGCTCCAGACCCAGGCGCGAGGCTTGTTCCTTCAACTGCAGGTCGGTGATGCGCTGGCGCAAGGGTTCGAGCTCACGCTCGAAGCCCAGGCGACGCTCGTCGCTGGCGCGAAGCTTGTTGGTGAGATCGTCGTATTCACTGCGCTTGCCGCCCAGCGCCTGCTCGCGCTCGGACTTGAGCGCCAGGGCGTCTTGCAGGCCAGCCTGGGCTGCGGCGTCACTCAGACGAGAGAGTTCTTCGCGTGCCCGTCCTTCTTCCTCGGTCAGGGCGGTGGCCTGCTGGCCTGCGGTCTCGATGGCGCGCTGCAACTCGGCGCGCCGCGCTTCAAGGGCGCGCTGGGCGAACTGCGCCTCCTGGGCCTGTCGCTCCAGGGTGCGCTGCTGCTCGCGCGATTCCGATAGCTTGCGCTCGGCCTCAAGCACACGCTCGTCGAGCTGGGCATGACGCTCCTGCGTGTCGGCCAGCTGCATATCCAATTCTTCGAAGCGAGCTTCCGCGGTGACGCGTCGCTCCTGCAGATCCTCGAGCTGCGCATCGACCTCGGCCAGGTCGCCCGCGATCTGCTCGCTGCGGGCGCGGGTCTGTTCGGCCAGCTGGGTCAGGCGCAGGGTTTCGACCTGCAGCTCGTGGGCACGGGCCTGGGTCTCGCTCGCCTCACGGCGCACGGACACGAGGCGCTGGGAAGCATCGGTGTAAGCCGCTTCGGCGCGCACGAGGGCGGAGCGGGCTTCCTCGGCGATCAGAGACTGGGCTCGAAGCTGCTTGTCGAGGTTCTCGATCTCTTGCTGGCGTGCCAGCAGGCCAGCTTGCTCAGAGTCCTGCGCGTAGAAGCTCACACTGTTTGCAGCGACCGCATGGCCCTGGGGCGTGTAGATCACCTCGCCGGCCTTGAGCTTGTCACGGGCGGCCAGGGCGTCCTCGAAGGTGGCGGCAGTGAGGCAGCCGTGCAGCCAATTGGCCAGCAACGCCTTCTGGCCGGCGTCGTTCAGTCGCAGCAGGTCGGACAGGCGCGGCAAGGCGCTGGCGGACTCGGGCGCGCCCGCTTGCGGCGGGCTATAGAAGGACAGCTTGGCAGGGGGCGCGTCGGCCGCAAAGGCGCGCACCATCTCCAGGCGAGACACTTCGAGCGAGGCCAGGCGTTCGCGCAGCGCGGCCTCCAGGGCGTTCTCCCAACCGGTCTCAATATGGATTCGACTCCACAGGCCTTGCAGGCCATCCAGGCCGTGCTTGGCAAGCCAGGGGCGCAACTTGCCGTCGGTGCGCACTTTTTCCTGCAAGGCCTTGAGAGCCTCGAGGCGGGCGGACAGGTCGGACTGGCGCGCGCTCTGCTCGTTCACGGACTGCTGCTTGGCGCGGCGGTCCTCATCGAGTTGCGGGACCTGCTCCTGTAGCTCCTGCAACTGGGCGTCGGCCGTGGCGGCGGCGTCCTGGGCGGCGGCCAGTTGCTGCTGCAGGTTGTTCAGACGCGCCTCGTCGGGCGCGGCCAGTGCATTGCGGTCGGCCACCAGCCGTTCGCGGCGCAAGTTCAACTGGCTGCTTTGTTCGTCGATGTTGCGCTGGTCTGCAGCCAGCACCTGGATCTGCTGCTGCACCTGGGCCACGCTGCCTCGCTGCTCGCCAGCACGCGACTGCGCCTGGCGCAGGGCTTCTTCCAATTCGGGCAGGCGGGCGACCTGTTCCTCAACCTGAGCGGCCAGGAGCACGGCCTGTTCCTCAGCCTCCACGCCCTGACCCGCCAGGGTCTCGATCTCGGCGCAAGCGTCGTCACGGCGAGCTGCCCACTGCGCCAGTTGTTCCTTGAGCTGCAAAAGGCGCTGCTCGACGCGCTGGCGGCCCTCCACCACGAAGCGGATCTCGGCCTCCAGGCGGCCGACCTCGGCGCTGGCTTCGTACAGCGCGCCCTGGGCCTGGTTGACCTGGTCGCCCGCGGCGTAATGGGCCTGGCGTATGGTCTCGAGCTCGCTTTCGACATGGCGCAGATCGGCCACACGCGACTCAAGCTCATTGACCGCCTTGTCGGCGTCCTGCTTGAGGCGCACCTGGTCGGTCTCGCTCTCGGCGCGCTTTAAGAACCACAGCTGGTGCTGCTTGAGGGTGGCGTCAGCCTGCAGGGAGTTGTAGCGGGCCGCCACCTCGGCCTGCTTCTCCAGCTTCTCGAGGTTGGCGTTGAGTTCGCGCAGGATGTCCTCGACCCGGGTGAGGTTCTCGCGGGTGTCGGACAGGCGGTTCTCGGTCTCGCGGCGACGCTCCTTGTACTTGGAGACGCCAGCGGCTTCCTCGAGGAACAGGCGCAGTTCCTCGGGCTTGGATTCGATGATGCGGCTGATCGTGCCCTGACCGATGATGGCGTAGGCGCGCGGGCCAAGACCGGTGCCCAGGAACACGTCCTGCACGTCGCGCCGGCGCACCGGCTGGTTGTTGATGTAGTAGCTGCTGGTGCCATCGCGGGTGAGCACGCGCTTGACCGCAATCTCGGTGAACTGCGACCACTGCCCGCCGGCCCGATGGTCGGCGTTGTCAAACACGAGTTCGACCGACGAACGCGACGCCGGTTTGCGCGAGGTCGTGCCGTTGAAGATCACGTCCTGCATGGACTCGCCGCGCAGTTCGGAGGCGCGAGACTCGCCCAGCACCCAACGCACCGCGTCCATGATGTTGGACTTGCCGCAGCCGTTGGGACCGACCACGCCAACCAGTTGGCCAGGCAGCATGAAGTTGGTGGGCTCGGCGAACGACTTGAAACCGGAAAGCTTGATGGAAGTAAGACGCACGATCGCTGCCCGTGAAGCTGGCTCTGGAGGGAAGCGCGGATGATAACGTGCGCCCCAAGGGCGGCTCTGTGACCCGGCAGTGAGCGCACGAGGGAACCAAGACTAGTTCAAAGGCACTACTTGGCAAGCTGCCCGCAGTCCGCGGCCGGCCTTCCTCAGGAGCCCCTCCACCATGCTGGCCACCCCGGCCCCCCGCCTTGCAAGCACCGCCCTCTCACGCCCTCACGTCGCGGGGGCCCTCGCCCGCCGCACCTACATCAGCCAGCGCGTGTTGGATATCCTCAGGCCTACCCCCCTGGGAGCGGCCGCCATCAGCAGTTTCCGTTTCCAGCCCTTCGCCGACTGCCTCCACAACAGCGGGCAGATGACGCAGGCCATCACGCAACGGCTGGTCACCCAAGGCCTGCTGAAACGGGAGCCTGCGGGGCTGGGCGCCTCCTTGACGCCCATTCCCACGCGCGCGCCCGCCGCGGCCCTGGACCTCGAACAGGTCCGACGGGCGCAGTCGCTGCATGGCCCGCTGCAACTGGAAACACGCCACACACTGGCGCACGGCCAAGGCGGCGAGCTGTATGACCATTTCCACGCCACGGTGCTCCTGGCCACATTCGAGCGCGAGGGTCGCACCATCGGCCTGCTCCTGGACGGCAACGACCGCCAAGTCAATCCCGCCGTGATGGCCTTCGCGCACTGGGCCTTGGCGACAGGAGGCATGCGCCTTCCATCACAGTTCACGGCGAGCGACTTTCAAACCTACAACGCACAGCGGCGCCAAGATACCCTGGCCCAACCGGACCTGTACCAAGCGGCCTTCCGACTGGTGGACCTGGGGGAGATGCTGGCGGTCAGCCAACACGATCCCCAAGCGAAACAGACGCTACCCCTGAGCGACGGCTCGGTCTTGGCCTGGCCCCTGCGCCCGACCGGCCTGCGCGCCGACACGGGGGTCCGCGTGGTGCAGCCCCTGCTCGCGCCCGACACCGGGCAAGCCCTGCGCGACGCGCTGTGCGACGAGCCCCGGGCCGTGGAACGCTTCCCGCTTCCCGGAGAAGGGCTAGGCGGCCCCTAATCGGCGGGCGCGACCCGACCCCGATAATCGGGGGCATGAATCCTCTCCTGGCCAAGCTGCAGCCCTATCCTTTCGAGCGGCTGCGGACCCTGTTCGCCGGTGTCACGCCCAACCCGGCCCTGCGACCCATCAGCCTGGGCATCGGCGAGCCGCGCCACCCAACGCCTGGCTTCATCCAGACCTCGATGATGGAGTCACTGGCGGGCCTGTCGATCTATCCCGCCACGGGCGGCGAACCGCGCCTGCGAGAGGCTTGCGCGGGCTGGCTGCAGCGCCGGTACGGGCTGGCGCTGGACCCGGCCACCCAGGTGCTGCCGGTCAATGGCTCCCGTGAAGCCCTGTTCGCCTTCGCGCAAGTGGTCATCGACCCCACACGCGACGCGGTCGTGGTCTGTCCCAATCCCTTCTATCAAATCTACGAAGGCGCGGCACTGCTCTCGGGCGCCACGCCCTGGTATGTGCCCAGCGACCCGGCCCGCAATTTCGCGGTCGACTGGGACAGCGTGCCGCAGGAGGTCTGGGCCCGCACCCAGCTGGTCTTCGTTTGCTCGCCGGGCAATCCCACCGGCGCCGTCATGCCGCTGGACGAATGGAAAAAGATCTTTGAACTGTCGGATCGCTACGGTTTCACCATTGCTTCCGACGAGTGCTACAGCGAGATCTATTTCCGCGATGAGCCGCCCTTGGGCGGCCTGGAGGCCGCAGTCCGCCTGGGCCGCACGGGCTTTGAGCGCCTGGTGGCCTTCACCAGCTTGTCCAAGCGCAGCAACGTGCCAGGCCTACGTTCGGGTTTCGTGGCGGGCGATGCCTCCATCCTCAAGCAGTTCCTGCTCTATCGCACCTACCACGGCAGCGCCATGAGTCCGGTGGTCCAGGCCGCCAGCGTTGCCGCCTGGAACGACGAGGCGCATGTGGTCGACAACCGCACGATGTACCGTCAGAAGTTCGCGCAGGTCACGCCCTTGCTGGCCCAGGTGATGGACGTGCGCCTGCCGGATGCCAGCTTCTACCTCTGGGCGGGGATTCAAGCCAGCGACGAGTCCTTCGCCAGGGATTTGCTCGCTCAATACAATGTCACCGTCCTTCCAGGCAGCTACCTCGCCCGTGAAAGCCGGGGCACCAATCCCGGTGCCGGGCGCATCCGCATGGCCCTGGTGGCCGATACCGCCGAATGCCTCGAGGCCGCACAGCGCATCGTCCAGTTCGTTCAATCCAGAAAAAGTACACCATGACCCAACAACTCCAGCAGATCATCGACGCCGCGTGGGACAACCGCGCCAACCTCTCGCCCAAGTCCGCGCCCAAGGAAGTCAGTGACGCCGTCGATCACGTCATCGCCCAATTGAACAAGGGCGTGCTGCGCGTGGCCACCCGCGAAGGCGTAGGCCAGTGGACGGTGCACCAGTGGATCAAGAAGGCGGTGCTACTGTCCTTCCGGCTCAAGGACAACGAAATCATGAAGGCCGGCGACCTGGGCTTCTATGACAAGGTCCCCACCAAGTTCGCCCACCTCTCCCCCGAAGAAATGGCCGCCACGGGCGTGCGTGTGGTGCCGCCGGCCGTGGCGCGTCGTGGCAGCTTCATTGCCAAGGGCGCCATCCTTATGCCCTCTTACGTGAACATCGGCGCCTACGTCGATGAAGGCACCATGGTCGACACCTGGGCCACCGTCGGTTCGTGTGCGCAGGTGGGCAAGAACGTGCACCTGTCCGGCGGCGTGGGCCTGGGCGGCGTGCTCGAACCCCTGCAGGCCAACCCCACCATCATTGAGGACAACTGCTTCATCGGCGCGCGCTCCGAGGTGGTCGAGGGCGTCATCGTCGAAGAAAACTCGGTGATTTCCATGGGCGTGTACATCGGCCAGAGCACTCCCATCTACGACCGCGCTACCGGACAGGTGAGCTACGGCCGCATCCCGGCCGGCTCGGTGGTGATCTCCGGCAGCCTGCCCAAGGACGGAGGCAAGTACAGCCTCTACGCCGCCATCATCGTCAAGCGGGTGGACGCACAGACGCGTGCCAAGACCAGCCTGAACGACCTGCTTCGCGACTGAACGCGCGATTGACACTCCCCTCGCCTGTCGGCCCTGCATGACCAAGACCGTTCACCTCGTCGAGCAACTGATCGCGTGTCGTTCGATCACGCCTGACGATGCAGGTTGCCAGGACCTCCTGACCGCACGGCTAGCGCCCCTCGGCTTCACCTGCGAGAGCTTGGTCAGCGGGCCCGAGTCCTTTCGCGTCACGAACCTCTGGGCGCGCCGTGCGGGCACTGGCCCGCGCACCCTTGTCTTTGCCGGCCACACCGACGTGGTGCCCACAGGGCCGGTGGACCAGTGGCACAGCAACCCCTTTGTGCCGCATCACCAGGGTGGCAAGCTCTTTGGACGGGGCGCTGCCGACATGAAGACCTCGATTGCCGCCTTCACCGTGGCCGCCGAAGAATTCCTGGCCGCCCACCCGCAGCCCGCCATCAACATCGCCATGCTGATCACGAGCGACGAAGAAGGCCCCAGCGTCGATGGCACTGTCGTCGTGTGCGAGGCACTTAAGGCACGCGGCGAGCGCCTGGACTGGTGCATCGTGGGTGAGCCCACCTCCGTGGACCATCTGGGCGACATGATCAAGAACGGACGGCGCGGCAGCCTCACCGGCAAGCTCACGATCAAGGGTATCCAGGGGCACATCGCCTACCCGCAGCTCGCGCGCAATCCGATCCACCAGGCCCTGCCGGCCCTGGAGCGCCTGGTAGCCAACGAGTGGGACCAGGGCAACGCCTTCTTCCAGCCCACCAGCTTTCAAATCAGCAACATCCACGCCGGCACCGGCGCGGGGAACGTCATCCCCGGCGAGGTGGTGGTCGACTTCAACTTCCGTTTCTCCACCGAATGCACGGCCGAGAGCCTGCAGCAGCAGGTGGCCGACATCCTGGCCCGTTTTGACCTGGAGTACCACCTGACGTGGACGGTGGGCGGGCAGCCCTTTATCACGCCCCCGGGCGAGCTGGTGGAGGCGATTGGCGCGGCCATCCTGGCCGAGACGGGCGTGAAGACGGCGCTGTCCACCACCGGCGGCACCAGCGACGGCCGATTCATCTCGCGCATCTGCCCGCAGGTGATCGAGTTCGGCCCGGTCAACGCCAGCATTCACAAGATCGACGAGCATGTCGCGGTGGCCGACATCGAGCCACTGAAGAACATCTACCGCCGCACCCTCGAACGGCTCAACGCCCTGGGGTAGGCATGAACGTCATGGACCTGATCGCGTCGGGGGCGCACAAGCTCACCGACGCCGGCGTGGCGTTCGGACACGGCACCACCAACGCGCATGACGAAGCCGCCTGGCTGGTGCTGTGGCGCCTGGGCCTGCCGCTGGACGACCTTGACCGCGTCGCCAGCCGCGAGGTCACGCCGGAGCAGGCCCGCGAGGTTCTGGCCCTCATCGAGCAGCGTATCGCCACCCGCAAGCCTGCGGCCTACCTCACGCGGGAGGCCTGGCTGCAGGGCGTGCCTTTCTACATCGACGAGCGGGCCATCGTGCCCCGCTCCTTCATCGCGGAACTGCTCGCCGATGGCAGCATCGATCCGTGGCTCGGAGCACACACCCAGCGCGTGCTCGATCTGTGCACCGGCAATGGCAGCCTCGCGGTGCTCGCCGCAATGGCCTGGCCCGAGGTGCAGGTGGAGGGGGCCGACCTCTCGCCCGAGGCGCTCGAGGTCGCGCGCATCAACCTCGAACGGCACCAGCTGCAGGACCGCGTGCGCCTCTATCTCTCTGACGGCCTCTCGGCACTGGCCGGACCCTACGACCTCATTTTGTGCAACCCACCCTACGTGAACTCGCACAGCATGGGCGCGCTGCCCGCCGAGTACCAGGCCGAACCCACGCTAGCCCTGGCCGGTGGCACGGACGGTATGGACTTCATTCGCCCGCTGCTGCGCGATGCGCCTTCGCGCATGGCCGAACACGCGGTGCTGGTGCTGGAGATCGGCAATGAGCGCGCCCATTTTGAGGCCGCCTTTCCGAGCCTGGAGGCCGTCTGGCTGGACACCAGCGCTGGCGACGATCCCGTGCTGCTGCTCACGCGCGAGGCGCTGGTCGAGGGCATGTCCGCATGATCCAGCTGCGCGACGTCATCCTGCGCCGTGGCGCCAAGGTGCTCCTGGACAAGGTCTCGGTCACCCTCAACCCTGGCGAGAAGGTGGGCCTGGTGGGCCGCAACGGCGCGGGCAAGTCCACCCTCTTCGCCCTGTTCAACGGCAGCCTGCACGAGGACGGTGGCGACTTCTCCATGCCCGCGCACTGGCAGATGGCCCAGGTCGCCCAGCACATGCCCGAGACCGAGGAGCCGGCGACTGACTTCGTGCTGGCCGGCGATACCCGCTTGATGGCGGTGCGCGCGCAACTGGCGCAATCCGAAGCGTCCTTGGAGGCGAACCCCGACGACGTGGACGCCGGCATGGCCATCGCGCAGGCTCACGCCGACCTGCACGACGCGGGCGAGCACGACGCCGTACCGCGGGCCCAATCCCTGATCCTAGGCCTGGGTTTTCGCACCGACGAACTCGATCGCCCCGTCAACAGCTTCTCCGGCGGCTGGCGCATGCGCCTGCAACTGGCGCGGGCCCTCATGTGCCCCTCAGACCTCCTGCTGCTGGACGAGCCGACCAACCACCTGGACCTGGACGCCCTGGTCTGGCTGGAAGCCTGGCTACAACGCTATGCGGGCACGCTGATCGTGATCAGCCACGACCGCGAGTTCCTCGACGCCGTCACCAACGTCACCTTGCACATCGAAAACCAGCGCCTCACGCGCTATGGCGGCAACTACAGCGCCTTCGAGTCCATGCGCGTGCTGCAGTTGGAGCAGCAGCAATCGGCCTTCTCGCGCCAGCAGGAAAAGATCGCTCACCTGCAAAAGTTCATCGACCGCTTCAAAGCGAAAGCCAGCAAGGCCAAGCAGGCGCAGAGCCGGGTCAAGGCGCTCGAGCGCATGGAAAAAGTCGCCCCGGTGCTGGCCGAGGCCGACTTCACTTTCGAATTCAAGGAGCCGGCCAACCTGCCCAATCCGATGCTGGCGATCAGCGCCGGGGAGTTCGGCTACCAGCAGGACGATGGCGGCGCCCGCACCATCCTGCGCAGTGTGAACCGCTCGGTGCTAGCAGGCCAGCGTATCGGCATCCTGGGCGCCAACGGCCAGGGCAAGTCCACCCTGGTCAAGACCATCGCCCATGACCTGGCGCCTCTGGGCGGCACGCTCACCGAGGGCAAGGGCCTGAACATCGGCTACTTCGCGCAACAAGAACTGGACGTGCTGCAGCCCGACTCCAACCCGATGGAGCACATGATCCGCCTGGCACGCGATATCGGGCCACAGGCCCGTGAGCAGGAGCTGCGCAACTTCCTGGGCACCTTCAACTTCTCTGGCGACATGGTCTCGCAGACGGTGGGCACCATGAGTGGCGGCGAAAAGGCCCGCCTGGTGCTGGCCATGATGGTCTGGCAACGACCGAACCTGCTGCTGCTGGACGAACCCACCAACCACCTGGACCTGGCCACACGCGAGGCCCTGTCGGTCGCCCTCAACGAATTCGAAGGCACGGTGATGCTCGTGAGCCACGACCGTGCGTTGCTGCGTGCTGTGTGCGACGAGTTCTGGCTGGTGGGTCGCGGCGAGATACGCCCCTTTGACGGCGACCTCGATGATTACCAGCAATACCTGCTGGATGAATCGCGCCGCCTGCGCGAGGAGGCTCGTGCCGCATCGCAGGTGCCACCTCCCACAGCGCCTTCCGTGCCAGCACCGGCCGGCGTGCGCCGCCCCGTGGCCTCGTCGCAGTTGCGCCCCTTGCAACGCGATCTCGAGAAAACCGAGCAGCGGATGGCCCTGCTCGGGGACGAAAAGACAGCGTTGGAGTCCCAGCTCGCGGGCCAGCCCACCCCGGCGCAGATCGCCGAGGCCGGGCGGCGCCTGAAGGCCCTGAGCGAGGAGCTGCAGGCCTTGGAAGAACACTGGCTAGACCTCTCCGGCCAGATCGAAGCGTTCGGCGCGGCGGCCTAACACCCAGGCCGAAGTTCCGGCCCACGCGGCCGGATGACATAGATCAAGACAGCACGACCACTTCGGACTAGATTGGCCCCATGAAGCTGCAATTTCTGGGCGCCACCGACACGGTGACCGGCTCCAAGTACCTGCTGGAGACCGGTTCTGCCCGCCTCTTGATCGATTGCGGACTGTTCCAGGGATACAAGACACTGCGACTGCGAAATTGGGCACCCCTGCCGGTCCCTGCGTCGAGCATCGACGCGGTGGTCCTCACACACGCCCATATCGATCACAGCGGCTACCTGCCCCTGCTGGCGCGTCAGGGCTTTCGCGGCCCCATCCTGTGCACGCCGGCCACCTACGAGTTGTGCCGCATCCTCCTACCCGATTGTGGCCACCTGCTCGAGGAAGAAGCCGACTACAACAACCGCCATGGCACCAGCAAGCACCACCCGGCACTTCCCCTGTACACGCAGCAGGATGCGATGGACTGTTTGCGCCTGTTCAAGCCTGTACACGGCGAGGGTCCCTGGGATGCACCGGGTAGGTTGCAGGGCCGCTTCTGGCACTCCGGTCACATGCCAGGGTCGGCCTTTGTGCGGCTGGACGATGGACAACGCTCGGTGCTGTTCTCGGGGGATATCGGGCGCCCACAGGACCTCGTGATGCAGCCGCCGGTCACGCCCGACGCCGCCGACTACCTGGTCGTCGAGTCCACCTACGGGGATCGCCGGCATGCTGCGTCGGATCCCCTGGACACCTTGGCCGATGTCATCAACCGCACTGCGGCTCGCGGCGGTGTGGTGGTGATACCCGCCTTCGCGGTCGGCCGTGCCCAGGCGCTCATGTACGCCATTCACTTGCTCAAGGCGCAAGGCCGGATCCACAAGCTGCCCGTCTACCTCAATAGCCCCATGGCGGCGAGCGCCACCGAGGTCTACCTAAGGCACACGGGGCAGCTGCGGCTTTCGGCAACCGAAGCGCGCGAGGTGGTGGCCGGCATCCAACTGGTGCAGACACCCGATGAATCGCGCTTGCTCAATACGCGCAAGGGACCGATGGTGATCATCGCGGCCAGCGGCATGGCCACGGGCGGTCGAGTGGTTCATCACCTGAAGGCTTTCGCCCCGGACCACCGCAACACCCTCCTGCTGGCGGGCTACCAGGCCGGCGGCACACGCGGTGCGGCCCTGGCCGCAGGTGCGAAGACCCTGCGTATCTTCGGTGAGGATGTTCCAGTGCGCGCCGAGGTGGCGCAGCTCGATCACCTCTCGGCCCACGCCGACGCCGACGAGATCCTGCGCTGGCTCGGTGGCTTGTCGCACGCCCCCAGGCGCACCTTCATCACGCACGGCGAACCCGCAGCCGCGGACGCCCTGCGCCGCCGGATCGAGCGCGAACTGCGATGGGCCTGCTACCTTCCCTACTACACCGAAGTGGTCGATCTCGATTGAGGCGCAGGGCGCGCGTCCCGCAGTTATCCAGATGACCTGTGGTCTAGGCTGTGGACAGCTCGCTGAACAACTGCGCCAAGCCGCGCCAGGCCTTGCTCTCCAAGGGATGCCCAAATAACAGGCAAGGCAGTCGTCCGCAAAGGAGGCGCGCATCACACCGCTGCTGCAGCGCGAAAAAAAATCGGCAGCCCGTGAAGGCTGCCGATGGGGGGTTTTGGTAGGACGTGCGGGATTCGAACCTGCGACCAACGGATTAAAAGTCCGCTGCTCTACCAACTGAGCTAACGTCCCAACAGTTTCTGCCGTGTTTCCACAGCAGAACAGCCCAAGAGTATAGCCTATTTTGGAGCGCTTTCGCGAGCCAGGCGATCCAGTACCCAGCCGGCCGCGCACTGCCCGAACGTGGCCGTCACGCTCACCACCGAGCCGTAGCCGTGGCAATTGAGTGATCCATCGCCAGCCCCTTCAAGTGCGCAGGAAGGATCGGGTGGCGCCACCGCCTCTCGGCTGAAGACGCAGGCGACCCCGATGGCTTTGCCCTCGCGGGCTGCACCATGGAATTTGCGCAAGCGATAGCGCAGCTGCGCCAGCAAGGGGTCGTGGGTGCTGCGAGACAAGTCGTCGATATCCACTGCGTGCGCCAGTCGTTTGCCACCGGCGGCGCCCACGCTGATGAAACGACTGCGGGTACGCAGCGCCCAGGCGGCCATGGCCTCCTTGGCCTTCACTGCGTCGCAGGCGTCGATCACCGCCTGAACCCCGGCAGGCAGCAGGTGCGGCCAGTTTTCGGCGTCCACGAATTCCTCGATGCCATGCACCGTGCAGTGGGGATGGATCTGCGCGATGCGATCGCGCATCGCCAGCACCTTGGCTTGACCGACGGTGTCGGTGAGTGCGTGGATCTGGCGATTGATGTTGGACTCGGCCACGTGGTCCAGGTCGATCAGCGTGATCTGGCCCACCCCGCTGCGCGCCAAGGCCTCGGCGGCCCAGGAGCCCACCCCCCCCACTCCGACCACGGCCACGTGGGAGGCCCGAATCGCGGCGGCACCGGACACGCCATACAGGCGCTCGAGTCCGCCAAAGCGGCGTTGCAGTTCGTCCGGTACGTGCAGACCGGTCACGGCGTCAGCGCAGGCGCGCGAGCCGCTCGCGCGCGGCGGCCGCCGCCTCGGAGTCCGGGTAGGCCTTGATCAGGTCGCCCAGCGTCTTGCGCGCAGCCGCCGTGTCCTTCAATTCGATCTGGCAGTTGGCGATGGCCAGGGCCGCCTCCGGCGCACGCGGGTCGTCCGTTGCGCGTGCCAATAAGGCCCGGAAGTTGGCGATCGCGCCGCGGTAATCACGCACACCGTACTGCGCGTTGGCCTGCCAGAACAGGGCAGCGTTGGCATATCCCGACTGCGGGTAGCGGCGCAGGAAATCGGCAAAGGCACCTTGGGCCGCCTGGAACTCGCCCTTGCGGAATACGGCTACGGCGGCATCGTATTCCCGTTGCTCGGCGGGGTCGGCCATGAACTCGCGACCATCGAGCGTCACCTTGACCGGCTCGAAGCGGCGCAGGCGCTCCTCGACACTCTGGGCGATGTCCTTGTGTCGACGCTGCAACTCGGAAAGGTCACGCGCGAACTGCTCGTCCTGGCCCCGCAGGCGCGCGAGTTCGGTGCGCAGGGTATCGATCTGGGTCTGCAGTTCCAGGGCGCTGCGCCGGGCCAGGGCCCCCTCTTCCTGCGTGAGTTTGAGCTCCTCGGCCTGTTTCTCGATCAACTGGCGCTGGGCCTCGACCTGCAGGCGCTGCGCTTCGACCTGCTGGCGCAGGGTCTCCACGCGCTGTCGCAGGTCGCGGATCGCCAGGCGTGCCTCATCGTCGGAGAAGAGGCTGGCCGCAGCGCCCAGGGGCGCCGCCAGGACCATGGCGGCCAGAACGACCGTCGTCCAGGTGGAAAGTCGGTGTTTCATCAGCGGTAGTTGATTTCGGCGCGGCGGTTCTTGGCCCAGGCGCCTTCATCGGAGCCGGTTTCGGCGGGCTTTTCCTTGCCCAAGCTCACCGCCTCGATCTGGTTGTCGGCCACACCCAGGAGGCCCAGCGACCGGCGTACGGCCTCGGAGCGCCGCTGGCCCAGGGCCAGGTTGTATTCGCGGCCACCACGCTCGTCGGTGTGACCCTCAATGGCCACACGGCGCGAGGGATTGGCCCGCAGGAAGCGTGCATGGCCTTCGATTAGGCTGCGGAACTCGGGCTTGATCTCGACGCTGTCGTAGTCGAAGTAGACCAGGCGGCCAACGCCGGCCGGGCCCGCCGCCGCACCGGCCTTGCTGTCGGCGGATACTGCGGCAACGCGGCTCTCGGCGCCTGCGCGGGGATCGACGGCCGCACCCGCACGCGGGTCGACCTGCGAAGCCGCGGGAGCCGCGCTACGGTCCTCGACCGGCACCTGGCCTTCGTTGAGACTCACACTGCTGCAACCCGTGAGGGCAACGGTCAGGGCCAGGGTCCACCAAATCTTCTTGCTCATATTTGTCAAACTCCTCTTCAAATCGTGTGCTCTCCGACATCAGCGCGGGAAGGGGCCCCAGTCCGGCTCTCGGATGTCGCCCCCCTGCCCCGCCAACCTGGCCTTGATCCGGCCGTCCAGGGTACTGGTCATGAGCGCCTCGCGTCCTCCCTGGCGGGTGGCATACACGATCAGGCGGCTGTTGGGGGCAAAGCTCGGGCTCTCGTCTGCGGTGGTATCGGTGATGCCGGTCACGGCGCCAGTGGCCAACTCCATGACCTGAAGCTTAAAGGCCCCGGCAATGCGCGAAATGTAGGCCAGCCACCGTCCGTCCGGACTGATCGCTGGCGAGATGTTGTAGTTGCCCGCGAAAGTCACCCGCTCCGGAGTGCCCCCGGTGGTAGCCACGCGATAGATCTGGGGCGCGCCGCCCCGGTCGCTCACGAAATACACACTGCGTCCGTCAGGGGCGAACACCGGTTCGGTGTCGATGCCGCTGGATTCAATCAGGCGACGGGGATCACCGCCATTGGCGTCGATGATGTAAAGCTGCGAACCGCCCTCACGGCTCAGAGTGACGGCGAGTGTGCGCCCGTCGGGGGCCCAAGCGGGCGCGCTGTTAGAGCCACGGAAGTTGGCCAGAAGGCGGCGGCGCCCGCTGGCCACCTCGTGGACGTAGACCACCGGCTTGCGCGACTCGAAAGAAACATAGGCCAACTGCGTGCCATTGGCCGACCAGGCCGGAGAGATGATCGGCTCCGGGCTGGCCAGGGCCGACTGCGCGTTCTCGCCGTCTGCATCGGCCACCCACAGGTTAAAGCGTTCGGCGGCCTTGGTGACATAGGCGATGCGAGTGGAGAAGATGCCACGCTCGCCGGTCAGCTTCTCGTAGATGAAGTCGGCGATACGGTGCGCCGCCAGTCGCAGGTCGCCGGTCACGACAGCGTAGCTTTGGCCGCCCAAATCTTGCAGCCGCACGATATCCCACAGACGAAAGCGCACATCCCAGCGGCCATCGGCCAGGCGGGTGATGCTGCCGGCACACAGGGCGTCAGCACCGCGCTGGCGCAGGGGCGTCACGTCTGGGCGGGTGGTCTCGTCGAAAGCCAGGCCCGCCGCGTCCACGCTGCGGAACTGACCACTGCGCTCAAGATCCGCCAGCACGATGGCCGAGATTTTCTGGGCGGCGGCAGCCTCGCCGCGGAAAGCGGGAATCAGCACCGGCAACTGGGTCAGCCCGACGCCGGTCACCTCGACCCGGAACTGGGCCATGGCGGGGGTCGACAGCAGCAGCCCCACGGGGGCCAGGACCAGGCGGCGACGCGAAACGGACAGGAAAGGCACTCGGTTCATGGTCATTCTGAATGGTACTGGACCCGGCGACCGACGCCGGTCAAGGCGACATGCCCCAGGGGATTGTGCGCCGACCGGGCGCGCCGGGAGGATAGGCGATTCAAATTACACTCCGAAGTTCGTATGCAGGTCACCGCGGTCTCCCCCCACGCTCCCGTGCCATGGCGCCTTTGGAGCCGCACCGGCCGTCCCGGTGATTATCGGGCGGCCGCCTTGGACCCCGCTTCGCGGGGACTGGGCTGAAAAGAGGACCTGCGGTGCGTCACCACCTGTTTCGCCCGGGCGCTTGGCGCCGCATGCGGCCCTATTTCGGACACCAGCCGTGGGTGTGGGCCCTGGCCGCCGTGGCGACCGCCATTGCCGCTTCCACCGAACCGGTGGTACCCGCCCTGCTCGGGCCCTTGCTGGATCACGGCTTCGGCCAGAGCAAGATCTCGCTGTGGCTGGTCCCGGTGGTCCTGATTGGGCTGTTCGCGATCCGGGGCTTGGCCATCTACGCCGCGAAGATGGCCCTGGCCAAGATCGCCAACGACGGCGTCATGAAGCTTCGGCGCGTGCTGTTCGAGCGGATGCAGACCGCCACCCTGGCCGACTTGGTGCCCTATTCCTCGAGCGAGCTGTCCAACACCGTGGTCTACGAAGTCCATGCCGGCATTGGCCAGCTCGTGGGCGGCCTCCTCACCCTGGTCAAGGACAGCCTCACCCTGGTGGCCCTGCTGGCCTATCTCCTGATTCTGAACTGGCAACTCTCGCTGCTGGTGTTCGTGTTGTTTCCGGCCGTGGCGTGGGTGCTTCGTACCTTCACCCAGCGCATGTACCGCGTCACCCACCAGGCCCAGGAGACGACCGACAAGCTGGCCTATGTCATCGAAGAAAGCGTGCTGGCCGACCGGATGATCCGCCTGCATGGCGCCCAGGACAGTCAGCGTGAGCGCTTTGGTGGCCTTTCCAACCAATTGCGGCAGTTGAACATGAAGTCTGCGGCCGCGGCCGCAGCCACCACGCCGCTGACGCAAATGCTGGCCGCCGCAGCCCTGTCGGCCGTCATCGCACTGGCGCTTTGGCAAGGCAAGACCTCGGGTGAGACCGTGGGCAGCTTCGTCTCCTTCATCACCGGCATGCTGATGCTGATCACGCCGCTCAAAGGCCTTTCCGAGGTGGTGAACCCCATCACCCGGGGCATGGCGGCCATCGATCGCGCGCTGGATTTCATCGACAAGCTGCACACCGAACCCAGCGGTCCCCTGCCCCTCGAACGGGTTCAGGGCCATATCGCTTTCGACCAGGTCACCGTGCGCTACACCCCGGATGGCCCGGCGGTCCTGGACAAGCTGAGTCTGGAGATCGCGCCCGGCGAGGTGGTGGCCCTGGTTGGCCCCTCGGGCGGCGGCAAGACCACCCTGGCCAACCTGCTCCCCCGCTTCCTTGAGCCGCAATCGGGCAGCGTGCGACTGGACGGCCACGACCTGTCGCAGCTGCAGGTTGGCGCGCTTCGCCGACAGATCGCGATGGTGAGCCAGAACATCGTGATGTTGAATCAGTCCGTCGCCGACAACGTCGCCCTGGGGCAGGAAGTCGATCGAGGACGCGTGCAGGCCTGCCTGGAAGCGGCCAACTTGGGGGCTCACGTCGCCAGCCTGCCACAGGGTATCGACACCCTGCTGGGGCACAACGCTTCCGACCTCTCTGGCGGCCAGCGCCAGCGCCTGGCTATTGCCCGCGCCCTGTACAAGGACGCCCCGGTGTTGATCCTGGACGAAGCCACTTCGGCCCTGGACAACGAATCCGAGCGCCTCGTGCAACAGGCCCTGGTCCACCTGGTGGCCGGACGCACCACCCTGGTCATTGCGCACCGCCTGTCCACCATTGAACGGGCCGACCGGATCGTCGTCCTGGATCGTGGCCGGATCGCCGAACAGGGCACCCACGCCCAGCTTCTCGCGCTCGGTGGCCTCTACAGCCGATTGCACCACAGCGACCAACAGCAAGCGGCGGACGCGACACCCGCCTGAGCGACCCCTCGCCGCGCGAAAGGCCCCCTCCGGGCGTCTTGCATTTTTTACATTGACGCCACTCCACAGGAGCGCGTCGCTTCCTATCATGGCCCGCCGACCTCGAAGGCGACTGGCCATGCCCTCTCCCGACCTTGATCCCCGCACCGTACTCGTGGCGGGCGGCTGCGGCTACATCGGCTCGCACATGGTGCGCATGCTGCGTGACCAGGGCCTGCGGCCTGTCGTCATCGACAACCTCTCCACCGGTCACGCCGACTCGGTGCAACCCGGCGAATTGCGCCGAGGTGACATCGGTGATCGCGCGCTGGTCGGCGCGGTGCTGCGCGAAACGCGACCTGCCTGCGTCATGCACTTTGCTGCCGCCAGCCTGGTGGGCGAATCCACCCACAACCCCTCCAAGTACTGGCGTAACAACCTGGAGCAGACCGTCGGCCTGCTGGACGCCCTGGTGGAAGGTGGTCTTCCGGCCTTCATCTTCTCGTCAACCGCCGCAGTATTTGGCAATCCTCTGGAAACGCCGATCCGCGAATCGCACCCCTGCCATCCAGTCAACCCCTACGGGCACACCAAGCTGGCGGTTGAATACCTGCTGCAGGACTACGGCCAGGCCTACGGCCTGCGCTCCATCGTGCTGCGCTATTTCAATGCCGCGGGCGCCCACCCCGACGGATCTCTGGGCGAACGCCACGACCCAGAGACCCATCTGATCCCCCTGGTGCTCCAGGCCGCCAGCGGCCGCCGACCCGAGATCGCGCGCTATGGTCGCCAGCACGACACGCCCGACGGCTCGTGCATCCGCGACTACATCCACGTCCAGGACTTGTGCACCGCTCACCTGCTGGCACTGCGTCGCCTCGTGGCGGGCGGCGTCAGCGACACCTACAACCTGGGCAATGGCCGGGGGCATTCGGTAAGCGAGGTGATCGCCGCGGCGCGTCGAGTCACCGGCCGGACCATCGCAGTGCGGGACGAGCCAGCCCGTGCTGGCGACCCGCCCATCCTGGTGGCTGATGCCACCCGTGCCCGGCAAGAACTAGGCTGGAAGCCGCTCTATCCGGGCCTGGACCACATCCTCGCCCATGCCTGGCAATGGGAGCGGCGCCAGCAGGCTGCGCGCGCTGTTGCCGCCGCCTGAAAGGGCCTCGCGACTAAAGCAGCACGATGTCGTACTGATCCTGGCCCATGGCCGTATCGCTTTGCAGCGATATCGGTTTGCCAATGAAGTCCGACAGTCCCGCCAGGTGTTGGCTTTCCTCGTCCAGAAACAGTTCCACCACCTTGGGTGAGGCGACGATCCGGTACTCGCGCGGATCGAACTGGCGCGCCTCGCGCAGGATCTCGCGCAGGATGTCGTAGCACGTGCTGCGCGCGGTGCGCACCTGACCCGTGCCCTGGCAAGCCGGGCACGGCTCGCACAACACATGCGCCAGGGATTCGCGGGTGCGCTTGCGGGTCATCTCCACCAGTCCGAGCTGAGAGAAGCCACCCGCCATGGTCTTGACCCGGTCTCGCGCCAGATGCTTGTGCAGCTCGGCCAGCACCGCCTCGCGGTGGTCGGCACGCTGCATATCGATGAAGTCCACGATGATGATGCCGCCCAGGTTGCGAAGCCGCATCTGGCGCGCAATGGCTTGGGCTGCCTCCAGGTTGGTCTTGAAGATGGTCTCGTCGAAATTGCGCGTCCCGACGAAGCCGCCGGTATTCACATCCACCGTGGTCAGCGCCTCGGTCTGGTCCACCACGAGGTAGCCGCCCGACTTCAGGTCGACGCGGCGGCCCAGCGCCCTCTGGATCTCGTCGTCAATCGCGTACAGGTCGAAGATGGGCCGTTCGCCCTTGTACAAATTGAGTCGTCCTACTGCCGCCGGCATGAACTCCTGTCCGAAGGCCTGGAGTTTTGCGAACTGCTCGCGCGAGTCGATCCGGATGGTCTGGGTGTCCTCGCTCACCAGGTCTCGCAGCACCCGCTGCAGCAGGCTCAGGTCCTGATGCAAGAGGGATCCGGACGGCAGGGATGTACTCGCCTGCTTGATGCGGGCCCAGGTCTTTCGCAGGTAGGCGATGTCCTCGGCCAGCTCCGCGTCCGACGCATCTTCGGCGTTGGTGCGCAGGATGAACCCCCCGCCTCCACCGCCGTCCGCCGCACCCGCCAGGGCCTGCAAGCGCGTGCGCAGGGCGTCGCGCTGGGCCACCGGAATCTTCTGGGACACGCCCACATGGTCGTCCTGCGGCAGGTGAACCAGCAGGCGCCCGGCGATGCTGACCTGAGTGGACAGGCGCGCGCCCTTGGTGCCAATCGGATCCTTGATCACCTGCACCATGAGAGGCTGCCCCTCGAACACCTGCTTTTCGATCGGGACCACCGGCTGCGACTGACGCCCCGCGCTCAGGCTCTCACCTTCCGGCGTGGGCTGCCACACGTCCGCCACATGCAGGAAGGCCGCTCGCTCCAGACCGATGTCGATGAACGCGGACTGCATGCCCGGGAGCACGCGCGCCACCTTGCCCAGGTAGATGTTGCCCACCAGACCCCGCTCGAGGGTACGTTCGACGTGCAACTCCTGCACAGCGCCACTCTCGACGATGGCCACGCGGGTCTCCTGCGGGGACCAGTTGATCAGGATGTCTTGCTGCATGCCCATGGAACTGCTCTGGCCGGGTGCGCGGCCCGGAAAACGCGAACTACTTCAGGATGCCGAATGCTCGCAGCAGGCCTGCGGTTTCGTGCATCGGCAGGCCCATGATGCCAGAGTAGCTGCCGTCGATCCGCGTGACATGCATTGCGGCTCGTCCCTGGATCGCGTAGGCACCGGCCTTACCCAGGGACTCGCCCGTGGCCACGTAGGCCTGAATCTGGGCCTTCGACAGGCGTTCGAAGGTGACCCGCGAGGCGCTCAGGGCGTGCAAGCGACGGCGTGGCGTTCCGACCGCTACGGCGGTCAGCACACGATGCGTGGCCCCCGACAGTTCGGACAACATGCGCGCCGCGTCGGCTTCATCCCGCGGCTTGCCATAGATCCGCCGGCCCAGGGCCACGGTGGTGTCAGAGCACAGCACCGGCGCGGCGGGCAGCCCGCGGCGCTTGAGGCGCGCCAGCGCAGCGTCCAGCTTGAGCGCGGTCACCCGCTGCACATAGCGAGCAGGCGCCTCCTTGGGCAGTTCCGCCTCGATCGATTCGGCGTCTTCATCAGGGTCGGGCAACAGCAGTTCATATGCCACGCCAAGCTGTTCCAGCAACTGGCGGCGGCGCGGGCTTTGCGAGGCCAGATAAAGGAAGGGAGCGGTCATTCGCGGTGGTAGGGGTGGCCGGCATTGAGGGACCAGGCGCGATACAGCTGTTCGACCAGCAGCACGCGCACCATGGCATGGGGCAAGGTCAGGTCGGACAGGCGGATACGTTCGTGCGCCGCCTGGCGAAAGCCCGGCTCGAGACCGTCGGGGCCACCGATCACGAGGGCAACGTCATCGCCCTCGCCCTGCCAGGCCTGGAGCTTGGCTGCCAGCGCCTGGGTGGTCAGCGCTGTGCCTCTTTCATCCAGGGCCACGATGCGCGCACCGCGCGGAATCTGCGCCTCGATGCGCTCACGCTCTGCGGCCAGTAGCGCCGGCAGGGTGCGCGAGGCGCGAGGCTCGGTCTTGACCGCGCGCAACTCGATCTTCAGTTCAGGGGGGAAGCGCTTGGCATAGTCGTCCCAGGCGGTCTGAGCCCAGGGCGGGACCCGTTGGCCCACCGCCACCACGCACAGTTTCATGCCTTGCGGCTCGTCGCCTTCTTGGCCGGAGCCTTGCGAGCCGCAGCAGGCTTGGCCGGGGCGCGTGCGGAGGTTTTCGGGGCGGGCGCCTTGCCTGCCTTCGCAGGGGCGGACTTGCGGGCCGCTGGCTTCTTGCCCGTGCCAGCCGCCCGGGCCTCATCGTCTGCGGCCTTGGCCGCTGTCTTGGCGGCGCTGCTGCGGCGCAGGGTCGTGGGCGCGGCCCGCTTGGCGGTCGCGGGAGCCGTCGCGACAGGTGCCGCGGGCTTGGGCGCGCCAAACTTCAGGCGCACTGGCTTATCGCCCCAGATGTCTTCCAGGTGGTAGTAGGTGCGGATCGCGGGCTGCATGATGTGGGCGACGGCGGCCCCGCAGTCCACGATGATCCACTCGCCATTGTCCTCGCCCTCGATGCGCGGCTTGGCAAAGCCGGCTTCGCGCACGGCGTCACGCACGCTGGCGGCCAGGGCCTTGGTCTGGCGGTTGGACGTGCCTGAGGCCACGATCACCCGCTCGAACAGGGGGGACAGATGCTCGGTGTTGAACACGCGGATGTCCTGCGCCTTGACGTCCTCCAGACCCTCCACAATGGCGCGCTGCAGGCGCTGGGTGTCTTTCTTGGCAGTGGTTTCTTGGGTCATCAGGCAGGCTGGTACAGGTGGTGGTGGTCAATATAACGCGCGACTGGCTCGGGAACCAGGTGGCCGACACCCTGGCCGCACGCCAGGCGCTGGCGGATGTCGGTGGCGCTGACTGGCAGGGGCGGCAGCTCAATGGGCACCCACTGCCCGCCCGGGATGCGGGTGGCGTCGATGGCACCCGCAGGCTCGTCGGCGCGAGGCCGTCCAGCTATTGAAATTATAGCGAGCCGAGCAATCTCGGCGCTTTCACGCCATTGGTCGAAGGCGTCGGCCTGATCCGCGCCGATCACCAGCACCAGACTCGCCTGCGGGTGCTCGCGTCGCAACTCGCGCAGGGTGTCGACCGTATAGGTAGGTCCCGATCGGTGCAATTCACGGTCATCGACCACCACGCCGGGTACGTCGGCGAAGGCCAGCCGGGTCATCGCCAGGCGGTGCGCCGCATCGCTCAAGGTGCGTGTCTTGTGCCAGGCGCTGCCCGTTGGCAGGACGCGTAGCTCGTCGAGCTGCAATTGCTGGAGAGCCGCCCGCGCCAGCGCCACGTGGGCAATGTGCGGAGGGTCGAAAGCGCCGCCAAACAGGCCGAGGCGGCGCGCAACGCTCACACCCACTCCCGGGGAACGATGAACTTGCGATACAGGTCGTCCTCGGGCGTGCCGGGCTCGGGCTGGACCTGGTAGGCCCAGCTGGCCAGGGGCGGCATGGACATGAGAATGGACTCGGTGCGACCGCCCGACTGCAGGCCGAAGTGCGTACCCCGGTCCCAGACGAGGTTGAACTCGACGTAGCGCCCGCGACGATACAGCTGGAATTGACGCTCACGCTCGCCGTAGGGCGTGTCCTTGCGCCGGCGCACGATGGGCAGGTAGGCGTCATTGAAGGCATCGCCAACCGCGCGCAGCATCGCGAAGCTGCGCTCTTGACCCAACTCGGAGAAATCGTCAAAGAACACGCCCCCTACCCCGCGCTGCTCGCCCCGGTGCTTGAGGGTGAAGTACTCGTCGCACCACTTCTTGAATCGCGGGTACTTGTCATCGCCAAAGGGCAACAGCGCGTCGCGGCAGGTGCGATGGAAATGGCGCGCGTCGTCTTCGAAGCCGTAATAGGGCGTGAGGTCCATGCCGCCACCGAACCAGCACACGGGCTCCCCGCCAGCGGGCGTGGCGGCGATCATGCGCACATTCAGGTGCACGGTGGGCGCATAAGGGTTGCGCGGATGGAACACCAGCGAGACCCCCATAGCTTCGAAGGGCGCGCCCGCCAGCTCGGGACGGTGCTGCGTGGCGGAAGGCGGCAGCTTGGGGCCGGTGACATGCGAAAAACCGCAGCCGGCCCGTTCAAAGACCTGCCCGTTCTCCAGGATCATCGTGACGCCATTGCCCTGTAGCGTCTCGCCCGCCGGCTTCTCCCACGCGTCAACGAGGAAGCGTTGGCCATCGGTTTCGGCAATGCCGTCGGTGATGCGCTGTTGCAGCCCCAGCAGGTACTCGCGCACGGTCTGGATCATGTTCATGTGTTCAGGCCTTCACGGCGCGATGGCCGATGTCGGTGCGCCACTGGGCGCCGTCAAAGGAAATCCCCCGCAGGACCTCATAGGCTCGCTGCTGGGCCGCCTTGACCGTGTCGCCCAGTGCGGTCACGCACAGGACACGCCCGCCACTGGTAAGGGTCTGCTCGCCTTGGCGCGTCGTGCCCGCGTGGAACACCATCGAATCGGGCGATTCCGGCGGCAGACCGTGCACCGCGTCCCCTTTGCGGGGGTCCAGCGGATAGCCACCGGCGGCCATCACCACCCCCAGGGCGGTGCGGCGGTCCCATTGCAGCTCGATCGCGTCGAGCCCGCCGGACGTGGCGGCCATCAGCACGTCCACCAGGTCGGACTTCAGCCGCATCATGATCGGCTGGGTCTCGGGATCGCCCATGCGGCAGTTGAATTCGAGCGTCTTGACCTGGCCTCGGTCGTCGATCATGAGACCGGCGTACAGAAAGCCGGTGTAGGTCACCCCGTCCTTTTCCATGCCGCGGATGGTGGGCAGAATCACTTCGCGCATGGCACGGGCATGGATCTCCGGGGTGACCACCGGTGCGGGCGAGTAGGCACCCATGCCGCCCGTGTTGGGCCCTTGGTCCTTGTCCAGGAGTCGTTTGTGGTCCTGACTCGTGGCCAGGGCCGTCACGTTGCGCCCATCGCACAGCACGATGAAGCTGGCTTCCTCGCCAGCGAGGAATTCCTCAATCACCACCCGAGCGCCGCCCTGGTTGTGGGCCACGCCAAGCTTGTTGTCCAGGAGCATGAAGTCGATGGCTTCGTGCGCCTCGGCGGCCGTCATGGCCACCACCACGCCCTTACCTGCGGCCAGGCCGTCGGCCTTGACCACGATGGGCGCACCCTGTCGGTCCACATAGGCGTGGGCCAGGGCCGCGTCGGTGAAGGTCTCGTAGGCGGCGGTCGGTATGCCGTGGCGCTTCATGAAAGCCTTGGAGAACGCCTTGGAGCTTTCCAATTGGGCCGCCGCCTGGGTGGGGCCGAAGACCCGCAGACCGGCAGCACGAAAGGCATCTACAACGCCAGCCGCCAGCGGCGCCTCGGGCCCGACCACCGTCAAGGCGATCTTCTCGTCCAGCGCCCACTGACGAAGCCGGTCGATCTCGGTGATGGCAATGTTCTCCAGGCGAGGATCCAGCGCCGTGCCGCCGTTGCCTGGCGCCACATACACCGCCTGCACTCTGGGCGACTGGGCCAGCTTCCAGGCCAGCGCGTGTTCGCGGCCGCCGCCGCCAATGACGAGGACCTTCATGCGGAGATATCTGCGTTGTGGAACACGTCCTGTACGTCGTCCAGGTCCTCGAGCATGTCCAAGAGCTTTTGCATCCTGGCGGCTTCATCGCCTGCCAGCTCGATGGTGTTTTCGGGCCGCCAGGTGACCTCGGCCACTTCGGCCTTGAGATTCTTGGCCTCCAGGGCGTTCTTGACGGCCTCGAAGGTGCCGGGGGCTGTGAGAACCTCGATGGCGCCCTCGTCATCGGCGATGACATCGTCGGCCCCCGCCTCCAGCGCGATTTCCATCACCTGGTCCTCGCTGGTGCCGGGGGCCAGGATCAACTGGCCGCAGTGTTTGAACTGGAAGGCCACCGAGCCCTCGGTGCCCATATTGCCGCCGTATTTGCTGAAGATATGCCGCACCTCGGCCACCGTGCGCACCTTGTTGTCGGTCATGGTGTCGACGATGATGGCCGCGCCACCGATGCCGTAGCCCTCGTAGCGGATCTCCTCGTAATGGACGCCCTCGAGATTACCGGTGGCCTTGTCGATGTTGCGCTTGATGGTGTCGGCGGGCATGTTGGCCGCCTTGGCCTTGTCCACCGCCAGCCGCAGCCGGGGGTTGGCGTTGAGGTCAGCGCCGCCCTGACGGGCCGCGACCATGATCTCGCGGATCACGCGCGTCCAGATCTTGCCCCGCTTTTCGTCCTGGCGCCCCTTGCGGTGCTGAATATTGGCCCATTTACTGTGTCCAGCCACGGGTGTCGTCCTTGTCGGTTCTGGGTGCGCCGCGCCGATGCGGGGCTGCACGGGAAAACCCGCATTCTACTTTTCGCCCCTGCGGCCCCGGCAGGACCCCGAAAACGACAAAACCGCCCGAAGGCGGCTTTGTGAGGACCCCGATTCGCTCAGGAGCCGTCGCTGGAGGAGACTTCCTCGGGTTCGGGCTTGGCACGCCCCTCTTTCTTGGGCAAGGGCTGGATGTCCAGCAGAACCTCGTCCTTGTCGTCGAGGTCGACCGTCAGACGCCCCCCGTCGGTCAGACGCCCGAACAGCAACTCGTCGGCCAGCGCACGGCGGATAGTGTCCTGAATCAGGCGTTGCATGGGGCGTGCGCCCATGAGCGGATCAAAGCCCTTCTTGGCCAGGTGCTTGCGCAGTTTGTCGGTGAAGGTGACATCAACCTTCTTCTCCGACAGCTGCTGCTCGAGCACCAGAAGGAACTTGTCCACCACCCGCATGATGACCTGCTCGTCCAGCGCCTTGAAGCTCACGATGGCGTCCAGGCGGTTGCGGAACTCCGGCGTGAACAGACGCTTGATATCGGCCATCTCGTCACCCGCCGCACGCGGGTTGGTGAAGCCGATGGTGGCCTTGTTCATGGTCTCGGCGCCCGCGTTGGTGGTCATGATGATGATCACGTTGCGGAAGTCGGCCTTGCGTCCGTTGTTGTCGGTGAGCGTGCCGTGGTCCATGACCTGCAGCAGCACGTTGAAGATGTCGGGGTGCGCCTTCTCGATTTCGTCGAGCAGCAGCACCGCGTGCGGCTTCTTGGAGACGGCCTCCGTCAGCAGACCACCCTGGTCAAAGCCCACATAGCCGGGCGGCGCGCCAATCAGGCGCGAGACCGCATGGCGCTCCATGTACTCGGACATGTCAAAGCGCATCAGCTCGATGCCCATGATGTAGGCCAGCTGCTTGGCGGCCTCGGTCTTGCCCACGCCGGTCGGCCCGGAGAACAGGAAGGCGCCGATCGGCTTGTCGCCCTTGCCCAGGCCCGAGCGGGCCATCTTGACGGACGCGGCCAGCACTTCCAGCGCCTTGTCCTGGCCGAACACCACGCTCTTGAGGTCACGCTCCAGGCTTTGCAGCTTGCCGCGGTCGTCGTTGGACACATTGGCAGGCGGAATGCGCGCGATCTTGGCCACGATCTCCTCGACCTCGGTCTTGGAAATCGTCTTCTTGCGCTTGCTCACCGGCAGGATGCGCTGTGCGGCACCCGCCTCATCGATCACGTCGATGGCCTTGTCGGGCAGATGACGGTCATTGATGTACTTCGCCGACAGCTCGGCCGCGGCCTGCAGCGCCGCCAGTGCGTACTTGACGCTGTGGTGCTCCTCAAAGCGGCTCTTGAGGCCTTTGAGGATCTCCACCGTCTGCTCCACGCTCGGCTCGACCACGTCGACCTTCTGGAAGCGCCGCGACAGCGCCGCATCCTTCTCGAAGATGCCGCGGTACTCGGTAAACGTGGTCGCGCCGATGCACTTGAGCTGGCCGCTGGACAACGCCGGCTTGAGCAGGTTGGACGCGTCCAGCGTCCCCCCCGAGGCTGCGCCAGCACCGATCAGCGTGTGGATCTCGTCGATGAACAGCACGGCGTTGGGCTTGTCCTTGAGCGACTTGAGGACACCCTTGAGACGCTGCTCGAAATCGCCCCGGTACTTGGTGCCCGCCAGCAGCGCCCCCATATCCAGCGAATACACGATGGAATCGGCCAGGATTTCTGGCACATCCTTCTGGACGATGCGCCAGGCCAGGCCTTCGGCAATGGCGGTCTTGCCCACACCGGCCTCGCCCACCAGCAGGGGATTGTTCTTGCGACGGCGGCACAGGATCTGGATGACGCGCTCGACCTCGTATTCGCGGCCGATCAGCGGATCGATCTTGCCGTCCTTGGCCGCCTGGTTGAGGTTGAGCGTGAACTGCTCGAGGGCCGAAGCCTTCTCAGACTTCTCGCCGCCCTCCTCGCCCTCCGCGCTGCCAGAGGCCTCATTGCCCTTGGCCGGTTCTGGCGGGTCGCTCTTCTTGATGCCGTGGGCGATGAAGTTCACCACGTCCAGACGGGTCACGCCCTGCTGATGCAGGTAGTAGACGGCATGCGAGTCCTTCTCGCCGAAGATCGCCACCAACACGTTGGCGCCGGTGACTTCCTTCTTGCCGTTGCCGGTGGACTGCACGTGCATGATCGCGCGCTGGATCACGCGCTGGAACCCCAGCGTCGGCTGGGTGTCCACATCGTCCGTGCCCGCCACTTGGGGCGTGTTGTCCTTGATGAAGTTCGACAGCGACTTGCGCAGGTCGTCTATGTTGGCCGAACAGGCCCGAAGCACTTCAGCCGCGCTCGGGTTGTCCAGCAGGGCCAGCAGCAGGTGCTCGACCGTGATGAATTCGTGGCGCTGCTGTCGGGCCTCGACAAACGCCATGTGGAGGCTGACTTCCAATTCCTGGGCAATCATGAAAATTCCTTTGCCTTGCGAGCTGACCCACTTAAAAAACGATGCTGGCTTGGAGCCACTTTAATCCTGATCCGTTCAACTTTCTCTTACTCTACCGGTTCACTCACACATTGCAGGGGATGCCCGGCTTGACGGGCAGCGGCCTGAACTTGCTCAACCTTGGTCGCCGCCACGTCGCGCGAATAGACCCCGCAGACCCCTTTGCCGTCCAGGTGGATCTTGAGCATGATCTGGGTCGCCGTCTCCCGGTCCTTGTTGAAGTACTCCTGGATCACCACGACCACGAACTCCATCGGCGTGAAGTCGTCGTTGAGCATGACGACCTGGTACATCTGGGGAGGCTGGGTCTTCTGGGTCCGCCGCTCGAGCACGACGGATCCACCGTCGTCATCCTTGGGCCGCTGCTTGGGACCGACCGGCGGAGGAAGGGGGGATTTGCTGGCCATGTGGCCGATTTTATCGACCCGACTCGCCGCTTCCGCACGCGCCCGCGCAGGGGGCCATTCTGGCGCCAGCGACCGGTTCGCCTCCCGTTCGGCGTGCGCCCGAAGCCCGGCTCGCGAACCTTGCCCAAGACTGAAAAAAATGAACTTTTGTATTCAAAAAAGTTGACAGTGCCGACAACCATCTCAGACACTGCTTCGCCTTAGAAACGCGATTGTCGAGAGACGGAACATGGCGACTGGCACTGTCAAATGGTTCAATGATGCAAAGGGTTTCGGCTTCATCGAGCCCGATGGCGGCGGCGCCGATGTCTTTGCGCACTTTTCCGCCATTTCCATGGATGGCTTCAAGACGCTCAAGCAGGGTGCTCGCGTGACGTTCGAGCTGACCGCCGGCCCCAAGGGGCAGCTGGCTCAGAATATCCAGACTGCACCCAGCTCCCCAGAAATCGAAACCGCCACACCAGCCGGCCGGCTGGCCCTGCGCGCAAGCACCCCCACCCCCTCCGTCGAGGCGGATCACTCGGACGTTCGCTAACCCACTTTGCGTCCGGATACGCCCGCCCTGGCGACCCCAGACGCCAAACGCCAAACGCCAAACGACCAAAGCAAGAAGCCGCCCGAGGGCGGCTTCTTACAAACTCAAGACACCACGCCCGGCTTACGCCCGGTGCGGGTGACACCGTTACATGTGGTCGATCATCACCTGGCCAAAGCCAGAGCAGCTGACCTGTGTTGCCCCATCCATGAGGCGAGCGAAGTCATAGGTCACCTTCTTGCTCAAGATGGACTTTTCCATGGAGCTGATGATGAGGTCGGCAGCCTCGGTCCAGCCCATGTGACGCAGCATCATCTCGGCGGACAGGATCTCGGAACCCGGGTTCACGTAGTCCTTGCCGGCGTACTTGGGCGCGGTGCCGTGGGTGGCCTCAAACATGGCGACGGAGTCGCTCAGGTTGGCTCCGGGGGCGATCCCGATACCGCCGACCTGGGCTGCCAGGGCGTCGGAGACATAGTCGCCGTTCAAGTTCAGCGTGGCAATGACGCTGTACTCAGCCGGGCGCAGCAGGATCTGCTGCAGGAAGGCGTCGGCGATGGAGTCCTTGACGATGATGTCCTTGCCCGTTTTCGGGTTCTTGAACTTGCACCAGGGGCCGCCGTCGATCAGCTCGGCGCCGAATTCCCGCTGCGCCAGGGCGTAGCCCCAGTCACGGAAACCGCCCTCCGTGAACTTCATGATGTTGCCCTTGTGCACGATCGTCACATTGGGCTTGTCGTTGTCGATGGCGTACTGGATGGCCTTGCGCACCAGGCGCTCGGTGCCCTCGCGCGAGACCGGCTTGATGCCGATGCCGGAAGTGCCCGGGAAACGGATCTTCTTGACGCCCATTTCCTTGATCAGGAAATCGATGACCTTCTTGGCCTTGTCAGACTCTGCCTCGTACTCGATACCGGCGTAGATGTCTTCCGAGTTCTCACGGAAGATGACCATATTGGTTTTCTCGGGCTCTTTCAGGGGCGAGGGAACGCCCTTGAAGTACTGGATAGGGCGCAGGCAAACATATAGATCGAGCTCCTGGCGCAGGGCCACGTTCAGGGACCGGATACCGCCGCCGACGGGGGTGGTCAGGGGGCCCTTGATGGAGACGACGTAGTCCTTGACCGCGTGCAGGGTTTCCTCGGGGAGCCAGACATCCGGGCCGTAGACACGGGTGGACTTCTCGCCGGCGAAGACTTCCATCCAGTGGATCTTGCGCTTGCCGCCGTAGGCCTTGGCCACCGCCGCGTCCACCACTTTCAGCATCACGGGGGTGATATCCATCCCGGTACCGTCACCCTCGATGTAGGGGATGATGGGCTCATCCGGGACATTGAGCGACATGTCGGACTTGACCGTGATTTTCTGGCCCTTGGCGGGCACCTTGATGTGCTGATACATGGAAAAAGCGTCTCCGGGAGGAACAAGAAGCTACTAATTTGCGTCCGCAATCGAACGCAAACGCAGATTCTAGCGGTGATCCAAGCGTGTCTCCGAGGCGTCACGGCAGGCCGAATGCAGGTCGGTACGCACGAAAATCAAAAATCCTGTCAACCGGCGGGATTTCACTGCGTTAGTAGGACACCTGCCGGTTTTCCAGCAGGCAAACCTTGAACAAACCTTAAGGAAACACCATGAAAACCCTGATCGCTGCTCTGGTCGCCGGCCTGTTCGCCGCCTCCGCCTTCGCTTCTGCCCCCGCCGCTTCCAAGCCGGCTTCGGCTGCCAAGCCTGCCGCTTCGGCCAAGAAGTAATCGGTTCATCCCGATTGAAAAGCCCGCTTCAAGCGGGCTTTTTTCTCTCCCTTGCATTCATCTCCAGGACACGCCATGACCAAACTGCTCGCCGGCCTGATCTCCACCGTCTTCGCCGCTACCGCCTTCGCCCAGGCTGCCCCGGCCGCTCCCGCGGCCCCTGCAGCGCCCGCGGCCCAAGCCGCCCCGGCCGCCGCCGATGCCAAGGCTGAAAAGAAGAACGCCTCCAAGGGCAAGAAAGCCAAGAAGGCCAAGAAAGCCAAGAAGGCCGAAGCCTCCTGACCATCGGCCCCGCGCCCATGCAATGCCTGCCGTCGCGCAGGCATTTTTCTTGGAGAAGCCACCCACCTCAGGGCCCGGCGACAATCCGTCCATGCGATCGCTCCTCAGACTCCCCCTGACTGCCCTGGCCCTCTTGGCCGCCGCCTGCGCCTGGGCCCAGGAACCCCAAATGAACCTGCCTCGGGTGAAGCTCACGGCAGGCGTTCACCAGATCGACGCCCAGGTCGCCAGCACGCCGCAGCAGCGGGCAACGGGCCTGATGTGGCGCCGTGACATGCCACAGCACGAGGGCATGCTGTTCGTGTTCGATCAAGCCTCGGTGCAGTGTTTCTGGATGATGAACACCCCCTCCCCGCTCACCGCGGCCTTTCTCGCGGACGACGGCACCATCGTCAACCTGGCCGATATGCAGCCCCTGTCGACGCAGTCACATTGCTCCAAACGTCCGGTTCGCTTCGTGCTCGAGATGAACCAGGGCTGGTTCGAGAAAAAGGGCGTGCGGTCCGGTGCACGCCTGTCGGGTGAACCCTTCACGCGCTAGCCGTGCCTCGGGTGGCATGAAAAGCACAAGGGCCGCAATCGCGGCCCTTGTGCTTTCTCGACGCGCCAGCAGAGGGCGACGTCAGCGCGATCAGGCGAAGTTCTTCTGGGCAAACTCCCAGTTCACCAGCTTGTCCAGGAAGGTCTCGACGAACTTCGGGCGCAGGTTGCGGTAGTCGATGTAGTACGCGTGCTCCCACACGTCCACCGTCAGCAGGGCCTTGTCGGCGGTGGTCAGGGGCGTACCCGCAGCGCCGGTGTTCACGATGTCCACCGAGCCATCGGCCTTCTTGACCAGCCAGGTCCAGCCGGAGCCGAAGTTGCCGACCGCAGACTTGATGAAGGCTTCGCGGAAGGCGGCATAGCTCCCCCACTTGGCGTTGATGGCGGTGGCCAATGCGCCAGTGGGCTCACCACCGCCGGCGGGCTTCATGCAGCTCCAGAAGAAGGTGTGGTTCCAGATCTGAGCGGCGTTGTTGTAGATGCCGCCAGAGGACTTCTTGATGATGTCCTCCAGGGCCATGGCTTCGAACTCGGTTCCCTTTTGGAGGTTGTTCAGGTTCACCACGTAGGCGTTGTGGTGCTTGCCATGGTGGTACTCCAGCGTCTCCTTGGAGTAGTGCGGAGCGAGCGCGTCGATGGCATAGGGCAGCGCGGGAAGGGTGTGTTCCATGGTGTTCCTCTGGGGTTTATTGCTTTGGTCGATCGGAAAGGCGGTCTTGGAAGACGTCAGCACGCAGGCAGGGCGACGTGCAGGCAGCTTGTGATTTTAGGCACTAATCCGGCGACGAGGCGACCACGGTCAGATCGACCCTACCGTCGGCCAAGCGCGCTTGCACGACCTGCCCCGCTCGTGCCTGTGCGGTGCGGGCGAGGACGGTGCCGTCGGGTTGGGTGAGGAGCGCGTAGCCCCGCTCAAGCACCCGGCGCGGATCCAGTCCGGCCAGACGCCCGGCCAGACGCTCCATCTGCTGCGCACAAAGTCCCAAGGGTGCATGAGGCGCCCGGCGCAGCGACTGCAGGCGGGCCTTCAATGAAGCGTCTTCGCGCGCCAGGCGTGCCTGCACGGCATAGCGCAGGCGTTGCGCCTGCCGCTCCAAACGCTGGTGCTGCGTTTGGATGCGGCCGGAAGGACGGCCCAATCGGGCCGCGCTGGCGTCCAGTCGCTGGGCCGCACCATCCAGGCGTCGGCGCGCAGCGCGCTGTAGGCGCTGCTGCAGGTCTTCCAGACCGCCAAGCCAGGCCTCGCGGGCCGGCGCGACCAACTCGGCGGCAGCCGTGGGCGTGGGCGCACGCAGGTCGGCGCAGAAATCGGCGATCGTGAAGTCGGTTTCGTGGCCCACGCCGCAGACGATGGGGACCGGACTGCTCACGAGCGTGCGGGCCAGGGCTTCGTCGTTGAAGGCCCAGAGGTCCTCCAGCGAGCCGCCGCCCCGCACCAAGAGGATCACGTCGATCTCGCCGGACGTGGCGCGGGCGTACAGCGCCCGCAGCGCGGCGATCAGCTCGCCGGGCGCCTGGGCGCCTTGCACGGCGGCCGGCGCGAACACTACCGGCACGTGCGGCAGGCGTCGGCGCAAGGCGGTGGCGACATCGTGGAGGGCGGCGGCGCCCCGGGACGTGACCAGGCCAATGCCGCGCGGGAGGGCCGGCAAGGGCCGTTTGCGTTGAGGGTCGAACAGACCCTCGGCTTCGAGGCGCTCTTTCAAGCGAAGGAACTGCTCAAACAGCGTGCCCTGCCCGGCTCGCTGCAGGCTCTCGACGATCAACTGCAGGTCGCCCCGGGTGTCGTAAACGTCCAGGCGGCCCAAGACTTCGACGCTGTCGCCGTCGCGCGGACTGAAGTTCAGCAGGCTGGCTGATCGGCGGAACATGGCGCAGCGAATCTGGCCTGAAGCGTCCTTCAGGCTGAAGTAGCAATGTCCGCTGGCGGCGCGCGAAAAGCCGGAAATCTCGCCGCGCACCGAGACCGGGTTGAACCGCGCGTCCAAGGCATCAGCAACGGCGCGGCATAGCGCGCCAACTTGCCAGACACGCCGCGCCGTTACTGGGTTTCTACCCTCAGACATGAGTATCCATGCGGGTTGCCGCGGGTTGGCGAGCCGTGTAGTCCACAGATCGGGCGGGCAGTGTGATCATTTGGTAGTCAGGCCCCGAAATGTCGATTTTTCGTCGCAAGCTGTTGATTTCAAACACAATATTTGTGCTCAAAATGTGACCGATTTGTAATCTTCACGATTTGGCGCGGGTTTGCAGCCCATGGGGGCGGGGTTCTGCACAAAGTTATCCACAAGATTTGTGAGATTCCACCGACGGCCGGACTGGGGCGTCCTACAGGCTGCAGGCCGTCGTTGATAATCGGCCGACACCTGACCTCGCAGGTGAACAGAACAGCGCTGGAGACGCCACCTTGTTTTCCATCATACAAGCCGCCGGATGGCCCATTTGGCCCCTGATCGCCTGCTCCATCGTCGCTCTGGCGCTGATCATCGAACGGTTTCTCAGCCTCAAGACGCAGCGAGTCGTGCCGCCACAGCTGCTGGACGAGGCCCTGGCCGTGTCGCGCCACGCCGTGCCCCCGCCAGAGGTGGTGAACCAGCTCGAGCAGAACTGCGCGCTGGGCGAGGTGCTGGCCAGCGGGCTGCGCGCCCTGGCATCCGACCCACGCAGCTCCGAGGCGCAGCTGCGTGCCGTGATGGAGGCCAGCGGAAGGGCCGTGGCCCATCGCCTGGAGCGCTATCTGAGCGCGCTGGGCACTATCGCCTCCGCTGCTCCCCTGCTAGGCCTCCTGGGCACCGTGATCGGCATGATCGAGATCTTCGGCTCGCAGGCGCCGGGCGGCACGACCGGGGGCAATCCAGCGCAGCTGGCGCACGGGATCTCGATCGCCCTCTACAACACCGCCTTCGGCCTGATCGTCGCGATCCCGGCCCTGATGTTCTGGCGCTATTTCCGCGCGCGCGTGGACGGCTACCTCCTGGCGATGGAGCTGGCCAGCGAACGCTTCCTGCGGCACCTGACTACCCTGAGCGGACCGACGCGATGAAGTTCCGCTCCCGTCCCCGTCATGAGCCGGAGATCAACCTGATTCCGTTCATCGACGTGCTGCTGGTGGTGCTGATCTTCCTGATGCTGTCGACCACCTACAGCAAGTTCACCGAGTTGCAGCTGCGCCTGCCGGTGGCCGACGCCCAGGCGGCGCGTGACCACCCGCGCGAGCTGATCGTGGCCGTGAGCGCCGACGGGCGCTACGTGATCAACCGAACGCCCCTGGCTGGACGCAACGTCGACGCGGTGGCGGCGGCCCTGTCCGAGGCCGCGCGCGATCACAAGGATGTCACGGTGATCATCAGCGCCGATGCATCGTCGCCGCACCAGGCTGTGGTCACGGTGCTGGAGGCGGCTCGCCGCTCGGGACTGGGCCAGATCACCTTTGCCGCACAGACTTCGGGCCAATCCGGCGGGAGGCCCTAGTGCGCCTGCAGCAGGCCTGGCTGGGGCGCGGCGCACTGGCCTGGGGCCTGCGTCCTCTGGCGGGGTTCTATGGGTCGCTGGCCGCCGTCCATCGCAGCCTGTACACACTGGGGATCCGGCACACCGAGCGGCTACCCGTGCCGGTGGTGGTGGTGGGCAATGTAGTGGCGGGCGGTGCGGGCAAGACGCCGGTGGTCATGGCGGTGGTCCAGCACTTGCAGTCCCGCGGGCTGCAGCCTGGCGTGATCTCACGAGGCTACGGCCGCACGGGCGACACGCCCTCCCTTGAAGTCCGACCGGACGACGATCCCCGAGCCGCCGGCGACGAGCCCCTGCTCTTGGCGCGGCGCTGCGGGGTGCCGGTGGTGGTCGGGGCACGGCGCGCTCAGGCGGGCCGACACCTGCTGGCCCGGCATCCGCAGGTGCAGGTCCTGGTCAGCGACGATGGTCTGCAACATCGGGCGCTGGCGCGAGATATCGAGATCTGCGTGTTCGACGCGCGCGGCATCGGTAACGGCTGGTTGCTCCCGGCCGGGCCCCTGCGCGAACCCTGGCCGCGCCGAGCCGACCTGGTACTGCGGCCCGCCGGCGTGGCGGGAGTCGAGGGTTTCGAGGTGAGGCGGCGACTGGCCCCCGAAGCCGTGCGAGCCGATGGCACCCGGCGGTCGCTGGCCGACCTCGCGCGCGGGCCGCTGACCGCGGTTGCCGGGATCGCCCAGCCCGAAGCCTTCTTCGACATGCTGCGCGGCGCAGGCATCGTGCCCGCCCACACCTTGGCACTGGCCGACCATCACGACTACGCGCTGCACCCGGTGAGCCTGCCCGCCGACCTGCCCGTGGTGTGCACCGAGAAGGACGCGGTCAAGCTCTGGCGACTGCGACCCGACGCCTGGGCCGTGCCACTGCAGGTGGAGATCGATCCCGCTTTCTGGCCGGCTTTCGACCGCCTGTTGGACGCGAAGCTATCATCGGTCGATGGATCCCAAACTGCTTGAACTGCTGGTGTGCCCCGTGACCAAGGGCCCGCTGGACTACGACCGCGAGCGGCAGGAACTCCTCTCCCGCAGCGCGCGACTGGCCTACCCGGTGCGCGATGGCATCCCGGTGTTGCTCGAGGACGAAGCCCGCACGCTGTCCGACGAGGAGCTCGATCGCCTGCCGGCGCGCACGCCTCTGGTCTGACCATGCCAGCGGGCTTCACGGTCCTCATACCAGCGCGTCTGGCGTCCACGCGGCTGCCCGATAAACCCCTGGCCGATATCGCTGGCAAACCGATGGTGGTGCGCGTGGCCGAACGAGCCCTCGAATCCGCCGCGGCACAGGTGGTGGTGGCCACCGACAGCGAAGCCATCGCCCGGGCCTGCGACGCGCATGGCGTGCGCAGCGTGATGACCCGCGCCGACCACCCCTCTGGTTCCGACCGACTGGCGCAGGCCTGCGAGCTCCTGCAGTTGCCCGACTCGCAGACGGTGGTCAATGTCCAGGGCGACGAACCCCTGATCGCCCCCCGCCTGATCAACGCGGTAGCCACCCTGCTCGACGCCCACCCCGAGGCCGTCATGGGGACAGCGGCCCATGCGATCGAGACCGTCGCCGAGATCCGCAACCCGAATGTGGTGAAGGTAGTGACCGATGCGCGCGGGTTGGCGCTCTATTTCAGCCGCGCCCCCATCCCCTGGTGGCGGGACGGCTACGGGTCGGGCTCCGACGACGCCATCATCGAACTACCGCAACCACGTCCGCTGCGCCACATCGGCATCTACAGCTACCGCGCCGGGTTCCTGCGGGGTTTTCCGGCGCTGCCACCCGCGCCGATCGAGCAGACGGAGTCGCTGGAGCAGCTGCGCGTGCTGTGGCACGGTCACCGCATCGCGGTGCACCTGGCCGATACGGCGCCCGGACCCGGTGTGGACACGCCCGAGGACCTCGCTCGGGTACGCGCTTTGTACGCCCGCCAGGCCTGAATCCCGGCGCAAGGGTCGCGTGCTATCCTCGACTGGAGATGCGCTTGAGCGCACGCGCCGATCGCCAGGGCGGCAGGCTGCACATACCGATTCCGAGGACATCCATGAGACTGATTCTGCTGGGCGCGCCTGGCGCCGGCAAAGGCACCCAAGCCACTTTCATCTGCCAGAAATACGGCATCCCGCAAATCTCCACGGGCGACATGTTGCGTGCGGCAGTCAAGGCCGGCACGCCCCTGGGCCTGGCGGCCAAGAAGGTGATGGACTCGGGCGCCCTCGTGGGTGACGACATCATCATCGGGCTGGTCAAGGAGCGCCTGACGCAGCCCGATTGCGCCAAGGGATGCCTCTTCGACGGCTTTCCCCGCACCATCCCGCAGGCCGAAGCCATGCGCGAGGCCGGCGTGAAGCTCGATTACGTGCTGGAAATCGACGTGCCCTTCGAGGCCATCATCGAGCGCATGAGTGGCCGCCGCTCGCACCCAGCATCGGGACGGACCTATCACGTGAAGTTCAACCCGCCCAAGGTGGCCGGCGTGGACGACGTGACCGGCGAGCCGCTGATCCAGCGAGACGACGACAAGGAAGAGACCGTGAAGAAACGCCTGGAGGTCTACGCCTCCCAGACGCGTCCGCTCGTGGACTACTACTCCGGCTGGGCCAAGAACGATCCGGCTGCGGCGCCCAAGTACCGCGCCATCAGCGGCATCGGCTCGGTCGACGAGATCACCCAGCGGGCTTTCACCGCGCTTGCGGCCTGACCCAGCCTCTTCGCACTGCCCTCCTCAGGCCGGGCCCGAGCGCAGGCCGTAGGCCTTGCCTGCTGCGAACAGGTACTCGGCGCGCAGGATCGGATCGCCCTTCTCCGCCTGGAAGGTAAAGCCCAGAACACCCACCGAGGCGCCGACCTCGAGCGGGTCCACCCGCCAGGCCTGTAGCCGCGGCAGGGGCGCCAGTTCAATCAGCCAACGTCGGTCCTTCCGCGCCGGCACCGCCGCGCGGGCAAGCAGCGCTGCGCCATCGACCGCCGCGGTCTGAGGCGGGAGGGCGCGCGACACCAAGTCGGGCGGCACCCTCAGGCCGGCAGGCACCTCCAGCTCCAGTTCGGCGTGCGGATTGCGCCAACGCACTTGAGTGACACGGCCCTCGAGCCAGATGGGACGGTCCTGGTCGAAACTGCTCCAGCCGTGGTGGGCGTACACCAGGCCGGGCGCGCCCAGAGAGGCCATGAGGAAAAGGCGTCGTTGCATGAGAAATCTCCTTTGAGGGGGACAGCGCAAAAAGGAAGGGCCCGGCGGACAACGGGTCAGCGGTAGGCGATCCAGCGGCCGCAGGCGATGACGGCGAGCCAAGTCAGGGTGGACACCAGCATCAGCGCGCGAGCCGTGCCGTCGAGCCGCTGCAGGGAACCACGACCATGGAACCAGGCCGCATTGCACCCCGCCAGAAACAGCAGGAGCATCTTCACGGTGAAGGTCCGATTGGCCAGAAGCTCGACGGGCTGGGAAGCGAACATCAGCAGGCCCGAGGCCGCGGCCAGCGCGAAGCCCGTTGCAGCCAATGTGAGGCTCAGGCGCGCCAGGGGCGCTACGGGCAGGTCGGCGCCCCAGCCGAACACCCGCGCTTCCAGCAGCACCAGATTGCCCAGGAGCAGACCAATCCCCACGATGTGGACGATCTCCAACACCGGGTAGGCCCAGGGGTGGGTTTGCAGCGCGCCGAACATCCTTGGGGCCTCAGGCCGGGGGGCCTGCCAGCAGGTCCAGCATCAGGGCCACCCGCGCCTTGACCGGGGAGAGACCGTCCGAGTCGGGCAAAAGGTCTCCAGCATGGGCAAGCACCTGGCCCCGAGCGCAGCGGGTCGCGCGCACCACGGCCACTCCCTGCTCCCGGGCTTGCAACAGCGCCGCCTGCAAGGAGGCACTCAGCGTGCCATTGCCCGTGCCGGCAGCGACGAGGCCGTCGACGCCCTGGGCTGCCAAGGCCTGCACCAGGGCGCCGGTGGCGCCGGCGTGATTGAGCACGATTTCGACGCGGGGCCAGCGCACGGCCTGCGCCACGGCCCGTGCGTAGCGCGCCGCGTCCGCAGTGGGCGCCGGCGGGGGCCAATCGCGCAACATGCGCAGACGCCCGGCCTCGACGACGCCCAGCGGGCCGGCCTCTGCGGAGGTAAAGGCGTCGAGTCGGTAAGGGTGCTCCTTCGTCACGTCGCGGGCCGTGTGCACGGTGCCAGCACAGACCGCAACGACGCCGCGCGCGCCCGGGGTGCCGGCCACCGCGATCGCGTCCAACAGGTTCTGCGGTCCGTCGGGCTCGGGCGCATCGGCGGGGCGCATCGCACACGTGAGGACGATCGGCTTGGCAGGCGCCAGCACCCGGTCCAGGAAGAACGCGGTCTCCTCCAGGGTGTCGGTGCCGTGGGTCATGACCAGGCCGGCCACGTCAGGTTGGCTCAGCCAGTGTGCGCAGCGTGTCGCCAGCCGCTGCCACAAGGATTCGTCCATGTCCTTGCTGTCGACCTGGGCGACCTGCTCGGTCTCCAGCGCCCATCCGCACTTGAGCCCCTGCAGCAGCTGCGCCACGCCCAGCTGAGCGCTGGTGTACGCAAGGGGATCGCCGGGCACCGCGGAAGTCCCGGCGATGGTGCCTCCCGTGCCCAGGACCACGATTTTTTTGCCTGCCGCTTGCATTTCTGGAAAAGCTGGTTAAAAATACAGTTACTGGATATCGAAACAGTAGCCCGCCCAAGGATGTCCTAGGAGAGCAAGCATGATGGAAACCCCCAAGCTCACGGCCCGCCAGCAGCAGATTCTGGACCTGATCCAGAGCGCCATCGCCCGAACCGGGGCCCCGCCCACGCGGGCCGAAATCGCTGCCGAGCTCGGCTTTAAGTCGCCCAACGCCGCCGAGGAGCACCTGCAGGCCCTGGCGCGCAAGGGCGTCATCGAGCTGGTCAGTGGCACCTCTCGGGGCATCCGCCTGCGCGGCGAGGCGCTGCGCTCCATCAACGAATCACGAGTCAAGCAATTCTCCCTGCCCCTACAGAGCCTGGCTCAGCTCGCGCTGCCCCTGGTGGGCCGAGTTGCTGCCGGCTCGCCGATTCTGGCGCAGGAGCATGTAGACCAGACCTACTACGTTGAAAGCAGCCTCTTTCAGCGCAAGCCGGACTACCTGCTGAAGGTGCGCGGCATGTCCATGCGTGACGCCGGCATCATGGACGGCGACCTGCTGGCCGTTCAGGCCACCAAAGATGCCAAAAACGGGCAGATCGTGGTGGCCCGCCTGGGCGACGACGTCACGGTCAAGCGCTTTCGCCGCAACAAGCACCTGATTGAGCTGCACGCAGAGAACCCGGACTACCCCACGATCGTGGTCGAACCCGGCGAGCCCTTCGAGATCGAAGGCCTCGCCGTGGGCCTGATCCGCAACACCATGCTGATGTAGCCGCCGATTTCCGGAGTGGCCCCAGGTGGCGGGCGTATGGCGTGGTGCCATCACCCTGTGCTGCTCCTTCCCCAGAAATCCTGCCTGTGTCGAAACCCTCATTGATTAGGAGTCCCCACATGGCATTCGCGCTTCCCCTCTTCGCACACCTGTTTGATCGGGCCCAGGACCTGCGTTCGGGCTGGGTCTGGCCTCGCGCGCAGTCCAGCTGCAGCGCGCGGTCCGCAGTCACGCCGGTGGCGGTGCCGGTAGGCGCACCTCAGCGCACCTGGAGCGGCCCCACCCGGCTGGCACCGGCGCAGCGTCCGCTGCGCGTGGTCCGTGTCGTGGAAGGTCGCAGCGGATGCCCGGGCGCCGGGCGCATGGTCATCTCCGGGCGGATGGCGGATGTCTGCGCCGAGCTGGACCGGCTGGCCGAGCTGGAAACCCGCCACTGAAGCGGCGCGCTTCCCCACCGGCTCTGCCCTTTGGGGACAGACCCGCCCGCGGGGGCGAGGCACAATTGGCGGATGAACATTGTGATCCTCGACGATTACCAGGACACGGTCCGCAAGCTGCAGTGCGCGAGCAAGCTCGAGGCCTATCCGGCCAAGGTGTACACCAACACCGTCAAAGGAATCGGCCAGTTGTCCGTGCGGCTGCGGGATGCGGACGTGATCGTCCTCATTCGTGAGCGCACCCACATCAGCCGGCAGCTGGTCGAAAAGCTGCCCCGCCTGAAAATGATCGCTCAGACCGGGCGCATCGGCGCGCACGTGGACGTGCAGGCCTGCACCGAGCGTGGCATCGTGGTCACAGAAGGTGTTGGATCGCCCATCGCGCCGGCCGAGCTGACCTGGGCCCTGGTCATGGCGGCGACTCGGCGCTTGCCCCAGTACATCGGTACCTTGAAGCACGGGGCCTGGCAGCAGTCGGGGCTCAAGTCGGCCTCCATGCCGGCCAACTTCGGTCTGGGGTCCGTCCTGCGGGGACGCACGCTGGGCGTTTGGGGCTACGGCCGCATCGGCCAGCTGGTGGCCGGCTATGGCAAGGCTTTCGGTATGCGGGTGGTGATCTGGGGGCGCGACGTATCCCGCCAGAAGGCCCTGGCCGATGGCTACGAGATCGCAGCCAGCCGGGAGTCCTTCTTCGAGCAGTCCGACGTGCTGAGCCTGCACCTGCGGCTGAACGAAGAAACCGAGGGCATCGTACGTCTGGAGGATCTCGGCCGCATGAAGCCCACGGCGCTCCTCGTGAATACCTCGCGAGCCGAATTGGTCGAGCCCGACGCGCTGATCGCAGCACTGAACCGCGGCCGACCGGGCATGGCAGCGGTCGACGTCTTCGAGACCGAGCCCATCCTGCAGGGTCACGCCCTGCTGCGCCTGGAAAACTGCATCTGCACACCGCACATCGGCTACGTGGAGCAGGACTCCTACGAGATGTACTTCGGCGCGGCCTTCGACAATGTGGTGAACTTCATCAAGGGCACACCCACGCAGGTGGTAAACCCAGCGGCTCTGCAGGTCGTGCGCGGATGACAGCTGCACGCGCGGGACAGCCGGCTGTGCTGTGGCCGCTGCTGTTCGGCAATTTCGTGATCGGCACCGGAGTGATGGTGGTGCCGGGAACGCTCAATGAACTCAGCGCCTCGCTGCGGGTCAGCGCCCCATCCGCGGGCCAGCTGATCTCGGCGGGCGCTTTCATGATGGCGGTTGCCGCCCCGGTGTTCGCCGCGCTGGTGGCCGGCTGGGACCGGCGGCGACTGCTGGCACTGTCCCTGTTCTGGTATGGCCTGCTGCATGTGGCTTGCACCCTAGCGGACTCGCTGGCGACGCTGCTGCCGCTGCGGGTGCTGGCCGTGGTGTCGGCTGCCGTCTTCACGCCCCAGGCGGCGGCCAGCGTCGGCCTGCTGGTGCCGCTGGAGCAACGCGGGCGTGCCATTACCTTCATCTTCCTGGGCTGGTCGGTGGCCTCGGTGCTGGGCATGCCAATCGCGTCCTTCGTCGGGGGGACCCTGGGCTGGCGCTGCGCCTTCTGGCTGGTGGCGGCGATGAGCGTGGGGGGGGCGTTCTGGGTCTGGAAGACCTTGCCGGACGGCATCCGACCGCCGGCGCTGTCGCGTGCGGCCTGGGGCGAGACCTTCCGCTCACGGGCGCTGATGCTGTGCGTTGCCGTGACCGTGCTGTCCGCCGCGGGGCAGTTCGTGGTGTTCTCGTATTTCGCACCGTACTGGCATCAACGCCTGGGGGTCACGCCGGGCCAGCTCAGCCTGCTGTTCCTCTCCTTCGGCTGCTTCGGCCTGCTGGGGAACGTGCTGATGATGCGCTACATCGGCAAGCTGGGGCCGGACCGAGCGGTGCTGATCGGCCTGGGCGCGATCGCGGTCAGCCTGCTGGCCTGGCCGATCGGGGCGACGGTGGGCCTGGCGGCGCTGGTGAGCATTCCCTGGGCACTGGGCTGCTTCTCGAGTAACTCCGCCCAGCAAGCCAGGCTGGTGGGCCTGTCGCCCTCGCTGGCCTCGGCCTCGGTCGCCCTGAACACCTCGGCGCTGTACGGCGGCCAAGCCCTGGGGGCAGCTCTGGGCGGCGTGCTGATCGCGGTGGGCGACTTTGCCGCCCTGAGCTGGGCGGCGCTGGTAGGCGTGCTAGGCGCCATGGTGCTGAGCATGCTGGCCGACCGGGCGGCGGTTCGGGAACGGGCCACGCCGAGCTGAGCCACGCTGAGCTGAGCCGGCGAGATCCGGCCCTCGGCCTGGGTCGATAATCCGCGGATGCACAACACGTTCAAAACCGTCGGCGTTGTCGGCGCTGGCGCCATGGGGCGCGGCATCGCACAAATGGCAGCCCAGGCCGGCTGCGAGGTGCGCCTGTACGACACCCAGGCCGCAGCACTCGGCGCCGCCCACCAGCAGATCACCAGCCAGTGGGACAAGCTCCAGGAGAAAGGCCGCCTGACCGCCGAGGCCGCAGCCGCTCACAAATCGCACCTGAAGACGGTGGACACACTGGCCGCGCTGGCCGGCTGCGACCTCGTGATCGAGGCGATCGTGGAGCGCCTGGACATCAAGCAGAAACTGTTTGCTGAGCTCGAAACGTTGCTGGGGCCGGACGCCGCGCTGGCGAGCAACACCTCGTCGCTGTCCATCACCGCCATCGGCGCGGGCCTGCAGCGACCGCAGCGGTTGGCCGGCCTGCATTTCTTCAATCCAGTGCCGCTGATGAAGGTGGTGGAGGTGATCCCCGGCCTGCGCAGCGATCCAGTGGTCTGCGAACGACTCGACGCGCTGGTGCGCGCCATGGGTCATACGCCGGTGCGCGCCCAGGACACGCCCGGCTTCATCGTGAACCACGCCGGTCGCGCCTACGGCACCGAGGCCTTGCGCATCGTGAGCGAGGGGGTGACCGATTTCGCGACGGTCGACCGGATCCTGCGGGACCAGGTGGGCTTTCGCCTGGGTCCCTTTGAGCTGATGGACCTGACCGCGCTGGATGTGTCGCATCCGGTGATGGAATCGATCTACCACCAGTACTACGAGGAGGCGCGTTATCGCCCCAGCGTGATCACCGCGCAGCGGCTGGCGGGCGGACTGCTCGGGCGCAAAACCGGCGAGGGCTTTTACCGATACGAAGACGGCAAGGCCCAAGTGTCGGCCGAGCCGCCGGTGCCGCAGGTGGACGAGCTGCCGCCGGTGTGGGTGTCGACCCGGGCGGCGCGTCGCGCCGAGCTCTACCAGCTGCTCAAGGATCTGGGCGCACGCATCGAGACGGGCCAGTCCCCCTCCCCCCAGGCCCTGACCCTGGTGGCGCCCCTGGGCTTTGATGTGACCACGGTGGCCGTGGTGGAACGTCTGGATCCGGCGCGGACCGTGGGCATCGACCTGCTGGTCGAAGACTCGGCGACCCAGCGCCGCGTGCTGGCCACCAACCCCGCGACCCGCGCCGACATGCGCGACGCGGCGCACGCCCTGTTCGCGCGCGATGGCAAGGCAGTGAGCGTGATCCGGGACAGCGGCGGCTTCGTGACACAGCGCGTCGTGGCCGCCATCGTGAACATCGCCAGCGACATCTGCCAGCAGCGCATCTGCACTCCCGCCGACCTGGAGACCGCCGTGACGCTAGGCCTGGGCTACCCGATGGGCCCGCTGGCCATGGGCGACCGCTGGGGTCCGTCCAATGTGCTGGAGGTGCTGTTCAACCTGCAGACGGTGTACGGTGACCCGCGCTACCGCCCCAGCCCTTGGCTGCGCCGGCGCGGGGCGATCGGTCTGTCCTTGCGGCAGGAAGAGGCCTGAGCATGCCCGCTGAAATCAAAAGCGCCAGCCACGACGGGACGTTGGTGCTGACCGTGGCCAACCCAGAGCATCGCAACGCGCTAGGGCCCGAGATCTACGCCGCCGGGGTTGAGGCCCTGAGCGTGGCCGAAACCCTGCCCGAGGTGCGCAGCGTGATCATCACCGGCGAAGGCGCAACCTTCTCGGCGGGTGGGCAGCTGCAGCGACTGCTGGAGCGACGGCGCCAGCCGCCCGAGGTGCAGGCACAGAGCATCGAGGGACTGCACAACTGGATCGAGGCCATCCGCACCTTTCCCAAGCCGGTGATCGCTGCCGTCGAAGGCGCGGCCGCGGGTGCGGGGTTTTCGCTGGCGCTGGCGTGTGACTTCATCATCGCCGCAGACGACGCAGTCTTCATCATGGCCTATGCCAATGTGGGTCTGTCGCCCGACGGCGGTGCCAGCTGGGGCCTGACGCGCTCGCTGCCCCGGCAGCTGGTGGCGCAATTGCTGATGGCGGGCGAGCGCATCGGCGCGCAGCGCCTGCACGCACTGGGGGTGGTCAACCGCCTCTGCGCCACGGGCGGTGCCCTGGACGAGGCCCTGGCGCTGGCCGCTAGCTTGAACGCCAAGGCGCCTAACGCACTGGGCAGCATCAAAGAGCTGATGAACGAGGCCACCGGCTCGACGCTGACCGCGCAACTGGCCCAGGAGCGTGACCACTTCGTACGCAACCTGCACCACCCCAACGCCGGTATCGGCATCGAGGCCTTCCTGGCCAAACGCACCCCACGCTACGACTAGACCCCGACTGCGTGCGCTGCGTCCCGCAGGCGACAGCGCAGACGGCGGCAGTCACTGACAAGACACGCCATGGACGACCCCATTCTTACTATCGAAGAACGTGAAGCGATCAATGCGGGTCGCTGGTTCTCCTCCCTGTCCCCCTCCCTCCGCCACGACATTCTTCGATGCGCCTACGTCAAACGCTACAAGGACGGCGACCTGATCGCGGCCCGCGGCGACCCGGCCGAGGAGTGGATGGCGTGCGCACGAGGCGCGGTGCGCGTGAGTTCGACTTCGGTGTCGGGCAAGCTGATCACCTTCGCCTATGTGGAGCCGGGCATCTGGTTTGGCGATGTGGCCATGCTCGATGGCGACCGGCGCACCCACGACACCTATGCCCATGGCGAGACCACCATGCTGTGCGTGGCGCGCGCCGACTTTCGCAAGATTCTGTCGGAGCACGTGGAGCTGTACGAGGCGCTGCTGCGCTTGCAGGCTCGGCGTATCCGACAGCTGTTCGGACTGGTGGAGGACCTGAACACCCTGCCCCTGCGCGCGCGTCTGGCCAAGCAGCTCACGCATCTGGTGCGCAGCTACGGCGTGTCCAGCCTGTCCGACGGCAGCGAGATGCGGATCGGACTGCAATTGGCGCAAGAGGAACTGGCGCAGCTGCTGGGGGCCTCGCGCCAACGCGTGAACCAGGAACTCAAGTCCATGGAGCGCGAGGGCGTGATCCGCATCGAGCCAGGCGGCCTCGTGGTGCGAGACCGACAGGCGCTGATACGGATCGCCGAAGCCGACATCGAAAGCTGAACCCTGCCCTGCGCCGTCGAACGACGCTCCCCCCTTGCGCCTTGAGGACCCGCGCCGTATGAACACCGACTATTCCGTCTTCGAAGGGACTCGGCCGGTAGCCGGGGCGCACGCCTTCGACACGGCCGCCCTCTCCGCCTGGCTGCAAGCCCACCTGCCGGGATTTGCCGGCCCGCTGACCGTGGAGATGTTCAAGGGCGGTCAGTCCAACCCGACCTACAAGCTGATCACCCCGGGCGCGAATTACGTGATGCGCGCCAAGCCGGGACCGGTGGCCAAGCTGCTGCCCTCGGCCCATGCCATCGAGCGCGAGTTCGCGGTGATGAAGGGTCTGGCCGGCACCGGCGTACCAGTGCCGACGATGCACGTGCTGTGCGAGGACGAATCGGTGATCGGACGCGCCTTTTGCGTGATGGAATGCATGCAGGGCCGCGTGCTGTGGGACCAGTCCCTGCCCGGCATGACGCAGGCCCAGCGCGGCGCGATCTACGACGAGATGAACCGGGTGATCGCCGCGCTGCACACCGTGGACTTCGCGGCGCAGGGGCTGGCGGTCTACGGCAAGCCGGGCAACTACTTCGAGCGACAGATCGGGCGTTGGAGCAAGCAGTACCTGGCGTCGGTCACAGAACCGATCCCGGAGATGGACCGCCTGATCGAGTGGCTGCCCGCACATATGCCCGCGAGCGCACGCGATGAGCGCAAGGTGTCCATCGTGCACGGCGACTTCCGCCTGGACAACCTGATGTTCCACCCCATCGAGCCGCGGGTGATCGCGGTGCTCGATTGGGAGCTGTCCACCCTGGGTCATCCGCTGGCTGACTTCAGCTACCACTGCATGGCCTGGCACATCCCGCCCGGTACCTTCCGTGGCATTGCCGGCCTGGACCATGCGGCGCTGGGCATTCCGGCCGAGGACGACTACATCCGCCGCTACTGCGAGCGCACCGGCCTGGCCTCGCCCGAGCAGCTACGCGCCGACTGGAATTTCTATCTGGCCTACAACCTGTTTCGCCTCGCGGCCATCTTGCAAGGCATTGCCAAGCGCGCGCAGGAGGGCATCGCCTCCAGCGCGCAGGCCGTCTCGTCGGGCGCGGGCGCGCGAGCGCTGGCCGAACTGGCCTGGCTGTTCGCAAGACGCTCGGACTGACCCGACCGACCACTCACCGGCACGACGGCCCCTCTTTCACCTTTCGCCACCCAAGGACACCATGGACTTCGACTACTCCCCCAAGACCAAGGAACTGCAGGCCCGCCTGCTGAAGTTCATGGACGACCACATCTACCCCAGCGAGAAGGCGTATGCCGACGAACTGGCCGCCAATACCGCCGCGGGCAAGCGCTGGTCGGCGCTGAAAGTGATCGAGGACCTCAAGGGCCGGGCGCGCGCCGCTGACCTATGGAACCTGTGGCTGCCCCAGGACACCGCGCAGATCGCCGGGGTGAAAGGTGCGGGACTGACCAACCAGGAGTACGCGCCGCTGGCCGAGATCATGGGCCGTGTGCCCTGGGCGCCCGAGGTATTCAACTGCAGCGCGCCGGATACCGGCAATATGGAGACCATCGCCCGCTATGGCACCGACGAACACCGTCAGCGCTGGCTCCAACCCCTGCTGGCCGGCGAGATCCGCTCGGCCTTCGCCATGACCGAGCCCGAGGTGGCGTCGTCCGATGCGACCAATATCGCCACCCGCATCGAACGCCGCGGCGACGAGTACGTGATCAACGGCCGCAAGTGGTGGATCTCCGGGGCAGCCGACCCGCGCTGCGCGGTCTTCATCACCATGGGCAAGTCCAACCCCGACGCGCCCCGGCATTCGCAGCAAAGCATGGTGCTGGTGCCGGCCAACACGCCGGGCATCCGCATCCTGCGCCCGCTGAACGTGATGGGCTACGACGATGCACCGCACGGCCATGTGGAGATGGTGTTCGAGAACGTACGCGTACCGGCCAGCAACATCCTCCTGGGCGAGGGCCGCGGCTTTGAGATCGCACAGGGGCGCCTGGGCCCAGGCCGTATCCACCACTGTATGCGCCTGATCGGGCTGGCCGAACGCGCGCTGGAGTTCATGTGCAAGCGTGCGTCCTCTCGCGTCGCCTTCGGCAAGACCGTGGCGCAGCAGACCGTGACGCAGGAGCGCATCGCCGAGGCGCGTTGCAAGATCGATATGGCGCGCCTGCTCACGCTCAAGACCGCCTGGCTGATGGACGTGGCGGGCAACAAGGTGGCCAAGACCGAGATCGCGATGATCAAGGTGGTGGCGCCGAACATGGCCTGCCAGGTGATTGACTGGGCCATGCAGGCGCATGGCGGTGGCGGCATGTGTGACGACTTCCCGCTGGCCTACGCCTACGCCGGCGCGCGCACGCTGCGTTTTGCCGACGGTCCCGACGAAGTGCACCGCAACGCCATCGCCAAGTGGGAATTGGGCAAGTACGGCACCTACGGCCAGCACGAGCCGGCGCCGGTGACGCGCGGCGGCTAAAGCGCCCGGCGATCAGGCGTCGCGCTGACGCAAGGCCCGCGCGAACAGCCAGGCGGTCAGCGGCAGCCCGAGCGCGGGGCCGACCAGCATCGCCCATGGGCCGATGTGATCAAAGAGGAAGCCGGCCAGGCCCACGCCCATGGCCTGTCCCATGAACAGGCAGAACGCGAAGATCGCCACCGCGGTGCCCCGGGCGGTCGGCGCCATCTGGGTCGCGTGTGTCTGCAAGGTGCCGTGGTACAGATAAGTGCCAAAGCCCACGAAGAAGGCGACGCCACCTGCGGTCCAGCCCACGGGCGACAGCCACCAGCCCAGGAAGCCCGCGCCCATCATCCAGCCGCCCACCATCACCATGCGTGCCTCGCCCAGAACCGGGACGATGCGCCGGGCCAGCAGGGCGTAAGCCAGACCGCCTGCCGCAAACAGCGCCAGCAAGCCCGAAGCTGCCGACAGGCTCATCTCGAAGCGCTGGTGCAGCAGTGCTGGCAGATAGGCAATTGGCCCGAGCAGCAGCAGGCCCTCGGCGAACGCGGCCCCCAACACCCGCCAGCTCCAGGGTTGGCCCAGCACAGTGCGCAGCTGGGTGGCAAAGACCGCGAGTCCTGAACCGGTGGCCGGTGCGGCCGCTGCGATACGCGACAGGCGCATCAACACCAAGACGCCGATCAGGCCGTAGCCTGCGGCCATCAACGCGAAGGCCCCGCGCCAACCCGCCGCGGTGTCGGCAAAGATGCCCCCCAGTAGTTGCCCGACCATCATGCCGGTGAGCGCGCCCACCGAGAAACGCGCCAGGGTGGGCTGCCGCTCCTCGTAGGGCACGGCGTCGCCGATCCAGGCCATAGCCAGCGGGATGACGCCCGCCGCCGCAACACCCCAGCCTGCGCGGGCGAGCAGCAGGAGGTCGAAATCCGCCGCCAGGGCCGCAGCGACGGACATGCCCGTGCAGCCGAGCAAGGCCAGGCCCATCATCCTGGCCTTGCCGAAGCGGTCGCCCAGCGGACCGAAGACCAGCTGGGACAGGCCGTAGGCGATGGAGAAGAAGAAGATCACCCCCCCTGCGGCCCCAGCGGTCAGGCCGAAGTCACGTCCCAGACGCGGCAACAGTCCGTCGCATACCCGCATGGCGGCACCGCTGAAGAACGCCGCGCCCGAAAGCAGCAGGACCGTGCTGTGGATGGAGTTGGGGGCGGGAGTCGAGGAGGAGTTCACGCAGGCCGTCGCGGGGAGGTAGCTCGACTGTACCGCGCGCAGGGGCGCGTGAGGGCCATGAGGCCGGCAGACCCACGCGCAGCCAGGAAAGATTACTTTTGTAGCCGTGCAGCGTCGAAAAGACGGATGGCCTCGCTTTACAGGGTGTAGGAGCGCACCTACATTAGGTCGCTACTCAACTGGAGAACCTGCATGAACAAAGCCCTGATCGTCTTGAGTTGCAGCGCCGCCTTGGCTGTTCTGGCGGGTTGCGCCACCCCCGCGACCGGCCCGCAGGCCACCGCTGCGCTGATGCCGACCAACGGCAACACCACCTCGGGCACCGTGCACTTCGTGCAGCTTGGCAGCCGAGTCCAGGTCAAGGGAGAGATTCGGGGCCTCAAGCCCAACGCGGAGCATGGCTTTCATGTGCACGAGAAAGGCGACTGCTCCAGTGGCGATGGCATGAGCACGGGCGGCCACTTCAACCCGGGCGGTGCGCCGCACGGCGCCCACGGCAAGGGCATGCACCATGTCGGCGATCTGCCCAGCCTGCGCGCCAATGCCAGCGGTGTCGCCACGTTCAGCTTTGAGTCCGAGACGATCGCGGTGGGCAGCGGCGCGCACAACATCGTGGGCAAGGGCCTGATCGTGCATCGCGATGCGGACGACTACACCACGCAGCCCACCGGCAATGCCGGTCCTCGGTTGGCCTGCGCCGTGATCCAAGGATCCTGAGTCGAGGCGACACTCAGGACGCAGCCAGCGTGCTGGGCTTGGCCTTGGAGAACACGGCTTCGTCCAGCTTGCGCAGCAGCGACTTGTCCACCGCTTCAACGTAGTGCCCGCCCTTCCCCGGGATGATGCGGTAGCGAGAGAGATCGATCAGCCGCGCGGCCTCGGACCGGGCCTTGGCCAGGTCTTCGTGCAGGACCAACCGTTCGACCTCTTCCTGCCAGCCCGCCGAGCCCATGTCGACCAGCTGCAGGGCAATATGGCTGGACGGCGTGTTTAAAAGGTAGTACGCCCCGGCCAGCGGCGAGGCACAGAAGATCTCACGGCCCAGCGGGTGCTGGCCGTCCTCGTCATTCAGGTAGCGCGTGAGGGCGCGCGAGGCCTGGTACTGCCGGCCGACCTCGATGATCACATCCGCCAGGGCCATGATGGCGTTACAGATGCCGACGCTGCCCTGCACCACGGTGAGCGTGCCCGCCGAGGCGACCCCGACGATCTGGCTGCCCAGGTTGAGGGATGCCCGCGCAACGCGCGCCTTCTGCAGCTGCAGATCGCCCAGCTGCCACTTGTGGATGGTCTCCAGCGCGGACTTGGAGTCGCTGAGGACGGTGCGCTGGTGCAGGCGCTCGACCGCCTGGGCCTTGCTGCTGCCATCCAGCAGCTGGTGGGTGGCCATGCCCAGCACAGCCACCGCGCCCACAAGCCCCAGAAAGGGCACGGCCGATGCCATCTCCTGGCGGATACCGGCTAGCGCATGCTGGATCAGGTCGTCGAAAAACTTCTCGTCCAGCTCCCAGCGCAACTGCGAGGCCGGAACGCCGAAGGCTTTCTGGATCAGGTCCTTGAGCGGAAGTTCGAAGTCCATCGTGCCGACTGTCGATTCGGTGGAGGTAGCGGGGACAGCGCCCGCCGAAGAAGCGGCATCTTTGCTGTGGACCACGCGGCGGATGTTCTTGACCAGGTCCGAGCCCGACATGGCCACAGTGACCGAGCTGAGGGTGTCATTCAGGAAGTCGCGCGCCGAGCTGCGGCTGATGCACTTGCAGCCCTTGAACAAGGTGGGGATGGAGGCGTCGCGCGCTTTCTTCAGGGCCTCCAGGGCTGCAATGTCCTCCTGGTTGTAACGGCTACGGGCCTCCTGCAGTTCGCGGACCAGGGCCTCCACCGCGCCAGACTTATTGCGGTAACTGTCCTTCCAACCTTTGCTGTGCTTGGCATTCTGCTCGGCCATCCAGGTCTTGAGCGCGTCATGGACCTGTGCGAGCGCCATGGCGCACATCGCGGTCGCCATCTCGTGCTCGGCGGCCGCGTATTCGCTCGACGACTTGGTGTCGGACAGCGGGCCAGGCTCCTGCGTCCGATTGGCCACGCCAATGGCGTCGTCCACACGCCGCAGCGTCACGCTACGCCTGCGGTCACTGTCGCCGCCGGTGTTCTTGATCCAAAGCGCTTTGTCGATCAGCATCCGGTGTGTCCTCGAAATAAGGTGTCCCGACAGGTCGAGCCGATTCTTCAAAGACCGGCATCCTGGGGCAAGGATTGATACAGCCGAGCGTGAGCGAGGAGGGCCCGGTGGCAGCGGCGCAGGGTGCGCCCGTGGGCAAGTCGCGAGGATGGCCTGCCCGGAGGGAATCGAACCCCCGACCCACAGCTTAGAAGGCTGTTGCTCTATCCAACTGAGCTACGGGCAGGTGTGGTGCCAGCTCGGATTGTCCCATCAATCGGTCCGTCCCCTCTCGCGCTGCAGGACGTCCAGGACCCGGATGGCCTCCTGCCGCAGCCGGTTGACCGGGGCCATGCGCTGGCTGGAGCGCCGCCAGAAGGACTGAGCCGCCTTCTGCTTTTCCACCAGGTAGTCCTCGCAGGCCATGACAACGGACTTGAGCGCCGCCACCATCTGCTCGATCCCCAGCGACACAGAGCTCTGCTGCTTGGCCGTCTCCCACGTCATGAGGGCCAGGTCGATGACCAGCAGCCGGGGGTTGACGCGGGAATTGGTGAATCCGGCGGTCGTCGTCGTGGTCTCGGCCTTGAACTGCTCGATGGTCGGAATGCGCGAGATGCGCAGGGCGTCGTTGATCCTACGCAGGCGTTCCTTCTGGGCGTCGGCGATGGTGCCCTTGGCGCGGTGACCCCATCGCATCAGGGTCTGATCACGCGTCACCGCTGCTGCGGTTGCCTGTCGCTGCGCTTCGCGCATGTGGGCCTGCATGGCCGCGCGGGCCTTGAGGATGGACTCGGGTAGCGGCATGGTGTCGCGCCGCTCGTCGGCCAACTCCCACTCCGGCTTGGACAGATCGTCCCAATGCACGAAAGCAAGCGAGGAGGACTGGGGATAGGTACGGGGCTCCAGCGACTCGTCCTTGGGCTGGCGCAGGTACTGCAGAAAGACCCCCTCCGCTGGCCACGGATGGCACAGCACCTCGGCGATACCGTTGGCGCCCAGCGAGTCGGTCTTGTCCGCGGCCACCATCTGGTTGAAGCGGTCGCGGTTGGTCTCGCCCACACGCACCAGGGCGCGCTTGGCCAGGTAGGTCTTGAAGTTGAACTGCATCACCATGTCCGTGGGACTCGCGATGTCGACGTTGTCCCGCAACTGGATGACAGGCGTGATGTGCTGCACCACCACGAAGTTCAGACCCTGAATCTCCTTCTCCAGCGTCTCCAGCTCCTTGCCGATGCGTGCCAGGCGCTCCTGGTCGGTCTCTTGCCGGGAACCCAGCAGGCCCCGCCACACTTTCACCGACTGGGGGGCACTGGCTACCGACCTGCTGGCCAGGTCCAGAGAGCCCGAGCTCGCGGACCCCACCAGCGCGTCGCTGACAGCCGCGCTGCTTCCGTGCAGGGCGGCAACCTTCTCGCGGGCGTCGGACAGGTCGTCCAGCATACCGCCCACCTCCTCCTTCATCTGCAAGAGCGTGGACACGCTGCTGCCGACCGCGGTCTTGAGCTTGATCAAGTCCTGCGTCACCTTGGCCGCGGCCTGCAGGGATTCGATCAAGGCCGGCGCACTGGCCCCGAGGGAGGTGACCGTCGAGGCGACCGAGCTGGCCAGGCGAGCGACGGCCACCGCGGCCCGGACAGCGTGATAGGTCTTGGAGTACTGCGGCGACCACACGAAAGCGTAGACATGCTCCTCGATGAGAAGCCGATGCAGGGGCTGGTGAAGGTAGTCCGCCGGCGTGCGCAGAGATTGCGGGCTCGACAGGCACCGCAGGCTGCCGTTGGCCAAGGTGCTCACGGCGGCATGCGATGCATTGATCATGAAGCGGAAATTGGCGATGTGCGCCAGGCTGCCCTTGTCCTCCTCTGCAATCAGCTGCCGCAGGACCACGTTGTAGTTGGTCTTCGCCGAAAACACCATCCTCGCGGACTCGGAGACCGAGGCCTGCTTGGCGCCCAGGCGGTACTTCCATCGGTCGGCTGAGGTCGACACGAAACGCTTGAACTTCGGCATGTGCTCAGGGTGTTTGAACAGCTGCGCGAACATCTGACGGGAGTACTCGGTGGAGTCCCCGAGGACGGCGACGTTGGAGAGACCGGTGCTGGGCATAGGTGTGGGGCTGTCGTGTGGAGGTGGCTGGGACGGAACGAAACGGTGGGAATTCGCTCAGCGGCTGAAGCCGAGTAGCTGCACCATGCGGTTGAGATCACCCTCCTCCTGCATGATTTCAGCCATCAGTTCGGGCAGGGGAAGGCGGCCCCACCGCACCGCGCGGTGGATCAGATAGGGCGTGGGGCTATGGGGTTCTATGGCGCTGAGGTAGCGGGCCAACGCCTCCAGCGTCTGGTAGGCCTCCTCGCGGTTGCGCCATCCACCAGTGCTCACCAGCGCCACGGGTTCGACCGGGGGGAGCGCATCGTCGGCCCCCTCACGGGAATCGGTCACCACCGAATCTGCATCGGGCATGTCGTCCTCCTCGCAATGCGCTGCCTGCGGCGCATCCTGCACGTCCTGACGCGCTGGCAGTGCCGCCATCACCTGCAGCAGGACACGCTCCTGGGTCTCCAGTACAGCGCCGAGCTTGCGCAGATTGGGGGCCTCCGGGCCCAGATGGCCCTTCAGCTGGTCGACCAGCGCAGCCAGGTAAGTGCGCGCCTCGCGCACATGCGCCAGCCGCTGAATGACCGCCTCAGGGTAGTGGCGCGCGACGTTCTCGACGATCGCCTCGCGGTTCAGGGGAGGCTCTTTGGCGTCCCGCAGCGCGGCAGCCTCCTGGGGCGTGCCCGAGAGTTCGCGGTGGATCAGGTTCTCCCAGTCGGCCAGGCTCACGCTGGCCGACTGGCGCTGCGCAAGCGGAAGCAGGCTGACATGGACGCGCAGCGTGTGCGCCATGCTGTCGCCCAGCCAGTCCAGGGGCGCGATGCGCGCCTCGCAGCCGCCGCCTTCCTCGGGCGGGTCGATGCGAGGATGGAGTCCGCTCCAATAGCGCACCACCAGCTCCCGCAGCAACAGCAGTCCCCGCGCCAGGCCGGCCAGACCACTGCCCTGTCGGGTCCAGGCCTCGGCCAGCCAGGCAGCCAGTTGCAGATCCTTGCTCCGCGCGCGCAGCGTTTCGCTGCACAACGCCTCGATGTGCGGCCAGTCCGCCTTCGCCAACGGCCGCTCCCACTGCCGCATGGGCAGCGACGGGTCGTCTTCCTCACGGGCCAGCCGGATGTCGGTGAAGAGCGACTCGGCGCGCACCGAAACACCACAGGGATCCGGACCCGGAATCGGCGCGAGCAGTGCCTGCATCGCGTCGTCCAGCACAGGGTCATCCAGGACCGGGAAATCGGGTGACTTCGGGCTCATGGCGAGCTCCACTCGGGCGCGCGTGCTGGGAAGCCACCCGGCCACGCCAAGGGCGCGCGCTTGCCGGCCGGGCTGACCGTGAGGCGCAGAAAGACCCGCGCCCGCATCTCCTGCGTCTGGGCCAAGCCGGCCACACCGGTCGCTACCAAGGGAAACTCAAAGCGCAGCAGCTGCGACCGGGCGTCCGTGCGGCTGGCACTTTCCGGCTCGCGTTGGGTCGCGATGAAGCTGTACAGCGCCCACGGATCGCTGAAGCGGTAGCGCACCTCGCGAGGCTCTTCGATCGACAGGGCCGGCTGACTTGCCTCGGCCTGCGGTGCCACCGGGCCATCTCGCGCCAGGCGTAGGCGCACCTCGATCGGCAGACCTGGTTCCCATCGCAGCGCACGCGCAGGCTCGCGGGCGCGCAGCGTCTGTGTGCCCACGGTGAGGCTCCACTCGATGATCTTGTTGCCCTGGTGTTCCTGGGCCGGGTTGGCGCGGAACTCGGCGAACACGTCGTAGCCGGGGGCGACCTCGGGTGTGACCGGGTACAGCGGCGCCATGAAGACGCGCACCCGCTCCATCTGCTCGGCGAAACGCCGAATCGGTTCGCTGGCGACGGCGCGTGCGCCAAGCAAACGCTGCACGCGATCGAAGGCCTGCAGCACCGCCCCGCCCTCCTCCACGTCGGAGGGCGGACGATCCGGGCTGGCGGCGCCGGCAGCGCGAAAGGGTGCGCGCCCCGCCAGCTCGCGGTTGAAGACCTCGGCGAAGCGGCTCCAGGCTTCGCGGGTTTCGGTGCGACGCAAGTCCTGGCAGCGCGCCGCGAGCGCCGATTGCAGGGCCGCCAGCTGGTCGGCAAAGAAGTCCCCGGACCGACGCGACGCTGGCCGGATTCTGTCGGCGCAATTGAGGAGATCCACGTCCGCGGCCGTCGCAACCACGAATTGCTCCAGCTGCGACAGGCTGCTGGCCGCGCTCTTGAGCCGATAGCGCGCCAGGTCCACCGTGATGCCTCGCCAGCGCTGGACCATCAGGCCGCCGCTGCCCTCCAGCGCAGGCAACAGGGCTTCGGCCTCTCGGGCCAGGGCGTCAATGAAGGCCTGCTGGGTCGCCGCGTAGACCGCGAGCCCCGCCGCGTCGCCGGCGCCGAAGGCCGGCGGCATGGGAGACTTGTCACCCGTCCAGCTGCGAAAGTCCGGATCGCGCGGCCGGTAGAAGTCGCCCTGGGCGAGTGCGTCGTCCAGTCGGCGCAGGCGCACCATCGCGTCGCGCGCCTGGACCTGCCCCAGACGGGCCACGGCGGCACGAGCCCCAAGGTCACTCAGGGCGCTGGCGACGCGGGCCAGGCGCAGGCGGTCGGCCTCACCGACCGCGGGTGCGGCAGTGGCGGGCATGAACATCACGGATTGCGCCAGCAGGTCCACCACCGCATCGGCCAGAGCGCCGCGCATCAGGGCGTGCACGTCCTCGCGCACGGCCGGCGGGATCTTGGGCAGCGCCTCGGCCTCGAGCTTGCGGCGCGTGTCCGCCAGGACCAGGGCCTGGTCGAGTCGGGCAGCATCCCAGGCCACCGCCTGGCCCGATCCTGGCTCGGGCAGGGCACGCGGCATGGCCTTCATGAAGGGTTGGGACAACAGGTGGGCCAGGGCCTCGCGCAGCGCGATCCGCTCGGGCGTGTGGATCCAGCGGGCATCTTTCTCGTGCCAGAGCAGGCCCAGCCCCAGAAGGTGATCGGTCTGGGGCTGGAGCAAGGGCGCCCACTGCGCCCAGAACTGCGCAAAGGCCTGCTGCGTCTGCTGCTGGGCCGCCTGCACCGCCGGCGCGCCGCCCAGCGCGAGCGCCTGCATCCGCTGCATCAGCCCCTCGTGTGCAGGCCCCAGGGACAGCTCGGGGTGACGCATCCACGCCCCCTTGCCACCCACGGTCAGCGCGTCCTGGCGGGTCAGCGTGTCCAGGACGGTTTGCCAGCCCTGTTGCAAGCGGCTCCGCTCGACGCTGCCGCCGGCACCGGCGAGGGACCGGGCCAGGGCGTCCAGTTTCTGTTCGGAGCGCAGCAGCTCGTTGTGGTCAAACAGTCGCGCGTTCAAGGCCTTCAGGCCCGCGTCAAAGGCACACACCGAGGCCTGCTGCATCGGCCCCAAGGCCAGCGGCACCAGGCGCAGCGACTGTTTGCGAAGCAGCGCAGCCGATCGGTCCAGCTTGGCGCCCACCTCCATGCCAAGAAAGACCCGAACGGCCACGCGCAGGTCTTCGCCCGACGCCGTGGCCTGGGCATGACTCAGACGCTCCATCGCGCGCACACCGCGGTCGAGCTCCTCCAGGCGGGCCGTGAATTCCAGCAGCGCGGTGAACTCGGGCAGGTCTTCCAAGTTCAGGCCCGAGCGCCGAGCGGCCTGAACCTGCTCCTGCCAGCCAGCTGGCAGGGTGCAGGCAGAGCCGACGATGAGCGTGCCGGTGGCCGGGTCGGTGGGCACTCCGGTGAGCTCACTGATTCGGGCGTAGGCACCCATGCGCAGGGGCTCGATCGCGTTGTCGATGAAGCCCCGCTCGAGTCGGTTGCGCAGGCGCAGCTGCAGGTCGTCGAAGGTGCTCCAGGAGCCCGGCATGAGCAGGGCACCGAGCCGGCCGCCCTCCATATGTTCCATCAGGGCCAGCGTGCCCAGGACGCGCGCTCGGTCTCGCTCGAGGTCCATCGGCTCGCCCGTGGCACGTCCTTGGTGGTCCAGTTCCTCCAAGACGGTGACGATCTGAGGAGTCAGGTTCGACAGCCGCACGGTGTAGCCCGCGAGCCCGAGCGCCCAGACCGCCGGCACGGCCACGGCTGTCCAGCGCAGGGCACGACTGACCAGCGGCCGCGACAGGCGCTGCACCCGCGAGGCACGCACCAGGCCAGGCTCGGCGAAGATCTTGCGCTCAAACACATCGCGCAAAAACGCTGGTTCGGACGCCAGACGCTCGGATGACACCGCCGACGGTGAGCTCGGGGCAGCGGACTGCGCGGGCGCGGGGGCTTTCGAGATCTGGGGCGCAGAGTCCGGCAGGACCTCGGGCGCAGCCTCGGTCGGTTCATGCTGCGGCGTGCCGGACAGCGCAGGCCGGATCGCCGACAGGGTTCGTGATGAGGCGCGCAGCGCCGCAGCCTCGCTGCAGTCCCCGGTGAGGTAGAAGCCCCGAAACAGGAAAGGCTCATGGTAAGTGCTTGGCCGCATGAGTTCTTCCATGAACAGCCGGGCACCGTCGCGCAAGTCGGCCAGCCGGGTGGGCAGCAGGAAGTAATCGGCACTGTCGCCGCCAGCGACGGCCAGGGCGCACAGCTCCGCGCAGGCATCCTGGACATCGCGGGTCACGGCGTCCATGCCGGTATCGATCCAGGCAGACTGGAACGGTGCGCTGAGCTCAAACGGCGACGACCATCCCAGCATGCTGCGGCGCAGGTTGTCCGGCAGGGCCCGGCCAAAGGCGGTGAAGCCCGGCACCCCCTCGCAGCCAGAGATCACGAGGTACACCGGAAACTGCATGGCAAACCGGTTCTGGGCCAACCACAAGCGGCGGTGCACGTCCTTGGCGCGCGCCGCGATGTCGGCTCGGGCCTGCGGATCGTCCGTCAGCAGGGCTGTGGCCGGGACGGCGACGACGACCGCATCGAAGGGACGCTCGGGGCGGTACCTGCGGCACAAGTCCAGTAAGTGGTCCCAGGCCGCTGCGCCCGCGAGATCGGCCGCGTCCGGGGCATCACGGCCCTGCCCCTGCACTTGGAGGGCAACGCCCTTGTCGAAGAAGTGCCAGTGCAGCCCGTGCGCCTGGGCACCGAGGGTGTCGTCGCCGGTGAGTGCCCGCGGGATGCCGGCGGCCTCCAGGGGCAAGACCTCACCGGTTTCCGCGGTGTTGAGGACCAGGGTCCAGCTTGTCTTGTAGCGCTCGGCATGCGAGGAGAGGTTGGCCTCGATCAGACCCACGGCGTGGCGGAAGGAATGGCGCACGCCCTCGAGGCTGACCCGCGGTGTGACCGGTCGCGAGGCCGCGAGGCTCTCGCGCTCGGCGCCGCGCCTTGCAGCCCACAGCACCAGACCCAGCAAGGCCATCGGAATGACCCCCAGCGCCAGAAGGACCCAGGGCGCGAGGTGGTCGGAGAGATAACTCAGCACAGCGGTCCTCCGGTCTGCAGCACGAGCGCGGCGCCCTCGATCGCCCTGCGCACGGGCGCGGATTGCCACAGCCACAAGCCCTGCGAAATGAGCAACAACGCGAGCAGCGACAGCAGGGTGAGGAGCCACCGGCGGCTCAGGCGCGGCAGGCGCCGGGCCGGCAGGTGGGCCAGCGTGCTGGCGTAGGCCGCAGGTGAGAGGGTGCGGTCACGCCCCTGCAGGTCGGGCGCGCGTTGATAAATGAACTGGAACAACTCGCGCCGGTAGGTCGCGATCCGCTCCAAGGACTCCGTTGCGCGGAAGCGGCCCTGGAACCCCAGCGAAAGCACGCCCAGGTACAGGCGCGCGATCGGTCGCTGGGTCGGGTCGCGCTGCGCCAACAGGGTGTCGATGGCCGCGAAGACTTTCTCGCCTGCATGACTGCTTCGAAAGAGCCGGGACTCCAGCAAGGCCTGCCGCCAAGCCACGCGTCCTGTCCAGTCGGCTGCGATGATCAACTCGTCGGCTAGCGCGGCTTTGAGGTAGCGCGCATGCATCTCGGTGTCGACGCCCAGACGCCCGCTCACGCGGTGCGCCTCCAGGGTCTGCAGCTCGATCCGTTCGGTGAGTTGATCGCCCAGGGCCTGGACGACCGCCGCCACCTCGCTGGCATCGACCTGCGGGAGGGCGACGCAAGCCCGTCGCAGCGCGTCATAGAACTCTCGCAGTTGTGCGCAGGGCAGGTCGGCCACATCGACTGACACGGTGGTCGCACGCGAGGACAGCTCGGACAAGGGAAATGCAGTGGCCATGGGGTCAGCCCTTGACGAACAGCACCATCTCGTGGGGGCGGTGCATCGCATCGGTCTCGTTGAGGTTTCCGATCAGCAGCGGCTGGCCCGACGCAGTGAGCATGTCGCTGGCCTCGATGCCGAACAGAACGTAGCCGGCGCTGGAGCGCAGCCCGAGCTCGGGGGCGTCGTCCAGGCGCAGGCGTGCGGCGCCCAGCACGCGGCGGTCGGTCAGAGAGTCCCAAACCTCGCGCGAGCCGATGACGGCACCTGCCATCCAGGCCACCAGGTCACGCTCGGGCCGCCCTCGCAGGCCGACCACCAGACGGGTGCCGCTCCAGTCCGGCGGCAGGTCTAGGGTGTACCGGCCGGCCTCGACGATAAAGGGCACGGTATGCCACTCCTGGCTGACCTCGCCCACCAGATCTTCGAGCGCCTCGAGCATCGGACCGATCGCCGCGCGCGGGTCCGCCTGGATCCAGGGGTCGGGCATCATGGGCACCGCCCCCGGCCGCAAGGTGGCCAGCGGTCCGAGCTGGGCACACAGCACCAGGTACAGCGCGTAGGGCGACACCGCGGGCGACTGCAGCAGGGCCTCGAGCACCGGCAGTCCTGCCACCAGCGGGCCCAGGCGGGCCTTGTTCTCGAGCATCGCCAAGCGGTCCTCCAGCCGGGACGACGGATCCGAGCCCTGCTTGACCAGATGAGCGGCCTTGCTGCGCATCTGAGCGGCCAGGGCCTGCGCGCGCTGGCGCAGCGCGTTGTCCGCGGGCAGGTCCAGCGAGGGCGGCACGAAGGGACCTCGACGGCAGACCTCCCGGTCCTTGTGCACCGTCATGAGCTTGATGGACACGAACACGGACGACGGCAGCGTGCCGGCAGCCAGGGCCAGCTGGGGACCGGCGCGGGGGATGTCGACCGGCAGTGCCTCGGAGACCTCGTCCTCCTCCAGCTGACCCGGCAGGGCGCGAAAGCGCGAGGGCTGGCCGGCCTGACGCATGGAGCGCGCGCGACCGATCGTGAGGTAGACCGGAACCTCTCCACTCTCGAGCTCGGCCGCCCAGGGCGCGAGATCCAGTTGCAGGTCCTGGGCATAAGGCTCCTGCGACGACCAGGTCACCGCCATGCCATCGGGCATCACGGCCTCCAGCGCCAGCACCCGCACCAGACCGTTGACCAGCAGGCCTTCATCGACTTCGAGGCGCCGCACACCCCAGGCCAGGGGCTGGGCCGCCAGATGCTGCCAGGCGATCAGCGCATCCAGGCGCGCGCCCTCCTGCTGGAAGTGCTGGGGACTGAGCAACATGCCCTCGTGCCAGGCAATACGGTGAGGGGGCGCGGCGAGCGTGAGGGAGGCAAGCATGTCGACGGACTTCATTTCGCGGCAGGGGTAGGTGGCTCGGCACCCAGGAAGCTCTTGGGACCGAGTTGCAGGATGTAGTTGCCGGGGGCGGGTTGCAGGCGCAGGCGGTGTTCGCCGGGCGGCGGGTAGGTGGCATAGGCCAGCACCGCCAGCGCCGGTTGGTGGATGCCCGCAGCGTCGGTCAGGCGCAGCGTCTGGCCCGGCACAACCTCCAGGGACACGACGCCCATGCCCTCGAAAAACGCGCGCTGCAGGTCGGTGCGCGTGGCGAACCACTTGGCGGAGGGGGTCGCGTTGAGCACTTCAAGCAGCGCGGGGTCGCGCACGAAGACCAGATCCACGGCCACCGGGCTGTCCTGATTCGCGTCGGAGGCCGCGACCACGGTCACGCTTTTCCATAGCGGGGGCTTGGGCAAAGGCTTGCCCAGGCCCACCAGGTTCGCGCCCATAGACAGGGCGGACTCGGCCAGCTTGCCCACGGTGCTGCAGCCGGCCAGCCCGAGTCCGGCCGCCAGGACCAGGGCACGACGATGCACAGGCTGCGATCGCTTCATGGCTTGCCCTTGGTGAGATCGGTCTGCACCGACTTGACCGCCTTGCCGGCGGCCTGGCTGGCCGAACGGGCGGCGAGGCTGGCGACGCGTGCAGCGCGGCTGGCCACGGCTGCCGGTATCGGGGCGGTCGCGGCCTCGCCTTCGCGCGGACCCAGGTCTCGGCCCGCCTGGACGCCGAGCAAGAACAGCAAGGCCATCATCAGCAACAGGGCCAAGCCGCCCAACACGAGCAGGCGGGGGGTGAGGCTCAGGCGATAGTCCATGCGGCGTCCTTGTGCGCAGTCAGGGAACGGCCACCGTGAGCTGGCCGGGGAAGTTGATCGTGATCACGCCGCCCCAGCTGCAACGCAGCTGGGAGCTCTTGTTCAGGGCAGGCTGACCGCCGATCTTCACGGTGGGCGAACCGGGTTTCCAGGACCCGCGGGTCATCGGGATGCAGGGCATGGGCTTGAGGCTGCCCATGGCGGCGGCGGTGGCGGCCGCGACCATGGGATTGCCCAGGGAGCGGCACAGACCGAAAGGCAGCACGTTGACGAAGGGTTGGCTGTCCTTCACCGTGGCGGCCGCGAGAACCGCGTTGACATGGCGCGACGGCGCCACCAGCAGCGACGACGGTGCGGCGCCATAGTTGCAGCGGGTCAGGGCTCCCATGCAGACCTGCTGTCCCATGTCAGCCCCCCCTCACCAGACGTTGCAGTCGGTCGCCCAGCGAGGGCCGCTCGGCTGCGGTGTCCAGGTCGCGCCCCTCGGCGTCGCGCCGGACAGGGGCGCCCACGGGCACCCCCTGGTCGTAGACGATCTCCTCCATCAGGGCGCCCCCGGGCCAGAAGCGGCGCAGCGGCCCGTGCAGAAGGTCGGCGCGGTAGGTGCAGGTCTGAGCCACCTCGCCCGTCGCGGTGAAGTCCACGGACTCGCCCTCCAGACGGTCCTCGTGATAGTGAGCGCGCCGCGTGCATCGCCCCTCGTGGAAGTACTCGGCGGGGCCCTCCAGGACACCGGCCACATAGTGCAGCTGCGCGCTGGGGCGTCCGGCCTCGTCGAAAGCGACCGACAGCCCATGAAGCTGGCCCCTCACGTACTGCTGCTGCGAGATGCAGCGCCCGTGCTCGAAGGTCTTCATCGTTCCGTGCAAGCGTCCCGCCCGGTAGCCGCAGGACTGCACGAGTGCACCGCTGGCGTCGTGCAGGCTCATGGGGCCCTCCATCTGCCCTTGCCGAAAGCGGGCCTGGAAGCGGCTCCCGCTATCGGGATCGATCTGCTCAAACAGGCCATCGGGCACCCCATCGACCAAGGTGCAGCGCAGGACGCGGCGGCCCTGCGCGTCAAACTCCTCCACGACCTCGGGGGCGGGCATGACCTCGGAGCCGGCCGCAGACAGGTCGGTGGAGGTCGTGGGATCGGTCACGGGCGCGTTCATGGTCAGTTCAGCTTCACCATCGCGCCCTTGAGGGTCAGACTCGCACCGGCCTGGATGCTCTGGTTGGCGTCGGCCTTGCTGTTGATGGCGGGCGCCTTGAGATTGATCTGCGCGGCGGCCTGCTGCTGCAGGTTCGCGCCGGCCTTGGTCGTGATGTTGGCTCCGGCTTTGTGCAGCAGGTTCCCACCGGCCTGCCCGGTGAGATCGCTACCCGCCTTGAGCAGCAGGGTCGTCCCGGTCTGCACCTGACCGTCGGCGCCGGTCTTGATCACAAAGGCACCGGTCACGTTGATCGTGAGCTTGCCCTTGACGGTGAGCGCATAGTCGCCGTCCACGGTGTGATGGAAGGCGGCATGGTTGTGGTGCGTCTCGTCGCCGGTCACGTCGACGGTGCGCGTGCCCTTGACCTTGTGGCTCTCCTTGCCTTTCTTGAGTTCCAGGCTGCGGTCGCCCTCCTCCAGCACGTGGACTTCGGCGCCCTTCTTCAAGGTGGTGGACCAGCCGTTCTCGACCTCGAACCTCAGGTCCTTCTGCGCATGTAGGTAGACCTCCTCGGCGTCCTTCTTATCCTCCAGCCGCAGCTCGTTGCCGGCCTGGCCCTGCTTGGACGAGCGTGTGCGCAGCACGGTCTGCGTCTGGTTGGCGGGCAGGCCCACGGGCGGCGCGTTCTCGCCGTTGTAGACGCAACCGGTGACCAGGGGACGCTGGGGGTCGCCGTGCAGGTAGCTCACCACTACCTCCTGACCCACCCGAGGCAGCGCCAGCGCGCCGAACCCCGGACCCGCCAAGGGCTGGGAGACGCGGATCCACGGCGAGCTGTGGTCGTCCTTCTTGCCCTGGCGGTCCCACGGGAACTGCACCTTGATGCGGCCGTGCTTGTCGGTCCAGATCTCTTCGCCCGAGGGACCCACCACGCGCGCGGTCTCGCAGCCCAGCGCGCGGGGCAGCGGCGTGACCATCTCGGGCCGAAAGGGCACCGAGGCGCCGAAGGCCTCGAAGCGGTTCGTGTACAGGTCGTCGCGTACGCGGTGGTGCACCCGACGCAGCACCCAGGCGGCATTGAGCGCCGCCACAAAATGGCCCTTGAGCGTGAAGCGGGTGCCGGCGCTGAAGGGGTAGGCCAGGCTCTCCCCGCGCAGCATCTGGGCCTGGGCCTGGCTGGACTCCACCCGCAGGCGGGCACGAGCAGACCCGGCCGACACGCTGGCATGGCCGGTGGCAAATTCATAGAACGTGCCTTCCCCGGCCGACGCTGCATGGCTGCCTGCCAGAGACGCGCCGGGCTTCTCGAAGTTGTAGTCGTCGGCGGTGGCCTTCTTGAGCGCCAGGCGCTTTTCGCGCTCGAAACGCGTCACCGCATCCAGCGGCCGGCTCTCCGAGGACGCCGGAAAAAAGCGCATGGACGCGGCGCCTGGACAATCGGCGAAGGCGGAGCCGGCATCGGCCAGCACCATCGTGTGACCACTGGCGGCGAAGGTGAAGAAGTAAAAGATCCCGGCCTGCTCCATCAAGCGAGAGATGAAATCGAAGGCCGATTCGTCGTACTGCACGCAGTACTCGATCGCCGGGTAGGTCTGCGACAGCTTCGCGCTCACCGGCACCTTGAACTCGCCCAGCACCGCCTTGACGATGGCGTCGGCCGACTGGGCCTGGAAGATCCGCCGGTCACGTGACATGTGCAGGAGCGACAGCTGCGGCTCCAGCTGCGCCTCGTAGGTCGCGAAGTCCCGGTCGAAGCCGCTGTGGATGAAACGGCTGCACAGACCATGCAGGTAGCGCTTGGGGCCCTGGCCCGCCTGCAAGGTCACCTTGATGTCCTTGCCCACGATGGTGGCCGGGTCCAGGCCTGCGTCGCCCGAGCGCAAGGCCAGGGTGAAGCGAAAGGGCTCGCTCAGGCCCTCCTGGCCGTCCAGACTGTCCACCAGCAGGGCATCCGCGCCAAAGGGCGTGGACACCGTCACCAGGCGACGGGCCTGCTTGTAGCCGGTCCTCATGACCGGCCTCCGTGGGCCTGGAGCGCCGCATCGTGAAAGTCGTAGGCAAACTGGCCATCGCCGTCCACCCGCATGTGCACCGCATCGAAGGGGCGCTGCTCGCACACCCGCTCCAGCACGCCGGTCGACAGCTGCGGCAGCACCGTCTGCGTGAGGATGAAGTCGATATTGCGCGCACCCGAATCGACCTCGGTGCAGCGCGCCGTGATGCGCTCGCTCACCGCCTCGTCCCAGGTGAAGGCGCTGTGGTGGTGGTCGGCAAAGCGCTGCGCCAGGTGCGAGAGCTTGAGGTCGACGATGCGCCGCACCTGCTCGTCACCCAGGGGGTAATACGGCACCAGCACCAGGCGCCCCAAAAATGCGGGACTGAACTGCCGCACCAGGTGCGGACGCAGGCGCTGCACGAGCTCGGACGGTTCGGGACGGCGGCCGCCCTCGCAAGCCTGGGTGATCACGTCCTGCGCCGCGTTGGATGTGAGCAGGATCAAGGTGTTGCGAAAGTCGATCGACACGCCTTCGCCGTCCTCCATCGTGCCCTTGTCGAACACCTGGAAAAAGAGCTCGAGCACGTCGGGATGCGCTTTCTCCATTTCGTCCAGGAGCACCACGCTGTAGGGACGACGGCGCACCGCCTCGGTCAGCACCCCGCCCTTGCCGTAACCTACATAGCCCGGGGGCGCACCCTTGAGGCTGGAGACCGAGTGCGCCTCCTGAAACTCCGACATGTTCAGCGTGATCATGTTGCGCTCGCCGCCGTACAGCGTGTCGGCCAGGGCGCAGGCGGTCTCGGTCTTGCCCACGCCGCTCGGGCCCACGAGCAAGAAGACGCCCACCGGCTTGCCCGGATCGTCCAGGTCGGCGCGAAAGGTGCGGATGCGCCGCGCGATCGCATCCAGCGCCGCGTCCTGGCCGACCACGCGTTCGGCCAGTTTCTCGCGCAGATGCAGCACGGTATGGATCTCGTCAGCCATCATCTTGCCCACCGGGATACCAGTCCAGCCTGAGATCACGTCGGCTACCGTGTGCGCGTCGACATACAGCGGCACCAGGGGCTCGTCGTCCTGGATCGCTTCCAGGCCCTTGCGCAGGCGCTGCAATTGCGCAGCGCGCGAGGCCCGCTCCTCCGGGTCTGCTGGGGCCTGCTGCGCGCCGGCGGCGATCTCGCGGCGCAGGGCCCGTATTTCTTGCACGGCGCTGCGCTCCTGCGCGAGCTTCTCCTGCAGGTGGACCTGGCGTTGCTGGTGCCGCGCCAACGTGCCTTCCAGCTGTGCGATCGTGTCGCTCCAGTCCTCGCCGCGCGCATGCGCCTGGCGCGCCAAGCGCAGTTCCTCGGCGCACAGGGCGATGTCGCGGCCCACGGCTTCGAGCTGCCAGGGCTCGCCCGACAGGCCCACCGCCACCCGGGCGCAGGCGGTGTCCAGCACGCTGATCGCCTTGTCCGGCAGCTGGCGGCCCGAGATGTAGCGGTGCGACAAGCGCACCGCGTCCTGCACCGCCTCGTCCAGAATCTCCACGCCGTGATGACGCTCCAGGGTGGCGGTCATGCCACGCAGCATCTCCACCGCCACCTCGGTCGCGGGCTCCTCCACCTTCACCACCTGAAAGCGCCGCGCCAGCGCCGGGTCGCGCTCCACATATTTCTTGTATTCGGCCCAGGTGGTGGCGGCGATGGTGCGCAGCTCGCCACGGGCCAGTGCGGGCTTTAGAAGGTTGGCGGCATCGCCCTGCCCTTCGGCGCCGCCCGCGCCGATCAACTGGTGCGCCTCGTCGATGAACAAGATGACGGGCGTGGCCGAGGCGCGCACCTCGGCGATCACCGACTTCAGTCGGTTCTCGAACTCGCCCTTGAGGCCCGCGCCCGCCTGCAGCAGGCCCAGATCCAGGGTGCGCACCGTCACGCCAGCCAAGGCGGGGGGCACCCGCCCTTGCACGACCCGCTGGGCGAAGCCCTCGACCACCGCCGTCTTCCCCACCCCGGCCTCGCCCGTGAGGATCGGGTTGTTCTGGCGGCGCCGCAGCAGGATGTCGATGATCTGGCGGATCTCTGCATCGCGTCCGCGGATCGGGTCGACTCGCCCTTCGCGTGCCTGCGCGGTGAGATCGATCGTGAACTGGTCCAGAGCGGGTGTGGCGCCGGCATAGGGCCGCTGCGGTTCGGGCATGCGCGCCACCGGCTCGCCACCGGGGGCCGCTACGGGACCGAGTCCGCCCCCCGCCGGTGTGCCACCCGCGTCCTCGGCAGAAAACGACAGCAGCCCCGCGAGTTCCTGGCGCAGCGTCTCGCGCGGGATCTCCAGCAGGGCCGGCGCCATCTCCAGCAGCAGCCCGCGCAGGCTGTCCACCTCCAGCAGGGCCAGCAGCACCGTGCCCGAGCGGACCTGCTGCTGCCCCAGCAGCATCGCACTCAGAAGCCACGCTTCCTGAAACAGGGGCGCAAAGTGCGGCGACAACGCCGGCGTGCGGCCGTTGCCCCGCTTGAAGCGGTCTATGCCTTGCTGCACCTGCGCGGTCACCGCAGACGGGTCCACTTGAAAGCGACCCAGTACCTGCCGAACATCGGGCGCGGGGCCTTCCAGTAGCACCCGCAGCAGGTGTTCAAGTTCCACGTTGTAGTGCGTGTGCGTCACGCACAACTCGGCGGCCTGCGCCATCGCCCGCTTGCACTCGGGGTTCAGGCGCGCCAGCAGGGTGCGAATGTCAATATCCATGGGCCCCTGCCGGTGTCGTGAGGACAAAGCGCGAACCTTGTACGGCCTGTGGGGTGGAACCCGCAGGACCGGTCAGCCAGGCCGACAGGCCCAGGCGCGGTGACAAGCCTGGCGCGGTCTCTGGCCGGGCACGCAAACGCGTGGCGGGTGCGCCTGCGAGGTCCACCTGCACCTGCACACGCAGGTCCTGCTGCAGGTGACGCGTGACCAGCCACGCCAGCAGGCCGTGGCGGACGCCGCCAGGCAGCAAGGCGTCCAGATGCTGCGCGTGCAGACCGGACAGGCCCAGCGCGATGCCGGCTGCTGGATCCCAGGCCCGCTGCCCCAGGGCCGCGCCCTGCCCCAGACGCGGCGCACCGGCCTGGCGGCCCGACAGGCGGGCACGCTCTTCGCGAGCCAACGGCAGCCAGGCGCCCACGAAGGACCGGCCGGTAAAGGGAAGCTGCAGGCGATCTCGCAGCATCGCCAGCAGGGACGCCACCGACCGCGGCGCACCGCCCTGCAGGCCCGCATGGCGAGGCCATGCGGCCTCGCCCCCGGGAGCCCGAGCGCCTTCGCTGCGCCCCAGCCCCGAGACGGCGTCGATCACGCGCAGCAGCGGTGCATCCTGCAGCGGCCCCGCGCTAAGCGGCATGTGGTGCTTGCGCCGCCCCCGATACAGGAAGGCGAGCAGGCGCTGCTGGAAGATGTCCAGGAACGCCAGGCCGGCTGGGTTGCGATGGCGCACGCCCTCGATCAGCATCTCGGTGTAGGCCACGGGCAGGGGTCCCTGCGCGCCGGCCAGTGCCATCACCGGCGAGGACAGCGTCAGTGCCGGCCCGGGCGCATCACTCTCGGACACGCATTGCACGTCGCTGGCAGGAAACGCCAGACTGACCGGGGCCGACAGACGCACCGCTTCGTCCAGGCCCAGCGAGGTGCCCACGGGAGGGCGTGCCGGCTCGGCCCGTTCCAGCAGGTGCAGGGCCTGGAACAAGTTGAAGCCTTCCGGCTGTTGGCGCAGGCGGTGGATCAAATCAGGCATTGGCGTCCACTCATCGCCGGCCAGCGCTTGACGGTCTCGCCCCCTTGGCGCAGGGTCAGGCGCACAAAGGAATTGGCCGTGGTGTACAAGGCAAAGAACCGCGACAGCACGCTGGCCAGCACCAGGGGCGAGTTGCCGACGAAGGCCTCTGGTTCGATGTCCAGCGTGATATCGGTGCCCCGGCAATATCCGCCCCAGGGCGCCCCTCCCATGCGGGCCGTGGCCAGATCCGCGTGCAAGGCCCGGATGCCCCGCACCTGGGCCTGGTCGCGAGCGCTGTCCCCTGCAAACAGCATCAGCATCTGGCGCAGGGTGTGCACTCCATCGGTACCGTCGACCAGCGAGCGATGGTTCAGCCGCAAGAGGGACACCATCGCCCACAGCGCCTGGCTGCCCAGCGCCGGATCGCGAGGCGCACTGGGCGCATACACAGCGCGGATCCGGGTGGCAGTGGACACGCCCTGACCGAAGAACCGGGTGCCCGGCGCGAGCTGTTCGGCCAACCTGCGGTTGGTGCACAGCAGACGGGCGTAGACGACCGGCGTCTCCGGCACGGCCCGCGCATCGCGGCGGTCCACAAAGCCGATGAACACGTCGGTGCCCGCGATGTCGCGGCGAAGGCTGGTCTCGCGGCGCAAGGTCCAGAACAGGTCGGCACCCTCCGCCCCCTGCAGGGCGGGCTCGGCGTAGACGCTCGGAATTTCGTTCGGGCGGTCGGCCTGGGGGTCGGAGGCGATCACGGCCTGCACCGAATGCACTTCGGTCACCGCATCACGCTGCAGGTCAGGGATCAACAGGTACTCGTGCTGGCGGTGATCGATCACCACGGGTTCGCTGGTCTGCTCGAACAGGTTGACCGCGGGCACGCACCCCAGGACAAAGTGTTCAGGGGACAAAAGCGACAGCACCCGGGCGCTTCGGTTGAACACCAGTCGCAGCGCAAAGCCCTTGCCTGCACCCAGGCACCCGCGCAGTCCGCGGACATCGAAAAACTGGAACTTGCGCGGGAACGCGAAGTACTCCTGCAGCAGTCCGTAGGCGGGGTGGGCATGCGCCGGCTGCGTCAGCACCTCCTGCCCCTCGTCGAAGCCGACCTCGGCGAGGCTGTCCGCTGCCAGCCGCACACAGGTGCCGTCATCGGCCTGCACCTGCACCTGCTCCAGGCCGGTGACCAGCAACTTGTGCAGCGGCATGGTGGTGAGGAGGTCTCCGCCCAAGTGCAGCCGCAGCACGTCGAGCTCCAGCTCGTTCGCTTGCAGCCCCTCATCGCAGCGCAGGTCGACCCTCAACGTGCGCGGGTCCTCCAGGCGGACACCGGCCACGCGCAGCGGCCACAGGGTCAGGTCCCAGGCGGTGCGCATGCGGCAGGTCTGCCCCGTGCCAGCGGTCGTCGTCAGCGCCGTGCCGCGCGGTACGCGCAGACCGGCGGTGACCTTGCCCTCGGACGGATCCAGAGTCATCTGCACCACGGTCATCGCGGCCACGGGCTGCGTGAGGCTGGGGCACAGGTTCTCCAGCAGGCTGGTGGCCACCGCCGGAAACTGCCGATCCAGGTCGCGATGGATCCGAGCGGTAAGAAAGGCCACCGACTCGATCAGCCGCTCGGTGTGCGGATCGGGCGACTCGGCATCCGAGAGGTCCAGGCGCTGGGCCACCTTCGGATACCGGGCCGCGAAATCGCCCGCCTGCACCCGCAGGTAGGCCAGCTCGCGCCGGTAGTACTCCAGGAGATCGTCTTGCAGGTTCATGCCGGAAGGGCCTGCACCGTGGCCGCTTGATCGAGGGCGACGTCGAAGTCCACGCGCTGCAATTGGCGTCCCACCGCGACTGAAGCCGTGATCGAAAGCCGCACGTGGTCCGGGCATCGGTCTTCGGGCGAGGCCTGCACGGTCACCTCGCGCAATCGGGGCTCGAAGCTTGCGATCGCGCGCTGGACCAGGTCGGCCAGCAACTGCCCGCCATCGGGCTGTACGCCCAGCGCCAGGATGTCGGGTATCCCGTACGTCAGGACGGACGACTCACCCCCGAGGGCCTCGTCGATGGTCTGGCCATTGCGCGTATTGAGCAACCGCGCCAGATCACGGGCCAGCGAGGCCTTGAGGTCCGCGCCTCGCAGCAGGCGCCCCGGAGAAGACGCGGACACCGGCTCGCACAGCCGGTCAAAAAACGGGGCGTGCGATGCCCAGGTGAAGGTGGACACGGTACTCCCTGATGACTGCGTGAAGGAGCGACCTCGGTACTGTCAGTGCCCGAGGTCAGGTCATCAGACCGCCATCATCCCCGCGAGGTCCCAGTTCCAGGTGGCCGTGCCCGCTGCCTGAGCGTCGGTCTTCTGTCCCTGGAACTCGCACTTTAGGGCCGAAAAACTGATCGTGAAGGAATCCGAGGGAAGTCCCCCGCCACCCGACGTGCTGACGCTGGAAATCATCGCGTTCGTCATCGTGTAGGTGAAGAAGGGCAAGTAGTTGCCCTCCTCCACCCGTCCCACGAACAGCTTGGCTTCGGCGGCTTTCATACCCTGCGTACAGTGCTTGTACAACTCGGTGGTCGAGCGATCCGACATCTTCTGCAACGCGATCTCCGAGAGGATCGGGCGTCCTGCGGTCCGCTCGGAGTTGGCGATGTCCCCTTGCATCGGCAGCGAGGCGCTGTGCGAATAGCTCAGGATGATGATCTTGTCCTTGTGATCCTTGATCTGGCAGTTTCCAGACATGCCCGTGAACTCGAGAATGATGACGTCTGACATGTTTCAGCTCCTAGATTCTTGAAGGCTCCGCGCGCGTCGAGCGCGCGGGGCACCGCGATGGCGTTCAGGCCGCAGCGCCGGGCGCCGGTAGTTCGGCGACCAGGCGAATGGAGGTGGTCAACTCCTCCATCTGGAAGTGCGGCCGGAGGAATACGGTGGCCGAATAGGCACCGGGCTTGCCGGCCACCTCGGTCACGTCAATGCGCCCCTCCGCTAGCGGGAAACGTGCTTTCTCGCCCTGGGTTGCATTCGGGCTCAGGAGCACATAGTTGCTGATCCACCCATTGAGATAGGCATCTACGCTTTCCCGCGTCTGGAAGCTGCCGACCTTGTCCCGCATGATCACCTTGATGTAGTGGGCAAAGCGGGAGGCCGCCAGCACATAGGGCAGTCGCGAAGACAGGGCCGCATTGGCATTGGCGGTATCGAGGTTGTAGACCTTGGGCTTGTTCACCGTCTGGCCGCCAAAGAAGGCCGCGAAGTTCGAGCCCTTGGAATTGACCACCGCGATGAAGCCCAGGTCATTGAGCTCTTTCTCGCGGCGATCCGTGACCAGCACCTCGGTCGGGCACTTGAGCGCCACGTCGCCCTCGTCGGTCTTGAAGGTGTGGGCGGTCATGTTCTCCACCTTGCCGCCGCCCTCGACCCCACGGATCGCCGTCGTCCAGTTGTACTTGGCGAAAGCGTCGGTGATGCGCAGGCCCAGCTGGTAGGCCGCATTGGCCCACAGGTACTTGCCGTGCTCCTTGCCGTCCACGTCCTCCTCGAAGTTGAAGCCCTCCACCGGGGTGGTGTTGGGGCCGTAGGGCAGGCGCGCCGCGTACCGGGGCAACACCAGCGACACATAGCGCGAGTCCTCCGATTCGCGGAAGCTGCGCCAGGTCACCATCTCGGCGCTCTCGAAGATCTTGGACATGTCGCGGGGCAGGCCCAGCTCCATGAAGCTGGTCATACCGAACATCATCGGGCTGGCTGCCGCGATAAAGGGCGCATGGGCCGCTGCCGCCACCTTCGAAATACGCTGAAGCAACGCGATGTCCTGCGGGTGACGGCCGAAGGCATAGTCACCAATCAGCAGTGAGTACGGGTTACCGCCGAACGTACCGTACTCCTCCTCGTAGACCTTCTTGAACAGAGCGCTCGTGTCATAGTCGACCGCTGTCTCCAGGTCCTTGAGTAGCTCCTTCTTTGAGACATTGAGCAAGCGCAACTTCAGTTGCGGTCCGGTCTCGGTGCCGTAGACCATGTCATGCAGACCGCGCCACGACGCCTCCAGCGCCTGAAAGTCGGGGTGGTGCAGGATGGCGTTGATCTGATCGCTCAGGATCTTGTCGATGGCGGCGACACGCTCGTTGATCATGGCCACCACGCCCTTGTCGGGCGCGGCCTTCATGCCTTCATCGAGGATCTGGGTGGCAAACTGCCCCAGCAGTTTCTTGGCGTAATCGCTTTGCGATGGCTCAACGGCCATCTTGCCCTCCAGGACGATGCGATCCAGGAGGCTCAGTTCTTGGGTGGCGGTGGCGGCGCCACCGGCTTCCGTTTCGGTTTCTGTGGACATGGCTTGGACTCTCGCTATGTGGGTCGGGACTAGGCCGCGGGTCAGGCCGCTTGGGCGGCGGGCTCGTCAGCGCCTTTGAGCGCCTTGAGGTCCTCGGTGTTCTGCAGGATGTTTTCGAGCAGCGCGTCGAGCTCGTCGTTGCCATCGAGCTTTCCGAGCAGGTCGCGCAGCTGCTGGCGCGCCTCCAACAGCTTGGCCAATCGAGGCACCTGGCGCGCGATCGCCTCGGGATGGAACTGGTCGAAATCGTTGAAATTGAGTTCGATCTTTAGATTGCCCTCGCCCTTGAACATGTCGGGCACCGACAGGTCCAGGCGCGGCCCGATCTTGGCCATCACGTCGTTGAAGTTGTCGCGGTCGATCTCCACGAAACGCCGCTCCTTGAGCTTGGGCGGCGCCACCAGGGGCTGCCCTGACAGGTCGGCCAGCAGGCCCACCACCAGCGGCAACTCCTTTTTCTCGACGGCGCCGCCGATTTCCACGTCGTAGGTGATCTGCACGCGGGGTGGGCGATTGCGGCCCATCCACTTTTGAAGACTGTCTGACATTCGAGTCCTTCGATAGAGCGGTTCTGAGGAGAGATGGCCGTTCAGGACTGCTTGACCGGCCTCCACGTCGCAGCGCTGTCGATACATCGGCAACATTGCGTAAGCCATGCTAGTTCAGTTTTCTGCAAGGTACAACCTAGGTTCTTATTTTTCACATTTGCGTCTAGAAAACAGGTGCTTTGGCACTAATCCATGCAGCGGCCAGACCCGCAAAGGGGTCGTGAATAGGACCAACGGTATTTGGGGGATGCGCGCGCCGTGCGGCCCAATGAAAAACCGCCCCTGAGGGCGGCTTCTTGAGCGGCAGACCCATGGACACGGGTCACATGGGCACAGGCCGGGCAATGGAAATGAATGGTCGGAGCGATAGGATTCGAACCTACGACCCTCTGGTCCCAAACCAGATGCGCTACCAGACTGCGCTACGCTCCGACCCGGTCATTCTAGCGGCCGACTCGCAGCACCAGTGTCGAATTCGCGTCCCCGATTCACCCCAGCGCCAACGCCCCGACCGAGGGTAAGCCATGGGCCGTGCGAACCAGGTGTTCGTGCACAATCGCCCGCGGTAAAACGACAGATCGAAGGAGACTCCATGACCTCACGCCGCCTTGTCCTGACCCGTGGTGCTGCCCTGGTGGGCGCTGCCTCCACCAGCCTGCTGCTGCCCGAGATCGCGCGGGCCCAGTCCAACAAGATCCGCGTCGGCCTGATGTTGCCCTACACCGGCACTTTCGGTCAGATCGGTGTGGCCATCGAAAACGGCGTGCGCATGGCGATCGACGAGCGAGGCGGCAAGCTCGGCGGCCGCGAGATCGAATGGTTCAAGGTCGATGACGAATCCGAACCGGCCAAGGGCGTCGAGAACGCCCAGCGCCTGGTGCAGCGTGACAAGGTCGATATCCTGGTCGGCACCGTCCACTCGGGCGTGCAAATGGGCATTCAGCGCGTCGTGCGCGAGGCCGGTGTCCTTAACCTGATCCCCAACGCCGGCGTGCACGCCGCCACGCGCGCCCTGTGCGCGCCCAACGTGTTCCGCACCTCCTTCTCCAACAGCCAGCCCACCATGGCCCTGGGCAAGCCCATGATGGACAAGGGCCTGAAAAAGGCCGTCTGGATCACCTGGAAGTACG
>JBEAZV010000097.1:0-69421 GCA_041159245.1 Pseudomonadota bacterium
AGCGAGATCCAGCGCAATCTGATCGCGCGGGAGATGGGGCTGTGAGCACGGACACGGTCCGTATCGCGCGCGGCTTTGCGGACATCGACGAAGGCCAGGTGCACTATCGCCAGGCGGGTCAGAGTCGGCCCGGTCAGTTGCCCCTGGTGATGTTCCACGCCTCACCCGGATCGTCCCGAACCCTGGAGCCGCTGATGCAGGTGCTGGCGGCGCGCCGGCGCGTGATCGCGCTGGACACCTTGGGCAACGGCGACTCGTGTGCACCCGCCCCGGACGATCCGGACCTGGCTTACTTCGCCGATGCGCATCTACGCGCGCTCACGGCCCTGGGCATCGAGCGGTTCGACGCCTGGGGCGCACACACCGGCGCCAACATCGCCTGCGAAATCGGCATTGAAAACGCAGATCGCGTGCGCAGCGTGACCATCGACGGCATCGGTCTTTACAGCGCCCAGGAACAGGCCGACTTGCTCGCGCATTACCTGCCGCAGGTGCCGATCGACACGCAAGGCAGCCAGTTTCATGTCTTGTGGAATTTCGTGCGCGATGCCTACCTGTTCTGGCCCTGGTACCGACAAGACAGCGCGCACCGCCGTCCCATCGGTCTGCCCGCGGCGGGCGACTTGCACGACAAAGCCGTCGAGGTGTTCAAGGCGGCCCGCACCTTCCATCTTTCGTACCGGGCGGCGCTGCGCTATCCGAAGGCGGACCGTCTGCCCCTGCTGAAGGTGCCGACGCTGGTCACCTGCGCCCGTGGCGACATGCTGCACACCTACCTGGAGGCGGTCTGCGCCCTGGTGCAGCCCACGCAATCGGCCACGACCGCGGGCTGGGGAACGCCCGACGCGCTGCGCGAGACCGCGGACGTGTTCGAGCGCTTCCTCGATCAGTTGCCTCGCGCTTGAATCGTTTCGGTCATGATGCGCGAGCGCGCGAAAGGAAAACATGAAAGCCAACCTCATCACCTCAATCCAGCTGAAGTATCAATTTGAGGATGCTCAAAATCTGATCGGGGCCAGCGCCATTGACCTGGCAAGTTTCATGGGGAACTACTTGCTTTTAAGAGTGGCTGCCAAGGCGGATGCCTCTCTGGAGGAGATCACGCCGGTCGCTTTTTATGCCAAGGACTCGGAAACAGCGAAAGAAAAGGTCCTGACGCTAACCCAGGCGCAACAGAGCGACCCCTACGATTTCATCCAGTCATTCCTGGAAGAGAGCTACGGCCTGACGTCGGAGGATGACGACATGGAGATGCTGATCGACACCGTCTGCGACGGTCTGCTGACCCTCGATTTCACGCCCTCTTCTTTGGGAAAAATCATCTCTGGCCGAGGCGACCTCCTGACCCTGAGCAAACCCCTGACCGCCAAAACACTCAAGCAAGTCAACTACCTGGCCAGTCGAACCGCGGACTACTCAAAGACCTTGTGCACCATCACCAGGACTATGTCTGGCATCCAGGCCCTGGACGCACTCGTCCAAGGCGCTGACGATGACACCTTCCTGCAGCGACACGAAATCACCGCGCTGGCATTCAAGTCTGCATAAGGAGATCCGAGGAGGCGCTCGCACACCGCAGCCTTCTCCCGCACGATGAGGATCGAGACCCGGCTTGATAAAATTAAAGGAACTTTCCGGACCGACTTTTGAAATTCCTCCTTGCCTTGGCCCAACGAATCGACAGCCTCAGCCACGCCGCCGCGGTCGTCGCCCTCTGGCTGGTCCTGATCTGCGCGCTGGTCTCCGCAGGCAATGCCCTGTCACGCTATGCGCTCGACCTCTCGTCCAACGCCTGGCTTGAATTGCAGTGGTACATGTTCGGTGCCACCGTGCTCCTGGGCGCGCCCAAGCTTCTGTGCACCAACGGCCACATTCGCGTCGACCTGTTCTACGCCAAGCTCAATGACCGCCAGCGCACCTGGCTGGACCTGGCGGGCCTGATCGTCTTCCTGCTGCCCTTCGCCTATGTGATGGTGGTGTATTCCTGGCCCTGGTTCGTCGAATCCTGGAAGCAGCAGGAAATTTCGGCCAACGCTGGCGGCTTGATCCGCTGGCCGGTCAAGCTCCTGTTGCCCCTGGGTTTCGGGCTCCTGATCCTGCAGGGCCTGTCCGAGATCATCAAGCGGATCGCCGCCCTGCGCGGCGACCTGGCGATCGACACCCACTACGAGCGGCCCCAGCAATAAGCATGAATCCGATCGACATCATGGCCCCGGCGATGTTCGCCGCGCTGGTGGTCTTCCTGCTACTGGGTCTGCCGGTGGCCTTTTCGCTCGCAGCCCTGGGCCTGGCCTCGGGCTTTGTGGCCATCGAGGTGGGGTTATTCCCACCGCAGTTCATGGCCAACCTGCCTTACCGCGTCTTCGGCATCCTGTCCAACGAGCTGCTGCTGTCCATTCCCTTCTTCACGCTCATGGGAGCCATTCTCGAGAAAAGCGGTCTGGCTGAAGATTTGTTGGAAGGCTTTGCCCAAGCCTTTGGCGGGCTGCCCGGTGGCCTGGCCTATGCCGTGATCCTGGTGGGCGCCATCCTGGGGGCCATCACCGGCACGGTCGCTGCCTCGGTGATCGCCATGGGCGTGATCGCCTTGCCGATCATGCAGCGCTATGGCTACAACATGCGCCTGGCCACGGGCGTGATTGCCGCCTCGGGCACGATCACACAGGTGATCCCGCCCTCGCTGGTGCTGATCGTGCTGGCCGACCAACTGGGCAAGTCGGTGGGCGATATGTACCTGGGTGCTGTGGGCCCTTCGATCGCGCAGGTCGTGATCTTCATCGCCTTCATCGCCATCATGTCGGTGCTGCGTCCGCAGTCTATGCCGCCGCTGCCGCCCGAAGCCCGCACCCTGCGCGGCTGGCCTCTGGCCCGCAAGGTACTGGCGGGCGTGTTGCCCTCCAGTGCCCTGATCTTCGTGGTGCTGGGCACCATCTTCATGGGCCTGGCCACGCCCACCGAAGCTGGCGCGATGGGCGTGATCGGCGCCATCGTGCTGGCGGCAATGCACCGGCGCCTGAACTGGGAGATGGTGCGCGCGGGCATGGCCGCCACCATGGACGTCACGGTCATGGTGATCTTTATCCTGATCGGTGCCACCGTCTTCACGCTAGTGTTTCAGGGCGTGGATGGCGCGATCTGGGTGGAGCACCTGTTCACGGCGGTTGGCGCCGACGACGCGGTGACCTTCCTGCTGGTCGTCAACGTGATGATCTTCTTCCTGGCGTTCTTCCTGGACTTCTTCGAGATCGCCTTCATCGTCGTACCGCTCTTGGTGCCCATGGCCAACAAGCTAGGCATCGACCTGATCTGGTTCGGCGTGCTCCTGTGCGTGAACATGCAGACCAGCTTCATGCATCCTCCGTTTGGCTTCGCGCTGTTCTACCTGCGCGGGATCGCGCCCAAGGAGGTCAAGAGCGGTGACATCTACCTGGGGGCACTCCCTTGGGTGGGGTTACAGCTGCTGCTGGTCGGCATCTTGGTGTTCTTCCCCGAGATGGTGACCGGCATGCTGGATAAACCGCCCACAGGCAATCTGGATGCGGTGGAGATTCGCCTCGATGAAACGCCGGCAGCCGCCGAAGTCCCCGCCTCGGGAGCATCTGGCCCTGCCACCGGCGAAGCCGCTCCGGCTGCGGCGCCGGATCCGGCGGATTACTTCAACAAGAAGTAAGAGCCTGGGGGAGACCTTCACGCGTGCGCAGCGCGCGGCCATGAAAAACGCGCGCAAAAAAACGGCTTCCCGAAGGAAGCCGCCTGAATCACCGAAGCCTAATCAGAGCTTCTGGCGCGTCATGAAGTTGTCGAAGCCGCCTTCGGCCACGCGGAACCACGCCACCTGGTCACGCTGGAAGGCGACCATGTGCTCATACATCTTCTTGAAGGCCGGGCTCTTGGCTGAGGCTTCGGCCATCAGCTCGCCGTTGGCCTTGTAGCAGGCGTCCATCACCGACTGGGGCAGGGCACGCAGCACGGCGCCGCCTTGCACCAGGCGCTTGAGGGCCGCCGGGTTGAGTGCGTCGTAGCGGGCCTGCATCCAGGTGTTGGCTTCGGCGCTGGCCGCCTGCAGGGCCGCCTTGTAGGCGTCGGGCAGGGCGTCGTAGGATTTGGCGTTGACCTGCAGGGACAGCGCGGCACCACCCTCGTTCCAGCCGGGGTAGTAGTAGAACTTGGCAATCTTTTGCAGGTTCAGGCGCTCGTCGTCGGCCGGCACGGTGAATTCGGCGGCGTCGATGGTGCCCTTCTCCAGCGCGGAGTAGATCTCGCCGGCCGGCAGCTGCTGCGCCACCACGCCGAGCTTGGTCAGCACCTGGCCGCCCATGCCACCGGTACGGAACTTCAGGCCCTTGAGGTCGGCGACCGACTTGATCTCCTTCTTGAACCAGCCCGCCATCTGCGAACCGGTGTTGCCGGCCAGCAGACTGACCACGCCCGACTCGCGGGTGAAGTCGTTAAACAGCTTTTCGCCGCCGCCGTGCACCCACCAGGCGTTGTACTGGCGGCTGTTAAGTCCAAAGGGCACGCAGGTGCCGATGGCCCAGGCCGGGTCCTTGCCGATGAAGTAATAGGGGGCGGTGTGGCCGCACTCGATGGTGCCCTTCTCGACGGCGTCGAGCACCTGCAGCGGGGGAACGATCTCGCCAGCGGCGTGCGCGGTGATCTGGAACTTGCCACCGGTGATCTGGCCGACGCGGCGGGCGATGAAGTCGGCGGTACCAAACAGGACCTCGACGCTCTTGGGAAAGCTGGAGGCCATGCGCCAGCGGATCACGTCCGAGGCGGGCGCAGCGGTCTGGGCGACGGCGGTGCCGGCAAGGGTGGCGCCAGCGGCGACGGCGGCGCCGCTCTTGGCGAGGAAGTCACGACGACTCATGGGGTACTCCTTCGTTGGGTCGTAGTCATTTTGGGACGTGGTGCTTGGACCCACCACGGGCGCGTGACTATATACCGGCCGCCATCGCGCACAGCCCACTAGCCCTGCCCGGCGCAGGGGTGGCGTGCGACGCACACCTATGTGCCAAAACGTTTAGAAAGTTCAAGAAAAACTGTAAACTAGAACAGCCTAATTGGAGGGGCGTGAGTTCTCCCCCTTCAAGTGAAAACCATTGATTTAAATTTAAACGGAGACATACTTTTTGTCTACCAATAACTCCTCCAGCAAAGGCGACGCTCCCGGCAACCTCACCATTGGCGAAGGCGTCAAGGTCGTGGGGCAGCTGGTTGTACCGGGCCTCGCCATCATCAACGGCACCCTGCAAGGCGAACTGCAGGCCGACGAACTCCTCGTCGGTCCCAAGGGTTCCTTGTCCGGACAGGTGCGCGTGCGCACGGCCGATATTCATGGCAGCACCCACGAGACCCTGGAGGCATCTGAGTTCCTCTGCGTGCGCGGCACCGGCCGTGTCCATGGCCAGGCACGCTATGGCGAGATCGAGATCGAGAAAGGCGGCGTGATCCGCGGCGCGATCTCCCCGTGCGGCGAGACGGCGCAGACCGCGCCCGTAGCGCCCGTGGCGGCCCTAGCGCCCGCACCGGCGCCCGCCACCCCGGCCGATACCAACGGCGCCGCCGAATAAGGCGGGCGCCCCCCCCGATTCCTTGTCCCCTCATGCCGAAGCTTTTTAGTCAAGGGCTACGCCGCTGGGTCAAGCTGGTCGTCGGACTGTGGGACCGCCAGTACCACGACTCGCGCATCATCCTGGAGCAGCAGGGTGACCTGAAGTACCTGGTGATCACGGCCCGCTTTCAGCGCAACCTGGCTCGCACCCTCCTGGTCACCTCCTCGGCGACGGTGGTTTTGCTGGTGGGTATGTCCACCACCGCGGCCTACCTGCACACGCGCAAGATGATGCTGGAAGACTCCCATCGGGAGATCTATGTCGCCTTGCAGTCGGCCGGCATCAACCCGGACGCGCAGAACGGCGAATACACGCAGGAAGACATGCTCGAGATGGCCCGCACCATCCGCGAGCGGGACATGCAGATTCGCCAGTACCTGGGTGACTGGACGGAGAACCTCGCGAGCCGCAACAACCAGCTGCGCGGCCTGGTGAAGAACTCGGGTCTGAATGAGAAGGTAATCAGCATCATCCAGGGCAGCCAGAACGTCGGCGGCTTCACCGAAAACTTCAAGTCCAATCCGCTTCTGAGCAGCGCGTTCGCCAAGGAGACCGCGGCCAACACCGAACTGCGCACGGTGCTGGAAGCGCTGCCTGCCAAGATGCCACTCGAGGAATACGTCATCACCTCGGACTTCGGCATCCGCAAACACCCGATCGACAACAATCCGAGCCTGCACGCAGGCGTGGACCTGATCCCGCTGTCCAACAAGGACAACGTGCGCGTGGTCAAGCCCGGCAAGGTCACGGTGGCCCGATTTAACGGCCACATGGGCAATACCGTGATCGTGCGCCACGACCGCGGGCTCGAGACCCTCTATGGACACCTGGACAAGATCCTGGTGAAAGAAGGCCAGGAAGTGGCACAAGACGCCATCCTGGGCACCGTGGGCAATACCGGCCAGTCGACTGGCAAGCACCTGCACTTCGAAGTGCTGATTGGCAGCTACCAGGTCGACCCCAAGAAAGTCGTTCACACCGCCCAAAATGTTCGCAAAATCGAAAAGTAAGTCTACGGACAACGCCTATGAGGAGCCTGAGGACATGACCCCCGAAACGGGAAACACGCCCCCCCGCGGTGGCGCCTCCAGCGGTTTTCTCCTAGACAGCAACAAGCCCTCCGTCATCAGCGAAGGCTTCTCGCTGGTCGGCGACATCTCCGCGCAGGGGGTGCTGCATGTCGAAGGCAAGATCCAGGGCACCGTCACCACCGAGGCAGTGAACATCGGTATCACCGGTGCGGTGGAGGGCAAGATTCAGTGCAACTCGCTCCAGATCAAGGGCGCGTTCGTGGGTGAGGCCCGCTGCCAGGAACTGGTCATCGCCAGCAAGGCGCGTGTCCGCGGCAACATCACCTACGAAACCTTGTCGATACAGCGAGGCGCCTACGTCGAAGGGGAGCTCGCCCGGGCGAGCTGACGTCTGCCACGATAGACCCCACCTCCCCGAGTTGACATGCGTAAGACCTGGACCGAATCCGACGCGCAGCGGCTCCGGGAGTTGCGCGAAAGGGTGGGCACGTCCCAGGCGGTCTTTGCCAAGCGGCATGCGCTGTCTGTTGGTCAGGTCAGGGAACTCGAAGGCGGCAAGACCGGCTCCTTCTATTCGGAAGACATCAAGGCCCACACCGGTCGCAAGCTGCTCGCAGCCCTGGGCTACATCGCCCCCGTAGAACCCGAAGTGCCCGAGCCCGGGCCGCAAGCCGCCGAGGCAGCACCTGACCAGGCCGAGCCCGAGCCGGCTCCCGTGGAGGCAAGCCCTTCCCTGTCCCTGTTCCCGGCCGACTCACCCGCTGCACCCGACGCACAGCACGAGCACGCCACACCCGATACACCGATCCCGCCCCTCGCCGACCCTGTACCTGACCCTGTACCTGACCCTGTACCTGACCCCGTACCTGACCCTGTACCCGAGCACCCTGCGCCGACCCGCGAGGCATCCGCCGCGGACACGGCCCCTCGTCGCAGCGCTGCGCCCGCGGTGGTCCTGGCCCTGGTGGTGGCGGTAGCAGGCATCTGGATCCTGACCCACCGAGCCACCTCGCCCACCGCATCGACGGTGACCGAGACGGTGCCGGTCGCCGCGGTTCCCGCCGACCCCGCCTCAGCCCCCGAGGCGCGGGCCTCCGAGCCGGCTCCTGCGGCTTCGGGCGCGTCCGCTCCCGCCGCGGTACCCGCCTCAGGCCCTGCCGTGGCGGCGTCGCGCCTACCCCCAGGTTGCGAAGCGCCTGCAGGACGCGAACCCACCGCGTACCAGTCGCCAGTCGCCGACAAGCCAGCCAGCTACGTGCATATCGAGGCCACCCAGGAGGCGCGGTTCTGTCTGATCGACAGTCAGAAGCAGGCTCGCGTCGCCACCCTCAAGGCCGGTGAATCGGTCACCGTGTCCGGCACCCCGCCCTTCACCGTGCGCAGCGCCCAGTGGAGCGATCTGAAGGTGTTCTTCCAGGGCCTGCGGGTGCAAGTGGACGCGGGTGCCGCGACCGACAACATCCTGATCCTCCCCCGCCGGACCCCTTGAGGGAGGGCGCCCGTGAGGGCCGGACGATCGCCCGCATCCGCAGCCGGCGTCCATTTCATAAATCAAAGGTTTACACATTTCCCGCTTTCGGGGATGATGCGCGGTCTTTTCATTGACCCTCAGGTACGGCGGCCTGCGCCGTCCGCGCGCTTCCCGAATGGCGACCCCCAGTCCACCGCTGCCCACCGACGCCGGCTCGACGGCCCTGCCTGGCCTGGCCAAGGCCCTGGTCCGTGCCGGCAAGCTCGGTGAGCAAGCTGCCCAGGACCTTTACCGCAAGGCGCAGGCCGCCCGTTCCACCTTCATCGCAGTCCTGACCGGCTCAGGAGCCCTCACCCCCGCCGACCTGGCCCACACCCTGTCCGAGGCGTTCGGCGTACCGCTGCTAGACCTCAGTGCAGTGGACGCCAGGCGCCTGCCCCGCAACCTGCTGGACGCCCGCACCTGCCAGGCGCTGCGGGTGGTGGTCCTGGCCAAACGCAACCACCGCCTCGCGGTGGCCACCGCCGACCCCTCCGACCAGCAGGCCGGCGAGAAGATCAAGTTCGCCACACAGCTGGGGGTCGACTGGATCGTCGTCGAATACGACAAGCTCTCGCGCCTGGTCGAGGCCCAGTCCACCACCGCCGCCGAGGTAATGGACAACCTGATCGGCGACGACTTCGACTTCGACGAATCCACACTGGACCCGGCCCTGGAGGACGAAGCGGACAAAACCGCCACGGCTGAAGTGGGCGACGCACCAGTCGTCAAGTTCCTCCACAAGATGCTGCTGGACGCCTTCAGCCAGCGCGCTTCAGACATCCACTTCGAGCCCTACGAACACCACTACCGGGTGCGCTTTCGCATCGACGGCGAATTGCGCGAGATCGCCTCGCCGCCCATCGCGATCAAGGACAAGCTGGCCTCGCGCATCAAGGTGATCTCGCGCATGGACATTTCCGAAAAGCGCGTGCCCCAGGACGGCCGAATGAAACTCAAGATCAGCCCTGAGCGGGTGATCGACTTCCGAGTGAGCACCTTGCCCACCCTGTTTGGCGAAAAGATCGTGATCCGGATCCTGGACCCTTCGGCAGCCCGCATCGGCATCGACGCCCTGGGTTACGAGCCATCGGAGAAGGCACGCCTGCTCGAGGCGATCAGCCGCCCGCACGGGATGATCCTGGTCACCGGCCCCACCGGCTCGGGCAAGACGGTGTCGCTCTATACCTGCCTGAACCTCCTGAACAAGCCCGGGGTCAACATCTCCACCGCCGAAGACCCGTCCGAGATCAATCTGCCCGGGGTGAATCAGGTCAACGTGAACGAGAAGGCCGGCCTGACCTTCGCCGCGGCGCTGCGCTCCTTCCTGCGCCAAGACCCGGACATCCTGATGGTGGGTGAGATCCGCGACCTGGAAACCGCCGACATCGCCATCAAGGCCGCCCAAACCGGGCACCTGGTGCTCTCGACGCTCCACACCAACGACGCCCCCACCACGCTCACGCGTCTGCGCAATATGGGCATCGCGCCGTTCAACATCGCCTCCAGCGTGATCCTAATCACCGCCCAGCGCCTGGCGCGGCGCCTGTGCCCGCATTGCAAAGAGCCAGCCGGACTGCCGCCGCAAAGCCTGGCCGATGCGGGATTCGCGAGCGAGGACCTCGATGGCCGGTGGACACCATTTCGTGCCGTCGGATGCACGCAGTGCAACAACGGCTACAAGGGGCGCATCGGCCTCTACCAAGTGATGCCGATCACCGAGGCCATCCAGCAGATCATCCTGCGCGATGGCAACGCGCTGGACATCGCACGGCAGGCCGAGTCCGAAGGCGTGCGCACCCTGCGCCAGGCCGGCCTACAGAAGGTCCGACTTGGCGAGACCTCCCTGGAGGAAGTCCTGGCCTGCACCTCGGTGTGAGCCCGCCTCCTGCATTCCACCCTTGCCCACACCCCACCTCATGGCCACTGCGAGCGCCCCTTCCGTCCGGATCCAAGAGTACGTCTTCGAATGGGAGGGCCGCGACCGCCAGGGCCGGCCCGTCAGCGGTGAGACACGGGCCGCTGGGGAACACCAGGTCCAGGCCTCCCTGCGGCGCCAGGGCATCACCCCCACCCGGATCCGCCGGCGCCGCGCGGATCGCGGTGCTGCCGTCAAGCCGCGTGACATTGCCCTCTTCACCCGCCAACTGGCCACCATGATGAAGGCTGGCGTACCGCTGCTACAGGCCTTCGATATCGTCGGGCGAGGTCATGCCAACCCCAATGCGGCGCGGCTGCTCCTGGATATCCGCGCCGATGTGGAGACCGGCACCTCGCTCTCGGCCGCCTTCCGCAAATATCCGCAGCACTTCGGCGACCTGTACTGCAATCTGGTCGAGGCAGGCGAAGCCGCGGGCATCCTCGAGTCCATCCTGGACCGCCTGGCCACCTACCTGGAAAAGATCCAGGCCATCAAATCCAAGATCCGTTCCGCGCTCATGTACCCTGTGGCCGTACTGCTGGTGGCATTGGTCGTGGTGGCCGTGATCATGGTGTTCGTCATTCCCTCCTTCAAGGACGTCTTTTCCTCCTTCGGCGCGCAGCTGCCGGCGCCCACGCGCCTCGTGATCGCGATGAGTGAGGCCTTCATCCAATACGGCTGGCTAGGGCTGGGCCTGCTGGCAGTGGGTGCGGCCGCTCTGGTGCGCGTCTGGCGACGCAGCCCGCGCCTGCAGCACCTGGCCGATCGACTGCTGCTGCGGCTACCGGTGTTCGGCCCTCTGGTGGCCAAGGCGGTAGTCGCTCGCTGGACACGCACCCTGGCCACTCTGTTCGCCGCGGGGGTGCCCATGGTGGAAGCCCTTGAATCGGTCGGCGGGGCCGCCGGCAACAGCCTCTATCTAGACGCCACACGACGCATCCAGAAGGAGGTGTCCGCCGGCAGCAGCCTGACCACCGCCATGACCCAGTCGCGGGTTTTCCCGTCGATGGTGCTGCAAATGAGCGCCATCGGAGAGGAATCAGGCTCGCTGGACCACATGCTGAACAAGGCCGCCGACTTTTATGAGGCCGAGGTCGACGACACGGTGGCCGGCCTGTCCAGCCTGCTGGAGCCCCTGATCATCGTCTTCCTGGGCGTGCTCGTCGGCGGCATCGTGGTCTCGATGTACTTGCCCATCTTCAAGCTGGGGCAGGTCACCTGATGGGAGAGTTGCCCGGCCTGGCCCTGGTGGCTGCCCTGCTGGGGCTGGCGGTGGGCAGCTTCCTCAACGTCGTCATCTACCGCCTGCCCCGCATGCTCGAGCGGCAGTGGGCCCAGGAGGAAGCTCACCAGGCGGGCCAGGCGCCCGAGCAGGCGCCCACCTACAACCTGGTGCACCCGCCCTCGGCCTGCACGCACTGCGGCCACCCGCTCGCAGCCTGGGAAAACCTGCCCGTCCTGAGCTGGCTGCTGCTGCGGGGCCGGTGCTCGGCCTGCCACGGTCGCATCAGCCTGCGCTATCCGGCGGTGGAACTGGCCACCGCGGCCCTCTTCGTCTACGCGGCTTGGCGCTGGGGCCCCACCCCGGCCGCGGCCGCCTGGGCCGGTTTCGGCGCCACGCTCTTGGCCCTGGCCCTCATCGATTGGGACACCACGCTGCTGCCCGACAGCCTCACCTTGCCCCTGCTCTGGGCGGGCTTGGTCGCCGCAGCACTGGGCTGGAGCGGTACCCCCCTGGCTGAGGCATTCTGGGGCGCGGTCGCCGGCTATCTCACGCTGTGGAGCGTTTACCACGCCTTCCTGCGCCTGACCGGCAAGCAGGGCATGGGGTTTGGCGACTTCAAGCTCTTCGCCGCGCTGGGTGCCTGGCTCGGGTGGCAGGCGCTGATCCCCGTTATCCTGCTGGCTTCCATCACCGGGGCAGGAGTCGGCATCACCATGAAACTCACGGGCAGCTTGCGCGAAGGCGGCTACGTTCCCTTCGGCCCCTTCCTGGCCCTGGGCGGGCTCGCGGCCATGGCGGACGGGGCCCACGGTTTCTGGCTGGCCCTGGGGCGGCTCGGCGGCTGAACATGCAGCGCATCGGACTCACCGGCGGCATCGGCAGCGGCAAAAGCACCGTGCTGCAGATGCTCGCCCGCCTGGGCGCCGCCACGGCGGATGCCGACGCCATCGCCCGCGCTGTCACGGCGCCAGGCGGCGCGGCGATGCCGGGCATCCGCGAGCGCTTCGGGCCGGACTTCATCGCGGCCGACGGCAGCCTGGACCGCGCCCGGATGCGGGAACACGCCTTTGCCCACCCCGCGGCCCGCGCCGACCTCGAGGCCATCATCCATCCCTGGGTCGGCCAGGCCCTGCGCGAGGAGGAGACCCGGGCACGCGCGCAGGGCCGGCCCTGCCTGGTCTATGACATCCCTTTGCTGGTCGAGTCTGGCCGCTGGCGCGCGCAGCTTGACCGGGTGCTGGTGGTGGACTGCCGCCCCGAGACGCAGGTGGCCCGGGTCATGGCCCGCAGCCAGCTGGCCGAAGCCCAGGTGCGGGCCATTCTTGCGGCGCAGGCGTCGCGGGCGCAGCGCCTGGCCGCCGCCGACATGGTGATCTGCAACGACGGCCTCTCGCTCACCGAACTCGAACAGGAGGTCCGCCAAGCAGCGATGAGCTTCGGGCTATGATCGCGGCTGTCGTGATCCTGTACGAATACCCGTTCAACGAGCGCATCCGCACCTACCTGCGGCTTGAGCAGTTGTTCCGCCGGCTCTCGCTGCTGGTGTCGCGCGATCACCCGGTCGACCACCACCACGCGCTGGCCAACCTCTTCGAGATCATGGACGTCGCGGCCCGGGCCGACCTGAAATCCGACGTCATGAAGGACCTCGAGCGCCAGAAGACGGCCCTGTCCGCCCTGCGAGGAAACCCCGCCATTTCCGAAGAGGTGCTCCAGGACGTGATCGACCAGCTCGATGGCGGCTTCAACGCACTGAACAACCAGACTGGCAAGGCCGGTCAACCGCTGGCCGACAACGACTGGCTCATGAGCATCCGCAGCCGGATCGCCATACCGGGCGGCACCTGCGAATTCGACCTGCCGGCCTACCATGCCTGGCAGCAGCTCGAAGCCTCGCGCCGACGGACGGACCTGACACGCTGGGTGGCACCCCTGAACAACCTGGCCGAATCCATCGGCCTCCTGCTCAGGTTGATGCGCGATGCCGGTGCTCCCCAGAAGGTGATGGCCTCGGGCGGTCACCTCCAGCAGACCCTGCCGCAAGGCCGCACCTTCCAGCTGATGCGCCTGCGCATCGACCCCAGCCTCAACCTGGTCCCCGAGATCAGCGGCAACCGCTTGATGGTGGCGGTGCGCCTCATGAAGCACGAGCCCGGCGAGCGCCTGCAGGCCAGCCAGGACGACACGCCCTTCGAATTGACCCTGTGCGCCTGATACGCATCGTTCCCTGCCCCCACTGCGGCGGCGACAGCCGCTACGACCCGAGCAACGCCTTCCGGCCGTTTTGCAGCGAGCGCTGCAAACAGATGGACCTGGGGGCCTGGGCCAGCGAGAACTTCCGGATGGCCAGCGAGGCGCCACCCGACGACCAACCCTTCGGAGATGCGCGCCTGCAATAAGGCAAGGGGTACAGCGGATCGGCATGACGCGCCGCAAGCGTCTATCGCGTCGCCCGACAAGCCAGATGGCAGACTTCAGCGTGTGGGAAGTGGCGCATGGGTGGCCCCGGCGTGGCCCCGCTCCAGCGCGAACCACGCCAGCACGGGTACGGTGCCCGGCAAGACGGGCGCCGATTGCACTGGCAGATCCTCCCATGCGTACGACTGGCCTTCGCGCATCTGCAATTCCCCGACCCACTCGAAGACCTTGCAAAAGTGCAGCCGCACCAGTGCGTGCGGATAGTCGACGCGCTCGACTTTCCAGGGCTGCGAGGACTCGATGGTGATGCCGATCTCCTCCTGCAACTCACGACGCAGGGCCTCGTGCACGGTCTCGCCCGCCTCGATCTTGCCGCCCGGGAACTCCCAGTAGCCCGCATAAGCCTTGCCGGGTGGGCGCGAGGTCAGGAGGAATCGGCCGTCGGGACGCACCAGCACGCCGACGGCCACCTGCACCTCCGGCCGGTCAGCGCCTCCCTGGCGGGGGCGGTCGCCGTCGGCCACCAGCACCGGCTCGTTCACGGGCGCCTCAGAGATGCACTCACTGCCGGCCCGCGAAATCGCGTGCGAACTGGTAGGCCACGCGGCCCGAGCGCGATCCGCGCTCAAGGGCCCACACCAGGGACTCGGGCTTGGCCGCCTCGATCTGCGCGGCGCCCACCCCCAGGGCCGACAGCCACTGGGCGACGATCGCCAGGTATTCGTCCTGGCTGAAGGGATAGAAGCTGACCCATAGACCGAAGCGTTCGGACAAGGAGATCTTTTCCTCGACCACCTCGCCAGGATGCACCTCACCGTCCGCGGTGTGGGTGTAGCTCAGGTTTTCCTTCATGTACTCGGGCAGCAGGTGACGGCGATTGCTGGTGGCGTAGATCAGAACGTTAGGCGTAGCCGCTGTGACCGAACCGTCAAGAATGGACTTGAGCGCCTTGTAGCCAGGCTCGCCGTCCTCGAAGCTCAGGTCGTCGCAGTAGATGATGAATTTCTCAGAACGCTCGGCCACCACGTCGATGATGTCCGGCAAGTCGGTGAGGTCGGCCTTGTCTACCTCGATCAGTCGCAGCCCGCGCGTCGAATACGCATTCAGGCAGGCCTTGATCAGAGACGACTTGCCGGTACCGCGCGCGCCCGTGAGCAGCACGTTGTTGGCGGGTAGGCCCTGAACAAACTGCTCGGTGTTGCGCTGGATCTTTTCCTTTTGCCCATCGATCTCCTTGAGGTCTTCAAGGCGGATGCCGGCCACATGGCGCACCGGCTCCAGCGTGCCGTGGCCGCTAGCGCGCTTGCGATAGCGGTAGGCCACCGAGGCCGACCAGTCGGGGGCCGACAGGGGCTGCGGCAACACCGATTCAATGCGCTCGATGAGGCGTTCGGCGCGTGCGAGAAATTGTTCGAGTGCAGTGTTCATGCTTCTTTCTGCATTGTCCCAGTGGCCGCCGCGGAACCGGCTTTGCCGGGCCGCTGGCGGCGCCCCCTTGAGGGGGAAGCGCCGCAGGCGCTTCGGAGGTGGTTCAAGATCTGTAATCAGCGTTGATCGTCACGTACTCGTGGCTGAAATCGCAGGTCCAGACGGTGTCGGCGGCTGTGCCGCGCCCGAGGCCCACGCGCACCGTGATCTCGCTTTGCTTCATCACGCGCTGGCCGTCCTCCTCGCGGTAGGCCGGGTTGCGACCGCCGCCCACGGCCACATGCACATCGTCCAGGAACAGATCGATCTTCGTCTGATCGAGGTCCTCGATGCCGGCATAGCCCACTGCTGCCAGGATGCGGCCCAGGTTCGGGTCGCTGGCGAAGAAGGCCGTCTTCACCAGAGGCGAATGGGCGATGGCGTAGGCCACCTGTCGGCACTCGGCCGCGGTCTGACCGCCCTCGACGCGAACGGTGATGAACTTGGTCGCGCCCTCACCATCGCGCACGATGGCCTGTGCCAGCAAGCGCGACACCTCCAACATCGCGCCCGCCAGGGCGCGGCCCGATTCGTTCTCGAGCGAGGTGATGGACGCATGGCCCGCCTTGCCGGTGGCGATCACGAGGAAGGAATCGTTGGTAGACGTGTCGCCATCGACGGTCACGCGATTGAAGGAGCCTTCGGCCAGCTGGGTGGCCAGGGCCTTCATCAAGCCCGGGGCTACCACCGCGTCGGTCGCGAGGAAGCCCAGCATGGTGGCCATATTGGGACGGATCATGCCCGCACCCTTGCTGATGCCAGTGATGGTCACGGGCTTGCCTTCAATCACCACCTGGCGGCTGAAGGCCTTGGCGATCGTGTCGGTCGTCATGATGCCTTCGGCCGCGCGCAGCCAGTGGTCCTCCCGCGCGTCGGCCAGGGCCGCCGGCAGGCCGGCCTGAATGCGGTCCACGGGCAGCGGCTCCATGATCACGCCGGTGGAAAAGGGCAGGATCTCCTCGGGTGCGACCTCCAGCAAGCGGGCCAATGCGATGCACGTGGCGCGGGCACGCACCAAGCCGTCCTCACCGGTGCCGGCGTTGGCGTTGCCGGTGTTCACCACGAGGGCGCGTACCGCGTGGCCGGCCTCAAGATGCTCGCGGCACACCTGCACCGGCGCGGCGCAAAAGCGGTTGCGGGTGAAGACCCCACCGACGGCGGCACCGGGCTCGAGCAGCAGCACCGTCAGGTCCTTGCGTCCGACCTTGCGCACGCCGGCCTCGGCCACGCCGATGCGCAGGCCAGGCACAGGCAGCAGGTCTTGCGCACGCGGCGCTTGCAGATTCACAGCCATTGAAAATCCTTGGGAAAGAAGGTGTTGAAGGTCGGACGTGCCGGGGCCATGAGGGGATCCAAGACTAGGGGCCAGCGCGGAACCGGCTCCGCCGGGCCGCCGCTGGCGCCCCCTCGGGGGAAGCGCCGAAGGCGCATCGGGGGGAGCTTAATTCTGTCTCCAGGGCAGGCCGCGCTTGCGCCAGCCTTCGCGCACGCCGCGATGGCCCGCGTCGTCGGGATCGCCCTCGAAGCCCTCGAGGATGTTGTAGGCCTCGTAGCCCAGCTCGGTGGCACGGCGCGACGATCCAATGGATCGCACGCCGCTGCGACACAACATCACGACCTTCTTGCCCGCCGGGACCGCCTCTCGCAAGGCGTCGTCAAAGCCGGGGTTCACGGCCATGCCCGGCCAGAGCTTCCAAGGCACGTGCACGGCGCCCGGTACAAACCCGACCCAGGCGATCTCGGCATCGGAGCGGACATCCACGAGGACGGCCTCGCCGGCCTGCCACCACTGACAGGCCAATTGGGGAGAAATATCGCCGGCGTAACCCTGAGCGGGCTGCACGGCTTCGCACGCGTTCGTCATTCGATGGATTTTGCCAGCGCACCACCCCGGATCGCCCCACGCCTGATGGCGGGTGTAGGACCTTCAGCACCCCTGGATCGCTTAGTTCGAAAGACCGCCAAGCGACACATGCAGCTGAAATATTTACAAAAATCCCAGTAGGTTATTGCCTTGGTAGGGGAATTCCTTGGTGAAAACCCTCTTTGTCAAGACACTCAGCTCAGCCAGAGTGCCATGTCTTTTTTTAATTAACTCCGGAGACTCAACGATGACCGATCTGAAGACGCCCCGCCGCCGCGGCCTATTGAAAGGCGCAGCCGTCGCTGGCGCCGCCATGTCCGCCCCGATGGTGGCGATGGCACAGACCACCACCTTCCGCTTTCAGAGCACCTGGCCGGCCAAGGACATCTTCCACGAGTACGCCAACGACTTCGCCAAGAAGGTGAACGACATGGCCAGCGGCCGTCTGAAGATCGAAGTGCTGCCCTCGGGCGCCGTGGTCCCGGCCTTCCAGCTGCTGGACGCCGTGAACAAGGGCACTCTGGACGGCGGCCATGGCGTGGTGGCCTACCACTACGGCAAGAACACCGCCCTGGCCCTCTGGGGCTCGGGCCCGGCCTTCGGCATGGACCCCAATATGGTCCTGTCCTGGCACTACTACGGCGGCGGCAAGGCCCTGCTCGAAGAGATCTACAAGTCGCTGAACATCGACGTGGTGTCCTTCCTGTACGGCCCCATGCCCACGCAGCCCCTGGGCTGGTTCAAGAAGCCGATCGCCAAGGTCGAACAGATCAAGGGCCTGAAGTACCGCACCGTCGGTCTGGCCGTTGACGTGTTCAAGGAACTGGGCGCTGCGGTCAACCCGCTGCCCGGTGGCGAGATCGTCCCCGCCCTGGACCGCGGCCTGATCGATGCAGCCGAATTCAACAACGCCTCGTCTGACCGCGTGCTGGGCTTCCCCGACGTGACCAAGAACTGCATGCTGCAGTCCTTCCACCAGAGCGGCGAGCAGTTCGAGATCCTGTTCAACAAGGGCAAGTACGACGCGCTGCCCGGCGAACTCAAGTCCATCATCGACTACGCCGTGCAAGCCGCCAGCGCCGACTTCAGCTGGAAGGCGATCCACCGCAACTCGCAGGACTACATCGAGCTCAAGACCAAGGACAAGGTCAACTTCTACAAGACGCCCGACTCGATCCTGCAAGCCCAGCTCAACGCCTGGGACAAGGTGACCGCCGAGAAGTCCAAGGAAAACGCCCTGTTCAAGAAGGTCATGGACTCGCAGCGCGTGTTCGCACAGCGTGCCGGCTCCTGGCAGAACGACTACATGGTCGATTTCAAGATGGCCTGGAACCGCTACTTCCGTCAGCCTGCCAAAAAGGCCTGATCCCACCTTGTAAAATAGCCAGCCGCGCGCGATGAGCGCGCGGCTGGTTTTTTTATTGATCGAGGAATTCATGTCCATACAACAACTACTTCGGGGAGTGGACTCCATCAGCAGTTGGGTCGGCAAGGCATTCGCCTGGCTGATCGTGGCGCTGATGCTGCTGGTCGTGGTCGAAGTGTTCAAGCGCTATGCGCTGAACGCGCCCACCGCCTGGGTCTTTGATGCCAGCAACATGCTCTATGGCACTTTGTTCATGATGGGCGGCGCGTACACCCTGGCCCAGGGCGGGCATGTGCGCGGCGACTTCTTCTACGGCAGCATGGCCCCGCGCAAGCAGGCCAGCATCGATCTGGTGCTGTTCATCCTCTTCTTCCTGCCCGGCGTCGCCGCCCTGACCTGGTCGGGCTATGACTACTTCAAGGACTCGCTGGCCATACGCGAGCAGACCTTCAATGCGGACCCGCTGCCGCTTTATCCGTTCAAGTTCATGATCCCGCTGGCGGGCGCCTTGGTGCTGCTGCAGGGGGTAGCCGAGATCGTGCGATGCGCGATCTGCATCCGCACGGGCGAATGGCCTGAGCGCCTGCGCGACGCCGAAGAATCCGACGTGGTGGCGCAGCAGCTGGCGAACAGCGAATTCGTCGATGAAGAAGCCCGCCGCCTCGCCATCGAGCAGTCGAAAGGTCTGAAATCATGAGCGACGCCGCACTCGGCCTGACCATGCTGGGCCTCATCGTGGTCGTGATCATGATGGGGTTCCCGACGGCCTTCACCCTGATGGGCCTGGGCATGATGTTCGGGTTCATCGCCTTCTACGACCCGTCACAGCCTTGGCTGGACAACAAGATCTTCGACCTGATGGTGCAACGCGCCTTCGGCGCGATGAACAACGACACGCTGCTGTCGATCCCGCTGTTCGTCTTGATGGGATACATCATGGAACGCGGGGCGCTGGTGGACAAGATGTTCCACAGCGTGCAGCTGGCGTTCCGCCACCTGCCGGGCTCGCTGGCCGTGACGACGCTGGTGATCTGCACCTTCTGGGGCATTGCCAGCGGTCTGGTCGGCGCGGTGGTGGTGCTCATGGGCGTGATCGCGATGCGGCCGATGCTCAATGCCGGCTACGACACCCGCCTGGCCGCAGGCGTGATCACCGCCGGCGGCACGCTGGGCATCTTGATCCCGCCCTCGGTGATGATCATTGTCTATGCCGCTGTGGCCGGCCAATCCGTGGTCAAGCTGTACGCCGCTGCGATGTTCCCGGGCTTCTTCCTGGCCTTCCTGTACCTGGTCTACGTGATCGGCTGGGCCCTGATCAATCCCAAGATCGCCCCCAAGCTGCCGATGGACAAGATGCGCGCGCCGATCTCGCCCTGGACCGCGCACATCGCCGAGCACTACTCTCCGCGCCTGCTGCTGGCCCTGCTGGCAGCCGTGGTGCGTCCGGGTCGCGCCCTGGCCTTTGCAGGCGACGGCGTGAAAGTGACCTGGATGGCGCTGGTCGGCAACCTGACTCGCGCACTGGCACCGGCCCTGATGGCGGTGGCCACGCTGGGCGCGGTGTGGTGGTACGTGACGATCTACCAGGTCAACCTCGCCAAGGGCGAGGCCCCGGTCGCTTCGGCGTCCGCGCCCCTGGGCGAAGCGCCGGGCTCGGAGCCGGCGCAAGCGGGTTCAGCCTCTGGCGGCGTGCAAGAGCCCCCAGGTGCCTCGGGTGGCGTTCAGGAGCCGCCCGGCGCCTCCAGTGGCGTGCAAGAGCCCCCTGGCGCCTCCGGCGGTGTGAAGGAACCCCCTGGCGCAGGCGGCGTGCAAGAGCCCCCGGGCGCGACAGTCTCCACCGGCGTCCAAGAACCGCCAGGTGCCTCGGGTGTGAAAGAGCCCCCCGGCGCGGGCGGCGTGCAAGAGCCGCCCGGCGCGAGCACTGCCGGTGTGCAGACGCCCCCGGGCGCTGGCGAGACGAAGTCCGCCGACGCGACGGCCGCGGCCGAGGCGCTGCCCGAGGCGGCGCATGTGCCCGATGGCTTCTACACCGGCTTCCTGGTCACCTGCCTGTTCGTGCTGGCCCTGCTGGCCTGGTACTACTGGAAGTTTGACGCGGAGCAGTTCGAGATCATGCGCATGCTGGTCTCGTCGGTGATGCCGCTGGCCATCCTGACCTTCGTCGTGCTGGCGGTGATTCTGTTTGGTATCACCACTGCCACCGAGTCCGCAGCGGTCGGCGCGACCGGCGCCTTCCTCATGGCCTGGCACGCGAAGTCGCTGACCTTCCAGAAGATCAAGGAAGCCGTCTTCCTCACGGCCAAGACCACCTCCATGGTGTGCTGGCTGTTCGTCGGCTCGGCGCTGTTCTCGGCGGTGTTCGCACTGCTGGGAGGCCAGCGTCTGGTCGAGGAATGGGTGATGGCAATGAACCTCACGCCGCTGCAGTTCCTGCTGCTGTCGCAGGCCATCATCTTCGTGTTGGGTTGGCCGCTGGAGTGGACCGAGATCATCGTGATCTTCGTGCCCATCTTCCTGCCCCTGCTGACGCACTTCCAGATCGACCCGCTGCTGTGGGGCGTGCTGGTGTTCGTCAACCTGCAGGCGGCCTTCCTGTCGCCGCCGGTGGCGATGTCGGCCTTCTACCTCAAGGGCGTGTCGCCGCCGCACGTGACGATCAACCAGATCTTCGCGGGCATGATGCCCTACATGCTGATCGTGATCCTGTGCATGGTGCTGATGTACATCTGGCCGCAGCTGACCCTGTGGCTACCCAAGTACCTGTACGGCTAATCGCTGGCAAGAAGGGCTGATCCCCAAGGCGCTCCCGGAGATTCTCCGGAGCGCCTTTTTCATTGATAGAGGACAATTGACGTTGACGTTGACGTAAACGTCAACTACCCTTACGGGCTCTGGAGAATTGCATGACCGACCTGTCCGCCGAATACAAGGCCCTGGCCGAATACCGCCCCAACCACAAGGTGCGTTTCGTCACCGCCGCGAGCCTTTTTGACGGGCACGACGCCGCCATCAACATCATGCGGCGCATCCTGCAAGGCATGGGAGCCGAGGTGATCCACCTGGGCCACAACCGCAGCGTCGACGAAGTCGTCACCGCGGCGCTCCAGGAGGACGTGCAGGGTATCGCCATCAGTTCCTACCAGGGCGGTCATGTCGAGTACTTCAAGTACATGGTCGACCTGCTGCGCCAGCGTGGCGGCGGTCACATTCAGGTGTTCGGAGGCGGCGGCGGCGTGATCGTGCCGGCCGAGATCCGCGAGCTGCAGGACTACGGCGTGACCCGTATCTACAGCCCCGAGGACGGCCAGCGCATGGGCCTGCAGGGGATGATTGGCGAGATGGTGATGCGCTGCGACCAGGACCTGAGCTCGCACGCCCCGAAGCAGCTGGCCGCCATCCAGGGCCATGGCCAGATGCACTGGCGCGCGCTGGCGCAGTTGATCACCGTGATCGAGAACGGCCAGGCCGATGCCTCGCTGCTCAAGGCACTGCGTACCGCCGCCTCTGACCGCCAGGTGCCGGTCCTGGGCATTACCGGCACCGGCGGCGCGGGCAAGTCCTCGCTCACCGACGAATTGATCCGCCGCCTGCGCCTGGACCAGGACGACGCGCTGCGCGTGGCGGTCATCTCCATCGACCCCTCGCGCCGCAAGAGCGGCGGCGCCCTCCTGGGTGACCGCATCCGCATGAACGCGATCAACCCCTGGAGCCAAGGCGCGCGCGTGTTCATGCGCTCGCTGGCCACGCGCGACTTCGGCTCGGAGATCTCCGCTGCCTTGCCCGACGTGGTGGCCGCCTGCAAGGCCGCCGGCTTTGACCTCATCGTCGTCGAGACCTCGGGCATCGGCCAAGGCGACGCCGCCATCGTGCCGCACGTCGATGTGCCGATGTACGTCATGACGCCCGAGTTCGGCGCAGCCAGCCAGCTCGAGAAAATCGACATGCTGGACTTCGCAGAGTTTGTCGCGATCAACAAGTTTGACCGCAAAGGCGCGGCCGACGCCCTGCGCGACGTCGCCAAGCAGGTGCAACGCAACCAGGAAGCCTGGTCCACGCCCACCGAGCAGATGCCCGTGTTCGGCACCATGGCCGCCCGCTTCAACGACGACGGCGTCACCGCCCTGTACCAGGCGCTGAAGATACGGCTGCAGGCCCTGGGCCTCAAGCTCCAGGACGGGCGTCTGCCGCGCGTGGACGTGCGTCACAGCACCAATCAGACCCCCATCGTGCCGCCTGCGCGCACTCGCTATCTGGCCGAGATCTCCGACACGGTGCGAGGCTACAAAAAGCGCGCCCGCGCCCAGGCCCGCCTGGCCCGCGAGATCCAGCAGCTGCAGGCCGCCGCCGCCATGCTCAAGGTAGACAAGCCCGATCGCGCTCCCGCCGCCGAAGCGGCTCTGGACCTGGCTGCCAAGCGCCAGGAGCGGCTGGATGTCGACGCACGCCACCTGCTGCAGCAGTGGCCCGCCATGCAGCAGGCCTACGCTGGCGACGAGTACGTGGTCAAGATCCGCGACAAGGAAATCCGCACCGCGCTCACCACGAAGTCGCTCTCGGGTACCACCATCCGCAAGGTGGCCCTGCCGTCCTACGAAGACCATGGCGAGATCCTCAAGTGGCTGATGCTGGACAACGTCCCTGGCAGCTACCCCTATACCGCCGGCACCTTCGCCTTCAAGCGCGAGAACGAAGACCCGACCCGCATGTTCGCGGGCGAAGGCGACCCTTTCCGCACCAACCGCCGCTTCAAGCTGCTCTCTGAAGGCATGCCGGCCAAGCGCTTGTCCACCGCCTTCGACTCGGTCACGCTGTATGGCAACGACCCCGACGAGCGCCCCGACATCTACGGCAAGGTGGGCAACTCTGGCGTGTCGATTGCCACGCTGGACGATATGAAGGTGCTGTACGGAGGGTTCGATCTGTGCGCGCCCACCACCTCGGTGTCCATGACCATCAACGGCCCGGCGCCCAGCATCCTGGCCATGTTCATGAACACGGCCATCGACCAGCAACTGGCGAAGTTCAAGGACGACAACGGTCGCGAGCCCTCCGACACCGAAGCCGCCAAGATCCGCGCCTGGGTACTGGCCAATGTGCGCGGCACGGTGCAGGCTGACATCCTCAAAGAGGACCAGGGCCAGAACACCTGCATCTTCTCCACCGAGTTCAGCCTGAAGGTGATGGGCGACATCGCGCAGTACTTCGTGCACCACGATGTGCGCAATTTCTACTCGGTGTCGATTTCGGGCTATCACATCGCCGAAGCGGGCGCCAACCCGATCTCGCAGCTGGCCTTCACCCTGTCCAACGGCTTCACCTTCGTGGAAGCCTATCTGGCGCGGGGCATGCACATCGACGACTTCGCGCCCAATCTGTCCTTCTTCTTCTCCAACGGCATGGACCCGGAGTACACGGTGATGGGCCGCGTCGCCCGTCGCATCTGGGCGGTGGCCATGAAGGAAAAGTACGGAGCCAATGAACGCTCGCAAAAGCTCAAGTACCACATCCAGACCTCGGGCCGAAGCCTGCACGCCCAGGAGATCCAGTTCAACGACATTCGCACCACGTTGCAGGCGCTGATCGCGATCTACGACAACTGCAATTCGCTGCATACCAACGCGTTTGATGAAGCCATCACCACGCCCACCGAGGACAGCGTGCGCCGCGCCATGGCCATTCAGTTGATCATCAACCGCGAATGGGGCCTGGCCAAGAACGAGAACCCCAGCCAAGGCGCCTTCATCATCGAGGAGCTCACCGAGCTGGTCGAAGAAGCGGTGCTGGCCGAGTTCGAGCGCATCGCCGAGCGCGGCGGCGTGCTGGGCGCCATGGAAACCGGCTACCAGCGGGGTCGCATCCAGGACGAGAGCATGCATTACGAGATGCTCAAACACACCGGCGAGCTGCCGATCATCGGCGTCAACACCTTCCGCAACCCCAAGGGCGACCCGATCCCCGAAAAGCTGGAACTGGCCCGCTCCACCGAGGAAGAAAAGCGCAGCCAGCTGCAGCGCCTGCATGATTTCCATGCCCGCCACGCGGGCGAGGCCCCGGCCATGCTGGCCCGGCTGCAGCGCGCGGTGATCGACAACGCCAACGTATTCGAGGTGCTGATGGACGCGGTGCGCGTATGCTCCCTGGGACAGATCACCTCGGCCCTGTTCGAGGTCGGCGGGCAGTACCGTCGGAACATGTAGCCCCAAAGGCCCACCTAGGCAGTGGGCTATTTCCTAGGGGGTTCCCCCCGTGGTGCAAAGCACCGTGCAATCCTACAGTTGGAACTAAGCAAAAAGGCACTCATTCATGGGGGCCCCATCGGATACGTGGAGCGGAATGTGGCGGACGAGTTCATCCTGGAAACACAGGGCCTGACCAAGGAGTTCAAGGGCTTCGTGGCGGTCAACAACGTCGACCTGAAGGTCCGGCGCGGTCACATCCATGCCCTGATCGGACCCAACGGTGCCGGCAAGACCACGTTCTTTAACCTGCTCACGAAGTTCCTGCCGCCCACGCGCGGCACCATCACCTACCGCGGCGTCGACATCACCCACGAGAAGCCCGCGCAAACCGCCCGTCGCGGCATCGTGCGCTCCTTCCAGATCTCGGCGGTGTTCCCGCACATGACGGTGCTGGAAAACGTACGCGCCGCGCTGCAACGCAATCTGGGCACGTCCTTTCACTTCTGGAAACCCGAGTCCTCCCTGCATCCCCTGCACGAGCGCGCGCGGCAGCTGCTGCACGACGTCGACCTGCAGGACTTCGCCGACGAACTCACCGTCAACCTGCCTTACGGCCGCAAGCGCGCCCTGGAGCTGGCCACCACCATGGCCCTGGAGCCCGACCTCATGCTCCTGGACGAACCCACCCAAGGCATGGGGCATGAGGACGTGGGCCGCGTCACGCAGTTGATCAAGAAGGTCTCCATCGGTCGCACCATCCTCATGGTCGAACACAATATGAACGTGGTCGCGTCCATCGCCGACCGCATCAGCGTGCTGCAGCGGGGCGCCATCATTGCCGACGGCCCCTATGCCGAGGTTTCCCAGAACCCGCAGGTGATCGAGGCCTACATGGGCTCGGCCGACACCGAGCTGCAAGGAGCCCACTGAATGTTGACCCCCACGTCAGCTGAATTCCTGCGCATCGACAACCTGCACGCCTGGTATGGCGAATCGCACGTGCTGCACGGCGTGAACCTCACGGTGCGCGAAGGCGAAGTGGTGTCTCTGCTCGGTCGCAACGGCGCAGGCCGCACCACCACGCTGCGCGCGATCGTGGGCCTCACGGGCCGGCGCACGGGCTCCATTCAGGTGCGCGGGCAAGAAGCCATCAAGCTGCCGCCGCACAAGGTGGCGCGCCTGGGCGTGGGTTACTGCCCCGAGGAGCGCGGCATCTTTGCCAGCCTGTCGGCCGAGGAAAACCTGATGCTGCCGCCTGTGGTGGGCGAAGGCGGCATGAGCGTGGACGAGATCTACGACATGTTCCCCAACCTCAAGGAGCGCGCCGGCAGCCCGGGCACGCGTCTGTCTGGCGGCGAGCAGCAGATGTTGGCCGTGGCGCGCATCCTGCGCACTGGCGCGCGCCTGCTGCTGCTCGATGAAATCTCCGAAGGCCTGGCCCCGGTCATCGTGCAAAAGCTCGCCGAGATGATCCGCAAGCTCAAGGCCAAGGGCTACACCATCGTGCTGGTGGAGCAGAACTTTCGCTTTGCCGCCCCCCTGGCCGACCGCTTCTACGTGATGGAGCACGGCAAGATCGTGCGCGAATTCGCGCAGGACCAGCTGCAGGACAACCAGTCCATGCTGCAGGAGTACCTCGGCGTCTGAGGCGCCGGGACCCGTTATTTTTTAAAGAAAGAAGGAGTCGTCCCATGAAACTCAGGAAAATCGCCGCCGCCTGCAGCCTCGCCGCCTGCGGCCTGTTTGCCGCCGCACTGCCCGCACAGGCCCAAATCTCGGGCGACGTGATCCGCATCGGCATCATCACCGACATGTCCAGCGTCTACGCCGACATCGACGGCCAGGGCGGCGTGGAAGCGATCCGCATGGCCATCGCCGACATGGGCGGCGCTATCGCCGGCAAGAAGATCGAGATCGTCTCGGCCGACCACCAGAACAAGCCCGACGTCGCCGCCACCAAGGCCCGCGAGTGGTTTGACACCCAGGGTCTGGACATGCTGATTGGCGGCACCAACTCTGGCACCAACCTGGCCATGGCCAAGGTCGCTGCCGAGAAGAAGAAACCCTTCATCGCCATCGGCGCTGCCACCTCGGCGCTGACCAACGACCAGTGCACCCCCTACACCCTGCACTGGGCCTATGACACCACCGCCCTGGCCAAGGGCACGGGTAACGCGGTGGTGAAGGCCGGCGGCAAGAGCTGGTACTTCCTGACCGCCGACTACGCCTTCGGCCACCAGCTGCAGGCCGACACCACGCGAGTGGTCGAGGCTGCTGGCGGCAAGGTGGCGGGCTCGGTGCGCGCGCCGCTGAACGCCAGCGACTTCTCCTCCTTCCTGCTGCAGGCACAGGGCAGCAAGGCCCAGATCCTGGGTCTGGCCAACGCCGGCGGCGACACCATCAACTCCATCAAGGCGGCCAACGAGTTCGGCATCACCAAGACGATGAAGCTGGCCGGTCTGCTGGTATTCATCAACGACATCCACTCGCTGGGCCTGAAGACCACCCAGGGCATGTACCTCACCGACAGCTGGTACTGGAACCAGAACGCCGAGACCCGCGCCTGGGCCCGCCGCTTCTTCGAGAAGATGAAGCGCATGCCCTCCTCCATCCAGGCCGCCGACTACTCGGCCACCCTGCAATACCTCAACGCAGTCAAAGCCACCGGCACCGACGACGCCGAGAAAGTGCTGGCCCACCTGAAGAAAGCCAAGTTCAACGACATCTTCATGAAGGGCGGCTATGTGCGTGCCGACGGCCGCGTGATCCACGACATGTACCTGATGCAGGTGAAGTCGCCGGACAAGTCCACCGAGCCTTGGGACTACTACAACGTGGTGCAGGTAATGAAGGGCGAAGAGGCCTGGACCACCAAGGCCGAGAGCAAGTGCCCGCTCTGGAAGTGATCGCCTGAACCCACCCTGCCCGCGCCGCGCGCTGCCTCCTGCAGCGCCGGCGCGACATGACTCCCATTCCCCATGACAGAAATTTTCGGCATCCCGATCCAGGCCTTCCTGGGCCAGCTGATGCTCGGCCTGGTCAACGGCGCCTTCTACGCCATGCTCAGTCTGGGCCTGGCCGTGATCTTTGGCCTGCTGGACATCGTGAACTTCGCGCATGGGGCCCTGTACATGGTGGGCGCCTTTGCCTCCTGGATCATGCTGGACAAGTGGGGCGTCAATTACTGGGCCTCGCTGGTGCTCGCGCCCCTGATGGTGGGTGCGCTCGGCGTGGTCATCGAACGCAGTTTTCTCAAGCGGCTGTACGGGCTTGATCCCTTGTACGGCCTGCTTCTCACCTTCGGCCTGTCCCTGATCCTGGAAGGCATCTTCCGCGACCAGTACGGCGTCTCGGGCCAGTCCTATCCGGTGCCGGAAGCCCTGGCGGGCGCCACCAACCTGGGCTTTATGGTCCTGCCCAATTACCGCGCCTGGGTGGTGGTGGCCTCCCTCATCGTCTGCCTGGGCACCTGGTACCTGATCGAGCGCACCCGCCTGGGCGCCTACCTGCGCGCCGGCACCGAGAACGCCAAGCTGGTGCAGGCCTTCGGCGTGAACGTGCCGCTGATGGTCATGCTGACCTACGGCGCCGGCGCCGCGCTGGCCGCACTGGCCGGCGTGCTGGCCGCGCCGATCATCCAGGTCACCCCCCTCATGGGATCCAACCTGATCATCGTGGTGTTCGCGGTGGTGGTGATTGGCGGCATGGGCTCCATCCTCGGCTCGGTCGTCACCGGCCTGGGCCTGGGCGTGATCGAGGGCTTCACCCGCGTGTTCTACCCCGAGGCCTCCAACGTGGTGGTCTTCGTGATCATGGCCATCGTGCTGGTGCTGCGGCCCGCCGGCCTTTTCGGGAAGGAGGCCTGACATGTCCTCCCGCACTACCTCCCTCACCTACCTCGTGCTACTGGCCCTGGCCGTTGCAGCGCCCTTCCTGGGCCTGTACCCGGTGTTCGGCATGAAGCTCCTGTGCTTCGCGCTGTTTGCCTGCGCCTTCAATCTGCTGCTCGGGTTCACCGGCCTGTTGTCCTTCGGCCACGCGGCCTTCTTCGGCGGCGCGGCCTACGTGACAGGCTGGGTCGTCAAGGCCCAGGGCTGGACGCCCGAACTGGGCGTGCTGGGGGGCCTTCTCACCGGCGCCTTCCTGGGGCTGGTCGTGGGCCTGATCGCCATCCGGCGCCAGGGCATCTACTTCGCCATGATCACGCTGGCCCTGGCGCAGATCGTGTTCTTCATCGCGCTGCAGGCGCCCTTCACTGGCGGCGAGGATGGCCTGCAAGGCGTGCCGCGTGGCGCCCTGTTTGGTGCGCTGTCGCTGTCAGACGACCTCACCTTGTACTACGTGGTGCTGGCGGTGTTTGCCGCCTGCTTCCTGGCCATCCTGCGCATCGTGACCTCGCCCTTTGGCCAGGTGCTCAAGATGATTCGCGAGAACGAGCCGCGCGCCGTCTCCCTGGGCTACGAGGTCGACCGCTACAAGCTGCTGGCCTTCGTGCTGTCTGCCGCCCTGGCGGGCCTGGCCGGCGGCATGAAGACGGTGGTCATGGGCTTTGCCTCGCTGTCCGACGTGCACTGGTCCATGTCGGGCGAGGTGATTCTCATGAGCCTGCTCGGCGGCGTGGGCACCTTCTTCGGCCCGGTGCTGGGCTCCACCATCGTGATCGGCCTGCAGAACCTGCTGGCCGACAAGGTGGGCGCCTGGGTCACGGTGATCATCGGCGTGATCTTCGTGATCTGCGTGCTGTCCTTCCGCAAGGGCATGGTGGGCGAGTGGCTGGCCTGGCGCGAGCGGCGTCGCGCCAAGGCCTGACGTCCGTCGCGGCCTGGCCTCAGGCCTTCGGAAACCGGTAGGTGGCGCACAGCTTGTTACCGTCTGGGTCACGCAGGTAGGCCAGGTACATCTGGCCCGCCCCGCCCTGACGGATGCCGGGAGGATCCTCACAGGTCGCGCCGCCATGGGCCACGCCGGCGTCGTGCCAAGCCTGCACCTGCTCGGGCGAAGTGCACACGAACCCCAGGGTGCTGCCATTGCCCACGCAGGCCGGCTTCCCGTCAATCGGGATGCTCACGCCGAACACGCCGGTGGGCGAACGCCAGAACACGCGGTGGCGGTCGACCGCACCGGGCTTCACGCCCAGCGTACCCAAGACGGCGTCATAAAACCTGCGGGAACGCTCGAGGTCCGAGCTGCCTACCATCACATGTGAAAACATGGCGTCTCCTTCTTGATTGCTTTGGGGGTATCGAGGAATTCTTGCCGCTCGCGGAGCACCGCTCAGAGAAGGTAGTTCTGCGGCCCGCGGCTGGCGATCTTGAGGGCGCCGACCTTGTTGCCCAACTCGGCGCATTTCGCGAGTGACCAGCCCTGCTCCAGGCCGTGCAGCAGTGCGCCGCGCCAGGCGTCGCCACAGCCGGTGGGATCGACCACCGCCGCCGCCTTCACTGGCGGCACTACGGTTTTGTCGCCATCGATCCAGACCTCGCAGCCCTCGCCGCCCAGCGTGACCACCAGACCCTGCACACGACGCGAGATCTCGGCGCTGCTCCAGCCGGTGCGCTCACTGAGCATCTTGCCTTCGTAGTCGTTGACGGTGACCCAGGTGGATTGATCGATGAAGGCCGCGAGCTCCTTCCCATCGAACATCGGCAGGCCCTGGCCCGGGTCGAAGACGTAGGGAATACCGGCGGCCTTGAATTGCTGCGCGTGTTGCAGCATGGCGTCGCGCCCGTCGGGCGAGATGATCCCCAGCTTGATGTCCGAGCGCGCAGCGACGCGGGTGATATGGGCCTGCATCATCGCGCCAGGGTGGAAGGCGGTGATCTGGTTGTTGTCCAGGTCCGTCATGATCATCGCCTGCGCGGTGTAGGTGTCCTCCACCTGCCGCACGAACTCGGTGCTGATGCCCAGATCGCGCAGGCGCGCCAGGTAATCGGCGCCATCGCTGCCGACCGTGGCCATGGGCAGGGGCTGGCCACCCAGAAGTTTGAGGGCGTAGGCGATGTTGCCCGCGCAGCCCCCGAAGTCGCGGCGTAGCGAGGGCACCAGGAATGAGACGTTCAGGATATGCAGCTGGTGGGGAAGAATCTGCTGCGAGAAGCGCCCCTCGAAATTCATGATGGTGTCGAATGCGAGAGATCCACAAATCACGGCAGCCATGTGTCGTACGCCTTGGTCGTTGAAAAGAAAAAAGGATCAGGGATAAAAGGCCAGCACCCGATAGCCCACGATGCGCGCCGGGTTGGCGCTGGGTGCGATGGCCAGGGTCAGGGTGGAGGTCCACTCCGTGCGCCCCTCGATCGACTGCGGCGCCTGCGGACCGAGGTCGGCCGGCTGCAACACACGTCGCAGCACGGGCTGGTCCTGAAGGTCGGTGAGCGTGAGCTCCAGGGCCGGCATGGCCAGGGCGATGTCGGCCTGGTTGCTCAGGGTCAGACTCAGGCGGAAGGCATCGGCGCGCAACCGGGTGAATGCGGAGCTCTCGATAGCGATCGCCTCGATACGGCGTGGCGGGCCTAGGCGACACCGCGGCGAGGCGCACAGCGCCTCCAGGACCGGTCGCAGCGCGGGCACCTGCGAGACCAGGCGGTCGCGGTGGTGAAAGGCCACCTGGCCAGCCAGGAGCAGGCCCAGGCTGCACGCTGCCACGCTCAGCGCGATACGCACGCCACGGCGCCTCCAGAAGGCACGGCGGCGGGCTTGGCGCACAAAGGCCATGTCCTGCAGGGGCGGGGCGTCCTCGACGAGGGCTTCTTCGGCCTCGCCGACCGCAGGCTTTCCGTCGGGTATGGCGTCAGGCAGTGCGTCGGGCGCGGACTCGGAAACCGGTTCGACGGACAGCGCCGCTTCGGTCACGTCACCGTGCAGCGGGCCGGGCTCGAGGACCGGCTCGGAGGTCATGGGAACCTCGTGACCCTGGGCAGCGACTTCGAGGTCGGTTTCCGCGCCGACCGCCGGCTCGTGTTCCAACACGGGCTCTGGCTCTGGCTCTGGCTCTGGCTGCGGCGCCGGTTCGAGCTCGCGTTCGGATTCGTGTTCGGCTTGCGGGGCCGAGCCGGCAAGCGCATCCTCCGCCGGCGCCTGGTTGATCTGGGAGGGCTCGGACTCCGAGGTGTTCACCGTCGGTGCCGCCTGCAAGGTCTGATTGGCGTCAAAGACTTCGGAACACTGGCCGCAGCGCACCCACCCATCGGAGATCTTGAGCTGGTCAGGCACCACCCGAAACAGGGTGGCGCACGCGGGGCATCGGGCGATCAGGCTCATGGGCAAATTGTAGACAGCGCCCTTTGGGCCTGTTTAGCAGCGGGCCGTCATCAGGACCCAGCCCTCCTGGGCATCGCTTACCTCGAGGCGGCAGTGCGGCGCATAGGCCTCGGTGAGTTCCTGCGCCTGCCGCTCCAGGATGCCCGCCAGCACCAGCGAGCCGCCGTCGGCCACATGCGCGCGCAGCAGCGGCGCCAGCATCTTCAGGGGCGTGGCCAGGATGTTGGCCAGCACGGTGTCGTACAGGCCGCTGGCGGCCTCGGGCAGGCCGGCGTTCAGGGTCACGCCGTTGGCCTGCGCGTTGTCCAGGGTGGCGCGGACGGCAGCCTCGTCGATGTCGACCGCGTCGATGGTGGCCGCTCCATACTTGGCCGCGCCAATGGCCAGGATGCCCGAGCCACAGCCGTAATCGAGCACGCGCTGGCCAGCCAAGGAGCGCGTGGCGATCCAGCGCAGGCACATGCGGGTGGTGGGGTGGGTGCCGGTGCCGAAGGCAAGGCCCGGGTCCAGGCGAATCACCTGCCGCGCCTGCGCCGGCAGCTCGTGCCAGGTGGGAACAATCCAGAACTCGGGCGTGACTTCCACCGGCGCGAACTGCGACTGCGTCAGGCGTACCCAGTCCTGCTCGGGCACCGTGGTGACCCCCAGGAGTTGGCAACCTTCAAAGAAATCCTGCAGCGGCAGCAAGCGCGCTGCTTGCTGGGCCAGGGCCTCATCGGGAAAGAGGGCCACCACCCGAGAGCGTTGCCAGCCCTCCTTGGGCGGCGGCATGCCCGGCTCGCCAAACAACGCTCGCTCGGCGTCGGTGTGGGCATCGGCGTCTTCAACCGAGACGCTCAGGGCGTCGAGCGCGTCAAGCGCGTCGGACACGTCCTCTACGCTCGACTCAGAAACCAACAAGGAGAGTTCGTACATGCCAAGAGTCTAGCCGGGGGCTACAGGGGCGCAGAGAGGTGGCAGCGCGCCCGCTTCCAGTGCCCGCGTGGATCCGGCTTCGCCGGTCCACTGCGGGGGGGCTACCTCTTGTGGTGGCCGAGCCACTGTTCGAGGTAGTGGATGTTGGTGCCACCGGCCATGAACTTGGCGTCCACCATGAGTTCGCGGTGCAAGGGGATGTTGGTGCTGATGCCCTCGACGACGGTCTCGAGCAAGGCGGTGCGCATGCGGGCCAGGGCCTGCTCGCGCGTGTCGCCATGCACGATGATCTTGCCGATCATGCTGTCGTAGTTGGGCGGCACGAAGTAGTTGTTGTACACGTGCGAATCCACGCGCACGCCCGGCCCGCCCGGCGCGTGCCATTGGGTGATACGGCCCGGCGAGGGGGTGAACTTGTAGGGGTCTTCGGCGTTCACCCGGCATTCAATGGCGTGGCCTCGGATCTGGATGTCGCGTTGCGTGAAGGGCAGCTTCTCGCCGGCCGCCACGCGGATCTGGGTCTTGACGATGTCCACGCCGGTAATGAGCTCGGTCACCGGGTGTTCCACCTGCACGCGGGTGTTCATCTCAATGAAGTAGAACTCGCCGTTTTCGTACAGGAACTCGAAGGTGCCTGCGCCGCGGTAGCCGATCTTCTTGCAGGCGGCGACACAGCGCTCGCCAATACGCTCGATCAATTTGCGCGGGATACCGGGGGCCGGTGCTTCTTCGATCACCTTCTGGTGGCGCCGCTGCATGGAGCAATCGCGCTCGCCCAGATAGACCGCGTTGCGGTGCTTGTCGGCCAGCACCTGGATCTCGATATGGCGTGGGTTCTGGAGGAATTTCTCCATGTACACCGCCGGATTACCAAAGGCAGCGCCCGCTTCGGCGCGCGTCATTTGCACTGCGTTGATCAGGGCCGCCTCGGTATGCACCACCCGCATGCCGCGCCCGCCACCGCCACCGGCCGCCTTGATGATGACGGGGTAACCAACGGCCTTGGCGATGCGGCGGATCTGCACCGGGTCTTCGGGCAGCTCGCCCTCGGAGCCGGGTACGCAGGGCACGCCGGCCTTGATCATGGCCTGCTTGGCCGACACCTTGTCGCCCATGATCCGGATGGACTCGGGCGTAGGGCCGATGAACTGAAAGCCGCTCTTTTCCACCCGTTCCGCAAAGTCGGCGTTCTCGGACAGGAAGCCGTAGCCGGGGTGGATGGCCTCGGCGTCCGTCACCTCGGCGGCCGAGATGATGGCCGGCACGTTCAGGTAGCTCTGGGGCGAAGGGGCCGGGCCGATACACACGGCTTCGTCAGCCAACTTCACGTATTTGGCCTCGCGGTCGGCCTCGGAATAGACCATGACCGCGGTCACGCCCATTTCGCGACACGCGCGCTGGATGCGCAGGGCAATCTCGCCTCGATTGGCGACCAGGATTTTCTTGAACATCACTCGATGACGAACAGGGGCTGTCCGTATTCGACGGCCTGGCCGTTCTCGCACAGGATCTGGGTGATGGTGCCGGACTGGTCAGCCTCGATCTCGTTGAGGATCTTCATGGCTTCGATGATGCAGACCGTCTCGCCGGCCTTGACCTGGGTGCCGACCTCGACGAAGGCCTTGGCGCCCGGGCTGGACGATCGGTAGAACGTGCCCACCATGGGCGACTTGACGGTGTGACCGGCGGGCTCCGCCGCCGCAGCGGCGGGCGCGGGGGCCGCAGCCGCAACAGGCGCCGCCACCGGCGCAGCGGCGGGGGCCAGGGCGACCGGCGCCGCCACCACAGGGGCCTGCACCACGGGTGGCTGGCCCTTCACGATCCGAACCTTGCCTTCGGCTTCGGTGATTTCCAGTTCGGAGACGTTCGAGTCCGACACGAGGTCGATCAGCGTCTTGAGTTTGCGCAGGTCCATAGGGGAGGGGCTCCGAAGGTCCAGAGAAGCAGTCAAAGGCTGTTAATGTACAGCAATTTGTGCTTATTTACGGCTTTTGACGTCTTTTCACGTTTATTGACGCCAACTTGACCAACGCCCCTCAGCGCTGCTCTCAGGCATTGGTCAGCAACCTCCACCGATCAAGATCGGCCGGTGTCACTTGCCCCATTTTACGCTCTCGGATGGTGCCATCCCGGCCGATGACGACGGTGAACGGCAGACCCCCCGTCTGATTGCCCAGGCTGCGACCCAATTCGGTCCCCTGCAGACCCGCCATACCGACAGGAAAGCCGACCGGCGTGCGCGCCAGGAACTGGCGCACGGAACTCGGCTGATCAATTGCCAATCCGGCTACTTTCCAGCCAGATGCTGAATTTTCACGGAAGAAACGATCAAGAAGCGGCATTTCTTCCACGCAGGGCGGGCACCAGGTCGCCCAGAAATTGACCAGCAGCGGCGCGCCACGCAGGCTCGCCAATACGAGCTCTGCACCCGAGGGCGTCTCCAGGGTGAGGGCCCACAAGGCGTCGGCCGGACCGCCCGAAGGGCCCGCAGGACGCAACCGCCACCCAGCCAGCCCGGCGCCCGCTGCCGCAGCGGCGACTCCCACGCCGGCCACGAGCCAGGCGCGCCGCCCCTGCGGCGGCGTGCCGGACCCCGCGCCCTGCGGATCGCCGGCGGCGCTCATGCCTGGTCTCCGGTCGGCGCCGGCGCGGCCGCCATCAGGGCCCGCAGGTCGGACAGGTCGCCGCGGGGCTGGCGCCCTCGGGTGTCGGGGCGCAGGGCGCCGCGCAGATGGTCGTGGTCGTGGATCATCAGGTGGATACCGATGGATTCGCCCAGTTCGGCGCAGGGGCTGGAAAAACTCAGGGCCTCGACGGACTCGCCGTTAAAGCCAGTGATGCTGCGCGCCTCGTAACGAACGGCCTGGTCGATCAAGGCGATCTCGGCGGACTTGGGGTCGTCGCAGAACAACTGCAGGTAGACGTCGGACAAACGCGTGGCCGTGCCGTGCCAGACCGCGCCGCACAGGTGGGGCCGGAATTCGTCCAGCCGCTGCATCCAGGTCGCCGCGAGGCGGCGCAGGGCCGCGAGCTCGCCGGGCTGGGTATCGGCGCAGAACAGGCAGAGGTAGTCACGCACCTCGTCCTCGATCGCGTCGTTGTCCGGTAAGGCGGCGCGGGGCCCCAGCCCGAGCTGCCTGGCGGCGCGGCGCTTGGCTGGCCCGTATTCGAGCCCCTCCTCCACCACCATGCGGGCCGCGGCCGCGGCGATCTCTTGCTTGGCACTTTGCATCCGGACCATTTTTCCATGGTTCGCGCCACCGATAATCTCCGTCCATGCATATCCACATCCTGGGCATCTGCGGCACGTTCATGGGCGGTGTCGCGGCCCTGGCCCGCGAGGCAGGTCACCGGGTGACCGGCTGCGACGCCGGCGTCTACCCGCCCATGAGCGACCAACTGCGCGCCCTGGGCATCGATCTGATCGAGGGCTTCGGCGCCGACCAGATGGACCTGAAACCCGACGTCTGGGTAATCGGCAATGTGGTGTCCCGCGCGCGCAAGCCCGATGGCACCCCCAAGTTCCCCCTGATGGAAGCGATCCTCGACGCCGGCGCCCCCTATAGCAGCGGACCCCAGTGGCTGGCCGAGAACGTGCTGCAAGGCCGCCATGTGCTGGCGGTGGCCGGCACGCATGGCAAGACCACCACCACCTCGATGCTGGCCTGGATCCTCGAATCGGCCGGCCTTGAACCGGGCTTCCTGGTGGGCGGCGTGCCGGAGAACTTCGGGGTCTCGGCTCGATTGGGCACCCCCACGCGCCCCGGCGGAGGCCGGCCTTTGTTCGTGATCGAGGCCGACGAATACGACACGGCCTTCTTCGACAAGCGCAGCAAGTTTGTCCACTACCGCCCGCGCACGGCCATCCTGAACAACCTCGAGTTCGACCACGCCGACATCTTCGACAACCTCGCGGCCATCGAGCGGCAGTTCCACCACCTGGTGCGCACCGTGCCGCCTTCGGGGCGCGTGGTGATCAACGGCCTGGAGGAAAGCCTGGCCCGCGTGCTGCACCAAGGCTGCTGGAGCGAGGTGCGCAGCTTCGGATCTGCAGTGAGTGATTACTCCTCCTCTGGAGAGCCAGGGGCCTTCGAGGTGTTGCAGCAAGGGCGGCCGGTAGGGCGGGTCGACTGGCCCCTGGGTGGGGTGCACAACCAGCTCAATGCGCTGGCCGCCATCGCCGCGGCCGAACATGTGGGGGTAGCCCCCACCGAGGCCGCAAAGGCACTGGGCACTTTCCGCAACGTCAAGCGGCGCATGGAGCTGCGCGGCGAGGTGCGCGGCGTTGCGGTGTACGACGACTTTGCCCACCATCCCACCGCGATCCGCACCACGGTGGACGGTCTGCGCCGCCAGCTGCAACCGGGGCAGCGGATCCTGGCGGTCTTCGAACCCCGCAGCAACACCATGAAGCTGGGCACCATGAAGTCCCAGCTGCCCTGGAGCCTGGAGCAGGCCGATCTGGCCTTCTGCCACAGCGGCGGGTTGGACTGGGACGCAGTCGAGGCCCTGGCCCCCATGGGCCAACGCGCGCAAGTGGCCGGGGACATCGACACGTTGGTGCAGCAGGTGGTGGCCGCCGCGCGCGCAGGAGACCGGGTGCTGTGTATGAGCAACGGCGGCTTTGGTGGGATCCACACAAAGCTGCTGGCGGCCTTGGGCGCACCCGCTGCCTAACCCACGCCCGGCATCCCGGGCTAAAGGCGTGCTTACTTGCCCCTGCGCTTTTGCACCGCCTCCGACAGTACCGCCAGCGCCTGCTGCGACGGCTCCCAGCCCAGGCAGGCGTCTGTGATGCTCTTGCCGTAGGCCAGTTTGGACGCGTCGTCCTTTCCCGGGGTGAACTTCTGCGCGCCCGCCTCGAGGTGGCTCTCGATCATCACGCCGAAGACGCTGCGCGAACCCGCTCGGATCTGGCCGGCGATGTCGGCGGCCACCTCCATCTGCTTTTCGTGCTGCTTGCTGCTGTTGGCATGGCTGCAATCGACCATCAAGGTAGGCGGCAGGCCGGCGGCTTCCAAGTCCTTGCAGGCGGCAGCCACGCTGGCAGCGTCGTAATTGGGCGCCTTGCCCCCGCGCAGGATCACGTGGCAGTCCTTGTTGCCCTGGGTCTGCACGATGGCGACCTGGCCGTTCTTGTGGACCGAGAGGAAATGGTGCCCGCGTGCGGCGGCCTGAATGGCGTCGGTGGCAATACGGATATTGCCGTCGGTGCCGTTCTTGAAGCCGATGGGGGCCGACAGGCCCGAAGCCAGCTCGCGGTGCACCTGGCTCTCGGTGGTGCGCGCACCGATGGCGCCCCAGGCGATCAGGTCGCCGATGTACTGAGGCGAGATGACGTCCAGGAACTCGCTGCCCGCCGGCAGTCCCAGGCGGTTGATCTCGATCAGCAGCTGACGCGCAATGCGCAGGCCCTCGTCGATGCGGTAGCTCTCGTCCAGGTAGGGGTCGTTGATCAGACCCTTCCAGCCCACGGTGGTGCGCGGCTTCTCGAAGTACACGCGCATCACGATCTCCAGGGTGTCTGCGTACTGCGTGCGCAGGTCCTTCAGGCGACGGGCGTAGTCCAGAGCCGCTGCCGGGTCATGGATGGAGCAGGGGCCGATGACCACCAGCAGGCGGTCGTCCTTGCCAGCCATGATGTCGTGGATGCGCCGGCGCGTGTCCGCGATGAGCTTTTCGGTGGGGGTGCCGCTGATCGGGAAGAACCGGATCAGGTGTTCAGGAGGGGGGAGCACGGTGATGTCCTTGATACGCTGGTCGTCCGTCTGGCTGGTCTTGTCGACGGGGTGCGCATACCAGGTGTCGCTGGCTTGGGCGGTCTTGGGGGACATCACGGGCTCCTTCTTCTGGGATCAAATAAAAAAACGGGACATAAAAAAACCGCCGGGGGACCGGCGGTTTTCGAAGATTCCTGGGTGCGTTCTGCTTCTGGGTACGCTCAGGTCTCTCGGCCGCCGGTGGGGCTGGAGAAGTACCAAAAGTAGCCAAAAAAGAAAACGCGGCTGCAAGGCATAAGGCCGCAATCTAGCACAAGTCTGCAAGGCCCCCCGCTCAGGCGGCGCGGCCCATCGCGGCTCAGGCCGTGCCCCCCACCGTCAGGCCGTCGATACGCAGGGTGGGCTGACCCACGCCCACGGGCACGCTCTGCCCCTCCTTGCCGCAGGTGCCCACGCCTGGATCCAGCCCCATGTCGTTGCCGATCATGGTCACGCGCGTGAGGGCGTCGGGGCCGTTGCCGACAAGGGTGGCGCCCTTGACGGGGTAGAGGATCTTGCCGTTCTCGACCCAGAAGGCCTCGCTGGCGGAGAACACGAACTTGCCGGAGGTGATGTCGACCTGGCCGCCGCCGAAGTTGGTGGCGTACAGGCCCTTCTTGATGCTGGCCACGATCTCCTCGGGGGCCTTGTCGCCCCCCAGCATGTAGGTGTTGGTCATGCGCGGCATGGGCACGTGCGCGTAGCTTTCGCGCCGGCCATTGCCGGTGGGCTTGACGCCCATGAGGCGTGCGTTGAGCGAGTCCTGGATGTAGCCACGCAGGATGCCGTCCTCGATCAGGACGTTGCGCTGGCTGGCGTGCCCCTCGTCGTCGATATTCAGGGATCCGCGTCGGTCGGTGAGGGTGCCGTCGTCCAGCACGGTCACGCCCTTGGCGGCCACCCGTTTGCCGATGCGGCCGGAGAAGGCGCTCGAGCCCTTGCGGTTGAAGTCGCCCTCTAGGCCGTGGCCGATCGCCTCGTGCAGCAGGATGCCGGGCCAGCCCGGACCCAGGACCACGGTCATCTCGCCAGCGGGTGCGGGACGCGACTCGAGGTTGGTGAGGGCCGCGTTGACCGCCTCGTCCACGTAGCCGGCAATACACGCCTCATCGAAATAGCCCAGGCCGAAGCGCCCGCCGCCGCCGCCGGAGCCGGACTCGCGGCGGCCGTTTTGTTCGGCGATGACGGAGACCGACAGGCGCACCAGCGGGCGCACGTCAGCGGCCAAAGTGCCATCGGCTCGGGCCACCAACACCACGTCCCACTCACTGGCGAGGCCGGCCATGACCTGCACGATGCGCGGATCCTTGGCGCGGGCCAGGGTCTCGACACGGCCTAGAAGCTTGACCTTGGCGGTGCTGTCCAGGGTGGCAATGGGGTCCAGTCCGGCATAGAGCACGCGGCTGGGGGCCACCTTGCGGGCGGGCACTCGCACCCGACCCTTGCCGCTGGCGGCGCCGATGGCGCGCACAGTACGGGCAGCATCGAGCAAAGAAGCCTCGGAGATATCGTCGGAGTAGGCGAAGGCAGTCTTCTCGCCACTGACGGCACGCACGCCCACGCCCTGGTCGATGCTGAAGCTGCCAGTCTTGACGATGCCTTCCTCCAGGCTCCAGCCTTCGCTGCGGGTGTACTGAAAGTACAGGTCGGCGTCGTCCACCCGGTGGGTGGCGATTTCGGCCAGGGCGCGCGCAAGGTGGGATTCGTCCAGACCAAAGGGTTCGAGCAGCATGCGCTGCGCGGTGGCCAAACGCTCGAGGGTGGGTTCGCGGGAGATCATCGGGGCATTCTAGGGCGGCCTGCCGCGGGCGACACCCGCGCGGGCCTCAAGTCTGTACCAGGCGCCGGGCTTTGGCGATAGACATGAGGATACCCAGCGCCAGGCCCAGCGTGACCATCGCCGTACCGCCGTAGCTGATGAAAGGCAGGGGCACGCCCACCACCGGCAGGATGCCGCTGACCATGCCCATGTTCACGAAGGCATAGGTGAAGATGATCATGGTGACCGCCCCCGCCATCAAGCGCGCAAACAGCGTGGAAGCCTCCATCGCGATGGCCAGGCCGCGCAGGATCAAGAAGATAAAGCCGGCAATCAGCAGCAAGTTACCCATCAGGCCGAACTCCTCGGAATAGGCGGCGAAGATGAAGTCCGTGGTGCGCTCGGGGATGAACTCCAGATGGGTCTGAGTGCCCTGCATGAAGCCCTTGCCGAAGAAGCCCCCCGAGCCGATGGCGATCAGGCCCTGGATGATGTGAAAGCCCTTGCCCAGAGGGTCACGCGTCGGATCCAGCAAGGTGCAGATCCTCTGCTGCTGGTAATCGTGCAGCACGGGCCAGCGGTTACCGGTGGCACACAGCTGCGGCTCGAAGACGACCAGCAGCACGACACCCACCACCGCGAGCAGCGCGGGCGGGATGATCAGTTTCAAGGGCAGGCCGGCGAAGAAGATCACCGACAGGCCGGCAGCCAGCACCAGCAGAGAGGTGCCCAGGTCGGGCTGCTTCATGATCAGTCCTACCGGCACAACGAGCAGCGCGCCCGCCACCACGAAGTCGAAGGGCCGCAGCTGCCCCTCACGCTTTTGGAACCACCAGGCCAGCATCAGCGGCATGGCGATCTTGAGGATCTCGCTGGGCTGGATCACGATACCGACATTGATCCAGCGCTTGGCGCCCTTCTTGGTGATGCCGAAGATCGCCACCGCCACCAGCAGGGCGACCCCCGCCACATACAGCGGCACGGCCAGCGCCATCAGGCGATGCGGCGGGACCTGGGCCACCACGAACATCACGAAGCCGGCGATCAGCATGTTGCGGCTATGGTCCACGAAGCGGGTGCCGTGGTCGTAGCCAGAGGAGTACATGGTGAGCAGGCCGGCACAGGCCAGTATGAAAACGGCAAAGGCCAGAGGGCCGTCGAAGCCTTGCAGCAGCGGCGCGAAGCGTCGCCACAGCGGAGGTTTTTCGAAGACGGCAGCCATGGGCGCGGATTATCGCTGGTGGCATGATGGTTCGGTCGCCTGCCTGCCCCATGAATCAACCCGTCACCCACCTGCTATACCTGCATGGCTTTCGCTCCTCGCCACGTTCGGCCAAGGCGATACAGGTGGCCCGCTGGGTGCAGGAGCGCCACCCGAGCCTCACCTGGTGGTGTCCGCAGCTGCCACCCTCACCGCGGGAAGCCCTGGCGCTGGTGATGCAGGGGATCGCAGCATGGCCCCGGGAGACCCTGGGCGTGATGGGATCCTCGCTCGGGGGCTTTTACGCCACCTGCGTGGCCGAGGCCACCGGCTGCCGTGCGGTGCTCTTGAATCCGGCGGTGCATCCGGCACGTGACCTGGCCCGGCACATCGGCGAGCAGTCGGCCTGGCACGACCCGTCAGAGCGCTTCTTCTTCGAGCCCCGGTTCGTCGACGAACTGGCCGCCATCACCCTGGGTGCGGTGACGCGGCCTGAGCGCTATTACGCCGTCATCGCCAAAGGCGATGAGGTCCTGGACTGGCGCGAGATGCACGCGCGCTACGCCGACGCGCGGATCCGCCTACTGGCGGGCAGTGACCATGCGCTAAGTGACTTCCCGGACCACATCGACGAGGCCATGGGCTTCCTCGGCTTGTAGCGGGCGGCCATCATGGTCCGGGGACCCCGGGCAGGGTCGGGCGGAGGCAGGATGGCCAGGGGCCCCATGGGACAATCTCTCGATGTACGCATTGTTTGAAGAAGCCGGGAAATTCCAGGCCGGGCGGGTCCTGTCCGAGGCCGAGGCCTCCGCCCAGATCGAGCTGGAATCCGGCAAGCGGGTGAAGGTCAAGGCGGCCCATATCCTGTTGAAGTTCGACAAGCCCCAGCCTCCCGAGTTGATGGCCCAGGCTCAGGCGCTGGCCCAGGGGATCGAGCTGGAGCTGGCCTGGGAATTCGCCCCCGAGGAGGAGTTCGGCTTCGCCGACCTGGCGCGCGACTACTTCAGCGCGCAAGCCACCCTGGCGCAACAGGCTGCGGCCTTGCTCAGGCTCTTCGAGGCGCCCCACTATTTCCGACGCGCCGGGAAGGGGCGCTTTCGCAAGGCGCCCGCTGAGATCGTGCAGCAGGCCCTGGCCGCGATCGAAAAGAAAAAGCAGGTGCAAGCCCAGATCACCGACTGGGCGCAAGCGCTGGCTGCCGGCGAGTGCCCGGGGCCGATCCGCGAGCAGCTCTATCGCATCCTGTTTCGTCCCGACAAGAACGCCCCCGAGTACAAGGCCGTGGTCGAGGCCTCACGCGCCGCCCAGCTGGCGCCACTCGCCCTGCTACAACAGGCGGGCGCCATCGATTCGGCCTACCAGTTCCACTGGAAGCGGTTCCTCTTCGAGCACTTTCCCAAAGGGACAGGCTTTCCGCCCCTGGAGGCCCCGGCCATCACCGACGAACTGCCGCTGGCGCCTGCATCCGCATGGTCCATCGACGACTCGGCCACCACCGAGATCGACGACGCGCTGTCGGTGCAGGGCCTGGGCACCGGCACGGTGACGGTGGGCATCCACATCGCGGCCCCGGGCCTGGCTTTGCAGCCGGCCACCGCCCTGGACCAGGTGGCGCGCCAGCGACTGTCCACCGTGTATATGCCAGGCTACAAGATCACCATGCTGCCCGACGCGGTGGTACAGGCCTACACCCTGCAGGAGGGCCGTGACTGTCCCGCCGTCTCGCTGTACGTGCAGCTGGACGAGGCCACGCTGGCCGTGCAGGACACCACCACCCGACTCGAGCGCGTGACCATCGCCGCCAACTTGCGGCACGACCAGCTGGACGCATCCATCACCGAGGCCTGGCTGGACGACCCGGCACACGCGGGCGACGCCGTGCCCGAAGTGGCCGCGGGCCTGCGCGTGCCCCTGTCGTTCCTGTATCGGCTCGCTCGGCATCTGAAGGCGCAGCGTGAGGTGGTGCGGGGCAAGCCCGAGACCTTCAATCGCCCCGACTACAACTTCCGTCTGGTGGGCAACGACGGCGCTGAGCCCTCCGGCCAGGAGCAGGTGCAGATCACCGTCCGCCGACGCGGCGCTCCGCTGGACCTGATCGTGGCCGAGGCCATGATCCTCGCCAATAGCACCTGGGGTCAGTGGCTGGCCGACCTCGGGGTGCCCGCGATCTACCGTAGCCAGGCCAGCCTCGCCCCGGGGGTGAAGGTGCGCATGGGAACCAAGGCCGCCCCGCATGCCGGCATCGGCGTCAAGTGCTACGCCTGGAGCACTTCGCCCCTGCGCCGGTACACCGACCTGGTGAACCAGTGGCAGATCATCGCGGCGGCACGCCATGGGCGCACCGCCGCCCTCGCCGCCCCCTTCAAACCCAAGGACGCCGAGCTCTTTTCCATCATCTCGGGCTTTGACGCGGCCTACACCGCCTACAACAGTTACCAGGCCGGCATGGAGCGGTTCTGGACCCTGAAGTACCTGCACCAGCAAGGCATCTGCGAGCTCACCGCGACGGCCTTCCGCGAGGGACTGGTACGCGCCGACGACATCCCCCTGGTGCTGCCGGTCATGGGCGCGAACGACCTGCCGCGCGGCGCACGGGTGCGCGTGCGCCTGGGTCAGATCGACGAGATCGCACTGGACGTACACGGCACCGTGACCGAGCGCCTGGACACCGAGGCCGTCCCTGAGGGCGCAGACGAGGACGCGGGGGAAGAGGAGCCGGTGGCCGGCCCGATCGCCATTGCGGTGGACGTCAGCGAGGAAGCGCCCGGCGCCGATAATCCGACTCCGTGAAGCTCAAGTCCCTCAGCACCCTGCAGATCGCGCTGGCTGCCTCCGTGGCGGCCCATGCGGCCTTGCTGGCGGTGCGTTTCGTGGACCCCGAACGCTTCAACCGCGTCTTTCAGGACACGCCACTAGAGGTGATCCTGGTCAATTCGCGCACAACCGAACGGGCTGACAAGGCCCAGGCCATCGCCCAGGCCGCCATGGCCGGCGGCGGCGAGGCCCAGGCTGGCCGCGCGACCTCGCCCCTGCCGCCCACCCTGCTGTCCGCCGTGGGGGACGCCAGCGAGGAATCCCACCGCCGGCTCGAGGCACTGCAGACGCAGCAGATGATGCTGCTGGCGCAGGCCCGACAGGCCCTGGCCGCCCTGCCCCCACCGGACCCGCGCCAGGCCGCCGACCATCCCGAGGCCCGGGCCCGCGAGGAAAAGCGCCGGCAACTGACCAAGCTGCTCGCGGAGATCGAGCGGCGAATCAACGAGGAAAACGCGCGGCCCAAGAAGCGGTACATCAGCCCCGCCACCCGCGAGGAGGCGTATGCCCTGTACTACGACGCGCTGCGCCGGCGGATCGAGGAGCGCGGCACGCGCAACTTCCCCGAGCAGGGCGGCCAGAAGCTCTATGGCGAGTTGACTGTGCTCCTCACGGTCAATCACGACGGTCGGGCGCTCTCGGCCGAAGTGGTCGAAAGCTCCGGACAGCAGGCCCTGGACCGGCGCGCCCTGGGCATCGCAACAGCGGCGGGCCCCTTCGGAAAATTCAGCGATGCCATGCGCCAGCGCGCCGACCAGATCGTGGTGGTCTCGCGCTTTCGTTTCACCCGCAACGAGACGCTGGAAACCAGCGTCGCGGGGCGCTGACCCCTGCAGGCAGGAACACGAGATGGACCGCTATGGCGTGATGGGCAACCCGGTGGCTCACAGCAAGTCGCCTTGGATCCATGCGCGCTTTGCGCAGCTCACGGGGCAGGTGCTGGCCTACGAAGCGTATCAGGTGCCTCTGGACGGCTTCGCGCCCGCGGTGCAGGCCTTTCGCGACGCAGGCGGACGAGGCTGCAACGTCACCATCCCCTTCAAGTTCGAGGCGGCGGCCCTGCCCGGGCTGCAGCTCTCCGCGCGCGCCCTACTGGCCGGTGCGTGCAACACGCTGCGCCTGGACGCCGAATCCCTCTTGGGCGACAACACCGACGGCATCGGCCTGGTGCGTGACATCACGGTGAATGCTGGCGTGGCCCTGGCGGGCCGACGCGTGCTCCTGGTGGGCGCAGGCGGGGCGGGCGCGGGAGTACTGGGTCCGCTGCTGCAAGCCGGGCCGGCCACCCTCACCATCGCCAACCGCAGCCCCGACAAGGCCCGAGACCTGGCCACTCGCCACGCCGCCGTCGCGACCCGCCACGGCGTGGTCCTGGAGACCTGCGGCCTTGAAGGCACGGGCAATGCCTACGACATCGTGGTCAATGCGAGCGCCAGCAGCCTGGCCGGACAGGCCACGCCCGTACCGGCTTCCGTGCTCGGCCCTCACACCCTGGCCTACGACATGATGTACGGACCCGGGGCGCAGGGCTTTCTGGACTGGGCCCGCCAGCACGGCGCGCAAGCGCGCGACGGACTGGGCATGCTCGTGGAGCAGGCTGCCGAGTCCTTCTCAATCTGGCGCGGGGTCACGCCCCCCGCAAGCCAGGTGCTGGCAGAACTGCGCCAGCGGCTGGAGGCCCCGAAGGCATGAAGGCGCTGGGACGCTGGCTGATGCTGCTGGTCGTCGCAGCGCTGGGGCTGCAGCTCTTTTTCATCCTGCGCATTGCGTTGATGGTGGTCATCGACCCGCAGTCCACCACCTTTGAGCGCTCCGAAGCCTGGCGCATCGCGCACAAACCCACCGGCCTGCGCTGGCGCCAGCAGTGGACGCCCTATGAACGCATCTCAGACCACCTCAAACGTGCGGTGATCACCTCCGAGGACGACAGCTTCGTGAATCACGATGGCGTGGACTGGGAGGCGATCGAGAAAGCCTGGCAGCGCAATGCCAAGGCGGAGGCCGAAGCGGCACGACGCGCACAGTCCCGGCCGCAGGCACAACGCGCGAGCGCGCCCAAGATCGTGGGCGGTTCCACCATCACGCAGCAGCTGGCCAAGAACCTGCTGCTATCAGGCGAGCGCACGCTGGTTCGCAAGGGCCAGGAGATGGTGTTGACCTTCGCACTGGAAACCTTCCTCACCAAGGAGCGGATCCTCGAGATCTACCTGAACCATGTCGAATGGGGCGAGGGCGTGTTCGGCGCCGAAGCCGCTGCGCAGCACTACTTTCGCAAGCCCGCTTCGCGCCTCACGCCCTACGAGTCGGCGCGATTGGCGGTGATGCTGCCGCGCCCCCGCTATTTCGAAAAGCTACCGAACTCCGCATACCTCGCCAACCGCGCTGGCGTGATCATGGGACGCATGCGCGACGCAGAGCTGCCCTGAGAGGCAAGGCCCCGATGACGGTCGCCCCCACCCTGCTCGTCACGCTGCTGCTGTTTGGCGCCTACTTCGCGCTGCTGGTCTGGGCCCTGCGGCGGCAGCAGCCCCTGGCCCAGGGACGCTGGCTGTTTTTCCTGCGAGCCTTCTTCCCCAACTGGAAGTTCTATCACGCGGTCGGACGGCCCCCGCGCCTGCATGCGCGCGCGCAGGCGTCGTCCGGCGAGTGGCTGCCTTGGCAGCAGGTGTACCCGCGGCGCGAGCGCAAGCTGTGGCATTTGCTGCACAACGCCGACGTGAACCTGGCGCTGTCGCAGCAGAACCTGGTGGACCACCTGGCGGCCGACATCAACGACCTGCCCGAGGGCGCCGACATCCGCGAATGCGTGAGCTACCAGCTGGTGGTGCGCCTGGCGCGTACCGCCCTGCCGCCAGAAGCACGCGCTTACCAGTTTGAGGTGCGTCTGGAATCGCCGCGAGGCGAGGAGCCGGTGTGCATGCTGCAATCCCCCGTGCTGGGCGCATGACCCGATGACACTCACCGACGCCGCCCGCGCCTTTGAGATCCTTCTGGGCTGGAGTCTGCTGCTGCAGTCGCTGGAGCAGCTGCGGGTGCAGGCCTTGGACCGCGTGGGCGACTGGGCGATCCAGCGCACCGAGGTCCCCACGCATCCACGCTGGGTGCTGCCACTTCTGGATGCGGCCTTTCGGCCGGCCGTTTACCTGGGAATGCTCTGGGCGCGCGCCGGACTGGCCTTGCTACTCATGATGGGCCACCTGTCGCTGGCGGGCGCAGTGGTCCTGTTCGTGATCGCCCTCCTGCTGCTGTTTCGCTGGCGCGGCGCCTTCAACGGCGGCAGCGACTTCATGACGCTCGTGGGCCTGACCGGCCTGCTGATCGCGCACGGCGTGGGTGCTTATGCGGACATGGCGCAGGGCTGGCGTGCAGGGTTGTGGTACGTGGCCCTGCAGGCGGCCACCTCGTACTTCATGTCCGGGTGGGTGAAGCTGCTGCGGCCCGAATGGCGCACGGGCCGGGCGCTGCCCTTCTTCCTGGACACTGGGGTGTACGGCCCGATCGCAGCCAACAGCGTATTCCACAGGCCCTGGGCTGCACGCGCCTGCGCCTGGTCCTTTACCGTGTGGGAGGGCTGCTTTCCCCTGGCTTTGCTTGATGCGCGCCTGGCCGCCGCGTTCTGCGCAGTGGCGGCGGTCTTTCACTTCGGGGTGTTCTGGTACTTCGGCCTGAACCGGTTCTTCTGGGCCTGGATCGCCACCTTTCCGGCGGTGATGTACGCGGCCTCCGCGTGAGGCCACCCTCGTTTTATTGCGCGGCGCGCCGCAGCGTTTCCACCACCGGCCGCGTGATCACACCACGCAGGCCCCACCAGCCCGCCACCAGGGCCAGCACCGCGCCGGCCAGGGCGCCCAGCAGGGGCACGAGAGGTGAGGCGCGCCACTCGAATTCGAAGGCGTAGCGCGCCAGGCCCCAGCCCACCGCCATGGCCACTGCGCTGGCCAGGAAGCCCGCCAGCAGACCCACACCCGCCAGTTCGGCGCGCTGCACCTGCCGCAGCAAGGAAGCGCGTGCGCCCACGGCCCGCATCACCGCGAATTCGCGAGCCCGCTCTTCGCGAGTGGCGGTGACTGCCGCGAACAAGACCACCAGACCGGCAGCCAGTGTGAATCCAAAGAGAAATTCCACGGCGCGAATGACCTTGTCCAACACGCCTTGCACTTGGCGCAAGGTGGCAGACATGTCCACATTGGTCACGTTGGGAAAGGCGCGCACCAGTGCGTTATCAAAGCCTGGACGGTCGGGAGCGCGAAAGGCGCTCATAAAGGTCACGGGCACATCGGCCAGCTCGCTCACCGGGTACATCACGAAGAAATTCGCACGCAGGGAGCCCCAGTCCACCTTGCGCAGCGAGGTGATGCGCGCCTCGCTGCGGATACCACCGATGTCAAACAGCATGGTGTCGCCAAGCTTGAGACCCAGGGTGCGGGCCAGCCCCTCCTCCACACTCACCGCACCGCGTTCTTCCGGTTGCCAGCGGCCCGCAACCACCTGGTTGTGTGGCGGCGGGGCAGCAATGTGCGAGAGGTTGAATTCGCGGTCCACCAGGCGGCGGGCGCGCTCCTCTTGGAAATCATCGGGATTGACGGTACGACCGTTGATCGCGATCAGGCGACCGCGGATCATGGGGTACCAGTCGTAGCGGACCACGCCAGCGTCGTCGAGTAACTTGCGAAAAGCCGTTGCCTGTTCGGGCATGACGTTGATCACAAAGCGGTTGGGTGCGTCCGGCGGCGTGGCGCGGCGCCAGCTGTCGATCAGGTCGGTGCGCAAAAGCACCAGCAACACCAGCGCCAAGAGGCCGACTGCTAGCGCACTGACCTGCATCACCGCATAGGCTGGGCGTGCGCAGACCTGGCGTGTGGCCAGCACCAGCCAGCGCGGCGCGGTCGCTTCGTTGACCGCGCGCCGCAGCAGCTTTACCGCCAGGAAGCTCAGACCCGCGAACAGCCCCACCGCCAGCGCGAAGCCGCCCACGGCGATGCCGCCGAGCTTCAAGTCACTGCTCGCGGCCAGAAGCAGGACGACGAAGCCCGCCACCCCCAGCCCCAGCACCCCGGCCGACGCTGGCTGCAATCCGCCCAGGTCACGGCGGATCACACGCAGGGCCGGCACCTTGGCCAGTTGCAGTACCGGCGGTATACCGAAGGCGAGCAACAGGGTCAGGCCCATGCCCACGCCGAAGGCCGCCGGCCAGAGGCCCGGTGAGGGCAAGCTCGCATCCACCAATCCGGCGAGCAGCAGCACGAACACGAAATGCACGATCCAGCCCAGGGCCACGCCCAGGAGGCTGGCAACCAGGCCCACCACGCCGAACTCGAAGGCATAGGCCTGGGTGATGCTGCGTTGACGCTGCCCCAACACGCGCAGCATGGCGCAGTCATCCAGATGGCTGGCGGCGAAGGCACGTGCGGCCAGGGCCACCGCCACCGCGCTCAGGAGCGCCGAGAGCAGGGCCACCAGGTTCAGGAATTTCTCGGCGCGGTCCAGGGTCTGGCGCATCTCGGGCCGTCCGGCCTCAAAGGATTCCAGGCGCACGCCACGCAGGTCAGCGGCCTGGATCTGGTCCTGCGCCCACCGCGTGAACCGAGCCACCGCCGCGTCGGGCCCGGCCACCGCGAGGCGATAGTTCAGGCGGCTCGCCGGCTGCACGAGGCGCGTGGCGGCAAGATCGGCTTCCAGGATCATGACGCGCGGGGCGAAGCTCATGAAACCCGCACCGCGGTCTGGCTCGGTCACCAGCACCTGGCCGATCCTCAGCGTTGCATCCCCTAGCAGGAGCGCGTCGCCCACCTGCAGTTGCAGGGCGTCGAGCAGCGCAGCGTCGACCCAGGCCTGTCCGGCGGGCGGGACGCCTCGGGCCGGCACCGCCGCCGCCTCGCGTGTGGGGGCGACGGTGAGCTGCCCTCGCAGCGGATAGCCCTCGGCCACCGCCTTGAGGGCGACCAGGCGCGTGGAACCGCCCTGCGCATCGCTGGCACGCGCCATGGTGGGAAAGCCCAGCGTGCTGGTGGCCTGCAGGCCCAGCGCACGCGCTTGCGCGGCGAAGGTCGGCGGCAGCGGGTTGTCGCTGGCGACCACGGCATCACCCCCAAGCAGCTGGCGCGCATCGCGGGCAAGTCCCCCTTGCAGACGATCGGCAAAGAAGCCCACCGCCGTTAGGGCTGCCACCGCGAGCAGCACCGCCACCACCAGCAGGCGCAATTCGCCTGCGCGCAGGTCGCGCCAGAGCATCTTGGCGCCCAGGCGCCAGGGAGACGGGCTATGCGGGGTGGGGATCATCGGGTGGACGTTACCCGAATTCATTTACCCCTGTGACGGCAGGCGTGACGCAGCCAGCTCGGGCTGCAGCTGCAGACGTTGCGGCGCGCTATAGCAAAGAAAGTGCTTGTTCGTGGCGCGGCCGATGGCGCACAACCCGAGCTGCTGCGCGATCTGGTGTCCCATCTGCGTGATGCCGCTGCGCGAGACCACAAGGGCCACCCCCATCTGCGCCGACTTGATGATCATCTCGCTGGTCAAACGACCCGTCGTGTAGAAGACGAAGGGTTCGTCAGGCGTGGCCTGCACCGTGTCCACCCCGTGCATCCACATCCAGCCGGCGATGGTGTCGATGGCGTTGTGACGGCCGACATCCTCGACGAACACCAGCATCCGTCCGCCATGAAACAGGGCGCAGCCATGCACCGAGCCTGCCGACTTGTACGTGCTTTCCTGCAGGCGGATGGCATTGACCAGGACATAGAGCTGGGCCTGGGTGAGTCGCGCCTGAGGGAGGGCAATGGACTGCACGTCGTCCATCAGGGCGCCGAAAACGCTGCCCTGGCCGCAGCCGGTGGTGACCACGCGGCGCGCGGTGCGCTCCTCGATGTGATCGATGCCGCTGCGGGTCTTCACCGCCGCGGCGCCCACCTCCCAGTCCACGGTGATGGACTCCACCTCCCCAGGCGAGGCGACCAGGCGCTGGTTGCGCAGGTAGCCCAGGACCAGCCACTCGGGCCGCGCCCCCAGCGTCATGAGCGTGACGAGCTCGCGCTTGTCTACATAGACGGTGAGATCGCGCTCGGCCGGTATCTGCACACGCTGCGCCTGGCCATGCTCGTCGACGGCATCCACCTCGCGCACCAGGGGCGCGCGGGCATCGGTCAGATATGGCAGGTTCATGGGGAGAGCGTGGGGGCAGGAGATGCGGCGCGCAGCCTACAACGAAAAAGGCCAGCCGGGTATGGGCTGGCCTGGGTTGCGGTGTCGGCGCGGCGCGGCGATCAACCCTTCTTCGCGGGCGCGGGGGCCGAGGCCGGCTTGGCAGGCGCCGCTGCAGAAGCCGCGGGCGCGGCGGCCACGACCGCAGGCGTGTAGACGAAAGGACCCGGATCCACGCATGGGGCCGGGGCCGCTGCAGCTTGCGGCGCGGACGCTGGCTTGGCAGCGCCCGAGGCGGGCTTGGCGGGCGCGGCGGCCGTCTTGGTGGCGGGCGCGCCGCTGGTCTTGCGGTAGTGGGCGGCCACGCGGTCTTGCGACTTGCAAAGCTGGAAGGCGTCAACCTTGCCCTGCCACGCGGTCTTGGCGGCGGCTTCAGCAGCCTTGGCCTTGGCGGCGTCGTCAGGGGCGGGCAACTTGGCCATGGCCATGGGGACAGCAACGGCCAGCAGGGCGGGGAGGAACAGGTGTTTCATCGTTGTTCTTTCTTCACGCGGTACGAACATCGGCAGCGGGCGGGGACTCCTTGCTGCGTTGCGCGGGGATCTTGCCCGCCTTGATGTCGTCGTACCAGAGTTCGTGGTGCTCCTTGGCCCAGGTCTCGTCGACATAGCCGGTGCGCATCGCCTTGTAGGCGCCCTTCATGCCGATGGTGCCCAGGTAGATGTGGCCTAGGAACATGGCCATCATGAGCACCGTGGCCACCGCGTGGACCATGTGGGCCACCTGCATGGTGGCGCGCTCGTAGATCAGGCCGGGAATAAGCTTGTCCAGCACCAGGCCCGAGGCCACCACGATGATGCCCAGCGCGAAGACGCCGCCCCAGAACACCACCTTCTCGCCGGCGTTGAAGCGGTGCGAAGGCACTTCCTGACCGGACAGCAGGCCACCCCCTTTGAGCAACCACACCAGGTCGCCACGCTGTGGCCAGTTGTCACGCAGGAAGGTGAAGAACACCACCGCCAGCGACACCGCGAACAGCGGGCCCGCGAAGTTGTGGATGTTCTTCAGCGCGTAGGTGAGCCACCCGAACAGGGTGCTGCCCATGATCGGCAGCATGAAGTACTTGCCAAAGGCCATCACGATGCCGGAGACGGCCAGCGCCACGAAGGCGATCGCGTTGGACCAGTGGGCCGCGCGCTCAAACGGCGTGAAGCGCTCGATCTTGCGACCGGTCTCGGTGCCGTGCAGGGCAATCGAGCCCTTGCCGAAGTAGAAGATGCCGATGGCCAACACCACGATGGCCAGCAGCGCGCCGCCGTAGGGAATGATCCAGTTGTTGCGAACCTGGCGCCAGGCTTCGCCCGCGTTGGTCAGGCCCGAGCCCGGGTACTGCACAAAGGGCTGGATCAGGTTGCCCGCTTCCGGCGCCTCGGACTTGGGCAGGCTGGTGTAGCCCGTCGTGCCTGCGCCGACCGCGCGCCACATCGGCGCGTTGTTGCCCGGCTGGACCTGATTGCGCTCGGCGTTGGTCTGCTTGAGGTAGTTGGGGTCATTGCTCGCGTCGGGCTTGACCTCAAAGATGTTCTGGCCCTGGATGCCACCCGTCGCCGCCGGGGCGGCGGCGGGCGCGGCGGCCGATGCAGGCGCTGCCGCCGCCGGCTTGGCCTGCGCGTAGGCGCCGGAGGCGGCGCCTGCCGCCAGCAGCAGGCTGGCGGTCAGCGCGCGCGCGGCGCGTCGCAGGAAGTCATTGGGCTCTTGCATGGTCGTTCTGTGCCTGCGCGCGGGTCTTGAGTTGCTGCTCCCAGCTGGTCTTGTCGCCGGCTTTCCAGCCCGGAAGGGTGTAGGCCATGCCCGTGCCCTGGTACGGCGGGGTGTCGCTCTTGACGCCGCCCATGCCTTGGGGCTTCTCGCCGCAACCGGTCAGGGCCATGAGCCCCACCATCGTGGCGCCGATCATCGCAAGACGCGCGATCATGACTTGCCTCCCGCGGGCTGGCCCGCCTGCTTGGAGCCGTAGGCGGTGCCCCAGCCCCAGACTTCAGCGCCCTTGCCGCGCTTCAGAACACGATTGCGCAGGATGTCGGCGATGACGTCGCCGTCGCCCGCCAGCAGCGCTTTGGTGGAGCACATCTCGGCACAGGCGGGCAGCTTGCCCTCGGCCAGTCGGTTACGGCCGTATTTTTCGAACTCGGCCTGCGAGCCGTTGGCCTCGGGGCCGCCGGCGCAGAAAGTGCACTTGTCCATCTTGCCGCGCACACCGAAGGTGCCAGCCGAGGGGAACTGGGGCGCGCCGAAGGGGCAGGCATAGCTGCAGTAGCCGCAGCCGATGCACACGTCCTTGTCATGCAGCACCACGCCTTCGTCGGTGCGGTAGAAGCAGTTGACCGGGCAGACCGCCATGCAGGGTGCATCGCTGCAATGCATGCAGGCCACAGAGACAGATTTCTCGCCGGGGATGCCGTCGTTGAGAGTGACCACTCGGCGACGGTTGACGCCCCAGGGTACCTCATGCTCATTTTTACAAGCCGTCACACAACCGTTGCACTCGATGCAGCGCTCAGCGTCACAGATAAATTTCATGCGTGCCATAAATTTCTCCTAGCGAAGGTTTCAGGCTTTCTCGATGTTGCAGATAGTGGTCTTGGTTTCCTGCATCATGGTCACGATGTCGTAGCCATATGTAGTAGCCGTGTTGACAGCTTCGCCGCGCACGATCGGCGCAGCCCCTTTCGGGTAGTAAGCCAACATGTCAGCGCCTTGCCAGCGCCCAGAGAAGTGGAAAGGCATCCAGACGGTGTCGGGCGCCACACGCTCGGTCACCATGGCCTGCACATTGAGGCGCGCACCAGTCGGGGTGACCATCCACACCCGATCGCCGTTGGCGATACCACGCGCATTGGCAGCCGCGGGGTTGATCTCCACATAGGCTTCCTGTTGCAGCTCGGCCAACCAAGGGTTGGCGCGGGTTTCCTCGCCACCGCCCTCGTACTCGACCAAGCGGCCCGAGGTCATGATGAGCGGGAATTTCTCGTGCAGCTTGTTCTCCACATTCTTCGCCTGCAGCGACTTGTAGAGGATGGGCAGACGCCAGCGGGTTTTCTGGTCGTCGTGCGAGGGGTACTTGGCAATCAGGTCAGGGCGGGTGCCATAGACCGGCTCGCGGTGCTGCGGGATCGCGTCGGGGAAGTTCCACACCACTGCGCGCGCCTTGGCATTGCCAAAGGGATGGCAGCCATGCTTCATGACCACGCGCTGAATGCCGCCAGACAGGTCGGTCTTCCAGTTCTTGCCTTCGGCGGCGGCCTTCTCGGCATCGGTGAGGTCATCCCACCAGCCCAGCTTCTTGACCAGCACATGGTCAAACTCTGGATAGCCGGTGGTGATGTCTGCGCCCAGCGAGTGCGAGCCATCCTCGGCCAGCAGGTTCTTGCCGCCACGCTCCACACCAAAGTTGGCGCGGAAGTTGCCACCGCCCTCCATCACATGGCGGTCAGTCTGGTACAGGTTGGGTGAGCCCGGGTGCTTGATTGCAGCGGTGCCGAAGCAGGGCCAGGGCAGGCCGAAGTAGTCGCCCGACATGTCGTAGCCGGTTTCCTTGTCCACCACCTTGCCCTTGCACTTGAGCGACTTGACGTCGAAGGCGTGCATGTTGCGCATGTGGGCCTTGAGGCGCTCTGGGCTCTGGCCGGTGTAGCCAATGGTCCAGACGCCCTTGTTGATCTCGCGCAGGATGTCCTCGGGAATTGGCTCATCCAGGCCCTTGACCTTCTGCATCTTGTAGTTGACACACAACTCTTTGCCAAAGCCGAGCTTGTCGGCCAGCTGATACATGATCATGTGGTCGCTACGGCTCTCCCACAGCGGATCGATGACTTTTTCGCGCCACTGAATGGAGCGGTTGGAGGCGGTGCAGGAGCCACTGGTCTCGAACTGGGTGGCCGCAGGCAGCAGGTAGACCGCGCGGTTGGGGTTGAGGTCCTCGGCCTTGCCCGGCATGGCGGCCATGGCAGCAGTCGCTGAAGGGTAGGGATCGACCACCACCAACAAGTCCAACTTGTCCATGGCGCGTTTCATGTCCAGACCACGGGTCTGGGAGTTGGGCGCGTGGCCCCAGAAAAAGACACCGCGCAGGTTGGCATCCTGGTCGATGAACTCATTTTTCTCGAGCACGCCGTCAATCCAGCGCGAGACGGTGATGCCAGGCTTGGTCATCATGCCGGGGGCGGCAAAACGGCCCTTGATCCAGTCGAACTCGACGCCCCAGACCTTGGCGAAGTGCTTCCAGGAACCTTCGGCAATACCGTAATAACCGGGCAGCGAGTCGGGGTTGGGGCCCACGTCGGTGGCGCCCTGCACATTGTCGTGACCGCGGAAGATGTTGGCGCCACCGCCGGACTTGCCCACATTGCCCAGGGCCAGTTGCAAGATGCAGGAGGCACGCACCATGGCGTTACCGATAGTGTGCTGGGTCTGACCCATGCACCACACAATGGTGCCCGGGCGGCTGTCGGCCATCATCTTGGCCACTTTGAACATCTGCTCTTCCTTGACGCCGCACGCCTCTTCCACCGCGGCTGGTGTCCACTTGGCCATGATGTCTTTCTTGACATCCTCCATGCCAAAGACGCGGTCGTTGATGTATTTCTTGTCTTCCCAACCGTTCTTGAAGATGTGGTACAGAACACCAAAGAGGAAGGGAATGTCAGTGCCGGAGCGGATGCGCACGAACTCATCGGCCTTAGCGGCGGTGCGGGTGAAGCGCGGATCCACCACGATCATCTTGCAGCCGGTTTCCTTGGCGTGCAGCATGTGCAGCAGGCTGACCGGATGCGCTTCGGCGGCGTTGGAGCCAATGTACAGGGCGACCTTGCTGTTTTGCATGTCGTTGTACGAGTTGGTCATGGCGCCATAGCCCCAGGTGTTGGCCACGCCAGCCACCGTAGTGGAGTGGCAGATACGGGCCTGGTGGTCGCAGTTGTTGCTGCCCCAGTAGCTGACGAACTTGCGCATCAGGTAGGCCTGTTCGTTGCTATGCTTGGATGAGCCAACGAAGTAGACGCTGTCTGGGCCGCTGGCCTTGCGCAGTTCCTGCATCTTGGCGGCAATCTCATTGAGCGCCACATCCCAGCTGATGCGCTCGTATTTGCCGTTGACCAGCTTCATCGGGTAGCGCAGGCGGTATTCGCCATGACCGTGCTCGCGAATGGAAGCGCCTTTGGCGCAGTGGGCGCCCAAGTTGATCGGTGAATCAAACACCGGCTCCTGGCGCACCCAGACTCCGTTCTCCACCACTGCATCGATGGCGCAGCCCACCGAACAGTGGGTGCAGACGGTGCGCTTGACTTCAATCTTGCCATCACCGACCGCCACATTGCTGGCAGCATGTGATTTTTTCACCAGCGAGAGCTGGGAGGCGGCAATGCCCACACCCAGGCCCAGGCCGGAGCGGCGCAAAAACGCGCGCCGGTCCATGGTGGGCAGCGCCTGCGACAGGCCGCGCGAGAGACTATGAACAAAGGGGGAACGGACGGCCACAGACTTGAGGGCGGCGTCTGGCTTCTTGGTCAGCAACATGGATACCTCCAGGATATGGCTTAGATGCGGGTGGTTTCGAAATAGCGCTTGACATGCTCTGTCAGCGCATAGCCGCCACCCCGTTGGGGTTTGGACTTAGCCTGTGCAGCGGTGTCGCTTGCATCCTGCGCGGTCTGCCTGCCAGGCAAAACAGTCAGGGTGGCCGCAGCCGCGCCAGTCAGGCCCAGGGCTGCCAGCACGCTACGTCGCTTGGTGGATTTGTCTTGATCACTCATGGTTGCCCCCAACAAAAATGTGAAGAGTCGTTGATGCACTAAAAACTACAGCTACCGCAAAAACTTATGTTGATACGCACATAGGCCGAACCTATCCTCACGCGATTATCAACGGGTCCTAGCCGGAAAGAACTAGTGTTAAACCCTTAGTACCAGCACTAAAACGATCCGGGCCCAGCTCAATCCAGCATGTCAAATCCCTGGGTCTCCACCGAGGCAAAAGCCCGGGTAAATTCAGCCAGGGCAGCATAAAAACGGGCTTTGGGGTGTCCGGCCAGCGCATCGCACATCTGGGTCAGCCAGGGCTGCAGGTGGTGTGAGAAAAATTCACGCTGATGGGTCAGGTTGGCCACTGCCACATCATCACCGGCGATCAGGTAACGCATCACCTCACACAGGTAGGCAATATGGTCTTCGGTCTCAGGCAGGGTCTCGTCTCGACCCAGGCCCATTTTTGCCAGGTCAGCGCGCAGTTGAACCAGCGGCTTTTCATTCAGGAAGCCACTCAGGTAATGAGAGCCGAACAGGTAGACCTCGGGCTTGCCTACCCCGCCAAAGAGGGCGGCAAACTCCTGCGCCACTGCCGCGTCTTGCTGCGTACGCGCTGCAGTCACCAGGGCACGCCAGGGCTCCTCCAGATAGCCGCCAGCGGCAGGCGCCTCGGTAACGGCCACCCGCAACTGGGCCATCAGCTCACTCGTAGGAGGGGCATAGTAGAGCGCAGCCAGCAGGCCATAAACCTCGGCGCGGGCGGTTTCCTCGTCCAGCGAGCTGCCCTGCAGGTTGGCTAGTTCAGGCTGGCTTGGGTCGGTGGGTTGGTTCATGGAGATAGTTGCCCGTACCCGCCAATATCAGTGGTCGGTGATCCGGTTTTCATTGGAGTTGGAATAGATGTCAATGACGCGGCAATCGCCGCACATCTTGAGCCGCTCCAGCGCCTCGCCCTGGAACATGGCGTGCCCGGCCAGGCGGCCCAGCATGGTTTCAATGGCCTTGAGGGTACCAAAGGGCTTGCCGCAACGGATGCAGGCGTAGGGCTGCATCTCGTTGATCACCACCGCCTCGCGCCGCTTGGGCGAGAGCAGCAGGCGCGGGCTGAGCGCCAAGGCATTTTCCGGGCAGGTCTTGACGCACAGGCCACACTGAACGCAGTTTTTCTCGATGAAGCGAAGCTGCGGTGCCTGCGGGTTGTCCTGCAAGGCGCTGGCCGGGCAGGCACTGACACAGCTCAGGCACAGGGTGCAGGCGTCCTTGTCGATGGACAAGGTGCCCAGAGGCGAGGCGGCGGGCAGGTCGATGGCATCGGTGGGCGGCCGGGCTGGCGCCTGCGCGATCAGATGGTCCAGCACCAGCTCCAGGGTGGCGCGTTTGTCGGCCTGGACCGCAAAACCAGCGGCCTGCGCCACAGTGCGCGCCGCCGGGACCCGCAGCGACTCATCCAAACCTGCCAGGTCGCGCGCATCGCGCGCAGTCAAAAGGCGCAAATGCTGGCCGCTGTAGCCCAGCCCATGCAAGATGGCCTGGGCCACTTCCATCTGCGCCTGTACCGCACTGTGGTACTGAGGCGCTTCCTCATCGGTCATCAGGACCCAGACCTGCGAGGCGCCATAGGCTATCGCACTGAGCCAGAGCTCAATGCCTACCGAGGCGGTATGCCACAAGGCCAGGGGCAGCACACGCGCTGGCAGCCCCTGGATGCCATCATCGATTCTTGCAGCCCGACCCAGGTCGTTGAGGAGTTGCATGCCCTGCTGCTGGCTATGTAGCATGAGCACGGCCTCCTTGCCCCCCGCTTTGGCGTAGGTGGACAAGATAGTTTTGATCTTGCTGCCCTGCTCGGCCGCGCGCGGGTAGGCAAAGGTGAGCGCACCGCTGGGGCAGACCGTGGTGCAACTGCCGCAGCCAACGCATAAGTTGGGGTTGACCTTGATCTGCTGACGCTCTTTTTCAGAGCTGATGGCCGAAGCCGAGCAAACCTCAATGCAGGCATTGCAACCGGTCTTTTCGTTGCGGCTGTGGGCGCAGAGTTTTTGTTTGTAGACAAAGAATTTGGGTTTTTCAAACTCGCCCACCAAGGCGCGCAGATCGATCAGGGTACGCAGATCCGGGCCCTGGCTGCCCGCATGGAAATAGCCTTGCGGCTTGGCGTGCTGGCTAAAGGCTGCCGTACTGCGCAAGTCGAGAATCAGGTCAAATTGTTCGCTGTCTTCGGTGGGCTCACGGGTGAAGTCGATGGCGCCGGCAACCCCGCAAGCCTTGACGCAAGCCCGGTGCGATTGACACAGCGCGCTGTCCACCTGGTAGTCCAGGCCGATGGCCCCCTCCGGACAAGCCGCCACGCAGGCATTGCAGCGGGTGCACAGGTCCAGGTTGATCGGGTTGCTGCGCGTCCATTTCAGTTCGAATGCGCCCAGCCAGCCTGAGAGCTGTCCGATCTTTCCACTCAGCACTGGGTAGCGCCTTTCCTGGGTTGTACCGCCCTCCCCCGCACCAAGGCTAAAGAGCGTGACCTCCAGCGTGTCCGCCAGCAAGTCGGCAGCACGCTCGGCCGCGTCCAGGGAGCCGATGACCAGCGCCCGACCAGCGCTTTTGTAAGTCACGGTGGGCACCGGCTCGGGCTCGGGCAGGTGTGCTGCAGCCAGCAAGGCCGCCATCTTGGGCGTGGCCTTGGCAGCGTCCTTGCTCCAGCCACCGGTCTCCCGGATATTGACAAACCGGATCGGCACGGCTGCGGGCGCCTGCTCGGCCAGTTCGGTAAACAAACGCGCCTCCTGGGTGCAGGCCACCACCAAGGGCTCGCTACCCGAAAGCGCCTGCAGGAAAGCGCCTGCCTCACGGCGGCACAAAGTGGAGTGCGCTGTCAGCTGCTCACCCAGTGCCGCGCCCAGGGCCTTGGGAGCCAGGGGCATGGTCTGGTTGCAGTCGCATATCAGGGTTGGCATGGTTGTCCTGTGGGAGCGGTAAATCGGAATGGGCTTCTTCGGGCTGCTCAGGCTGTGATTGTGCCGCGAGCGAGGGATCAGGCGGGGCCGACGGCAAGGACTCTGGGGTCTGGGCGGCTGGAGGCACTGGCTGAGCAGATGCGGCCCCGGCGGTTGGCTTTTCTTCGTCGTCAAACAAGTTGAGCATCTGGGCGCCCACCATCCGTCGCAACATCGAGGCGGGCAAGGGGCTGGGAATGGAGTAGTCGTCGATGTAGATGTCGAGCCCGTCCATCACATTGAAGTGCGGGTCGGCAAACAATTTTTTCATTGCGGCGTTGCGCACCTCGGGTGAGACGCCGTTGGCAACAAAAGGCTTGAAGTCAGACTGCGGGGTGAGTTGCATCGCATCTTCCAGCGTGGGCGCGGCCGGGGCTTGCTGCGGGCTGGAGGCAGTCTGATCCTGTGGCGCAGTTAACTTAGACAGCGAAGATGGCGTCTGGACTGCTGAAGATGTGTAGGCTGTGTTGGCGGCTTGCGGCGGGATCGGCGTAGTCGCTGCGGAAGCAGGCGGGGGCTCCTCGAGCGCGCGCCCTTGCCGCGCATCCTGCTTGCGGCGAGCCCAGCGCCCAAGAAAACCGTCAGCCATTGCCAGCCCCGGGTTTCTTGCCATTGGTACTGACCGAGGCCGGATTGCCGAAGCGGTCTGTCAAAGGCCGAAAACTGTCGGGTCGTTTGCGCCGCTTGGGCTCGGGCACGTAATGCTGCTCGACATATTCCCTGAGCAGCTCGACCACTTCGGTGGGTGCAGGTACTTGCTCCACGGTTTCCTGCGCGTCCAGCCACCGGCCAGCATCGTGATAGCTCAGGCTGACAAAAGCAGGCCGTGCCAGAGGCTCGTCGGCAACGGTAGCCTCTTCTTCCATACGCCACAGCACGAACCAGCAGGGTGAGGGCGAGCTAAGATTGAGATAATAGCCCTCCGCATCGTCGCGAAAAAGCTCCACGCTCAGACCAGTGAACAACCAGCGCTCCTCGCGCTCGTCCTGAAAAATTCGTCGCGGCGGCGCATCGGCATCAGGTGCGTAAGCCAGCACATCGTCCAGCACCCAACGGGTAGGCTGCCAGCGGCTCATTGGGCCATCGATGCGCTCCTTGCGCATGACCACTGCAACTGTAAATTTGTGGGTGGCAACTGCTGTCATGACAAACAGCACTGTAACGGATTAAAGACTGGGCCGCAGGCGCGGCGCCTTGGGAGTCAGGCGTTGGCTGCTGGCCCGAGCAATGCCTCAAGCGCCATGGCAGCCTGCAGCAACTCGGCATCACAGGATGACGGGGCACAGAGCTGCAGTCCAACCGGCAGGTCAGCGCCGAGATGGTGAATCGGAATGGAGATGCCACACTGATTGAACAGGTTTCCTGGTCGGGTGTTTTGGGTGGCCAGGCGATTCCATTCGGCGATATCACTCACTACCTTGAAATTGTCGATTGGCGGGGGGATTTGCGGTACTGTTGGCGAGATCCAGGCATCAAAATCACCGAACCGTTCACGCATGAGTTGCTCCAATGCCGCTCGGCGAGAAACCATCCGAACATACTCATCTGCCTTCAGGTCATTGGCCGCTGCCAGACGGGAAGCTGCCACCGGATCGATTTGATCGGCACAACGTTGGATACGCTCGCGCCCCAGAAAAGCCAACAGATCGGCTGGTACCAGGCAGCGGAAAACTGCATCAATTTCAGCAGCTTCGGGGACATCGATCTCGGTAATCTTGGCGCCAGCTTGACGCAAGCGCTGCAGCGCCGCCTCGAAACAGGCCGCCACCGATGCATCCAGGTTCTCCATGAAATGGCGCACCGGCCAGGCCAGCCTCAGGCCTGAGACAGGAGGTGGGCTGGCCAATGTTCGACCGGCAAGCGCAGCTTCGACGCAAGCCGCATCCTGCACGCTTTGGGTAAAAATCCCCACGCTGTCCATATGGGGTGAAAGGGGGAACACGCCGTCCGTTGGCCAGTGGGTGGCGCTGGCTTTGTAGCCCACCACCCCACACAGCGCAGCAGGCCAACGCACCGACCCACCTGTGTCAGAGCCCACCGTAAAACCCGCCAAGCCAGCGGCCATGGCGACTGCAGACCCGTGGCTGGAGCCACCCGTCATGCGTTTGACCTTCTCATCGCACGGGTTCCACGGAAGCACATGGCTCGGGTTGAAGCCGCCAAGCGCAAATTCCGTGGTGCGGGTCTTGCCCAGCAGAACACAGCCTGAACGAAACAGCGCCTGGACAAACCGGCCAGGGGGTGGCACCAGGTCTTGAATATCCACCCGACTACCAGCCGTGGTGGGCGTGCCCTTAATACTGAACAAGTCTTTGACCGCCACTGGTATTCCCATCAAAGGGCCAAGGTCCACGCCAGAAGACATCAGCTGATCCATCGCTTGCGCATGCGCCAAGGCTCGCTGAGCATCTAAGTGGGTAAAGGCCTGAAGCCGTGGCTCGAGTTCTTGAATTCGCTCCAGTCGGGCTTGAACCAGGCTGGTTGAAGTGACCTTACCGGCGCGCAGATCACGGCCAAGTTGCACCAATCCTGTTGTTGCAGGTGCTTTCAGAGGGTTCATGATTTCCTTTAGGCCAGGACCAGGCCTTCACGACCATGGCTCCAATTTTTCCCGGGGACGGCCGCCAGCAACTCCTTGGTGTAAGGGTGTTGGGGGTTGGCATACACATCGGCGACAGCACCGTATTCAACGACCTTACCGCGTAGCATCACAGCCACAGAGTCACATACCTGGCTGGCAACGCGCAGATCGTGGGTGATGAAGAGGACAGTCAGGCCGAGTTTTTTGCGGATATCCGACAAAAGGCGCAGAACCTGGGACTGCACCGAGACATCCAGCGCAGACACTGGCTCGTCGGCCACAAGAATATCGGGCTGCAGCGCCAAGGCTCTGGCCAGACCAATACGCTGCCTTTGCCCGCCGGAAAATTCATGCGGGTAACGGTCGGCAGAGCGCCGCTCAAGCCCAACCAGCTCGAGCAACTCAAGGGCGCGCTCCCATGCAATCGCAGCGGCGGTGCCGTGCACGATAGGGCCTTCGGCAATCAGCTGGCCGACCGTACGGCGCGGGTTGAGTGAACCAAAGGGATCCTGAAAAACCATCTGTACCCGACGCCGTATCGGACGAAGTTCTTTCTGGGTGAATCCTGCAATGTCAACGCCATCGACCTGAATCGAGCCCGCATCGGCGTCCAGCAAACGAGTGATGCAGCGCGCGACGGTTGATTTGCCCGAGCCAGACTCGCCCACGATGCCCAGGGTTTCACCTCGGCGAATCTCAAAGTTGACCGCGTCCAGTGCCTTGACCTCGCGGGAACTTCCACGAAAAAAGCCACCACCAGAGACGAAGCTTTTCTTGAGTCCCTGCACGGCCAGCATCACCTTGTCCGAACCGAAGTCGCGCTTGGGTCCAGGTGTCAGGCTGGGCACCGAACCCAGCAATGCCTGGGTGTAGGCGTGCTGGGGATGATCCAACACATCAACTGCCAAGCCCTGCTCGATGATATGGCCATGCTGCATGACCGCAACACGGTCGGCCACTTCAGCGACCACGCCAAAATCATGGGTGACAAACAGCACCCCCATGCCGCGCTTTTGCTGAATCTCGCGGATGAGCTTGAGGATCTGTGCCTGAGTTGTCACATCCAGCGCAGTGGTTGGCTCATCAGCAATGAGGATGTCGGGCTCCATCATGAGCGCCATGGCGATCATGGCGCGCTGCCGCTGACCGCCAGAAAGCTGATGCGGATAGGACTGCAGGATTTTTTCCGGGTCGGGCAGGTTGACCGCGTTGAGCATGTCAAGCACCCGATTGCGCCTGGCCTTGCGATCAACACGCTGGTGAACAGCCAAGGCTTCTTCAATTTGCGCACCAATGCTCAGAACAGGGTTGAGGGCTGTCATGGGCTCCTGAAATATCATGGAGATTCGGTTGCCCCGCAGATCTCTCATTCTCTCGGGGGTCACCCGCAACATGTCTTCACCATCAAACATGATTTTCCCAGCACTGGGCTGCACATGACGCGATGGGAAAAGACCCAGCACTGCGCGCGACATGAGGGATTTTCCGGAACCTGACTCGCCAACAATACAGAGAATCTGGTTGCGCTCCAGGGTGAGGCTCAGGTTTTGCACCGCGTGGCGGCGATCAGCCTGTGGCGGAAGATCGATCGTCAGACCCTCGATCTGTAACAGGGGGGGCTGAGCACTCATGCCGAGTTCAGCCGCGGATTGAGCGCATCGTTGAGGCCGTCACCCACCAGGTTGATCGACATCACGGTCAACAAAATAGCCATGCCTGGCATGGCGCAGATCCACCATGCTGTTCGCAGCACCGTGCGTCCAGAGCCAATGATGAAGCCCCAACTCATGGCATTGGCATCGGACAGGCCCAGAAAAGACAGGCCCGATTCAATCAGTATGGCGGTCGCCACCATCAGGGAGCCGGTGACGATGATGGATGACAGGGTATTGGGCAGGATATGCAGAAAAATGATCCGGGTGTGCCCCATCCCGAGCGACACGCAAGCCTGCACAAATTCCCGGTTGCGCATGGACATGAATTCACCCCGCACCAGGCGCGCCATGGGTGGCCAGGAAACCACCGCAATCGCGATGATGACGCTGCCCACCGAGGCCCCCATGACCGCCACCAGCAGAATGGCAAACAGGAAAAAGGGGATGGTCTGAAACAATTCCGTCAGACGCATCAAAAAGTTATCCAGGTACCCGCCGAAATAACCAGCCAGCCCCCCAATCGCCACCCCGACCAGGGTGGCGATGAGTGTCGCCAGCGCGCCGACCAGCAAGGTGGTGCGCGCGCCATGCAGGATTCCAGCCAACAGATCACGGCCCAGCATGTCGGTGCCCAAGGGATACTCGCTCAGCGGCGGCTGAAAAGGCTTGCCCACCATGGCAAACGGATCACCCGGATACAACAAGCCGGCCAAGATGGCTGCGGCCGTCACCAGCAGCAACACCACCAGCCCAAAGACAGCCGGCAGGTTACGGAAAAAACGACTGAGACCTTGTTTCATGGGTGGGACGGCAATCTGTCAGCGCAGCTCAATTCGCGGATCTAGCAGGGAGTAGCCCAGATCAACAAAGAGATTGACCAATACGACCAGGCAGGTCGATGAGAAAAAGATACCCAGCAGCAAATTCAGGTCGCGTGAAAACAGTGCCTCATATGCCAGCAAGCCAAGGCCTGGCCAGGCGAACACCGTCTCCACCACCACTGCGCCGCCCAGCAATGCGCCGGCCTGTACGCCCGCCATGGTCACCACCGGCAGCAAGGCGTTGCGCAGCACATGCCGGCGGGCAATTTGTCGCTCGGTCAAGCCCTTGGCACGGGCTGTGACCACATAGTCCATCGAGTACTGCTCGAGGACGGAAGCACGCATCAGGCGCGTGTACAACGCAAGATAGAACAGGGTCAGGGTCAAGGCCGGCAAAACCAGGTGATGCGCTATGTCCACGACTTTTGCGCTGCCCTCGTAAAAAGCGGCCACCTTCTGCATGCCGCTGGTGGGAAACCAGCCCAGATTGATGGAAAACAGCACAATGAGCATCAGGCCCGCCCAGAACACCGGGGTGGCGTAAGCCAGCACGGTCAGGATTGAAATCATCCGATCCTGCCAATGGTTCAGGTTTCTGGCAGCCACGCTGCCAAGGAAAGCGCCAAAAACAACCGATACGAAAAATACCGTCAGCATCAGCAGCATGGAAGGACCCAGCCGCGACAGGATCAGGTCTGCAACTGGCATGCCGTGGCGAAAGGAGTAACCCAGATCCAGGGTCATGACCTGCTTGATGTAGATGAGCAGCTGCATGGCAACCGGTTGGTCCAGGCCAAATTTCTGGCGCAGCTGCGCCATGAATTCGGGCGTTGCAGAACCAGCCTCGCCCGCCAGCACATCGGCCGCATCGCCCGGAGCCAGCTGCAGCAGCAGAAAGTTCAGCGCAACAATCACCAGCACGGTCGGCACTGCTTGAAGCAATCGCCAGGTGATGAATGTCGCGCTTTTTCTCCAGATCAAAGCCTGCTCCGTGGATAACCCGCTTTATTTTGCCAGCCAGACCTGGTCAAAGGAAGAATACAAACCGAGCGGGCTGAGCGGGAAGTTATTGACTTTCTTGTTATAGACCGTCACGAAATTGAGCTCGTGGACGAACACCAGGGGGCTGGCCTCGACAATCCTTTTCTGAAGATCGTGATACAGCGCTGCACGTTTTTTGGCATCCACTTCAACAGCGGCCTTGTTCATCAATTCGTCTGTTTCCTTGGTGTTCCAGCGTGAATCGTTCACGAATACAGTGCCGGGCTTGATCGAGTTGGAATGGTAAAGCCTGTGCATGCCGATGACCGGGTCAGCCAGGGTCTGGATCCAGTTGTTGGTGAGCTGGAAGTCGTAATTCGTATACACCCGACGCAGCCAGGTTGGCACATCTTCATAGCGCAGGGTGACCTTGATGCCCACTTTGCCAAGCTGCTGCTGGACATACTCACCAAAGCGACGCCATTCTTCGCCATAAGGGGTGATGTCGTGAACAATCTCAAAACGCACACCGTTGGCGCCACGCGGCTGTCCGGCCTCGTCCAGGAGCTTGTTGGCCATATCTATGCCATTGGGAACGTTGTAGTTCCGGACATCACCGGTAAATAAGCCATTGGCCCTGAAGTTGGAGCTAATCGGCCCGGTGGCTGCCTTACCAAAGCCGAACCAGACGTTGTCAATGACAAACTTGCGGTCAATGGCATAAGCCACTGCCTGGCGGATTTTTTGATTATCAAAAGGCGGCTTGGTGGTGTTGAAGTCCAGCTGCACGATAGGTGCCTGCATTTCATAGCCTTTGGCGGTCACCGCGATGTGCGGCAAGCCTTGCAGGCGCTTGACATCCACTGGGGGAACGGCATTGAAGCCGCCCATATGCACTTCTTGCGTCTCCAGGGTCGCAGAGCGGGTGCCGGCATCAGCAATGAAACGGGCCACTATACGGTCGACGTAGGGCATGCCCGCTTTGTGATAGTCCGGGTTCCGGTCAAAGCGCATGAATTGGCCTTTTTGCCATTCGCCGAATTTGAAAGGGCCAGTGCCTACCGGATTATTGGCGTTGGGGTGATTTGCGATATCACCGTTGCCGTAGACATGCTTGGGCAGGATGGGCGATTCATAGGAAGACAGCGCCATCAGCATGTACGGAGCCGGTTCGCTGAGCCTGAAAACAGCCGTGAGCGCATCAGGCGTATCGACGGCGGTGACAGACCGGAAAGTGTTGGCGCCACGTGGATGCACTTTTTTCAGGACATCCATCACTGAAAACTGGACATCTGCGCTGGTGAAGGGCTTGCCGTCATGAAACTTGACGTTCTCCTTCAACTTGAAAGTGACGGTCTTGCCATCCGGACTGACCGTCCAGGATTTGGCAAGGCTTGGGATCGGCTTCAACTCGAAGCTGTATTCCAGCAGGCCCTCAAACACCTTGGTGCTCACCTGCCCGATTGGGCCGGCAGTGCTCTGGTAAGCGGCCAGCGTAGGTGGTTCAGGCTGAACCACCATGACCAGGGTGCCGCCACGCTGCGGAGCCGTCTGCGCAGAAGCCTGGTGCATTGCCAGAAGCAGCAAGCCCGCACCCAGAAAATTAATCGCTTTGAATACCCTCTGCCAAGCTTTCATCATGTTCTCCTCAAGTGAAAAGACCGAAACCCAACGGGTCAAACCTGATCCAGGCTCGACCACCAACGCTCATAGAAAAAACCGCCCCATGCCTTATGGCTGGCCGAAGGCCCAGCGATAGCCGAATAACGCGGCCGAACCGCCCGTGTGGACAAATATGACATCCTCATCGCTGCCAAAAGCGCCCGCACGAAGCATGGCGATCATGCCCGCCATCCCTTTGCCAGTGTATACAGGATCGATCAGTATGCCCTCATTACGCGCCAACATCTGAACCGCCTCGACCATCCCCTCGGTGGGCTGTCCGTAGCCAGCACCGATGAACCCATCATCCGCAACCACTTTTGCGCGCGGCAGATCCGGAGAATGACCCAGCAGTTCCAGTGTGCGGTTGGCAAGGCCATGCACTCTGGTCTCCTGGGTTTCCTTCGGGGCTCGAACACCGATTCCGGTGACCGGCCAATTCAGACCCAGCGCATGTATGCCAGCCAACAGGCCAGCCTGGGTTCCTGCGCTGCCTGTGGCGTGCACAAGATGGGGTTTGCGAAGACCCATTTCGGCGCATTGTTTCTGCAACTCAAGAATGCAATCGACATAGCCCAAGGACCCGAGTGGGTTGGAGCCGCCACCCGAAATCACATAGGGCTTCTTGTTTTGGGCGCGCAGTTGCGTGGCCAGGTCTTCAAGAGCCGCGTCCATCGCTGTTCCCCCTGGAACATGGTGGAGTGTTGCATCGAACAAGGTATCCAGAAAAACATTGCCTGAATGCTCATATTCATTGGGCGGGTTGTTCACACGTTCTTCCAGCAGTGCTTCACAGCGCAAGCCTGCAATGGCCGCTGCAGCGGCTGTCTGACGGACATGGTTGGATTGCACCGCACCATGGGTTAACAAGGTATCAGCCCCCTGCTTGAGGGCCTCGCCAAGCAGAAATTCCAGCTTGCGGGTTTTGCTGCCGCCAGTGGCAAGACCGGTGCAGTCATCGCGCTTGATGAAAAGCCGCGGCGCATTGAGCTTGGCGCGCAGCCGGTTCATGGGTTCGAGCGGTGTAGGCCAGTGGCCCAGACGAAATCGAGGAAAGTTTTGAAGATTCATGTGCTTGGTCGTGTCAGTCCAGGAGGCCACGTAGTTGCTCGGGCGAGCTTAATTGGCGGGCCCGGAAAAAGTCCAATGACATTTAGTGCAAAACTATGCAAAAAAATCATAACGATCCGCCACGACAAACAACTTTACAGCTACATCCCGTCTGCCCCAGCCTGGCTGGCAGATCAGACGCTAGCTGATCAGACGCTAGCTGATCAGACTCAGCAGTCGACGGTTGTCAGTCGTGCGGTCCACAAACAAGCGGACCTGGAGGGACACATCGTAATCTTCAGAACTGGCCCGGACCAGGGCACCCCGTGCCAGGTCCTCCTCAACCAGACTCAAGGGCAACCAGGCCAAGCCCATCCCCGCCAGCGCAGCGGCACGCAAGGCTTCGGCCAGTGCACTTTCATACACCACATGCAAT
>JBEAZV010000098.1:0-49578 GCA_041159245.1 Pseudomonadota bacterium
GACGCCAAGATCCACGTCCTGACCCACACCCTGCACTATGGCTGCGGCGCGTTTGAGGGGGTGCGGGCGTACAAGACCGCCAAGGGCACCGCCATCTTCCGCCTGCAGGAACACACCGACCGCCTGTTCAACAGCGGCAAGATCCTGCGCATGAACATCCCCTTCACCAAGGAGCAGGTGAATGAGGCGCAACGCGCTGTGGTGCGCGCCAACAAGCTGGAAAGCGGCTACCTGCGCCCCCTGATCTGGATCGGTTCGCAGAAGCTGGGCGTGTCCCCCAAAGGCAATACCATCCACCTGATGGTGGCCGCCTGGGAATGGGGCGCCTACCTGGGCGAAGAGGGCATGAAGCGCGGCATCCGCGTCAAGACCTCGAGCTATACCCGCCACCACGTCAACATCACCATGACGCAGGCCAAGGCGGTGAGCAACTACACCAACTCCATCCTCGCCAACATGGAGGCCACCGACGACGGCTATGACGAGGCCCTGCTGCTGGACACCTCGGGCTTCGTGAGCGAAGGCGCGGGCGAAAACATCTTCGTGATAAAGGACGGCAAGGTCTACACGCCCGACCTGTCGGCTGGCGCGCTCAATGGCATCACGCGTAACACCGTGTTCCATATCTGCCAGGACTTGGGCATCGAGATCATTCAAAAGCGCATCACCCGCGACGAGATCTACATCTCGGACGAAGCCTTCTTCACCGGCACGGCTGCTGAAGTCACGCCGATTCGCGAACTCGATCGCGTGCAGATCGGCGCTGGCTCGCGCGGCCCGATCACCGAGAAGATCCAGACCGCCTTCTTCGACATCGTGAACGGGCGCAACCCCAAGTACGCCCACTGGCTCACCCTGGTCTGAGGACGACGCGCATGACTGCTACCGCCTCCAAGCCGGAGACCGTCGTCGAGCTCCTGGCCAAGGAGCTCAATGGCCATGGCGGGGTGTTCTGCCCCAGCCCCAAGGCCGGGATGAAGCTGTGGAATGGCCACCCGCGCGTCTTTCTGGATGTGGCGCACACGGGCGAGGCGCGCTGCCCTTACTGCGGCACGGTGTACCGCCTGAAGGCTGGCGAGCATTTCGGCGGCGGGCACTGAGCCCGCTCGGAAGCAGGGTTTAGGCGCCGCGCGCCTTGACCCGCGCCGCCAACGCCACGAGCAGCAGCACCGGAACGCCCAGGGCCGCCGTGGCCAGGAAGAAGTGGGCGTAGCCGAAGTGGTCCACATACTGGCCCGAGAAGCCCGCCAGCCACTTGGGTGCCAACAGCATGATCGAGCTGAAAAGCGCGTACTGCGTGGCTGAATAACTCATGTTGGTCAGGCCTGAGAGGTAGGCGATGAAGGCCGCCGAGGCGATGCCCGAGGCCAGGTTGTCCGCCGACACCACGAACACCAGGGCCCCCACGTCGTGTCCGCGGGAGGCCAGCCAGGCAAAGAGCAGGTTGGTGGCCGCACTGAGCACTGCGCCCAGCATCAGCACCCGCATCACGCCCAGGCGCAGCGCCAGTACGCCGCCGACGAAGGCGCCCAGCAGGGTCATGATCACCCCGTACACCTTGGTGACGGCGGCTACTTCGTCCTTGGTGAAGCCCATGTCGACATAGAAGGGGTTGGCCATGATGCCCATGACCACGTCGCTGATGCGGTAGACGGCGATGAGGGCCAGCACGAGGACGGCCTGACCCCGGTAGCGACGAAGGAAGTCGGCAAAGGGCTCCAGCACCGCTTCGCGCACCCAGGCCGCGAGGTTGCGTGCCGGGGGGAGCACGCGGTGCGCCGGTTCGGGCGAGAGCAACACGGTGACCACCCCCACCAGCATAGAAGCCGCCATCGCCAGGTAGCCCGCCTGCCAGGCCTCGTGCTGGTAGGCCGCGGCGTTGGCCACCTCCGCGCGTGCAGCGATCCACAGCACACCCGCGCCCGCCCAGATCATGGCCAGTCGATAGCCGCTCTGGTAGGCCGCGGCCAAGGCGGCTTGGCGCTCGGTGCCGGCGGATTCGATGCGAAACGCGTCCAGCGCGATGTCCTGCGTGGCCGACGCGAAGGCCACCACCAGGGCGCACACCACCACCGCCTGCAGCTGCAGCTTCGGATCGTTGAGGGCCATGCCCACAAGGCCGCCCGTGATGGCCAGCTGCGACAGCAGCAGCCAGCTGCGACGGCGGCCCAGCGCGCGCGTGATCAGCGGCAGGGGCAGGCGGTCGACCAGCGGCGCCCAGGCCCACTTGAAGCCATAGGCAAGACCCACCCAGGACAGGTAGCCGATGGTGGTGCGGTCGATGCCCGCCTCACGCAAGCGAAAGCCCAGCGTACCCAGGACCAGCAGCAGGGGCAGACCCGCCGAGAAACCCAGTAACAACATGCGCAGGGTGGCCGGCTCGAGGTAAACGCGCAGGGCGGCGAGCCAGCCCGTGGGGCCGGTGGGGCCCTCGCGCGTGTCAGTGGCGTTTTTCTCGGGGCTGCCGGATGGCGGCGGCGGGGAAGGGGTCTCTGTGGGGGCCATGGGTGAGCGTCATTATCATGTTGACCATGTGCCCCCGCGCTCGTCACTGCCACTGCGTGTACTCGCTGCCCCCCGGCGGAGCCTGATATGTGCCTGGCCTGCTACGGCGCCCCCGGTGCCGCCGAGTCTCTCCACCCGCCATCGAGTCATCGCTGGATGCCGCGCCGCGCCTTCCTGCTCGCGGCGGGTGCGGCTGCAGCGGCGCCCGCCCTCGCGCAGGTGCAGGTGGACGAAGCGTCGCGCCTGCGCAATCTGGTGCCCGCTGGCGAACTCGAAGCTGCGGCTGGACAGCAATACAGCCAGATGATCGCCCAGGCCCGCCAGCAAGGCGCGCTCGCGCCCGAGGGCCATCCGCAGTTGAAACGCCTGCGGGACATCGCGCAGGACCTGGTGCCCTACGCCGCGCGCTGGAACGACCGCGCACGCAACTGGCGTTGGGAGATCAACCTGATCGGGAGCAAGCAGATCAACGCCTTCTGCATGCCCGGGGGCAAGATCGCCTTCTTTACCGGCATCCTGAACCAGCTCGAACTCACCGACGACGAAGCCGCGATGGTGATGGGCCATGAAATGGCGCACGCGCTACGCGAACACGCGCGCGCGCGCATCGCCAAGTCCCAGGGCACCAGCATCGGCCTGTCGGTGCTGTCGCAGGTACTGGGGCTGGGCCAGCTCGGAAGCATCGCCGCCGACGTGGGCACGCAGCTGCTGACGCTGCGTTTCAGCCGTGAAGACGAGATCGACGCCGATCTGGTCGGCCTGGAGTTGGCCGCGCGCGGTGCCTACCGACCGCAGTCGGCGGTGAGCCTATGGGAAAAGATGGGGCGCGCCTCGGGCGGCGGCGGTGGACCGGCGTTTCTTTCGACCCACCCGCGCGGGCCCGAGCGTATCGCGCGCCTGCAGGAGAATGTGCCGCGTGTGCAGGGCCTGTACGAACAGGCGGCGGGCCGGCGCTGAGCTCCATCTTGCTTTAACGGATAAACAGCATGCCGAACTGGGTCTACAACACCTTGCGCGTCAAGGGCACGAAAAAGCGGCTGACGCAGCTGGCCTGGGCGATCGGTTCGCCTTCGGCCGCCCTCGACTGGACGAAGCTCGCGGGCGTGATTCCACTCACCTGGGACGCGCGTGACGAGCGCAGCACCGGGGAGCTCGAGGTCGACGGACGAGACCTGGTCTACCGCTTCAACACGGCCTGGAACCCACGGCCGCAGCTGGTCGAGGACCTGGCCGCTCGGTATCCTGACCTCGGCTTCGAGTTGCATTACGTGGAGGAAGGCCCCGCCTTTGCCGGTGCGGCGGTGTTTGCGCAGGGGCGCAAGGTCGGCGAGGCGTACCTGGGCGATGGCGAGGAGCGCGCCTTCTTCGAACCCTACGACGAGGACGAATACGACGGGGAGTGGGACTACGACGGCATGACCGCGTCACTGCTCGAGCGCGCACGCGCGGGCGAGACGATCGACTGGGACGCGCGGCGCAAGCAAGCCGCGCAGGCCCGCAAGGCGGTCGAACAACAGGCGGCCAACGAGGCGGGCGAGCAGCTGCAGCAAGCGGTCGCCCGCATCCAGGGCGAGCCTGCGCTGCGCAAGGATCCCAAGCGCCGCAATGAGATCTTGATTCCACTGGCAAGCCGCACAGGCCCCGGCCTCGGCGCCATCCCCAAGGCCTGGTGGAACGACGATCTGCTAGTGGCGTTCCTGCTCCAACAATACGAGCAGGCCAAGCTGATTCCGGCCGCCCTGTGCACCGAAACGCTGGTGGACAAGCTGCTGGCGGTACAGGGCCAAGGCTATGCGGGCTTGTACCCGATTCCCTCTCTGAAAGTCGGCCTGCGCAACGAGCGGCAGGCGCTGGCATACGTCAAGCAGGCGCCGGGATCCTTGGGCAAAGTCCCGCGTGCGCTGCGCACCGCCCGGGTCTGTGAACAGGCTGTGCGAGGCGATGGCGAAGCGCTCGAGCACGTACCGAAGGCCCTTCGCACCGCGGCCCTGTGTGATGCGGCGGTCGCGAACAAGGGCGCGGCCTTGGCCTTTGTGCCTGCTGCCTTGAAGACGGCGCAGATGTGCAAAAAGGCCGTTCGCCCGGAGGCTCCGAATGCGCTCAAGTTCGTGCCCGCCAAGTTTCTGGATGAAGCGCTGCTGAAGGTGGCAATGGACAACACGCACAGCTGGATGAGGCTGGAGCTCGGATCCGTGAACAGTGCCGCCTTGCGTCGCAAGTACCTGCTGCAGATCATCGCCAAGGATGGTTGGTCGTCGATCAAGGTGATGACCGATCGGGAACACGCACAGGCCTGGGGATCTGACGAAGGGCGAGCCCTGCTATGCAAGTTGCTGGAGGACGACAGCCTTGGCTTGTTGGATAAGGTGCCCGTCCGTTTTCACACGCCCGAGATCCTGGCGGCGGCCGGCCAACACAGTGCCTTGGCCAATTTCGAGTTCGTCCCGGAGAGGTACAAGACGCGCGAGCTATGCCTCGAAGCGATTGAAGACGATCATTGGGGTGGCAAGGTTTTGCGTCATGTTCCGATGCCGCTTCGCGATCGAAGCGTGTGCGCGCTCTCGCTGAATAAGGCGGTGTCGGGACCGGCCAACACGTTCCGTACCGAGGGGTTCGAGAACGAGCTTTTGATCTGGTTCAAAGGCTTTGAAGAAGGCGACCCCGCCGCCAGCGTCCGGGCCCATGTATCCAGCTGTTTCGTCGAATCCGAGTTTCCGGATTCGGTGTGGGATGCCGAGCTGGTCGCGCGCTCATTGGACTCCTCGCCCTACGCCGTGTTGTTTGTCCCGCGACGTCATGTGACCCAGGAGGCCCTGCTGCAGGTGGTGCGCAATCACTTCGCGATGTATCTGGTGTTGGAGGCAGCCGTCGCCCGCGAGCTGGCACCGCAGGCGGTCGCGATCCTGCGGGATTTCGTCGGCGAGCGCGCCTGGGCCTTGGGGGCCAAGTGGCAATCGCTCGAACAGATGCTCCAGTCTTCGGAGCCGGCACCCCTCATCGAAGCGCTTGGGCTGCATGCGGTGCGCTGGTTCGTGACTCAGTTCTCCGCCCGGGTCCTGGCGCGAACCATGGAGGGCTTGCCCGACGATTCAGGCCAAGTGGTGGAGGCACTCCTGGCGACCCGGCAGCAGGCCGCGCAGATGTTTCCAGAGTGCGTCGGCCGTACGGCCTTGTCGCAGGACGAATGCCATCGCCTGCTGTTTGCCTGCGATCAGATCCCCACGCCAGCCTGATTCCGGGGCAGCCCTCAGGTGCCGCCGACATAGGGGTTGGTGCGCCGCTCGCGGCCGAAGGTGCTCTCGGGGCCATGGCCCGGGATAAACACCGTGTCGTCCCCCATGGGCCACAGGCGCTGCGTGATGCTGGCGATCAGGGTGTCGTGATCGCCCTGCGGAAAGTCGGTGCGGCCGATGCTGCCCGCGAACAGCACATCACCCACGAAGGCGCGTTTCAGTTCGGGTGAATGAAACACCACATGCCCTGGCGTATGACCAGGGCAATGGCGGACGTTCAGCGTGTGGCCGCCCAGGGTGACGGTGTCGCCATCGTGTAGCCAGCGCGTGGGCGTGAAGAGTTCGGCCGGGGCGAAACCGAACATCGCGCTTTGCTGGGGCAGGCCGTCGATCCAGAACTGGTCGCCCGGGTGCGGGCCGATGATGGGAAGGCTCAGGCGCCGCGCGAGTTCTCCGGTGCCGCCGGCATGGTCGATGTGGGCGTGGGTAAGCCAGATCTGCTCGAGCTTCAGGCCCAGGCGCTCAACCTCATCGAGGAGCCGGTCGAGGTCTCCGCCGGGATCGATGACGGCGGCCTGCTTCGTCTGGTCGTCCCAGACCAGGGAGCAGTTCTGCGCAAAGGGGGTGACGGGGACGGTGAGGTAGGTCAGCATGGCTCGCGGCACGTTCAAACCGTGTGATCTTGCCAGACCGCCTTGGACCGGGCGCCGTGAAGGCGTTGCCCCAAGGGGGCTCCTTACAATCCGGGGATGACGTTCCTCGAGATGCTGCAAGACGCCCAGCGGCGCAATGCGTCCATGCTGTGCGTGGGCCTGGACCCGGAGCCATCGCGCTTCCCGGCCTCGCTCAAGGGCGACGCCAGCCGCATCTACGACTTCTGCGCCCGCATCGCCGACGCCACTGCCGATCTGGCCATCGCCTTCAAGCCGCAGATCGCCTACTTCGCGGCCCACCGCGCCGAGGGACAGCTCGAACAATTGATGGAGCACTTGCGGCGCAACATCCCGCATGTGCCGGTGATCCTGGACGCCAAGCGCGGGGACATCGGTTCGACCGCGGAGCAATATGCGCGCGAAGCCTTCGAGCGCTATGGGGCAGATGCGGTGACGCTGTCACCCTTCATGGGCTTTGATTCGGTGCAGCCCTATTTGAAGTACGAAGGCAAGGGTGCCTTTCTGCTGTGTCGCACCTCCAATCCGGGCGGCGATGACCTGCAAAGCCAGCGCCTGTCCACCGTGCCCGGCGAGCCGCTGTTGTACGAGCATGTGGCGCGCCTGGCGCAGGGGCCTTGGAACCTCAATGGTCAATTGGGCCTGGTGGTGGGGGCGACCTATCCCGCCGAGATCGAGCGGGTGCGGCAGGTGGCGCCCCATGTGCCGCTGCTGATTCCTGGCGTGGGCGCCCAGGGCGGCGATGCGGTGGCCACGGTCAAGGCGGGCTGGCGCCCGGATTCGCCGATCGCCGTCAATTCCTCGCGGGCGATTCTTTACGCGTCGTCGGGCGAGGATTTCGCCGAAGCGGCACGGCGCGAGGCGATGAAGACGCGCGATCTGTTGCAGGCGGCGCGGGGCTGAGGCGGCGGCTTGGGGGCCGCCGCGTGCTGTCACATCGGTCTGCTAGTGTGTTGAGACCGACCCACGACGGCTTGTCGCCATGTTCTTGATTCGATCTCTCATTGGGCTCGCGCTGTTGGCCTTCGGCCTGAGTGTCTGGGCCGCGCGGCCCATGGTCACCGACGACGCGCGCATCGTCGATGCCAAGGCCTGCCAGGTGGAAAGCTGGATGCGGGCGGAGCGGCATGGCACGAGTCAGTTCTGGGCGGTGCCGGCGTGTACGCCGATCGAGAACCTCGAAATTACCCTGGGTGGAAATCTTGAACGTTCAGCGGGTCAGGAGCGTGTGGCCGATTCGTTCTTGCAGTTCAAGTCGATGCTGCGGCCGCTGCGAACCAACGACTGGGGCCTGGCGCTGAGTCTGGTGCGCTCGGTGGAGCGGGGGCTCGAGCCCGGCACGCGCGATGCAACGAGCCACTACCTGAACGTGCCGGTGAGTATTTCCTTGCGCAGCGATGCGCTGGTGCTGCATGTGAATGCCGGCCTGCGCGATGACCGCTTGGCGCGACGCACGTACGCGACCTGGGGCCTCGGGTCTGAACTCGTGCTGCGCGATCGCCTTCAGCTGATTACCGAAACCTACGGCGAAAGCGGCCAGCGGCCCTTCGTGCACGGGGGGCTGCGCTACTGGTTGGTGCCAGACCGTGTGCAGCTTGACACCACGGTGGGCGCGCAGACCCGCTTCGGCGGCGGGGTGCGCTGGTTCACGATCGGGGTGAGGGTGTTGTCGCCGGCGTTTTTGCCCTGAGGCACGCGCGGCGTCATTCGCCCAGGTAGCGGCGCAGGTAACGACCGGTGTGGCTTTGCGGCTTGGCCGCCAGATCCTCTGGCGTGCCCACGCCGACGACGGTGCCGCCGCCGGAGCCGCCTTCCGGTCCCATATCAATCAACCAGTCAGCGGTCTTGATCACATCGAGGTTGTGCTCGATCACCACGATGGTGTTGCCCGCATCACGCAGCTGGTGCAATACCTTCAAAAGCAAATCGATATCGGCAAAGTGCAAGCCGGTGGTGGGTTCGTCCAGGATGTAGAGGGTGCGGCCGGTGTCGCGCTTGGACAGTTCGAGCGCCAGCTTCACGCGTTGCGCCTCGCCGCCCGAGAGCGTGGTGGCGGCCTGCCCGAGCTGGATATAGGACAGGCCGACATCCAATAGCGTCTGCAGCTTGCGCGCGATGGCGGGCACCGGCTTGAGGAATTCGTGGGCGTCTTCCACCGTCATCGCCAGGAGCTGCGCGATGTTCTTGCCTTTCCAGGTGACTTCCAAGGTCTCGCGGTTGTACCGTTGGCCGCGGCACACATCGCAGGCTACGTAGACATCAGGCAGAAAGTGCATCTCCACTTTCACCACGCCGTCGCCCTGGCAGGCCTCGCAGCGTCCGCCGGCGACGTTGAAGGAGAAACGCCCCGGGCCGTAGCCCCGCTCCTTGGCGATGTTGGTGTCGGCCATTAGCTCGCGGATCGGGGTGAACAGGCCGGTGTAGGTGGCCGGGTTGCTGCGCGGGGTGCGACCGATGGGGGATTGGTCGACGTTGATCACCTTGTCGAAGTGCTCGATGCCTTCGATGACGTCATGCGCCGCGGGCTCGTCGTGCGAGCGATAGAGCTCGCGCGCCACCGCGGCATAGAGCGTGTCGTTCACGAGTGTGGACTTGCCCGAGCCGGAGACGCCGGTGACGCAGGTGAGGAGGCCCACCGGAATGTCGACGTCCACGCCTTGCAGGTTGTTGCCGCGCGCGCCGGTGATGCGCAGGCGCTGGGTCTCGCCGGGCTGGCCGCCCTCGACGGGCAACCAGGCGGTGCGTCGTCGGGGCACGGCGATGCGCCGTGCGCCTGCGAGGTATTGGCCCGTGAGCGAGTCGGCATCCGCCTGCACCTGCGCCGGTGTGCCTTGTGACATCACGCGTCCGCCATGGATGCCCGCACCTGGTCCCATGTCGATCACATGGTCGGCGGCGCGGATCATGTCTTCATCGTGTTCGACCACCAGCACGCTGTTGCCGATGTTGCGCAGGTGCTTGAGGGTGTCGACCAGGCGGTCGTTGTCTCGTTGGTGCAGGCCGATGCTGGGTTCGTCCAGCACGTACATCACGCCGGTCAGGCCCGAGCCGATCTGACTGGCCAGGCGGATACGCTGGGCCTCGCCGCCCGAGAGCGTCTCGGCGCTGCGGTCCAGGCTCAGATAGCTCAGGCCGACGTCGTTGAGGAACTTCAGGCGGTTGCCGATTTCGCGCACCACCTTGTCGGCGATGGCGGCCTTGGCACCTTCGAGCTGCAAGGACTGGAAATAGTCGTGGGCATCGCGCAGCGTGGCGTGACTGATTTCGTAGATGGCGCGCGATTGATCGCCCTGGCCGATCTTCACGTGCCGCGCCTCGGTGCGCAGGCGCGTGCCCTGGCAGTCAGGGCAAGGCTGCAGGCTGCGGTAGCGGCCCAACTCCTCGCGCACGGTGGGCGAATCGGTCTCTCGATGGCGCCGCGCCATGTTGGTGAGGATCCCTTCGAAAGGGTGGCGCTTGTTGATCTTCTTGGGTGCGGACTGGCCAGATTCCAGCAGGTAGGAGAACTTGATCGCCTCTTCGCCCGAGCCATGCAGCAGCGCGTGCTGCACGCGCTCCGGCAGGCGCTCGAAGGGCGCGTCAACATCAAAGCCGTAATGCTTGGCCAGACACTCAACCAGGTTGAAGTAATAGGCGTTGCGCCGGTCCCAGCCCTTGATCGCGCCCGAGGCCAGCGAGAGCGTGGGGAAGGCCACCACGCGCTGCGGGTCGAAGTATTCGGTGTGGCCCAGGCCGTCGCAGGTGGGGCAGGCGCCAGCCGGCGAGTTGAAGGAAAACAGGCGCGGCTCGAGCTCGCCGATGGCGTAATGGCAGACGGGGCAGGCAAAGCGCGCGTTGAAACGGTGCTCAGTGCCGCTGTCCATCTCTAGCACCACGGCGCGGTCCTCGGCCAGGCGCAAGGCGGCTTCGAAGCTCTCGGCCAGGCGCTGCTGCATGTCCTCGCGCACCTTGAGGCGGTCGATGACGACGTCGATGTCGTGCTTTTCGGTTTTCTTCAGTTGCGGCAGCTCGCTGAACTCCAGCACCTGGCCATTGATCCGAAACCGCACATAGCCCTGGGCCTGCATTTGCGCAAACAGATCGCCGAATTCGCCCTTGCGGTCACGCGCCACTGGGGCCAGCACCATGATCTTGGTGTCGGCGGGCAGGGCCAGCGTGGCGTCCACCATCTGCGAGACAGTCTGCGCTGCGAGCGGCTCGCCGTGAGTGGGGCAGTGCGGCGTGCCGGCACGCGCGAACAAGAGGCGCAGGTAGTCGTGGATCTCGGTGACGGTGCCGACGGTGGACCGCGGGTTGTGGCTGGTGGCTTTTTGCTCGATGGAGATGGCCGGCGACAGGCCCTCGATCACGTCGACATCGGGCTTCTCCATGCGGGCCAGGAACTGGCGGGCATAGGCCGAGAGGCTTTCCACATAACGGCGCTGACCCTCGGCATAGAGGGTGTCGAAGGCCAGGGACGACTTGCCCGACCCCGACAGCCCGGTGATCACCACCAGCTGGTTGCGGGGGATGTCCAGGTCGATGTTCTTTAGGTTGTGCGTGCGCGCGCCGCGGATCGCGATGCGCTGCGCCGCTAGTGCAGACGCCAGGTACGGGCCGTCGGTGGGGGTGTTCAAGGCAGGGGCGGGTTCAGGACAACCCGCCATCATAGGCGGCAGGGGGTTTCGCCGGACATCCCGCTCCAGGGGGGCCTCGGAGGGGGCGTTTGCGCCCAGGGTTCCTGGCGGTTCCCAATACTGACTTGGTGTGACATACTAGATGTCAATTTAGGTTGACACTTTAGGCTGACACCTCATGGCCGTGCCCTTTCCTTTCTCCGCGATCGTTGCCCAGGACGAGATGAAGCTCGCCATCCTGGCCGTCGCCGTGGACCCGAGCATCGGCGGCGTGCTGGTGTTCGGCGACCGGGGCACCGGCAAGTCGACGGCCGTGCGCTCCCTGGCCGCCTTGCTGCCCCCGATCAAGGTGGCGACCGGCTGCCCCTATGGCTGCGACCCGTCGGCGACGACCGGCCTGTGTGAGCAATGCGCTGCCGCCCCCGCCGGCAAGGCCCGCCCGGGGCGGACGGTGCCGGTGCCGGTGGTGGACCTGCCCCTGGGCGCCACCGAGGACCGCGTGGTGGGCGCGCTGGACCTGGAGCGCGCCCTGTCGCAGGGCGTGAAGGCCTTTGAGCCGGGCCTGCTGGCGCGGGCCAACCGGGGCTTTCTCTATATCGATGAAGTGAACTTGCTGGAGGACCACCTGGTGGACCTCCTGATCGACGTGGCAGCCTCAGGTGAAAACGTGGTCGAACGTGAGGGCCTGTCCGTGCGCCACCCTGCGCGCTTCGTGCTCGTGGGCAGCGGCAACCCGGAGGAGGGCGAGCTGCGCCCGCAGCTGCTGGATCGTTTTGGCCTCTCGGTGGAAGTGAAAACGCCCGCCGACCTGGCCTCGCGCGTGGAGGTGGTCAAGCGCCGCGATGCCTTCGAGCGCGACCCCGCGGGCTTCGCCGCGCAATGGCAGGACGAGGATGAACGCACACGCAAGCAACTCGTGCGCGCACGCAAGCGCTTGCATGAGGTGGACGTGCCCGACGCGGTGCGCGAGCGCTCGGCCGCCCTGTGCATGGCCCTGGGCACCGACGGCTTGCGGGGCGACCTGACCCTCGTGCGCGCCGCGCGTGCGCTCGCGGCCCTCGATGGCGCGCGCAAGGTGACGGTGGATCACCTGCGGCGCATTGCCGCACCCGCGCTGCGCCATCGCCTGCGCCGCAACCCGCTGGATGATTCCGGATCGACCGTGCGGGTGGACCGCGCGGTGGCCGAACACCTGCCCGCTTGAGCTCCGCGCCACGCGCCGGCCGAACGTTCCCGCACCGGTTCACGCGCATGCCTCTGTCAGCCCCGGTCACTGCGCCCTCGCCCGACGCCATGCCTGATGCCGATTGGCTAGGTCAGGCCCAGGCCGATGCCCTGGTCGCCGCCACCCTCTTCGCTATCGATCCCGTGGGCCTGGGCGGCATCGTGCTGCGCGGCCCGCATGGCGCTGACCGCGACACCTGGCTCGCATGGGCAGCGGCGCTCCTGCCAGCGGGCACGCCGCAGCGGCGCCTGCCCCTGAACGTGGGTGACACCGCGTTGCTGGGGGGGCTGGACTTCGCCGCCACGCTGCAAGCGGGCCGACCCGTGATGCAGCGCGGCTTGCTGGCGCAGACCGATGGCGGCGTGGTGACGCTGGCCATGGCCGAACGCCTCACGCCGGGCCTGGCCGCGCGCCTGGCGTCGGTGCTGGACACCGGCATGGTGACGGTTGAACGCGATGGCCTGGGCCAGCGCCTGCCAGCGCGCGTCGGTCTGATCGCGCTGGACGAAGGGTTGGACCACGACGAACAGGTGCCCGCGGCCTTGCGTGAGCGGCTCGCATTGCGCGTATCCGCCGAGGCCCTGCGCGGGCTGCAGGGGCTGCCGCCGGACGCTGCCGCCGTAGCCGCCGCGCGCGCGCGACTGCCGGACGTTCAGGCCGATGACGCCTACGCCCAGGCCCTGTGCGCCGCGGCGCTGGCCCTGGGCGTGGATTCGATGCGCGCACCCCTGATGGCCCTGCGCGCCGCGCGTGCGGCCGCGGCCTTGGACGGACGGGGTCAGGTGGACGAAGACGACATCGCGCTGGCTGCGCGCCTGGTACTGGCGCATCGCGCGACAAGGATGCCGCAGGCGCAGGCCGACGAGGAGCCGCAGACCGCGCCGCAGGAGCCACCACCGCCGCCCGAGTCGCAGGCCGACGCGCCGCGCGATGAACACCCGGACGATCGCGAGGACGACACTGTGTCGCCACAGGAACTCGCCGAGCGCGTGGTGGAGGCAGCGCAGGCTGCTATTCCGCCGGGGCTGCTGGCCCTGATCGCGATGGGCGAGCGCGCGCGAGGCGGCGCGCCCGCGGGCGGGCGCTCAGGCGCTTTGCAGAAAGGGCTCCACCGAGGGCGGCCCGTCGGCGCACGCCGCGGCGAACCGCGCTCGGGCGCGCGCTTGAACCTTCTGGAGACCCTGCGCGCCGCCGCGCCCTGGCAGGGCCTGCGCGCGCGCCAGGCCACCGCGGCGACCCAGACGCGGCGCATTCATGTGCGGCGCGAGGACTTTCATGTCACGCGTTTCAAGCAGAACACGTCGACCACCGCGATCTTCGTGGTGGATGCCTCGGGCTCGTCGGCGTTGCACCGACTGGCTGAAGCCAAGGGCGCGGTGGAATTGCTGCTGGCCGATTGCTATGTGCGGCGGGACCGCGTGGCGGTGATCGCGTTTCGCGGCGCGGGCGCAGACCTGCTGCTGCCGCCGACGCGCTCGCTGGCGCGTGCCAAGCGCAGCCTCGCGGGCCTTCCCGGCGGCGGTGGCACGCCGCTGGCCGCAGCGCTCGATGCAGCGCGTGGTCTGGCCGAATCGGTGCGCCGTGCTGGCGATACACCGGTGGTGGTGATGCTGACCGATGGACGCGCCAACATCGCGCGCGACGGCACCCCCGGGCGCGAGCGCGCGGCGCAGGATGCGCTGGCTGCGGCTGCGGCCTTGCGAACGTGTGGCGCCAGTACGTTGCTCCTGGACACCTCACCGCAGCCGCAGGCGGGCGCTCAAGCCCTGGCGCAGCACATGGGCGCAGCCTACCTGCCGCTGCCGCATGCCGATGCGCGCGCCATGTCCACTGCGGTGAGATTGGCGACCGGGCGTTCCTGATGCAGCGGCGCCTGGACTGGGAGCGTGAGGGCGCGGACTGGCCGCACCGCGCACACAGTGCATTCATGAATTGCGACGGCCTGCGCTGGCATGTGCAACGCTTTGCTTGCACCCACGCCGCCTCAGACCTGCCGGCGCCGCGTTGCCTCTTGATCCACGGCACCGGTTCGTCCACACACAGCTGGCGCGACGTGGCGCCGCGGCTGCAGCCGCACTTCGAGGTCCTGGCCATCGACCTGCCCGGGCATGCCTACACGAGCCTGCCATCGGATGGCATTGGCTCGCCGCAGCTGTCGCTGCCCGGGATGGCGCGCACGCTGGCGCGCCTGCTCGCCATGCTGGACTTCATGCCGCAGCTGGTGGTGGGGCATTCGGCGGGCGCGGCAATCGCGGCGCGCATGGCGATCGACGGCGCGATCGCGCCGCAATTGCTGGTGTCACTCAATGGCGCACTGCTGCCGCTGGGGGGCATGGCTGGACGGGTGTTCTCGCCCGCGGCACGGCTGATGGCGGCGTTGCCGGGCGTGCCGCGCCTTTTTGCCTGGAGCGCATCGGATGCGTCCGTGATGCAGCGTCTGCTCGATAGCACCGGATCTGCGCTCGACGCGCAGGGCCGCGAACTCTATGCGCGCCTGGCGGCCAACCCTGGCCATGCGGAGGGCGCGCTGGGCATGATGGCGGGTTGGGACCTACCGGCCTTCGAGCGCGATCTGCAGCGCCTGCGCACGCCATTGGCGCTGGTTGTGGGCAGCCAGGATGCGACCGTGCCGCCGGGCGATGCCGACCGGGTGATGGCGCGCCTGCAAGGCGTGGTGCCTATCCAGAAGATCGTGCTGGAGGGCTTGGGGCACCTGGCGCATGAGGAGCAGCCGGAGCGCGCAGTGGAGGCGGTGAGGCAGGCGTGGCAGCAGGTGCGAGCGCCCGTTTGAGGCCCTCCGCGCCCAACGCGAGACCCTCAGGGCTGCACCCGATCGATCCGCAGTTCCACGCCGCGTATTCCCACACGCGTGTTCACGGGCGTGGCCACGAGGTCGCCTGATTCGGGCAGCGCCTGACCTGAGCGCGAGATGCGCGCACTGACCACCACGTCGGCATGCGCCGATAACCGCATCTGCGGCGTCATCGCGCTGCTGTCGTCCAGCGTGAACTCGGCGGGAAGATCGGCCACGCGCAGTCGCACGATGGCCAGTGGCATGCGCGGACCTTGCTCGGCACGGGCGACGATGAATACCGTGTCGTCGGGCCGGGCCCTGGACCGCATTGCCGGTGTGAGGCTCACGCGCCCGCGGATCGACGCCCCCATTGCGGCCGTGACGGTGGACGGGGCTGAGGGCACTCGCGGTGAGGTGCCTGCTGGCGCCATGCCCTGGGCCTGGCGCGCCTGTTGCAGGCTCTGCGCCAGTCCACGCGCGAATTCGCTCTCGGGTGGCAAGTGGTCCAGCGCGCGCTGCCAGTGGCTGATCGCTGTGGCCAGCTCGCCGCGGCGAAAGGCCACGCTGCCCGCCAGGGCCAGCGCCTTGGGCTGATTCGGGTCCAGGCGAAGCGCGCGCTCGATCAGCCGCATCGGTTCGCCCTCGGGGTTCTGGCCTTGCAGCAGGCTCAGAATGTCGGCCCGGTCTGCCAGCAGGTGCGCGTCGTTAGGCATGATCGCGAGCGCGCGGGCGAAGGCGCGGTCCGCTTCCTGGAAACGCTGCATCGTGGCCAGGGTACGGGCGGCCATGGCCCATGCAGGACCGTCCTCGGGTCGGGACTCGCCACGTTGTGCGCGCGCCTCCAGGGCCTGCGTCATCTGCGAGACCATGGCCTCGACCTGCGTCGCCGACGGTTGCCCCGTGGACGCCGCGCGCTCGGGCTGAGAGAGTGCCTGCGGTGTACCCAGCGTGCCGTAGAGGATGACCGCCAGCACCGTCACCGCGAGGCCCAGGGCCCAGGCCAGGCCTCGCGTCGGTCCGTCGTGCCAGGTCGCGGCCCCATTGCCGTGTTCCTCCAGCAGCCGACGGCTGATCTCGGCGCGCAGTTCGGTCGCCGAGCGCGCGTCCAATCGACCCTCGGTCTGCTCACGCTCCAAGGCCTGCAGCTGTCCGCGCAGGAGGGCCAGGGTGCTGCCGGCGTCCGCGGTGTCGGTGCTGTGCCAAGGCGTGCGCTCACCGCCACGCCAGAGCGGTGGCAGCAGGCCTGCGAGCGTGGCCCCGGCCAGCAGCAGCGCCAGCAGCCAGAAGGTGGCGGTAGGCGTCACTGCCGGACCCCTTCATCGAGCAGGGCCTGTACCCGCCGCAGTTCATCGTCGGTCAGGCCGCCCTGGGCCTCTTGCCGCTGACGCACGCGCCGCACGCCCCATAGGGCGGCGACCCCGAGCAGCAGGAAGGGCCCTACCCAGAGCAGCAGCGTCGAAGCCTGCAAGGGAGGACGGTACAAGACGAAGGCGCCGTAGCGCGCCACCATGAAGTCGGTGATCTCCTCGTGCGTGCGCCCTTGCTGCAGCTGCAGCCGGATCTGCGCGCGCAGATCGCGTGCGAGGTCGGCCTGCGAGGCGGCCAGCGTCTCGTTCTGGCAGACGACGCAGCGCAGTTCCTCGGCGATGGCCAACACACGCGCTTCGAGTGCGGGGTCGGCTGCGGTCGGTGCGGCCTCGCCCGCGCGAGCGCGTGCTGGTGTGAGTGCCACCATCACCGCGGCCGCCACCGCCACGACCGTGGCACCGGCCGCCGTCCAGCGCAAGGTGCGCCGCAGGCGCCGCGCTTCGGGGCGTAGCAGCCAGCCAAGCAGGTGGCGGGCGTTAGGCACGCAGCCTCCTTACCAGCGGCATGATTTGCTGCAGCAGCACCTCGGGCGTGAGCGCGCCCACATGCTTGAAGCGGACGCGGCCCGACGCGTCGATCACGAAGGTCTCGGGCGCGCCATACACGCCCAGGTCCATGCCCACGCGCCCGTCGCGGTCGCTGAACGAGTGCTGATAAGGGTCGCCAAAGCTGGCAAGCCAGCGTCGCGCGTCGTCGGGGGCGTCCTTGTAGTTCAGGCCGTACACCGGCACGCCGCCCACACGCGCGAACTCCACCAGCAGCGGATGCTCGAGACGACAGGCAGTGCACCACGAGGCCCAGACATTGAGCACCCAGACCTGCCCCTGCAGGTCCTCGCTGGCCCGCACCGGCTCGCCCGCGGCGAGGGTGGTCAGACGAAAGGAGGGCAGCGGCCGGTCGATCAGCGTCGAAGGCAGGTCGCGCGGGTTGCCGCGCAATCCCGCGGCCAGGAAGGCCAGCACCGCGAGGAACAGGGCCAGGGGAATCAGGGCCCGCTTCATGGCGCCTGCTCCTGGGGGCGCGCTTGCAGGGTGGGCAGAGGCTGAAGCGACGGGACTGCCGCCTCGGGTACAGCGTGCCGCGCGATGGACTCGCGCCGCACGCGGTAGCGTCGGTCGGCAATCGCCATCAGGCCGCCTAGCGCCATCAGCAGGCAGCCGCCCCAGATCCAGTTCACCAGCGGCTTGTGGTGAATGCGGACGCTGAACGATTCCGCGCCTACGGGCTCGCCCAGGGCGACATAGAGGTCACGCGTGAAGCCGCGGTCGATCGCGACCTCGGTCATGGGCATGCGGCTCACGGTGTAGTGGCGACGCTGTGGCCGTAGCGTGGCGACGCGCTCCCCGTCGCGGGTCACGGCCAAGGTGGCCACGAGCGCGAGATAGTTCGGGCCCTGGGCCTGGCCCAGCTGCTCGAGCTGAAAGCGGTAGCCGCCCACTTCGGTATGGTCGCCGATGGACATGCGTACGTCGCGCTCGCTCTGGAACCCGCCGACCACGGTGACGCCAGCGACGAAGACCGCCACCCCCAGGTGCGCCAGCTGCATCCCCCAGTAGCTGCCCCCTTGCGCCGACACGCGCGCCCACAGGCCGGGTGCGCGGTGCAGACGCAGACGCTCCAGCGCGTTGGCGGCGACCGTCGCGGCGATCCACACCGCGAGCAGTAGGCCCAGACCGACCATCGGCGTCCAGGTGCCCAGCGCGAAGGGTGCGATCACGGCGCTGGCCACGCTGGCCGCCGCGGCCCAGCGCAGTCGGTGCAGCAGGTCCGGCAGCGGCGACGCACGCCAGCGCGCCATCGGGCCCAGGCCCAAAAGAAAGAGCGCTGGCGTCATGAGCGGCACGAAGACTGCAGTGAAATACGGCGGCCCCACGGAGAGCTTGCCCCCCCCCAGGGCATCGACCACCAGTGGGTACAGCGTGCCTAGGAGCACCGCGGCGGCCGCGACCGCGAGCAGCAGGTTGTTGGCCAGCAGCATGGATTCGCGCGACATCGGCGCGAACGTGCCGCCCAGGCCCACGCGCGGCGCGCGCCAGGCGAAGAGGGTGAGCGAGCCGCCCACCACCAGGGCCAGGAAGGCCAGGATGAAGAGCCCGCGCGCCGGGTCGGTGGCGAAGGCATGGACCGAGCTGAGAACGCCCGAGCGCACGATGAAGGTGCCCAGGAGCGAGAGCGAGAAGGCGAGGATGGCTAGCAGCGCGGTCCACACCTTCATCGCGCCGCGCTGCTCGGTGACGGACAGCGAATGCACCAACGCGGTGGCGATCAGCCAGGGCATGAAGGACGCGTTCTCCACCGGATCCCAGAACCACCAGCCGCCCCAGCCCAGTTCGTAGTAAGCCCAGAAGCTGCCCAGGGCAATGCCCAGGGTGAGGAAACACCAGGCCGCCGTCGTCCACGGACGCGACCAGCGCGCCCAGGCGGTATCCAGCCGTCCTGCGAGGAGGGCCGCCAGGGCAAAGGCGAAGGGCACCGCCAGGCCCACATAGCCCATGTACAGAAGCGGCGGGTGGATGATCATCCCCGGGTCCTGCAGCAGCGGGTTGAGGTCCTGGCCGTCGGCGGCGGCGGGCAGCAGGCGCTCGAAGGGGTTGGACACCAGCAGCGTGAACAGCAGGAAGCCCACGCTGATGACGCCCATCACCCCGATCACGCGTGCGCGGGTGGCTTCGTCCAGCGCTCGCGAGTGGCGGGCCACGGCCGCAGTCCATCCGGCCAGGACCAGGGCCCACAGCAGGATGGAGCCTTCATGGTTGCCCCAGACGGCCGTGATGCGATAGACCAGGGGCAGCGAGGTGTTGGAGTGCTTGGCAGCCAGGGCCACTGAAAAGTCGTTGTCGATGAAGGCCCAGGTCAGGGCCGCATAGGCCAGCGCCAGCAAGAGCGCCTGCAAGTACGCCGCGCGCGGCGCCAGGCGCACAAGCGGCAGGCGGGCTGCGTGCGCGCCCCACAGCGGCAGCACTGCCTGCACCAGGGCTACGCCCAGGGCCAGCATCAGCGCGAAGTGTCCGAGCTCGACGATCACGGGCGTGGCGCCTTTGCGGCCTTCAGTGCAGCCGCAGCTTCCGGCGGCATGTAGTTCTCATCGTGCTTGGCCAGGACCTGGTCAGCGTGAAAGACGCCGTCTTGGCCCAGGCGACCCTGGGCCACCACGCCCTTGCCTTCCTGGAACAGGTCGGGCAGCAGGCCTACATAACGCACCGGTACGCGTTGCGCGCCGTCCGTCACCACGAACTCCAGTCGCAGGTCCTGCGTGCCGCGCCGCACGCTGCCCGTCTCCACCAGGCCGCCCACACGAAAGCTGCGGCCTTGCGGTGCCTCGTTCGCAGCGACCTGTGTGGGACTGAAGAAGAACACCAGGTTGCTGTTGAAGGCATTGAGCACTAACGCGCTCGCACCCCCGACCAGGGACAGTCCCACGACCACGGCCAATGCGCGGCGGGTGCGCGGTGTCACGCTGCCTCCTGGCGCGTGAGTACCGGCTGGCGTGGCGCCGGCGCGGGCGCCTCCCCGGCCGCCAGCTCTTGTCGCAAGGCGCGCCGGCGAGCGCGCAACGAAAGTACCTCAGCGACGCAGACGGCCACGCACATGCCCAGGGAGCCCCAGACATACAGGCCATAGCCTCCCATCGCGAGCCAGGTCATGAAGTCCGGCGCATTCATGCGGCCACTCCTGCTTCAGTGCCACGCAGGCCTGCGGCCTCCTGCGCCCAGCGTGCATGCTGCTCGCGCTCCAGTATCAGCAGGCGCACGCGCCACAGGCTCACCGCGACGGTGTACATCCAGAAAGCCAGCGCCATCACCAGCATGCCGGTCAGCATGACCGTGGCCATGGTGGGCGCGCGGGTGAGGCTGACCGAGGCACCCTGGTGCAGGGTGTTCCACCACTTCACCGAGAAATAGATCACGGGCACGTTCACCACGCCCACCAAGGCGAGCAGCGCGGCGGCGCGGTCGGCGCGGCGCGGGTCCTCGATCGCCGCGTGCAGCGCGAGAAAGCCCATATACAGAAAGAGCAGCAGCAGCTCGGAGGTCAGGCGCGCGTCCCACACCCACCAGGTGCCCCAGGTCGGGCGACCCCAGAGCGCGCCGGTCCACAGGGCCAGGAAGGTCATGAGCGCGCCGGTGGGCGCAAGCGCGCGGGCCATCATTGCAGCCAGGCGCGCGTTGAAGATGAGGCCCACTGCGGCCCAGCCCGCCATCACCAGGTAGATGAACATCGACATCCACGCCGCGGGCACATGCACGAAGATGATGCGATAGGCCTCGCCCTGCTGCGCGTCGGTCGGCGCGAGGATGAAGCCGATGTACAGGCCCAGCGCCGCGAGCACGACGGCGGCCAGCGCGCTGCCCCGGGCGAGTCGGCCCGCCAGTGGGTAGAAGGCCTGCGGCGAGGCGTAGCGAAATCCGTTCATTCAAGCCTCCAGCGAAATGCGCAGTGCCAGGGCGCAGGCGACGGGCGCCCCTGCCAGCGAAAGCAGCAGCCCCGCGCCCAGGAGTGACAGGTGGGCCGCCACGCCCAGGCCGGCCTCGTGCGCCTGCACTGCGCCGGCGCCGAACACCAGCACCGGCACGCACAAGGGCAGCACCAGCAGCGCGAGCAGCATGGCGCCTCCGCGCAGGCCCACCGTGAGGGCGGCGGTCACGGCGCCCAGCAAGCTGAGGATGGGAGTGCCCAGGAGCAGCGTCAGCACCAACACGCCGATCGCGCCCGCCGACAAGCCGTACTGCACCGCGATCAGTGGCGCCGCCAGCGTGACCAGCAGTCCGGAGCCCAGCCAATGCGCCAGCACCTTGCCCAAGACCAGCAGCGGGAGCGGATGCGGCGACAGCAGGAGTTGCTCCAGCGTGCCGTCGGCCAGGTCGTCGTTGAAGAGGCGGGCCAGCGAGAGCATGCCGGCGAGCAGGGCCGACACCCAGACCACGCCGCCGGCCATGCGCTGCAGGGTTTGCGGCTCGGGTCCCACGGCCAAGGGAAAGAGGCTGCTGACCATGAGGAAGAAAACCAGGGCGGCCAGCGTGTCGGTGCGCCGCCGCCAGGCCAGGCGCAGGTCACGGGCGGCCAGGGCGCGGGCGCCGGACCACAGGCCGGGGTGGGTGATGCGAGGCCGGCCGGAGGGGACGAGGTCTGCGGTCACCCGCTCGGCGCGCACCCGGTCCGCCGCCAAGGCAGGGGGAGTGGAGGGCAGGACGGCGGCCATGGTGGGGCTCAGAGCCGCAGCTCTTGGTGTGCCAGCCGGTCCAGCGCGATGGCCTGGTGGCTGGTCAGGACGGCGAGGCCGCCCGCTTCTATGTGAGCGCGCACTTGCTCGCTGAGCCAGTCGCACGCGGGGGCATCCAGAGCGCTATAGGGTTCGTCCAGGATCCACAGGGGCCGCCGGCGTGACAGGGGCAGTCGGGCCAGGGCGCAGCGCCGGCGCTGTCCCTGGGACAGCCGTCGCAGGGGCTGGTGCGCCTGCCGGCGCAGGCCGGCCTGGTCCAGGGCCTGCAGGGCCTGGTCGGCGGAGACCGGCTCGCCGGCCAGGGCGCAGGCCGACTGGAGGTTTTCCAGGGCGCTCAGGTCGTCCTTCACTGCGGGCGCATGGCCCAGGAACAGGCGCTCCAGTCCCAGCCGCTCCGGCTGGCTGCTCAGGGGCTGGCCGCGCCAGAGCACCCGTCCGCTGGCCGGGGGCAGCAGGCCGCCCATCAGCCGCAGCAGGCTGGTCTTGCCGCTGCCGTTGCCGCCAGAAACCTTCAGCCACTGACCGGCTTCCAGGTGCAGGCTCACCCCGCCGAACAGCAGTGTCCCGCCGCGCGCGCAGCCGACCTGCTGCAGCTCGAGCGCAGCAGGAAAGGCCCCGGCCAGGGCAGAGGAGAGGGGATAGACAGCCATGTGTCAGTAAATAATGACACTTATAGCACGCCAAATGAGTTTACAAGAGGGTGGAACTCCCGCCCCGAAGGGGTGGCGCCAGACCGGGAAGACCCGCCCGAACGGACCATTTGACATTCTGGTGTGTCATGTTAGATTGACACAAATCAATGTCGTAAAGGGCTGACACCTCAGCCTGTCCGACAAGAAAGACACTGGCATGCTCCATCGAATTGAACAGGTCCTGGCCCAGCAGTTCAACCTGCTGCAGGGTCCCCACACCCCGCCGCGCCTGCTGGCGGCGATGCGCCATGCCGTGTTCCCGGGTGGCGCCCGAATCCGTCCGCAGTTGTGCCTCGCGGTCGCCGGCGCCTGCGGCAATGACGACCCGACGCTGGCCGAAGCCGCGGCGGTGGCCATCGAGCTTTTGCACTGCGCCTCGCTGGTGCATGACGACATGCCCTGCTTCGACGATGCCGATGCACGCCGCGGCCAACCCTCGGTACACAAGGCCTACGGAGAACCCCTGGCCCTGTTGGCCGGCGACGCGTTGATCGTGATGGCCTTTGAGGTGATCGGCCGCGCCGGTGGTGCCCACCCCGAGCGTCTCGGGTCCGTGCTGGGCGCGGTCGGCCGCGGGGTCGGCGCGCAGGAAGGCATCGTGGGCGGTCAGGCCTGGGAGTGCGAGCCCCGAGTCGAACTGGGCCGCTACCAGCGGGCCAAGACCGGTGCCTTGTTCGTGGCCTCCACCTGCGGCGGCGCGATCGCAGCCGGTGCGCCCGCCGCGCCCTGGCAGCGTCTGGGGGATTGCCTGGGCGAGGCCTACCAGGTGGCCGACGACATTCGCGACGTGATGGGCGATGCCGCGCAGCTGGGCAAACCCGTGGGCCAGGACGCGCACCACGGACGTCCAAGCGCCGCAGCCGAACTCGGCCTTGTGGGCGCGCTGCACCGCTTCCGCCAACTCATGCAGGAGGCAGTGGACTCGGTGCCCGCATGCACCAGCCGCACCGCCATGCGCCACCTGGTGCTGCGCGAATCTGAACGCCTGGTGCCGCAGGTCGCTTGCGACCGCGTGATGCAGGGTCACGCGCCACTGCCGCAAGTGGTGGTGTCTTAAGAGGGAGTCGCACGATGAGTTCCATTCACGTCCATCCCCTGCGAACGCCGCCCGAGCGCCCCGCATGGCGTCGCGCGCTCGACGCGCATATCGACCGCTGGATGGCCGACCCCGGCCTGTACCGGTGGGCGGTGTCCAACCCCTTCACCCGCTGGCTCACGCAGCGCCGCGCTGACCAGCTGTTCGAGGTCATGGCCGGCTTTGTGCACTCGCAGGTGCTGCTGGCCTGTGTGCGTCTGCGCTTGCTGGAAACCGTGGCCGCCGCGCCGCGCACGCTGGACGAACTCGCGTCCTCGTGCGGCGTTCCCGCGTCGTCGCTCGAGCGTCTGGTGCGTTCGGCCGTGGCGGTGCGCCTGCTGTCGGCGCGCGGGGGCGGCCGTTATGGCTTGGGTCCCCTGGGCCGACCGGTGGCCGCGGACGCGGGGCTGCGCAACATGATCGAGCACAACGCGGTGCTCTATGAGGACCTGCGTGACCCGCTGGCCCTGATGCATGGCGCCAGCGAGGCCGCGATGAACGCCTACTGGCCCTACGCGCAATCGGTCGACCCGCAGACGCTGGGCAGCTGGGCGCCGGACAAGGTGGCGCTTTATTCAGAGCTGATGGCCAGCTCCCAGCGTTTCCTGATCGACGAACTGCTCGCAGCCTATGCCTTCGAGGACCACACCTGCGTGATGGATGTGGGCGGTGGCAAGGGCGCCTGGATCACCGCGCTGGCCCGCCGCGCACCGGGCCTGCAACTGAAGCTCTTTGACCTGCCGCCCGTGGCCGACCTGGCCCGCGCCCACGTGGCCCAGGGCGGACTGGGCGATCGCGTGCAGGTGCACGGCGGCAGCTTCGTCGCCGACTCGCTCCCGCGTGGTGCCGACCTCATCACGCTGCTGCGTGTGGCCCATGACCATCCGGACCATGTGGTGCGCAGCCTGCTGGCTGCCATCCACGAAGCCCTCCCGGTGGGCGGAACCCTGCTGCTGGCCGAGCCCATGGCCGAGGCCGACGGCGAGCCGGCCACGGCCGACGCCTATTACCACTTCTATTTGCTGGCCATGGGCGCTGGCCGGCTGCGCACCCCGTCTGAGCTGATGCGCCTGATGGCCGAGGCCGGTTTTACGCATCTGGAGCAGGTTCCCAACCCGATGCCCTTACATGGCCGCATCTTGTTGGGGCGTAAATCTGCGGGTTTACCCGTAGAAGCGACGCCTCACCCCGACATAAGCGTCAATTTAAATTGACACAGATCAATGTCAGCCTAAGAATACATTGATGCGAGCCTCCGCCATTGTCTTTCAGGCCCCGCTCCAGCTGTCCGTGCGGACGCTGGAATTGCGCCCGCCCGAGCCGGACGACCTCGAGATCGAGGTCCTGTTTAGCGGTATCAGCACGGGCACCGAGCGCCTGCTGTGGGACGGCAGCATGCCGCCCTTCCCGGGCATGGGCTATCCGCTGGTGCCGGGTTACGAAACGGTGGGCGTGGTGAAAAGCGCGCCGAAGGACAGCCCCATCCGCGCAGGAGAGACGGTCTTCGTGCCGGGCTCCTACAGCTTTGATGGCGTGCACAACCTCTTTGGCGGCGCCGGTTCCCTGTTGCGGGCCAAGGCCTCACGCGTGGTGCGGGTGCAGCCGCACCTGGGTCATCGCGCGGTGCTGCTGGCCCTGGCGGCCACGGCTTATCACGCGGTGTCGCTCGGGGGCAAAGGCGATCCGGCTACACCGCCCGACCTGATCATTGGCCACGGCGTCGTGGGTCGCCTGCTGGCGCGCCTCACGGTGGCCGCCGGCATGGCGCCCCCCACCGTGTGGGAGACCAATCCCGCGCGCCAGGGCGGCGGCGAAGGCTATGCCGTCATCCACCCCGAAGAAGACGCCCGTAAGGACTACCGCGCTATTTACGACGTGAGTGGCGACGCCGACATCCTGCACCGCGCGATTCCGCGCCTGCAACTGGGTGGCGAAGTGGTGCTCGCGGGGTTCTACAAGGACAACCTCTCCTTTGCCTACGCGCCGGCCTTCATGCGCGAAGCGCGCATCCGCGTCGCGGCGGAATGGAAGCGGCCCGACCTGCTGGCGGTCACGCAATTGGTCGAACAAGAGCGTCTGTCCCTGGACGGCCTGATCACGCACACCGAAGTTCCTGGCCGCGCGCACGAGGCCTACGAGGTCGCCTTTGGCGATTCCCATTGTTTGAAGATGGTCCTGAACTGGAGCCACTGATATGAGCGCACAACCCACCACCCAGCCCGCATCCGAGCCCGTTTCACAGCCCGTGAAATTCGTCGCCGATCTGCGCCGCGAAGCCGCGCAGGATCCGGAGCCGCCGCACACCGGCGCGCCCACCAAGGAGACGCAGATCATCGCGATCTACGGCAAGGGCGGTATCGGCAAAAGCTTCACGCTCGCCAACCTCTCCTACATGATGGCGCAGCAAGGCAAGAAGGTCCTGCTGATTGGGTGTGATCCCAAGAGCGACACCACCAGCTTGCTGTTTGGTGGCAAGGCGTGTCCGACCATCATCGAAACGTCGTCCAAGAAGAAGCTGGCCGGCGAGAGCGTCTCCATCGGCGATGTGTGCTTCATCCGCGACGGCGTGTTTGCGATGGAGCTCGGTGGCCCCGAGGTCGGTCGCGGCTGCGGCGGTCGCGGGATCATCCACGGCTTTGAGACGCTGGAGAAGCTGGGCTTTCACGACTGGGGCTTTGACTACGTGTTGCTCGACTTCCTGGGCGACGTGGTGTGCGGGGGCTTTGGCCTGCCGATCGCCCGCGACATGTGCCAGAAGGTGATCGTGGTCGGCTCCAACGACCTGCAGTCGCTGTATGTCGCCAACAACGTGTGCAGCGCGGTCGAATACTTCCGCAAGCTCGGCGGCAACGTCGGCGTGGCCGGCATGGTGATCAACAAGGACGACGGCACGGGCGAGGCCCAGGCCTTCGCCAAGAACGCCGGCATCCCGGTGTTGGCGGCCATTCCCGCCAACGAAGACATTCGCCGCAAGAGCGCCTCCTACGAAATCATCGGCCGCCCCGGCACCGAGTGGGCTTCGCTGTTCGAAGAACTCGCTACCAACGTGGCCGAGGCGCCCCCGAAGCGTCCCAAGCCGCAGACGCAAGACGAACTGCTCTCGCTTTTCAGCTCCGACACCGTGGGCCGCGACGTGGTGCTGCAGCCGGCCACCCTGGCCGACATGACCGGCAAGGAACACGTGGTCAAGCCCACGCTGGAAGTGATCTACGACGCTGCCGCCTGAGCGCCGTCACACCACGAACTGCCTCCACCATGGAACGCATCATCCCCATCCAGCCGGCCGCCGCCGAGCCTTCCGCCACGGCGATCACGCCTTCGGCCGACGGCCTGGGCTGCGCCTCGGGCAAGGACGCCATGCAGCAGGCGGCCCTCGCCGCCGGCAAGGGCGATGTGCTGGCGCAATACGCGGCGGACTACCCGCTGCACCCGGACACCGGCCCGCACGACCAGCCGCAAAGCATGTGCCCGGCCTTCGGCTCGCTGCGCGTGGGATTGCGCATGCGCCGCACGGCCACCATCCTCTCGGGGTCGGCCTGCTGCGTGTACGGCCTGACCTTCACCTCGCACTTCTACGGCGCGCGCCGCAGCGTGGGCTATGTGCCGTTCAACAGCGAATCACTGGTGACCGGCAAGCTGTTCGAGGACATCCGCGACTCGGTCTATGACCAGGCGGACCCGGCCCAGTACGACGCCATCGTCATCATCAACCTGTGCGTGCCCACCGCCAGTGGCGTGCCGCTGCAGCTGCTGCCCAAGGAAATCAACGGCGTGCGCATCATCGGCATCGACGTGCCAGGCTTTGGCGTGCCCACGCATGCCGAGGCGAAGGACGTGCTGGCTGGCGCCATGCTGCGCTACGCGCGTGAAGAGGCCCAGGCCGGTCCGGTGGCGGCGCCGCGCCAGGCGCGCAGCGACAAGCCGACGATCACGCTTCTGGGTGAAATGTTCCCGGCCGACCCGGCGGGCATCGCGCAGATGATTGCGCCCATGGGCCTCGCGGTCGGTACGGTGGTGCCCACGCGCGAGTGGCGCGAGTTGTACGCCGCGCTCGATTGCGATGCGGTCGCGGCCATCCACCCGTTCTACACCGCCAGCATCCGTGAGTTTCAAGCAGCAGGCCGTACCGTGGTCGGCTCCGCGCCGGTGGGCGTGGATGGCACGCACGACTGGCTCGGCGCGATCGGCGCCGCGACGGGCGTATCGGCCGAGAAGATCGATGCCGCACGCAACGCGACGCTGGCCGCTATCCGCGGCGTGCTGTCGCAACAGAAGATCAACGGCCGCATCACGCTCAGTGGTTACGAAGGCTCCGAGCTGCTGGTCGGTCGCCTGCTGGTGGAATGCGGCGCCGATCTGCGCTACGTGGGCTCGGCCTGCCCCGCCACCCCCTGGAACGAACACGACGCGCAGTGGCTGCGCGCCAAGGGCGTGCACGTGCAGATGCGCGCCTCGCTGGAGCAAGACCTGGCGGCGGTGCGCGAATGGCAACCCAATCTCGCCGTCGGCACCACGCCGGTGGTGCAGGCTGCCAAGCAGGCCTGCATCCCCTCGCTGTACTTCACCAACCTCATTTCCGCGCGTCCCCTCATGGGCGTGGCCGGCGCCGGCTCCCTGATCCAGGTGATCAACGGCGCCATCGGCAACCAGGCGCGCTTTGACACCATGAAGGAATTCTTCGGCGGTGTCGGCCAGGGCGACGAGGCCGGGGTGTGGAACGAAGTGCCGCGTCACTTCCCCGCTTTCCGTGCCGACGTCAAGCGCATGAACGAAAAAGCCAAGAAAAAGCGCAAGGCCGAGGAGATGGGCGGATGACGAACCCGGTCAAACCCAACTTCGTCCTGGACCACGACCGCGCGGGCGGCTACTGGGGCGCGGTCTATGTCTTCACCGCCATCAAGGGCCTGCAGGTGGTGATCGACGGCCCGGTGGGCTGCGAGAACCTGCCGGTGACTTCGGTGCTGCACTACACCGACGCCTTGCCGCCGCACGAGCTGCCCATCGTCGTGACCGGCCTGGCCGAAGAACAACTCGGACGCGAAGGCACCGAAGGCGCGATGAAGCGCGCGCATGCAGTGCTCGACCCCGACCTGCCTGCGGTGGTGGTGACCGGCTCGATCGCGGAGATGATCGGTGGCGGCGTCACGCCCGAGGGCACGAACCTGATGCGCTTTCTCCCGCGCACCATCGACGAAGACCAGTGGCAGTGCGCCAACCGCGCCATGTACTGGCTCTGGACCGAGTACGGCATGAAGAAAGTGCCGGCCCGCGTGCGCAAGGAGGGCGACAAGCCCCGGGTGAACATCATTGGCCCCTGCTACGGCACCTTCAACAGCCCGAGCGACCTGGCCGAGATCCGCCGTCTGGTGCAGGGCATCGGCGCCGACATCAACATGGTCTTCCCCCTGGGCAGCCACCTGGCCGAGGTCTCGCAGCTGGTCGAGGCCGATGTGAACATCTGCATGTACCGCGAGTTCGGCCGCATGCTGTGCGAGGCCTTGGACCGCCCCTACCTGCAGGCGCCGATCGGCCTGCACAACACGACGCGCTTTTTGCGCAAGCTCGGCGAGCTGCTGGGGCTGGATCCTGAGCCCTTCATCGAGCGCGAACGTCACACCACCTTGAAGCCAGTCTGGGATCTGTGGCGCTCCGTCACCCAGGACTTCTTTGCCACTGCGAGCTTCGCCATCGTGGCCAATGAAACCTACACCCGTGGCGTGCGCAACTTCCTGGAGGACGAACTGGGCCTGCCCTGTCGCTTCCACGTGGCGCGCGTGCCGGGCGCCAAGACCGACAACGCGCAGGTGCGCGAGCTGGTGAAGACCAAGACGCCGCTCATCATGTTCGGCAGCTACAACGAGCGCCTGTACCTGGCCGAGGCTGGCGGGGGCGGCGGTGTGATGCGCGCGGCCTTCATTCCCGCGTCCTTCCCGGGCGCGATCATCCGCCGCCACACCGGCACGCCCTTCATGGGCTACAGCGGTGCCACCTACCTCGTGCAGGAAGTGTGCAACGCGCTCTTTGACGCTCTCTTTCACATCCTGCCCCTGTCCACCGAGATGGACAAGGTCGATGCCACGCCGGCGCGCGGTGTCAGCGGCACGCCCGACACGCCATGGGACGACCAGGCGCAGGCCCTGCTGCACCGCCTGGTGGCGGGCCAGCCGGTGCTGGTGCAGATCTCCGCGGCCAAGCGCCTGCGTGACGAAGCGGAGCGCGCAGCGCGCGATGCGGGCGAGACCAAGGTTCAGACGGCCCATGTCGAGCGCGCCGGGCGCGGACTGGGCATCGGGGTGATCGCGTGAGCGCGCGCCCCGTTTCACCGAATGTCGTGGCACTCCGTCACGGCGACCCAGGTTGCGCGGGTTGGGCGCAGCGATGGCCTACAGGCCTTATTTAAGAAGGAGCAACGTATGTCAAATCGGACTTCGATTTCCGGCCTGACCGACGAAGAAGCTCAGGAGTTCCATCACTACTGGATGCAGGGCCTTGTGGGCTTTACGGCGGTCGCCGTGCTGGCACACGTCCTGGTCTGGGCGTGGCGGCCCTGGTTCAACTGAGTCGGGTTCACACCTCTCACCCCTGAAGGAGACGACCCATGTCCGATCGTTCTTTCGACGCGCGCAAGCATCCCCTGCGGGATGACAAGCTGACGTTTTTCCTGATCTTTGTTCCCTGCTTTCTCGTGCTGTTTGCGGTCGCATTGCTTGGCCAACTGGTTGGCGTGCACTGGAAAGGCTGGTTGCCGGGTGCCGAGAACATGAGCAACGTGGTCGCCGGCACACGGGCCGCGGTCTACACCTTCATGTCCAACATTTCCTAGGAGAAAAAACCATGTGGAGAATCTGGCGACTCTACGACCCGCTGCGTGCGATGGTCGTGCAGGGCATTTTCCTGTTTGGCTTGGCTGCAATGATTCACCTCATTCTTCTGAGCACCAACAAGTTCAACTGGCTCGACGGCGCGAAAAAGCCGGCGGCAGCATCGGCGCAAAACGCCCCGCTGCCGTCTGCCACGCCCAAGTCCTGAACGCGTGACAGCCCGCGGGCGCTGCCTCTGGACGTGGTGTTCCAGCGCAGCGCCTCACGTGGCCCCCACTCACGACGAATCACAAGCAATTTGAGGCAGGAGAGCGCGCATGGCCATGCTCAATTTTGAAAAGAAATACCGAGTCCGCGGCGGCACTCTGCTGGGCGGTGACCTGTTCGATTTCTGGATGGGCCCGTTCTACGTTGGCTTTTTCGGCGTCACCACCATCTTCTTCGCGTTCCTCGGCACCGCGCTCATTCTTTGGGGCGCCTCGCAGGGACCCACCTGGAACCTCTGGCAAATCAGCATTGCGCCGCCAGACCTTTCCTACGGGCTGCGCTTCGCGCCCTTGATGGAAGGGGGCCTGTGGCAGCTCATTACCGTGTGCGCGATCGGCGCGTTCGGCTCCTGGGCGATGCGCGAGGTCGAGATCTGCAGAAAGCTGGGCATGGGCTACCACGTGCCCGCGGCCTTCAGCGTCGCCATCCTGGCCTATGTGACCCTGGTGGTCGTACGCCCGGTCCTCATGGGCGCTTGGGGTCATGGCTTCCCCTACGGCATCTTCAGCCACCTGGACTGGGTGTCCAACGTCGGCTATCAGTACCTGCACTTTCACTACAACCCGGCCCACATGCTGGCCGTGACCTTCTTCTTCACCACCACGCTGGCCCTGTCGCTGCACGGCGCGCTGGTGCTCTCGGCCACCAACCCGGCCCCGGGCCATACGGTGCGTACGCCGGAACATGAAGACACGTTCTTTCGCGATGTGATCGGCTACTCGGTCGGCACCTTGGGCATTCACCGCCTGGGCCTGTTCCTGGCGCTGGCCGCCGTTCTTTTCAGTGCGCTGTGCATCGTGATCAGCGGCCCCTTCTGGAGCCGTGGCTGGCCCGAGTGGTGGGGCTGGTGGCTGAACTTGCCGATCTGGTCCCAGTGGCCTCTCAAATAACCGCGCGGAGACTCTATGGCGGACTATCAAAACCTATTCACCACCGTCACGGCCACCGGGCCGGTGCACCACGGCGTTGAACTCCCGCAGGGCGACAGCCCGCGCACGGGCAAGCCCTTCCTCCTGTACTGGGCGGGCAAGCTCGGTAACGCGCAGATCGGACCGATCTACCTGGGGCCCATGGGCGTCGCCTCGCTGCTCTTTGGCCTGATGTGGTTCAACATCGTTGGCTTCAACATGCTGGCCCAGGTGAACTGGGATCCGATCCAGTTCGTGCGCCAGTTGTTCTGGCTCTCGCTCGATCCGCCGGCACCGGGCTACGGTCTGTCGATTCCCCCGATGAACCACGGCGGATGGTGGTTGCTCTCGAGCGCCTTCTTGCTGGTGTCGGTCCTCCTGTGGTGGGCCCGCACCTATCGGCGCGCGCGCCAACTGGGCATGGGCACGCATGTGCCCTGGGCCTTCGCTGCAGCGATCTGGCTGTTCCTGGTCCTGGGTCTGTTCCGTCCCATCCTCATGGGTGCTTGGGCCGAGGCGGTGCCCTATGGCATCTTCAGCCACCTCGATTGGACGGCCGCCTTCTCGCTGCGATACGGCAACCTGTTCTACAACCCCTTCCACGCGCTGTCGATCGTCTTCCTCTATGGCTCGGTGCTGCTGTTCGCGATGCACGGCGCCACCATCTTGGCGGTGGGCCGCTACGGCGGCGAGCGCGAGATCGAGCAGATCGTGGACCGCGGCACCGCCTCCGAGCGCGCCGCCCTGTTCTGGCGCTGGACCATGGGCTTTAACGCCACGATGGAATCCATTCACCGCTGGGACTGGTGGTTCGCGGTGCTGTGTCCCCTCACCGGTGGCATCGGTATCTTGCTGACCGGCACCGTCGTCGACAACTGGTACCTGTGGGCCGTCAAGCACGGCGTCGCCCCGGCGTATCCCTCCGTCTTCCCCGCGGTCACCGACCCCGCGCTGACGCTCCCGGGAGTCAAGCCATGATCCAACTGCAATCGCTGATGCGCCACGGCGCGCGCCTGTTGGCGCTGTCCTCCCTGTTGATCCTGGCCGGGTGCGAGCGCCCGCCGATGGAGTCTGTGCAGCATGGCTTCCGTGGCACGGGCATGGTGCAGGTGTACAACCCGCGCGCGGTTGAAAAGAGCGTCGAGGACAACACCTTGCCCACGAGCCTGCCGCCCTTGCCGGCGGATGGCCCCAAGTCCAAGGACGTCTACAAAAACGTGCAGGTGCTGGGTAACCTGAGCAGCGCGCAGTTCGTGCGCCTCATGACCTCCATGACCGCCTGGGTCGCGCCGGACGAAGGCTGCGGCTACTGCCACAACGTCGCCAACTTTGCCGAGGACAGCAAGTACACCAAGGTTGTCGCGCGTCGCATGCTGCAGATGACGCAGAACATCAACGAGAACTGGAAGACCCACGTGGCGGATACCGGCGTGACCTGCTGGACCTGCCACCGCGGCCAGCCGGTGCCGTCCAATATCTGGTTCAAGGCCGACGCCACCCCGCGGGGCGCCGACTTCATCGGCGACCGCGCCGGCCAGAACGAGCCGCTGCCCGTGGTGAACCTGTCCTCGTTGCCCAACGATCCGTTCACTCCCTTCCTGCTGCAGGACAAGCCGATCCGCGTGAACGGCACGACGGCGCTGCCCACAGGCAACCGCCAGTCGATCAAGCAGGCCGAATGGACCTACGGCCTCATGACCCACATGTCCACTGGCCTGGGCGTGAACTGCACGTACTGCCACAACACGCAGAACTTCGCGAAGTGGGAGGGCGGCCCGCCCCAGCGCGTCACCGCCTGGCACGGCATCCGTATGGTGCGTGACCTGAACGTGGCCTATATGGAGCCGCTCACCCCCGTCTTCCCGGCACATCGCAAGGGCGAATTGGGCGACGTGGCCAAGGCCAACTGCGCGACCTGCCACCAGGGCGCCTACAAGCCGCTCAATGGCCAGTCCATGCTCAAGGACTACCCGGAGCTGGCCAAGCTGGCGGCCGAACCGGCCAAGGCGGGTGCCGCTCCCGCCACGAAGACCGCGGCGAAGTAAGCGCACCTTTCGTGCCAGAGGCTGCGCCATGGACAGCCCCCCTACGGCCACCACCGCCCTCACCGGCGTGGTGGCCGTGGTGCTTGTGGACTACTTGCGCCAGCATCAGGCCTGGGGTTGGAGTCGTCTGGCGCGCGGCCCGAGCGCTTTCCGCGACGTGCCGGGCATGCAGTTCACCAAGGTCATGGGCAGTGGTCACGAGGGCGGCTTCAGCCTGCGCCCGAGCACCAGCCACCAGGGCCTGGTGTGCATGCTGGGCACGCTGACCGAGGCGCAGGAATTCCTCGCTGGCCCGCTGGTGCAGGCGGCTCGCACGCGTGCCCGTGAAAGTTGGAGCGGTCTGCTGGCGGTGACGTCCTCGCGCGGGATGTGGGACGGACAGTCCTGGGGGACGAGTTCGCCGCAGGCGTTGGGCGCGACGGACGTCGCGTCGCAGCTGCCGGACGCTCCCGTCGCCGCACTCACGCGTGCCAGCATCCGACCGAGCAAGGTGGCGGCCTTCTGGCGCCATGCGCCCGCCTCGCAGGAAGCGATGACGCAGGCCCAGGGCTGTGACCTCGCGGTCGGTCTGGGCGAGGCGCCGGTGCTGCGCCAATGCACCTTCAGCCTGTGGCGTGACGTGCAGGCCATGACGGCCTATGCGCGTGGCGGTGCGCACGGCGCGGCGGCCCAGGCCGCGATCCGGCAGGACTACTTCACCGAATCGATGTTCGTGCGCATGAAGCTGCTGGAAAGCAGCGGCGACTGGAAAGCCTTGCACGCTGGTACGGTGACGGCGGAGGCTGCCCGTGGCTGATCCTGGCGTGGTCGTCATCGGCGCTGGCATGGCCGGCCTCGTGAGCGCCTTGCAGCTTGCGGCGCGTGGCCTACCGGTCACCGTGGTGGAAGCGGCGGATGCGCCTGGCGGCAAGATCCGACAGCTGACGGTGAACGGCGCGCCCATCGACAGCGGGCCGACGGTCTTCACCTTGCGCTGGATCTTCGACGAGGTGTTGGCGTCTGTGGGGACGCGGCTGGAAGACGAGGTGCGCATCACGCCCTTGTCCGTGCTCGCACGCCACTTTTGGGACCCGGATCTCGATGGGGGGCAGGTTGCCAGTCTGGACCTGCTGGCCGATGCGCGTGCGTCGCAGGACGCGGTGGCGCGCTTTGCCGGCCCGGCCGAGGCGCGGCGCTTTGCCGCCTTTTGCGCGCAGGCGCGCGAGGTCTATGCCACGTTGGAAGGGCCTTTCATCCGCTCCACTTCCCCCACCATGGGCCGCATGGTGAGCGACCTGGGCCTGCGCGGGCTGTCCGTGCTCTCGCGCCTGGGGCCCATGCGCAGTCTGTGGGACAGCCTGGGCCGACACTTCACCGATCCGCGTCTGCGCCAGCTGTTCGGACGCTATGCCACCTACTGCGGCTCCTCGCCCTGGGAAGCGCCGGCCACGCTGATGCTGATTGCGCAGGTCGAGATGGATGGTGTCTGGGCGGTCGAAGGCGGCATGCATGCGCTGGCGCGCATGCTCGAACGCCTGGCCCGCGCGCAAGGCGTGACGTTCCGCTACGGCACATCGTGTGCACGCATCGAGCTGCAAGGCGGGCGTGTGAGTGGCGTGCATCTCTCCAATGGCGAACGCCTGGGCGCGCAGCGCGTGGTGTTCAACGGCGACGTCGCCGCGCTGCAGGCGGGCCTGCTGGGAGAGGCCGCGCGCGCTGCGGCTCCTCGCGTGGGGCCGCGCTCGCTTTCGGCGGTCACCTGGTCGATGCACACGCGCGCCCAGGGCCTCGCGCTCGATCGTCACAACGTCTTCTTCACCGGCGACTACCGCAGCGAGTTTGCCGACATCTTTGGCCAGGGCCGCCTGCCGCAGCGGCCCACCGTGTACCTGTGCGCGCAGGACCGCGGCACCGGCGTGCCCGATACCGGCGCACCTCAGCGCCTGCTGGCCCTGGTCAACGCGCCGGCAGTCGGCGGACAGGGCCGACTCACTTCTGAGGCACTCGACGAATGCGAACTCCAGACCTTTTCTCTTCTGCGCCGTTGCGGCCTCACCCTGCAGCCGCAGGCCCGCGAGTCGCTGCGCACGACACCGGACGATTTCCATCGCCGCTTTCCGGGCACGGGCGGAGCGTTGTATGGCCAGGCGACGCACGGCTGGACCTCGGCGTTCGCCAGGTCGCCAGCGTCCAGTCCGGTGCCGGGACTCTTTCTGGCGGGGGGCAGTGTGCACCCGGGGCCGGGCGTGCCGATGGCGGCGATGTCCGGGCAGCTGGCGGCCGCGGCCGTGATGGCGAGCCTCGGTTCGACCAGCCGGTCCCGCCCGGCGGCTACCTCTGGTGGTATGTCGACGCCCTCAGTGACGACGGGGAGTTCGGCCTGACGATCATTGCCTTCGTCGGCAGCGTTTTTTCGCCCTACTACGCGTGGGCGCGGCGCAGTGCTGCGGGCGGTGATCCCGCGCAGCACTGCGCGCTCAACGTCGCCCTCTACAGCCGCAGTGCACGGCGCTGGGCGATGACCGAGCGCGGTGCCCGCCACTGTCGCCGCGATGCGCGCGAATTCGTGGTCGGCCCGAGCCGTGTGCATTGGGATGGCCAAGCGCTGGTGATCGACATCGACGAGGTGTGCGTGCCGCTGCCGCGCGCGCTCAAGGGGCAGGTGCGCGTGTATCCGCAGCGCCTGTTCGACTTCAGCACTGCGATCGACCGCGCCGGTCGCCATCGCTGGGGGCCGATCGCGCCCTCGGCGCGCATCGAGGTTCAACTGTCTTCCCCCTCACAGCGCTGGCAGGGGCAGGCGTATCTGGATTCGAACGAAGGGGACGAACCGATTGCCAGCAGCTGCCGCGAGTGGGACTGGTCACGCAGTCCCCTGGCCGACGGCAGCACCGCGGTGCTCTATGACATGCAGCATGAGGACGGCAGTGACCAGGTGCTGGCCCTGCGCTTTGGCCGTGACGGCCAGGTCACGCCCTTCGAGCCGCCGCCACGCCGGCCCCTGCCCGCCACCCTGTGGCGCGTGCCGCGGCGTATGCGCAGCACCGGCCCCGTGCATGTGGTCGAACAGCTGGAGGACACGCCCTTCTACCAGCGGTCCATGGTGCGCAGCGAGCTCCTGGGGCAGCCGGTGACCAGCTTCCATGAGACGCTCAACGTGCCGCGCCTGGTCTCGCCGGTGGTCCAGGCCATGCTCCCGTTTCGCATGCCTCGTCGCGGGTGAATCCGAAAGCATTCATGTTGCGCCGTCACCTTCCTGCGACACCGCCTGTGTCTATTACAGTTGACAGCAGTCAATGTCAACATAGAATGACACCAGTTTGCGACCAAGGGGGCCGCAAGCCGCCCGCGTGCGGGGTTAGCACGTGCGTTAGTTCTTCCAAGGAGAGACACAATGTCCGACAAAGACAAAGTGTGGCCCACCGGTCTGACCGAGGGCGAGTCGGAGGAAATCCACCGGAACCTTATCCAGGGAACGCAGATATTCGGCATGATCGCGGCCTTCGCGCACTTGCTGGCTTATATCTACAGCCCCTGGATGAAGTAAGGAGCACAACCCATGATCTACGGAAAAATGTGGTGCGTGGTCAAGCCCTCGGTGGGCATTCCTATCTTCATTGCAGCCGTTGCCATCGCATCGTTCAGCGTGCACGTGGCACTGACCCTCAACACCACCTGGGTGAAGGGTTTCCTCAATGGCGGGCAGAAAGCCGTGGCAGCCGCCCCGGCCGAAGCGCCTCCAGCCAAGAAGTAATTCTGGGTACGAGACAAGGACCGGACCGCACGCGGCTCCGGTCCTTTTTCATGTGAGCCGCAGATGAACCGCTCCACCCCCCGCTCGCCTTCTCGCCTCGTGCAGTCGATCGCTGCGCTGGGCCCGCGCTTTCTGCCGTTCGCCGATGCGGCTTCGCCAGACCTGCCACTGGCGCGCCTGCTGCGTCTGTCGCTGTTCCAGATTTCGGTGGGCATGGCGCTCGTCTTGCTGGTGGGCACGCTCAATCGCGTGATGATCGTGGAGATGCATGTGCCCGCATCGCTGGTGTCGATCATGGTGGCCTTGCCCCTGCTGTTCGCACCGCTGCGCGCCTTGATCGGCTTTCGCTCTGACCATCACCGCAGCGAACTCGGGTGGCGCCGCGTGCCGTACATCTGGATGGGAACGCTGCTGCAATTTGGCGGCCTGGCCATCATGCCCTTTGCCTTGTTGGTGCTCGCGCGTGCGGGTGCCTCGGCCGATGCACCGGCCTGGGTGGGCCACGGCGCGGCGGCCATTGCCTTTCTGCTGGTGGGTGCAGGCTTGCACACGGTGCAGACCACGGGCTTGGCCCTGGCCACAGACCTCGCGCCGCGCGAGGACCATCCGAAGGTGGTGGGCTTCATGTATTCGATGCTGTTGATCGGAACGATCGGCAGCGCCTTCATTTTTGGTCATGCGCTGTCCGAGTATTCGCCGGGGCGCCTGGTGCAGGTGATCCAAGCCTGCGCGGTGGCGACGCTGGTGCTCAATGTGGTGGCGATCTGGAAGCAGGAAGCGCGCAGCCGCGACCGCAAGCCGCGCGCGCGCCGCGAGGACGATCCAGACTTTCGCACTGCATGGCAGGCGCTCAAGGGGCGCGACCGCGCGCTGCGGCGCCTGGCGGCCCTGGCCCTGGGCACCATGGCCTTCACGATGGAAGACGTGCTGCTCGAGCCCTATGGCGGCGAGATCCTGGGCCTGTCGGTGTCCACCACCACCTTCCTCACCGCCACGCTGGCCCTGGGCGGCCTTATCGGCTTCGCCTGGGCCTCGCGTGTGCTGGGTCGGGGCGCAGACCCTTGGCGCATGGCGCGCGGTGGCGCGTTGGTGGGCCTGCCCGCGTTCGCGGCCGTCATCCTCGCCGCGCCGCTGGCGTCACCCGCGCTGTTCATCACCGGCACCTTCTTCATCGGCGTGGGCGGCGGCCTCTTTGGTCACGGCACGCTCACATCCACCATGCAGATGGCCCCGCCCGAGCAGGCCGGCCTGGCCCTGGGCGCCTGGGGTGCGGTGCAAGCGACTGCGGGGGGATTGGCCATGGGCCTGGGCGGTGTCCTGCGTGACGTGATAGCCTCCCCATGGGGTTCGTTGGCGGGCTATGAAGCCGTCTACGTCATCGAGCTGCTGCTGCTCTTTGGCACCCTGGTGCTGATGGCGCCGTTGCTGCGGCGCAACCCCCACGATTCATCTCAAGTAAGGAGACATCCATGAAAGTCGAAACCGTCCTGATCATCATGTTCGTGGTCTTTGGCCTGTTCATGCTGGCCAACTGGTTCAACCGGCCGAAGAAGTAAATCGCTCGCCGGCGGCGCCGTATCCAGCTGGGACCTAGATCCGGGAAGCAGCCCTTTAGACCGCCACCACCACTCGCACTGACGCTGCCGCCAGAGCGGACGCCAACGCCTTCGGCGGCGGTGCGTCCGTGATCAGGATATCGATCTCAGAGAGCGCGCAAGCCTGTACCAGGGAGCGCTTGCCAAACTTGCTCGCGTCGCACAGCAGGATCACTTGGTCGGCGTGCTCGATGTACGCGCGCTTGACCTGCGTGTCTTCCGGTGAGGAATCAAAGCCGCCGTCCTCGGTGAGGCCCGCCACGCCGATGAAGACCTTGCTAAACCACCGGCCCGAGGCATCGTCCACCGCCTGCTGGCCGCAGACCGACAGCTCCTGCGCGCGCACGATGCCGCCAGGCATCAGCACCACGCAGCGCGAACCGGCCAGCAAGCTGGCCACGCGCAGGTGGTTGGTAAACACATGAATGCCGGCATGCTTGGCCAGTTCACGCGCCAGCGTGAGCGCGGTGCTGCCCACGTCTAGCGCGATATTGTCCTCGGGCGAGAGCAGTGCCGCGGCGCTGCGGGCGATGGTTTGCTTGGCCATGATCTGGCGTCGCCGGCGCGTCTCGTACTGCTGCTCGCGCATCTCCGCCTCACCCACCGCCGGCAGGCCGCCGCCCAGGGCGTTGGCTGGCACGGCCACCGCAGCGCCTTGTGAGCGCTGGATCAGGCCCTGCTCGCTCAGGGCGTCCAGGTCGCGCCGCGCACTCATTTGCGAAATGCCGAAATGCTCGGCGAGGGTGGCGACGCGCACATAGCCATCACGTCGCACCAGTTCGACGATGCGTTGCTGGCGCACCGCCGCGGGCAGTGCCGCTTGCGTCGTGCGCAGTGCCGCACGGGCTGCAGCCGCAGTGGGGACCTTGCGCTGGGTCGCCATGGTGTCGCGAGGTGCGCGGATCAGGCCTGCCCGTCGCCGCGCGGGTCGGTGGCGCTTTCGAAACTGCCGTCGTCGCGTCGACGCACAAACTGCACATGGCCAGCCCGGTCGTCGCGCGCGGCCGCCATCACCAGCGGCAAACCGACTTTCGACAGCGCCTGACGCGTGGTCTCGCTGACCGACGATTCGGCCAGCACCACGTTCTCGTCACCCTTGCCGAAGGTGCCGACCACCCAGCGCGGCGCGGACAGCGCCTGCGTCGCAGGCGTGCCCGCCAACAGGCGCATCAGGATCTGGGCGAGGATCTGTGGCTGGCTCTTGCCGCCCATGCAGCCTAGCGCCGCCTCGACCTTCCCGTCGCGACGCAGTAGAGAGGCCGTGAGCGTGCTCGGGGGGCGCCGGCCGCCGGCCAGCACTGCGGGCCCGTCATGCAGCGTGAACGCGGCGCCGCGGTTTTGGCAGACGATGCCGGTAGCGGGTTCGAGCATCCCGGCGCCGAAGGCGTGAAAGATGCTTTGGATCACCGTGACCGAGTGGCCTTGCGCGTCCTGGGCTGCGACGGCCACCGTGTCGCCGTTGGGGCGCGGACGCGGCGGTGTGACCGGCATGGGTCGCGTGAGGTCCGTGGCCGTGCGCGCGAGGTCCTCGATCACGGTCTCCGATAGCAGCCACTCCAGGTCCACCTTCGCGTGTTCGGGGTCGCCCAGGTGGTGATCGCGCAGGTCGGCGGTGAGCGCGCACAGGCGTGCGAGCACAGTGCCTGCCTCACCGCAGGGATCGGCCTGCTCCAGACCCAGCCGCCGCATCGCAGCCAGCAGCTGCATCAGCACATGGCCCTGCGACACGGGCGGCGTCGTGAGAATCTCGTAAGGACCGAAGCGTGTGGCCAGGGGCTCGAGCCAGCGCGAATGGTGCTGTGTCAGGTCTTCGCGTGTGAGCAGGCTGCCCTGCGCCTGCACACCGGCGACGAAGCGCGCGCCCACGTCACCGCGGTAGAAGGCGTCGGGCCCGCCTTGCGCGATCTGGGTGAGGCTGTCGGCCAGCGCGGGCTGGCGCAGAGTTTCTCCGGTGCGCAGAACGCGGCCATCGGCGTGGAAGAACACGCCGCGCAGGCCCGGGTCAAGTGCGAGCCGCTCGCCTAGAGCGGCCAGGTCGCGTCCGAGGGCGGCGGCCACCGGCACGCCGTCACGCGCGAGCGCGATGGCGTCTTCGAGTAGGCGCGCCCAGGGCAGCTGACCGCCTTGCGCATGCAGGTCCGCCCAAGCGGCGACCACGCCCGGCACCGTGATCGGGTGCACGCCATGAATCGGCATGGATGCGTGCGCACCGCGTAGCGCCTGTGCCTGCAAGGCCTGTGCGGCTGCGCCACTGCCGCCGAGCGCACGCGCGTGGCCATCGGGCAGCGCCACCAGCGCCTGGATGTCGCCACCGATCGAACACATGTGTGGATAGACGACGGTGAGGACCGCGCAGGTGGCGATCGCGGCATCGAGGGCCGTGCCGCCATCGCGCAGCGCGCGCTCGCCGGCGCGTGTCGCCAGGATGTGGGGAGAGGCAATGGCGCCGGGTGTGGACATAGCGGTGTCTTCAGGGGTTCAGTGGATCGTGGAAAGGAAGGCCTTCAGGCGGGCCGGTGCCTGATCGCCGAAGAACTGCTCGGGCGCGGCCTCGTGGCGGATCTGCCCCTCCTCCATGAGCACCACACGGTCGGCGACCTGGCGGGCGAACCCCATCTCGTGGGTCACGATGATCATGGTCATGCCGCTGGAGGCCAGCTCGGAGATCACGGCCAGCACCTCGCCGGTGGTTTCCGGGTCCAGCGCGCTGGTGGGCTCGTCAAAGAGCATCAGCTCAGGGTTCATGGCGAGCGCGCGCGCAATGGCGGCGCGCTGCTGCTGTCCGCCCGAGAGCTTCATCGGATAGGCATCGGCCTTGGCGGCTAGCCCCACTCGATCGAGCAGCCGCATCGCGTTCTCGCGCGCTTGCGCCAGGGGCTGGCCCAGCACGCGCACCGGCGCTTCGACGATGTTCTCCAGCACCGTCATGTGCCAGAACAGGTTGAACTGCTGGAACACCATGCCGATATGACGTCGTTGGAGGACGACTTGCCGGCTTGGCAGGGGCAGCAGTCGATCGCCCGACTCCCGGTACCCAATCAGGTCGTCGCCCACATAGATGCGTCCGCCCTGGTAGGTCTCCAGCTGGTTGATGCAACGCAGGAAGGTGCTCTTGCCCGAACCGGAGGGGCCGATGATGCACAGTACCTCGCCGCGCTGCACCTCCAGGTCGACGCCGCGCAGTACCTCAGTCTCGCCAAAGCGTTTGCGCACCTCGAGGGCGCGTACCAGCGGCTTGCGATCGCCGCCGCTCATGCTCGCCGCTCCGTACTGCCCGGGGTGGGCGAGAGGTAGACGACCAGGCTTTGCCACCAGGTGCGCACCGGCCGGTCGATCTCATGGGCCCGCAGGCGCGTCTCGATCACGCCCTGGATGGTGTTCCAGATGGCGGTGAGGACCAGGTAATTGAGCGCCACCACTGTCAGCAGCTCAAAGGACTTGAAGGTCGTGGCCGACATCGCCTCGGTGAGCAGGAAGATTTCCTGCACGCCGATCACGCTGGCCAGCGAAGTGGTCTTGAGCATGTGGTTGAAGTCATTGCCAAAGGGAGGAACGATGACGCGAGTGGCTTGTGGAATCACGATGCGCCAGGTGACTTGCCAGGAACTCATGCCCAGCGAGCGAGCCGCCTCGACCTGCCCGCGCGCCACGGCTTGCACGCCATTGCGCACGATCTCGGCCATGTAGGCGCCTTCATGGATCGCCAGTCCGATCACCGCCGCCTGGAAGGACGCGGTGAGCTTCATCCCCAGGAGCTCGATGTCCGAGAACCGGAACAGGCCCGCTGCCGCCATGCCTGAAAACAGCATGACCAGCAGCACCAGCACAGGGATGCCGCGGATCAACCAGACGTAGAACGCGCAGGCCGCGCGGATCACGCCGTACCGGGACAGGCGGCCGAAACCGACCACCAGCCCGATCAGGAGCCCCAGGACCATGGCCAGCACGGCCATGGTGACCGTGCGGCCTAAGGCGTTCAGGTACGGCGCGCCGGGATTGACGATGCGTTCGATGAAAAACGCCCAGTCGAATCCCATCAGAGCTCCATCCCCTGCATGTTCCACTTCTCGATCAGTTTCTTGTAGGTGCCATCGGCCACGATGCTGTCAAGCGAGCGTTTGATCGCGTTGGTCAGGTCGTTGTTGCCCTTGCGGATGCCGATGCCGGTGCCGATCAGGCCAAAGGGGTTGCCCTTGGGTTTGAAGTCGTTCGGGCGCAGACGCACGTAGTAAGCGCCGGCGGTGGAAGTAGTGCCCACCGCATCGACCTGGCTGGTGGCCAGTTGCTGGAAGGTGTCGGTCGTGGTGGGCAGCACCACCAGGTTGATCTCGGGCTTGCCCGATTCCTTGAGTTTCTTGTTCGCCTCGATGGCCAGGTTATGGATGGTGGTGCCGTTGGGGACAGCGACCTTCTTGCCGCCGAGATCCTCCAGCGTGGTGCCGGGGGTGTTGTCGCTGCGGCGCACGACGATCTGCTGGCCGGTGCGCGAGAAGGGCACCATGTCGATGATTTCCAGTCGCTCGGGCCGGATGAACAGCTCCTGCATGATCGCGTCGCACTGTTGCGCCTGCAGCGCCGGGACCAGGCCCGGGAATTTCAGCTGCACCCAATTGACCTTCAGGCCCATGCGCGCGGCGATCTCGACGCCCAGTTCCACTTCGAATCCGATCGGCTGCTGCTTCTCGTCGAAGTAGGCGCGCGGCGGGTTGTCGATCGTCGCGCAGTAGTTGATGGAGCCCTTGCTGGCCAGCGCGGCGGGCGCCGGCACGCGCGCGGTCTGCGCTTGCGCGGGCGCGGCGGCCCACAGCGCGCAGGCGGCCAGGCCGACGGCAGTGGCATGACGGCGCAGGAACTGGGATGTTCTGGAAATGCTCATGACCGGATACTCCTCGAAGGTTGGGACAGGGGGAAGGGAACTCTGTACGGGATCAATCCATGAAGGCGCCGCCATTGACGGCGATCGACTCGCCGGTGACGAAACCGGCATCGGCTGATAGCAAGAAGGCCACCACGCGAGCCACGTCCTGCGGCTGCTCCAGCCGCCCCATGGGGGTGTCGGCGATCCATTGGCGCTTGACGCTGGCCGGGTCGGTGCCACGCAGGCGGGCCTCCCATTCCAGCTCGCGTACTTGCATGTCGGTGGCGACGAAGCCGGGGCACACCGAGTTGACCCGGATGCCCAGCGGCGCGAGCTCGAAGGCCATGGCCTGCGTGAGGCCCACGACGCCGAACTTGCTGGCGACATAGTCGGCGAGGAAGGGCACTCGGCCCTGCTTGCCTGCCATCGAGGCGATGTTGACGATGCAGCCGGCCTTGCGCGTGGCCATCGCGCGCGCCGCGGCCTGGCTGGCGAAGAACAGTCCGCGCAGGTTCACATCCAGGGTGAAGTCGTACTGGTCCTCGTCGATGTCCAGAAAGGGGGCCATGCGCGAGACCCCGGCGTTGGAGACCCAGGCGGTCAGGGGTCCGACGTCACGCTCAATAGCCGCGACGGCCTCGCGGCAGGCGGCGGCACTGGCCACGTCCAGTGCGCGGGCCTGGGCGCCGGGCAACCTGGCTGCCAGGGCCCGCGCGCCGGCCTCGTCCACGTCGGTCACGACGACGGTGTGGCCGCGTGCCGCCAGCTCGGTGCAGATGGCCGCCCCGATGCCCGACGCGCCGCCGGTTACGCCTACGATCGAAGTCATGCGTTCACTCTCCTTGCGGCCTGCCGCGTGCTCTCGTGCGGGGCCGCTTGGCCTCGCGATGTGATGGATTGCCACCAGGGCACGAATTGCGTGAGCCCGGGCAGGCGGTGCTCGCCCTGCGCCTGCGGGTCGTCTCCAACGACCAGAACCGCAAGACCTGCCGCGCGCGCTGAACGCGCGCCACTGGGGCTGTCCTCGACGGCCCATGCGGCCTGTGCCGGCACGCCCAGCATCGCCAATGCCTGCAAGTAGGGTTCGGGGGCGGGCTTGGGCTGTTGCACATCGTCGAGCGAGACGATGGCGCTGAAAGCAGCGTGCGCACCCACAGTGCGCAAGTTCGCCACGACGATGGCGCGCTCGGAATTGGAGACGGCGGCTTGCACAACGCCTGCGCGGGCCAGGTACTCCAGCGCCTCGCGCGCGCCGGGCAACACCCGTACCTCGTGCGCATGTTCCAGGTAATACGCGGTGACGCCGGCGCGAAACGCCTGCTCGCCGCCGTCCGGGTGATGTCCCAGAGCGCGCGCAAAACGCGGCGCCAGCTGCTGCCAGACATCGGCGATCGCCACGCCGATGAAAGGCGTAGGCCCGTGGTCGCGGATGTCCACGCCATACGCCTGGCACACCGCCTGCAGGGCGCGCAGGTGCAGCGGCTCGCTGTCCACGAGCGTGCCATCCACGTCCCAGGCCACGGCGCACACAGCGGTCATGACGCGCCCCCCATGGTGTGGAACAGGGGTTTGAGGCTGTTGTACAGGGTGCGGTACTCGGCATACGCCGTGTCGTACACGGCGCGGTTCGCGGCCTGGGGCTCGACGGGTGGCGCCAGCGAGACAAAGGCCTGCGCGCCCTGGGCATCGTCACTCAGGCCCGTGCCCAGGGCCGCCATCCAGGCCGCGCCCAGGCAGGAGCCGGGGTGACCCGACAGCGGTTGCACGGGCCGGTCCAGCACGTCCGCGATGATTTGCAGCCACACGGCGCTGGCTGAACCGCCGTCGGAAGTCAGCACCCGCGTGGCGGGCATGCCGATCTCGTCGAACACCTCCACGTGATGGCGTACGCCGAAGGCGATGCCTTCGAGCAGCGCGCGCCACAGGTGGCCTGGGCTGTGGTGCAGACCCAGACCCGTGAAGGTGCCGCGCGCCAATGGGTCGTGGATGGGAGTCTTCTCGCCCAGGAAATAGGGCAGGGCGCGCACGCCGTCGCTGCCCGCCGGAACCTGCGTGGCCCAGTGATCAAGCTTCTGGTGGCGCGTTGCGCCCGGGCGGTCGTCGGCGGCGGCGCCCAATTGCGCGGCGAACCAATTGAGTAGCGAGCCGCTGCAGGCCATGCAGCCATTGGGCATGAACAGCCCTTGCACCGGGTGGTAGTCCAGGAACACGCGCGGGTCAGGGCGCGCGCTCTGCGACGCTAGCAGGATGTCGCAGGCGCCCCCGAGTTTGACCAGCATATCGCCCGGCCCCTGCACGCCTGCGGCCCAGGCCGAGCCCACATGGTCCGCCAGTCCCGCCACCACCGGCGTGCCGGCCGCCAGCCCGGTGGCCTGCGCTGCTTGCGGCGTCACCTCGCCGACCACCTCGCGACTGAAGGCGAAGGGTGCGACCTGCGCGGTCGTGATCCCGCCCGCAGCCACCAGGTCGTCGGCGATGCGGCCGGTGGCCAGGTCCACGAATCCGGCTTCGAGCGCCCAGTTCTGCTCGACACGGCGCGCGCCGGTGAGTCGGTAGTTGATGTAGTCGTAGCTGCCCAAGACAGTGTGGATACGGCTGAATACCTGCGGCTCGTGCCTCTGCAGCCACCGCAGCTTGGCCGCCACGAGCTGCTGGTTGATGCCGTTACCGGTGCGTTTTGTGAAGGCGGCCTCGTCGAAGGTCTCCCGCAGCTCCTGCACTTGCTGCCCGCAGCGACCGTCGCTTTGCTGGATGCTGGGGCGCAGCAGCTGTCCATTCGCATCGAGCAATACCACCGCCGGCACCATGCCCGAGACGCCTACGGCCTTGACCTCACTGGCCTTCACGCCAGCCTGCGCCAGCAGCTGCGGCACGATCTCGCAGACGTTGGCCCACCACTGCTGCGGGTCTTCCTCGGCCCAGCCGGCGTGGCGGTGCGTCAGCGTCACGGGCCGGCTGGCCAGCGCGAGACGCTCGGACGGCATCCGGATCAGGATGCCGATCGTCGAGGTCGTGCCGATGTCCAGGCCGATGACGCAGGTCATGGACGCGTGTCCGGTCAGCGCAGGCTGTTGACGCGGTCCATGAAGCGCTTCACGCGGTCACCGTCGACCGCGTTCCAGGTGACGCCGTCGACCTTGAAGTGCGTGCCGACGATGCAGCCGTCGGCCAGGGCCAGGATGCTGGCCACGGTGTCCAGTGTCACGCCGGTGTTGGCGAACACCGGCACCTTGCCTTCGAGGGCTTCGACCACGCGCTGCAGGTCGGGCGTGTTCACGCCCTGTCCGGTCAGCGCACCCGACACCAAAATGCCATCGGCCAGCGAAGAGAACACTGCGCTGCGCGCACGCAACTCGATCGGTCGGCGGTCCAGCGTGTCGGCGAATTCAGCGTTGATGTTGAACAGCAGTTTGAGGTCGTCGCGGCCCAGATTGCGGCGCAGCCGCAGGGCGGTTGCAGCATCGGGTTTCCACAAGCCCATGTCGGAGGCGAACAGGCCGGTGAAGATCTCGCGCGCGAAGGAGGCCCCGGTGGCCGTGGCGATCGCCACGCTGGCCGACGGATCCCACAGCCAGTTCACGCCGAAGGGCACCTTCAGCACCGGCTTGACTGCGGTGATGACCGCGGTCATGGCGGCCACGCCCTCGGCGGGCGCCTGCAGCTGGTAGGGCCGGTCGTTCTCGTTGCCGAACATGATCGCGTCCACGCCCCCGGCTTGTAGCCGCTCCACATCGGCCAGCGCCCCGTCGATCAGGCGGTTCATGCCGCCCTTGGCGTCATACAGGGGTGTGCCGGGCAGCGCGCCGATGTGGGCCATGCCGATGACGGCTTTCTTGCGGCCGCCGAAGAAATCAAAAGGCATCGGATCTTCCTTGTTCGCTCAGATTCAAACAGATTCGAACACGAGCGTAACAGGCCGATTCGGCCGGAGCAAGCGGGCTGTGCGTGAGATGCCCGAGTCAAAAGCGCACTAAAAGCTACTTTCGATGTGGCTAAAGAGGCATTGCGAAGTATTTTTCGAGGGCTTACCGGCCACTGCCCGCATTCGGGAAAAACAGCTGCTCCCCCCCGATGCGGTAGCTGGCGATCGCCTGCTGCCCCGCCGGTGAGATCACCCAGTCGACGAATTTCTGTGCATCGGCCGTCTTCACATGCGGGTGCTTTTGCGCGCTCACGGCCATCACGCCGTATTGGTTGAACAGGCGCTGGTCGCCTTCGACGAGGACGGCCAGGTCGCCGCGGTTCTTGAAGTTCAGCCAGGTGCCGCGATCGGCCAGCACATAGCCGTTAACCGACACCGCGATGTTCAGCGCCGGGCCCATGCCGCAGCCGCACTCTTTGTAGCCCTTGCCGCGGTCCGCGCCCACGCCGGCCTGCGTCCAATAGCGGTTCTCGGCGGCGTGGGTGCCGCTCTTGTCGCCGCGCGAGATGAAGGGCGCGTTGGCCGCAGTCACCTTCTTCAGGGCGGCGACGATGTCCTTGCCGCGCGTACCGGCCGGGTCGTTCTTGGGGCCGATCAGGATGAAGTCGTTGTACATCACCGGGTAGCGGCGCGGCGCGAAGCCGTCGGCCACAAACTTTTCTTCCGCGGGCTGGTCGTGCGTGAACAGCACGTCCGCGTCGCCCCGGCGCGCCATGTCGATGGCCTGGCCCGAACCCACGGCGACGACCTTCACGTCCAGACCGGTGGCCTGCTTGAACGCCGGCAGCAAGTGGCTAAACAGGCCCGATTGCTCGGTCGATGTGGTGGACGCCATCGTGATCGACTGCGACCAGCTGGTGCCTGCGACAAGGGCCAGGGCCATGGCGAGGGCGCCACGGCGGACGGTGTGAAGGACTTTCATCCCAGTTCTCCTTTGATAAACAAATCGGCTTGCGGGGACACCGTGTGCAGTGGCCCCTCAAAGAAATCGCGTACCGGCAGGTCGGCCAGTACCCGTCCGCGCTCCAGGTAAACCACGCGGGTGGCCAGGCGCTTGACCTGACCCAGGTTGTGGCTGGCAAAGGCCAGCGTCACATCGTGTGCAGCGAAATCGGCCACCAGATGCTCGACTTCGCGTTTGGCATGCGGATCGAGGCTCGAGGTGGGCTCGTCCAGCAACAGCAGTTGGGGTTGCAGGCTCCAGGCGCGCGCCAGGGCCAGGCGCTGCTGCTGCCCGCCGGAGAGGGCCGGCGCATGACGCGTGGCGAGATCAGCGAGCTCCATGCGGACCAGTGCCTGCTGCGCCTGCACGCGCGCCTGTCGCCAGGGCGTGCCCCGCAGCCACAGGCCCAGTGTCACGTTGGTCAACACGCTGGTGCGCAGCATGTAGGGGCGCTGAAACACCATGGCCTGCGAGCGCAGGCCTTCATCGCAGCGCACCGTGCCCTGCGTGGGCCGCTGCAGGCCATGCAGCACGCGCAGCAGGGTGCTCTTGCCACTGCCGTTAGCGCCGATGAAGGCGACGCGTTCACCCCGCGTGATGCGCAGGTTGACGCCGGTGAGGGCGACTGCGGATCCAAAGCAGACGCCTACGTCCTGCAGGTCGATCGCGTCGTTCATGCAGACACCTGCAAGGGCGATGTCGCGGCCTCGGCTCGCCCCACGCGCCAGCGACGCAGCAGCGACACGGCGGTGTTCAGCACCAGCACCACGGCCAGCAGCACCAGACCCAGGGCCAGCGCCAGCGGCAGATCGCCCTTGCTCGTTTCCAGTGCGATGGCGGTGGTCATGACGCGGGTGAAGCCGTCGATGTTGCCGCCCACGATCATCACTGCGCCCACTTCGGAGATCGCGCGGCCAAAGCAGGCGATGACCACCGTGAGCAGCGCAAAGCGTTCGTCCCACGCGAGCAGCAGCCCGCGCAGCGCGCGCCCGGCGCCGAGCGACTGCAGCTGCTCGCCATGCGCCGTGTCGGCGTCTTCGATCACCTGGCGGGTGAGGGCCGCAGCCACTGGCAGGACCAGCACCG
>JBEAZV010000099.1:0-19048 GCA_041159245.1 Pseudomonadota bacterium
GGTGCTGGCCCAGGATCTGGTCTCCGCGCTGCAGGTGCCGCCTCAGGACAACAGCTCGATGGACGGCTACGCCCTGCGGTGTGCCGACCTGCAGGTGGGCGCCTCGGACCAGGCCTGGCCCGTGAGCCAGCGCATCCCGGCGGGCGCCCAGGCGCAGCCCCTGCGGGCGGGGACCCTGGCCCGCATCTTCACCGGCGCGCCCGTCCCCTCCGGTGCCGACGCGATCGTGATGCAGGAAGACACCGAGGCGCAGCCCGATGGCACGGTGCGCGTATTGCGTACGCCCAGCGCGGGACAGTGGATCCGCCGCAGCGGCGAGGACGTCGCACGTGGCGACACGGTGCTGCACGCGGGTACGCGCCTCACGCCCGCCGAATTGGGCCTTGCCGCCAGCATTGGCCTGGCCGAACTGCCCGTGGCGGTGCGTCCGCGCGTGGCCCTGTTTTCGACTGGCGACGAGCTGGTCATGCCGGGTACGGTACGACCCGAGGCCATGAAGCCCGGGGCGATCTACAACTCCAATCGCTTTTTCCTTCGCGCCCTGCTGCGCCGCCTGGGCTGCGAGGTGAGCGATCTGGGCATCGTTCCGGACCAGCGCGAAGCCACTGTGCAGGCGTTGCGCGCGGCCAGCGCAGGCCACGACCTGATCCTGACCAGCGGCGGCGTGTCGGTGGGCGAAGAAGACCACATCAAGCCGGCGGTGCAGGCCCTGGGATCGCTGGATCTGTGGCAGATCGCCATGAAGCCTGGCAAGCCCTTTGCCTACGGGCGCGTGGGGGCGGCCCATTTCATCGGCCTGCCTGGCAACCCGGTCTCCAGCTTCGTGACCTTCGCGCTGCTGGTGCGCCCCTTTCTGCTGAAGCTGCAAGGCGCCACGTCGGTGGTGCCGCCAGTGGCCTACCTGCCCGCGCATTTCGACGGGCCTCGACCCGACAAGCGTCGCGAGTTTCTGCGCGCGCGGCGCAACGCGCAGGGTGGGCTGGATCTGTTCCCGAATCAGAGTTCGGGCGTACTGACGTCCGTAGCCTGGGGTGATGGCCTTGTGGACAATCCGGCGGGCCACGCCATTGCCCGGGGCGACACCGTCGCATTCATCAGCCTGTCCGACCTGCTTGCCTGAGCCTGCCACCATGAAGATCACGATCCGCTACTTCGCCTCTATCCGTGAGGCACTGGGCCAGGGCGGCGAGACGCTGGATACACAGGCGCTCACTTTGGGCGCACTGCGCGACGAGCTGATCGCACGGGGTGGCGCGTATGCGGAGGTTCTGGCCCGGGGTCGCGCCGTGCGTCTGGCCCTGGATCAGGTGATGACCGACGAACCTGCCGCCCTGCGTGAAGGTGCGGAAGTGGCCTTCTTTCCCCCCGTGACCGGAGGCTAGTCGTGACCCAACCCCGCGTGACGGTCCAGACCGAGGATTTCAACCTCGCTGACGAGGTCGCGGCCCTGCGCGCCGGCGATGGTGGCGTGGGCGCCGTGTGTGCCTTCGTTGGGACGGTGCGTGACCGTAATGAGGGCAGTGCTGTCAGCGCGATGGAACTCGAGCATTACCCCGGCATGACAGAGAAAGCGATCGAGGCTCTGATCGACGAGGCGCACCAGCGCTTTGATATCCGCGCCGCGCGCGTGATCCACCGCGTGGGTCCGCTGCAGCCGCAGGACCAGATCGTCATGGTGGCGGTCACCTCCGCCCACCGCCATGAGAGTTTCCAGGCCTGCGAGTTCCTGATGGACTACCTCAAGACCCAGGCGCCGTTCTGGAAGAAGGAAAGCAGGCCGCAGGGGGCACGCTGGGTGGATGCCCGGGAGGCGGACCAGACTGCGCTGGCGCGCTGGCGCCAGCCGAGTGCTGATTGACTGAGCTTCAAGCGCTCAGTGTCTCCCGGTATCGCTTGTAGCTGTCTAAGCCAACAGATTGCAGCAGGTTGTTGCGGACCGCTGCGACCGTCCGTTCCAGATCTGCCGGGGTACCTCCCTCGACGATCGTGGCGAGTGCGGCTGCAAAGTTCCTGCTGTGGCGCGATTCCAGGTTGATCGGCAGTTCTGCGCTCCTGCCAGTGAACGCTGTCTGCATGCCCTTGGCCAGCGCCTTGCGAGCGTCAGAGCCCTCTTGCAACGTCATCAGTTGCTCGAGCGCCATCAAGAGGTACATGTTCTCTGCGGACATGTGCTGGTTCGAATACTCGGTGAATGCATCCAGTTGCGCGGTGGTGCAGGCCTGGAAAAAATCGCTGTTCGCAAGGGGGAATTCCGTTCGCTGCCACTCCCGGCTCGGCGCGGGGTGCTCGCCTCGGACCTGCGCAAAGCTTGTCGGCAAGCCTAGTTCGCGGGCGATGTCATGCTGCAACCTAAGCTGGCCGATAACGTCGTCCACCACTACAGATGCCGGCACGTGCGAGGGGTCTTTCGCCTTGGAGTCCTTCTGATGGATGGTCACCTCTTGCGGATTTTCTTGGGCTGGCGGTGGATTCTGGGTTTCGAAGCTCGTCGGCGCGAGTGCCGAAGGCCCTGTGCGCGGTCTGCCCGGTAGGATTTGCACCCATCGGTCACGAAGCGACGAACAGGCGCGGGCCAGGGTGGTTCCCACCTCAGGCAGCGGGATGCCCGCGATCCGCCAGCCGCGGGTTGCCCGGATGGAGGCCGACCAGCGCCCCGTTGAGTGTTCGCTTCCTTGCTGAGTGGGTGGCCGCTCGACGTGAATGACGGGATTCGTGCTCGCTCTGCTGAGTTCCATCGGTCTTCCTGGATGAGTTATCGGATGCGCTTGTGTTACCCAGCCGGACGGCCGGTTCCCGCGCGATTCGTCATCCAGGCTGACAGGTCCTCTCCGTATCGCCTCTCGATGTCAGTTGATCGGGTGAGCGAGCCAGCGAACGCGCTCGGCATGCGGCCCAGACAGGACGGCCACCCTCACTTCGGCTGGAACCCGCTCGCCTTGATGATCCGGTCCCAGGTCTGCGTGTACTTGCGCACCACGCCCGTGAACTGCGCCTGCGGCTGGTAGCCCACGCTCAGGCCCATGCCGGCCAGGCGCTCGCGCACATCGGGCATGGCGATCACCCGTTGCAGGGCCTGGCTGAAACGCTCGAGGGCCGGTGCGGGTGTGCCGGCTGGGGCGAAGACGCCGTAATAGGGCAGGTCATCGAGGTTGGCGAAGCCCAGTTCGGTGAAGGTGGGCGCGTCGGGGATCAGGGCCTGCCGCTTGTCGCCGATCACGGCCACGATGCGCAGCTTGCCGGCCTTGTGCTGCTCGATGAAATCCGGCACCGAGGCCACGCCGGCGCTGATCTGGTTACCGAGCATGTCGCCGATCAGGGGTGCGCTGCCGCGATAGGGGGCCGCCTGCAGGTCCAGCTTGTAGCGGGCGCCGACCAGGCCGACCAGGAACTCGGGGATCGAGCCCGGTGCCGGGACCCCCACGTTTTCCTTGCCGCCGCGCGCGGACTGCACCCAGGCCACGTATTCCTGCAGCGTGCGCGCCGGCGTACCGCCGGAGATGGCCAGCACGTTGGCGAAGCTGGCGAAGCCGGCGACCGGGATGAAGTCGGTGGCGGGGTCGAAGCCCGCGTTTCGGGTGACCAGAGGCAGGATGGAGATGGAGTGATCGTGGCTGAGGAAGAAGGTCGTGCCATCGGGGGCGGCGGCCTTGAGCGCCTGGGCGGCGATCTGACCGCCGGCGCCGGGCTTGTTCTCGACGATCACCGGCACGCCCAGGACGTCCTTGAGCTTGTCGGCCAGGGCGCGGGCGATGGCGTCGGTGCCACCGCCGGGGGGGAAGCCCACCAGGATGCGGACGGGGCTACCGGACTGGCTCCAGGCGGGGGCGCCGGTGGCAGCCAGGGCGAGGGCGGCCAGCAGGCCGCGGCGCACGGAGGAGGGGGTCTGGGACATGGGGCAGTCTCCTGGAGGTTGTGGTTCGGGAGCGGTTCTGGGGCAGCGCCGTCCACGGACGGCAGGCAGCCTCGGCCGGAGGATACTGGATGCCACCGGCCCACCCGTGAATCGGGCGGGCGTCCCCTTTGCCCGTCTGCCAGCGCACTTGAAATCCCCGCGGGCAGCCTAAGCTGCGATGCAACACGGAGCCCTTTCCATGCGACTCGACAAGCTCACCACCAAATTCCAGGAAGCCCTGAGCGAGGCCCAGACCCTGGCCTTGGGCCATGACCACGCCTACATCGAACCGGAGCATTTGCTGGTTGCCATGCTGCGCCAAGAGGACGGCCCCCGCGCCCTGCTGCAGCGAGCGGGCGTCAATGTGCCGGGTCTGCTGGCCGCCGCCGAGGGCGCCATGCACAAGCGCCCGCAGGTGCAGGGCCAGGAGCAAGTCCAGGTCGGCCGCGAACTGGTCGGTCTGATGCAGGCCGCCGAAAAGGAAGGCCTCAAGCGTGGCGACCAGTTCATCGCCAGCGAGCTGTTCCTGTTGGCGGTGGCCGACACCAAGGCCGATATCGGGCGTATCGCCCGCGAGAACGGTCTGGTGCGCAAGTCCTTTGAGATCGCCATTGACGCGGTGCGCGGTGGGCAGAGCGTGGACAGCGCGGAAGCCGAGGGCCAGCGCGAGTCCCTGAAGAAATACTGCCTGGACCTCACCGAACGGGCCCGCCAGGGCAAGCTCGACCCGGTGATCGGCCGCGACGACGAGATCCGCCGCGCCATCCAGGTGCTGCAACGCCGTACCAAGAACAACCCGGTGCTGATTGGCGAGCCTGGCGTGGGCAAGACTGCCATCGTGGAAGGTCTGGCTCAGCGCATCGTGGCCGGCGAGGTGCCCGAGACTCTGAAGAACAAGCGGGTGCTGTCGCTGGACATGGCGGCCCTGCTCGCAGGTGCCAAGTTCCGCGGCGAGTTCGAGGAGCGACTGAAGAATGTGCTGTCGGAGCTGGCCAAGGACGAGGGGCAGACCATCGTCTTCATCGACGAACTGCACACCATGGTGGGCGCTGGCAAGGCCGAGGGCGCGATGGACGCAGGCAATATGCTCAAACCCGCTTTGGCGCGCGGCGAGCTGCACTGCGTGGGCGCCACCACCCTGGACGAATATCGCAAGTACATCGAGAAGGACGCCGCCCTGGAGCGGCGCTTTCAGAAGATCCTGGTGGGCGAGCCCAGCGTGGAAGCCACCATCGCGATCCTGCGCGGTCTGCAGGAGAAATACGAGGTGCACCACGGGGTGGAGATCACCGACCCGGCCATCGTGGCCGCGGCCGAACTCTCGCATCGCTACATCACCGACCGCTTCCTGCCCGATAAAGCCATTGACCTGATCGACGAGGCCGCCTCCAAGATCAAGATCGAGATCGACTCCAAGCCCGAGGTGATGGATAAGCTCGATCGCCGCCTGATCCAGCTGCAGATCGAGCGCGAGGCCGTGCGCAAGGAGACCGACGAGGCCTCGCAAAAGCGCTTTGCCCTGATCGAGGAGGAGATCGGCAAGCTGCAAAAGGAGATCGCCGACCTCGACGAGATCTGGAAGGCCGAGAAGGCACAGGCCCAGGGTAGCGCCCAGATCAAGGAGGAAATCGACCGCCTGCGCCAGCAGATCGAGGGTCTTACCCGCAAGGGCGATTTCAACAAGGTTGCCGAGCTGCAGTACGGGCGCTTGCCCGAGCTGGAAAAGCGTCTGAAGGACGCGCAGGCCCAAGAGACCGATAAGACCAAAGCCGGTCGCCCGCAGCTGCTACGCACGCAGGTGGGCGCCGAGGAAATCGCCGAGGTGGTGGCGCGGGCGACGGGCATCCCGGTGTCCAAGCTGATGCAGGGCGAGCGCGAGAAGCTGCTGAAGATGGAAGACCGCCTGCACCAGCGCGTGGTGGGCCAGGACGAGGCTATTCAGGCTGTGGCCAACGCCATCCGCCGTAGCCGCTCGGGCCTCTCGGACCCGAACCGACCCACCGGCTCCTTCTTGTTCCTGGGGCCCACCGGCGTGGGCAAGACCGAGCTATGCAAGGCGCTGGCCACCTTCCTCTTTGACAGCGAGGAACACCTCATTCGCATCGACATGAGCGAGTTCATGGAGAAGCACTCGGTAGCCCGCCTGATCGGCGCGCCCCCGGGCTACGTGGGCTACGAGGAGGGGGGCTACCTCACCGAGGCGGTGCGGCGCAAACCCTACAGCGTGATCCTGCTGGACGAAGTGGAGAAGGCCCACCACGATGTATTCAACGTGCTACTGCAGGTGCTCGATGACGGGCGCCTCACCGACGGCCAGGGCCGCACCGTGGACTTCAAGAACACGGTCATCGTCATGACCAGCAACATTGGCTCGCACATGATTCAGGCCATGGTGGGCAAGCCCTACGAGGACGTAAAGGAAGCGGTGTGGGATGAACTCAAGAACCACTTCCGACCCGAGTTCCTGAACCGGATCGACGAGACCGTGGTGTTCCACGGCTTGGATGCCACGCATATCGCACGCATTGCCCGCATCCAGCTGCAGGTCCTGGAGCAGCGTCTGGCCAAGATGGACCTCACGCTGCAGGTGCCCGAGGCGGCGCTGGAGGAACTGGCCAAGGTGGGGTTCGACCCGGTATTCGGCGCGCGGCCTTTGAAGCGCGCGATCCAGCAACGCATCGAGAACCCGCTGTCCAAGCTGATTCTCGAAGGACGCTTCCCGCCCAAGAGCGTGATCCCGGTGGACGTCAATCCGGCGCTGGAGCCGGGGGTGTTCCGCTTCGGCGTCGCTCAGTCTGCGGCGCACTGAGCTGGAGGCGGCTTGGGGTCAGCGCCCCCCGCCCATGTGCTGTGCATACAGCTTCTGCATGCCGCCTAGCCACCGGTCGTAGTCTTGCACCTTGGCCTGCATGTAGTCGGTGACCGAGGGATGGGGGAGGGCCAGGAAACGCTCCTCGCGCATCGTGTCGATGACCACCTGGGCCACTTGCGCGGGTGTGAGCACGCCGTCATGCCCGGCCGAGCCGGCGCCGCCGCGCGTCATCGCCGTGTCCACGCCCTGCGGACACAGGCAGGACACCCGCACCCCGCGACGGCCGTAGCCAATACGCAGCCACTCGGCAAAGCCCACGGCTGCATGCTTGGTCACGGCGTAGGGCGCGCTCTCGACGATGTTCAGGAGGCCCGCTGCCGAGGCGGTCACCAGGAAATAGCCCTCGCCTCGGTCGACCATCCCGGGCACCACGGCGCGTGCCGCCCAGACATGGGCCATCAGGTGGATCTGCCACATGGAATCCCACAGGGTGTCTTCCAGTTCAAAGCCGCCGGGCCGGCCCAGGATGCCGGCGTTGGAGCAGAAGATGTCCACTTGGCCGAACCGCTCGCAGGTGGCGTCGACCAGGGCTTGGATATCGGCTTCTCGGCTCACGTCGCAGGGCAGGGCCAGTGCCTGAGGGCCGATCTCGCGGGCGACGGCCTGTGCACGCGCCAGGTCTCGGTCGGCCAGTACCACGCCCCGGGCGTCTTCCTGTGCGAGGCGGCGTGCCAAGCCCTCACCGATACCGCTGGCGCCGCCGGTGACGATGGCGACTTTTCCGCTTGCTTCCATGGTGCTGTTCTCCTTCAGGGCGAAGCAGCCAGTATGGCTGCCCCTTGTGCAGCTGGCAGCCGCCGCCGCGACAGTCCCTGCCTCGCGCGCAGTGTCCTCGGCGCAGGTCAGAGCGCGTTGACCGGGATTTTCAGATAGCTCACGCCATTGGCTTCCGGCGGCGGCATCTGGCCGGCGCGGATGTTCACCTGGATGGAGGGCAGGATCAGGGTGGGCATCTGCAGGCCTGCGTCGCGTTGGGTGCGCATGGCGACGAACTGTTCCTCGGTGATCCCCTCGTGGATATGGATGTTGTGCGCGCGCTGCTCGTCGACGCGGGTCTCGCAGCGGGGCGCGCGTCCCGCGGGCGGGTAGTCGTGACACATGAAAAGGCGCGTGTCGGCGGGTAGCGCCAGCAGCTGGCGCACAGACCGGTACAGGTCCTGGGCGCTACCGCCGGGGAAGTCGCAGCGGGCAGTGCCCACGTCGGGCGGGAATAGGGTGTCGCCGACGAACACGGCATCGCCCACCTGGTAGGCCACGCAGGCAGGCGTATGGCCCGGCACGCTCAGGACGTGGACTTGCAGTTCACCGACGGCGAAGGTCTCATCGTCCGCGAAAAGGTGGTCGAACTGCGAGCCGTCGGCGGGGAAGCCAGGCTCCAGATGAAAGATCGTTTTAAACACACTCTGCACCACAGGGATTCGCCCGCCGATGCCGATGCTCCCGCCCAGCTGGTCTCGTAGCCAGGCTGCGGCGCTCAGGTGGTCGGCATGCGCGTGGGTCTCCAGGATCCATTGCACCGACAAGCGCTGCTCGCGCACGTAGTCGACCACGCGCTGGGCAGAGTCCGTGCGGGTACGGCCGGACTTGGGGTCGTAGTCCAGCACCGGGTCGACGATGGCGCAAGCGGTGCCTGCGCCAGCGTGCACCACGTAGGTCCAGGTCCAGGTGGTCGGGTCGAAGAAGGGCTGGACGTGGGCTTGCATGAAGGACTCCGTGTCAAACAATCTATAATTTGATAGTATATTGAAAAGTAGATTGAATCAAGCCATGCCGCCGCTCGCCGCTCACGCTGCCCACGCCGCCCACGCCGCCCACGCAGTGCCTCCCCTGAAGGCCTTGCGCGATGCCGCGGAGCATGCCTGCGCCTTGATGAAGGTGCTGGGCAACTCCGACCGCCTCATGTTGCTATGCGAGCTCGCGCAGGGCGAGCGCAGCGTCACGCAGCTGCAGGAGGCGCTGAGCATTGTGCAGCCCACCTTGTCGCAGCAGCTGGCCGTGCTGCGCGAGGAGGGGCTGGTCGACACTCGGCGCGAGGGCAAGAGCATTCATTACCGATTGGTGAGCGCGCAAGCCATCGCGGTGATGGAGGTGCTCTACCAGCAGTACTGCGCGCCCGCCAAGCGTTCTCGACCCCCCCCATCAAGGAGACCCACATGACGATCGACTGGAACCATTTCACGCCCTGGGCCTCGCTGGCCGGCGGTGTGCTGCTCGGGCTGGCCTCGGCCCTTTTCATCCTGGTGAACGGCCGCGTGCTGGGCATCAGCGGCATCCTGGGCGGGCTGCTGCGTCCCCGCGCTGGTGATGCCAGCTGGCGCATCGCCTTCGTCGCCGGCCTGTTGCTAGCGCCGGCGGTGTGGTCTCTGTTCGCAGCGCCGGTGGTGCCGCGCATCGAGGCCGGGCCCGCCCTGCTGGTGGTGGCGGGCCTGCTGGTTGGCTGGGGCACGCGCTATGGCTCGGGCTGCACCAGCGGCCACGGCGTCTGCGGCCTCTCGCGGATGTCGCCGCGCTCGCTGGTCGCCACCCTGGCGTTCATGGGCACCGGCTTCGCGACGGTCTTTGTGATGCGCCATTTGGTGGCCTGAACCCTGTCCTCCTAGGAGATTCACCATGCATCGACTCACTGAATTCGCCGTCGGCTTGCTGTTCGGCCTGGGCCTGATCCTGGCCGGTATGACCGACCCTGGCAAGGTCATCGGCTTCCTCGACCTGGCTGGGAACTGGGATCCGTCCCTGGCCCTGGTCATGGGCGGCGCCATTGCCGTCGCGGTAGGCGCCTTTACCGTGGCGCGAGAGCGTACGCAGGCCTTCCTGGGCGGTGCCATGCATCTGCCCACGGCCAATGCCATCGACCGGCGCCTGGTGATTGGAAGCCTCGTCTTTGGCGCGGGCTGGGGCCTGGCGGGCTTTTGTCCTGGCCCGGCGCTCGTGGCCGCAGGGGCCGGGCACTGGCAGGCCTGGGTGTTCACTGTGGCCATGTTGGCCGGCATGTGGGTGCATGAGCTCAGTGCCCAGGGACCGTCGCCCCAGCCGTCCGCCTCGTAAACCGTCTGCCGCGTCATGAGCGCCTGGCCCGCCCTGCTGCCGCCCGTCCTCGGCTTGGGGGTCGGCGCGGTGCTGGCCCTCACGGGGGCGGGCGGGGCCATCATCGCCGTGCCGCTCCTGGTGTTTGGGCTGCACCTGGGCCTGGCGCAGGCGGCGCCCATCGGGCTGCTGGCGGTGGCGCTGTCGGCTGGATTGGGTGCAGCGCTGGGCTGGCGACAGGGGCTGCTGCGCTACAAGGCGGCCGCCTTCATGGCGGCGTCGGGCCTGTTGCTCACGCCAGTGGGTTTGTGGCTGGCCCAGCGCATTCCGAACGCGCCCTTGACCCTGTTGTTCGCCCTGGTGCTGGCTGCCGTGGCGCTGCGCATGCTGCGGCAGGCGGCCCGTGCCTTGCAGGGGGGTGCAGAGGAGGTCCGATCCGAGACACCCTGCCTTCTGGACGAGGGCACCGGGCGGCTGCGCTGGACGCCGCGCTGCGCTGTGCGACTGGCCCTGGCCGGGGCAATGGCCGGCCTCCTTTCGGGATTGCTGGGGGTGGGGGGTGGCTTCGTCCTTGTGCCGGCCCTGCTGGCCGTATCCAATCTGCCGATGCAGGCCATCACCGCGACCTCGATGGGTGTGCTGGCCCTGGTGTCCAGCGGCGCGGTGGCGCAGGCCGCGCTGGCCGGACAAGTGCCCTGGGGGTTGGCCTTGCCCTTTGCGGCGGGAGCGCTTACCGGGCTACTCGCTGGCCGACGGTTTGCGGCGCGGCTGGCCGGCCCACGTTTGCAGCAAGGCTTTGCCTGGATGGCGCTTCTGATCGCCGCAGGCTTGGTGGTCCGCACATTCCAAGGCTGAGAGGGGTCAGAGGGCCGGTGGGGATTCCCGCTAGCATCTCGGCTATGAGTAGCTCTTCCACGCCCGCACCGGCCGACCTGCGCTCCGATGCCGGCGTCATCAGCCTGGTCGGCCTGGGTCATCTGATCAGCCACTTCAGCCAGCTCCTGCTGGCCCCCCTCTTTCCCTGGCTGAAGGACGCTTTCGCCGTGAGCTATGCCCAGCTGGGCTTCCTCATGACGCTGTTCTTCGTGGTGTCCTGCGCGATGCAAGCGGCCTCGGGCTTCCTGGTGGACCGCTATGGCCCGCGCGCCATCCTCTTCGCGGGCCTGGGGCTGATTGGCGTCGCAGCCTTTGGGATGGCGGCAGCTACGTCTTACGAGATGCTGGCGCTGTGCGCGGTGGTGGCCGGCGCGGGCAACGCCGTGTTCCATCCGGTCGACTTTACGCTGCTCAATTGCAAGGTCAGCGCGTCGCGCCTGGGTCATGCGTACAGCGTTCACGGCCTCACCGGCAACCTCGGGTGGGCGTTGGCCCCGGCCCTGCTAGTGCCCCTGACCCTGGCTTACTCATGGCGCGTAGCGCTCGTCGCCGCAGGCGTCCTGGTGGTGGCCGTGATGGTGGTGCTGTGGGTCTGGCGCGCCCACCTCTCGCTGCCGCAACGCCCCCGCGCGGAGGCGGCCGCCACAGACGCGGGCGACGGCAGCTTTGACTTCCTGCGTATCCCGTCCGTCTGGATGTGCTTTGTCTTCTTCCTGTTGTACGCGATCGTGCTGAGCGTCGTGCAGGCTTTCGCTCCCGAGGCCGCGCGGCAGATTCACGGCGTGCCGGTGGCGCTGGCGGCGGTGTGTGTGACGGTGTACATGGTGGCCAGCGCGGCCGGTATCGTGCTGGGCGGCTTCTTGGTGGCCGACCCGCAGCGCTGTGAACGCATCATGGCCGCGGGCATGGGGGTGGCGGCGCTCATCGCCCTGGCGATCGGCTTTGCGTCGCTGCCGCCGCTGGCGGTGCCTGCGCTGTTTGGCGCGATGGGATTTGCTGCAGGTCTGGCCGGGCCTTCGCGGGACCTGATCGTCAAGCGCTCGACCCCCGACCACGCCACCGGACGGGTGTATGGGGTGGTGTACGCCGGCCTGGACATCGGCCAGGCGCTGGCCGCTCCGCTCTTTGGCGGCTTGCTCGACCATCACCAGTACGAGGGCGTGTGGTTGGGGCTGGTGGTCTTTCAGGGGCTGCTGATTTTCAGCGCCGTGAATGTACGTAAGGTGCGTCGCACCGCGCGCGTCCCCGCGGGCACCTGAACTCTGTTACCGCTCTTGCTCATCTGCGACGAGCGAAGCGGCTGCGCGTGGCTAGCATCGCGCCTTCTTGTTCAGAAGGATGAGCCATGGCCTTGCAGTCGCCCCTGTACAACCCCCGCCGCGAGTCGTCTGCCGAAGTGGGGCCCCTGCGCCGCCACGCGGGCGGAGCCGGCGCGCTGGGCCGCCAGGCCTCTGCGAGCGCGGTCATCGCGCCGACCCCGCAGGAGAGTGAGAGCAGGCTGATCGTCGGTCCCCACATCAAGCTGAAAAGCGTCGAGATCACCGACTGCGACACGCTGCTGGTCGACGGTGCGGTCGAGGCCACCATGGACTTGCGGGTGATGCAGATCAACGAGCGTGGCTCGTACACCGGCAAGGCCGAGGTCGATACCGCTCAGATCCGTGGGCAGTTCGAAGGCGTGCTGCTGGTGCGCGAGACGCTGGTGATTCACGCGACGGGTCGGGTGGCAGGCCGCATCCGCTATGGCCGGATCGTGATCGAAGAGGGCGGCCAACTCGCCGGCGACATCCAGGTCGGCGACCGGCAGGCGGCCGCGGCGCCGGCCGCACCGGCCGCACCGGTGCTCCAGGCGGTGGGCGCGGGCTGATCCCGCGGACCCGCCTTGCTCGGTGGCGTGACCCGGGTGGGGTATCGCCTGGCACCGGCACATCGCGGCAGGTCGGACGGATAAGATGAGCTGTTGCCCGCCTGAGGGCCCAGCCCGCCTGCACGCCGATGACCCCTTCCACCCCCACCCCTAACCCCACCCTGGCCGGCCACCTTCTGGTCGAATGCCTGGTCGCGCAAGGCGTGACCCATGCCTTTGGCGTACCCGGCGAGAGCTTTCTCGCGGTGCTCGATGGCTTTCGCGCCCACCGTGACCGCATCCGCTTCATCGTGAACCGCCAGGAGGGGGGCGCCGCGTTCATGGCCGAGGCTGCAGGCAAGCTCACCGGGCGTCCGGGGGTTTGCTTCGTCACCCGCGGGCCCGGCGCGACCAATGCGTCGATCGGCATTCACACCGCCTTCCAGGACTCCACCCCGATGGTGGTCTTCGTCGGGGACGTCGCCAGCGACCAGCGTGATCGCGAGGCCTTCCAGGAGGTCGACTACACGAATTTCTTTGGCCCTAGCACCAAGGGCATGGCCAAGCGTGTCGAGCGTATTGACACCGCCGAGCGCATTCCTGAATACGTTGCCCGCGCCTTCGCCACCGCCATGAACGGGCGGCCCGGCCCGGTGGTCGTGGTCCTCCCTGAAGACATGCTCATGCAGCCAGTCCAGGCCCGCCCCCTGGACCGCGTTGAGCTGGTCGAGGCCTGGAGCGACCCTGGGGCCCTGCGCCGCCTGCGCGAGCTCCTGCTGGCCGCGCGCAAGCCCTTTGTGATCGCCGGTGGCGGCGGCTGGACGTCGCAAGCGGCCCAGGCCCTGCAGCGATTCGCCGAGAACTGGCAACTTCCGGTGGGCAATGCCTTTCGCTTCCAGGACTGCTTCGACAACCACCACCCCCAGTACGCGGGCGACGTCGGCATCGCGATCAACCCGCGGCTGGCCGCCCGCATCCGCGAGAGCGATCTGGTGATCGCCATCGGCCCGCGCCTGGGGGAGATGACCACGAGCGGCTACACCTTGCTGCAGGCCCCGCGCCCGACGCAGACGCTGGTGCATATCCATGCCAGCGCGGAGGAACTCCATCGTGTCTACCAGGCCGATCTGGCGATCCAGGCCAGCATGAGCGCCGCGGCCCGGTCCCTGGAGGTCCTGACCGCACCGCCGCAGCTGCCCTGGGGCGAGTGGACGGCGGCGGTCCACGCCGACTATCTGGCCAACCTGCAGCCTCAGCCACTGCCGGGCCCGGTGGACATGCCGGCGCTCATCGCCGCGGTGCAAAAGCACCTGCCGCCCGATGCCGTCGTCACCAACGGCGCTGGCAACTTCGCCACCTGGATGCACCGGTTCTTCCGCCACCACGGACTGGCCAAGGGCCACAAGACGCAGCTGGCGCCCACCAGCGGCGCGATGGGCTACGGCGTGCCCGCCGGCATTGCCGCCAACCTGATGACGGGCCGCACTGCCTTCACCATTGCCGGTGACGGCGACTTCCTGATGAATGGGCAAGAGCTGGCGACTGGCCGACAGTTCGGCGGGAAATCCATCATCGTGTTGATCAACAACAGCATGCTGGGAACGATCCGCATGCACCAGGAACGCGAGTACCCCGCGCACGAACACGCCACCGCGCTGGTGAACCCGGACTTCGTCGCCCTCGCGCGCGCCTACGGGTGGGCCGGGGAGCGGGTAGTGCGCACAGAGGAATTCGAGCCGGCTCTGGTGGCCGCCCTGGCGCGTGACACGGGCACGGTGATCGAGGTGCTGCTGGACCCCGAGGTGCTCACTACACGCGGGACGCTCAGCGCGATCCGCGAGAACGCCTTGAAGCGCTGAGTGCGTGGCGTGGGCCCAGGGCGTTGAACACCCATGAAAAAGGGCCGCTTGCGCGGCCCTTTGCGTGTCATGCCAAGCGCGAGGCTTACTTGACGTGCTTGCCGATCAGGCCGGCCATCTCGAACATCGAGACCTGGCCCTTGCCGAAGATGCCCTTGAGCTTGTCGTCGGCGTTGACCATGCGCTTGTTGGCGTTGTCCTGCAGCTTGTGCTTCTTGATGTACGCCCACAGCTTCTGCACGATCTCGGTGCGGGGCAGGGGAGCGCTGCCCACCACGGCGGCCAGGGCGGCGCTCGGGGTCAGGGGCTTCATGAAGGCGGGGTTGGGGGTGCGCTTCTTGGCGGGGGCCTTCTTCGCAGCCGGCTTCTTGGCGGGGGCTTTTTTGGCCGGCGCCTTCTTGGCGGCGGCTTTCTTCGCCGGAGCCTTCTTGGCGGGGGCCTTCTTCGCGGCGGGCTTCTTGGCAGCGACTTTCTTCGCTGGAGCCTTCTTCGCGGGCGCTTTCTTCGCCGCAGCTTTCTTTGCAGTTGCCATGATTGAATTTCCTTCTAGAAGTTGGTTGAAAGCCGAAAAGGACTTGCGTCTTCAGCGGCAGTGCGGATGCTAAAGGAGAAAAAACGCGTTTCCAAGCGAAAACTGGCCTTTTTCATTGGGGAATGTCGTTTTTTTTCTTCGCGCCGCAGGCGCTTGTCGCTGGGAGAACCGCTGGCGGCCTCTCCGGGACGCACTTGCGCAGGCATCCGAGGGCGCTCAAGCCCCCTCGTGTGGGGGCCGCGCGGGCGCAGGCGCCGTGGCCAGAACCACGCCGGCCAGCGAGATGCCCAGGGCCGCCAGCTGCACGGGCCCCAGGGACTCGCCCAGGGCGAGCACTCCCACCACCGCTGCCGACACCGGCAGCATCACCGTGAAGACGCCGGCCTGGCCGGCCGGTACATGGCGCAGGCCCGTCATCCACAGCCACACCGTCCACACGCTGGCGGCCAGCCCGTAGAACACCAGCAGCGCCCACAGGCCGGGGGTGACCGCGGAGAAGTCGAAGTGCCAGGCGGCGTAGGCCCCAAAGGGCGTCACCAGGGCCAGCCCCCAGAGGTTGATCAGCGCCGAGATGCGTCGAGGCCCCAGCGCTGCGGTGAGCGTCTTGCCGATCACCGCGTAGGCGGCCTCGCACAACACCGCACCGAACACCAGCAGGTTTCCCAGCCAGGCCAGGCCGGTGTCCACCGGCGCCGCGTCGGCGTGCCCGCGTCCCCACGCGAGGAGCGCGATACCCGCGGCCGCACAGGCGATCGCCAGGCCCGTGCGCTGGGTGATGCGCTCGCCAAGGAATATGCGCCCCATGAGGGCCACCACCGCCGGGATGGAGGCCATGATCACCCCCGCCGACACGGCGCTGGTCAGGCTCACCCCGAACAGCATGCACACCGAGAACAGGAAGTTGCCGAAGAAAGACTCGAGGAACAGCAGCCATCGGGTGCGAGCGTCCAGAGGGGCCTCTTGCGCAGGGCGTGGCAGCCAGTGCGCCATCGCCACCGCCCCGATGCCGAAGCGAAGCCACGCCAGCAGCATGACCGGGAAGGCCGCGACCAGGGGCTTGGAGAGCGCCACGTAGCTGCCCACGAGTGACATGCTCAGGGCCAGGCAGGCGTAGGCGGTGAGGCGATGCGAAAGGAACACAGGACGGCTGTGGCAGGGCAGAGGGCGTAGCAGAAGCGCTGCCGATCATGCCCCAGCGTCCGCAGGCGTTTCAGATATCGACAAGCGTTTTGTATTGTGGAATATGGCGATGGTGCGCTGCCGCAGAATTTCTCAATATAAGAAGCGGTATTTTGCATTGAGAAATGTAGAAGGCAACTCATTGAAATTAAACAAGAAAATTTATCTCTTGTATAAGACATAAGAGGCCGGATGAGTCTTGTAGAAGACTTAAAGTGGGCCCACCGTAACAAGTTTCTTTAACTCTCGAACCGGAGCCGACCATGACCCACTGGACCCATCTCACCCGCGAACAGCAAATCGCCCAACTTGAAAAGGACTGGGCCGAAAACCCGCGCTGGAAAGGCATCAAGCGGGGCTACACCGCCGCCGAAGTCGTGCGCCTGCGCGGCTCTTTGCAGGTGGAGCACACCCTGGCCAAGCGCGGCTCCGAGAAGCTGTGGAACCTGATCAACACCGAGCCCTTCGTCAACTCGCTGGGCGCGCTCACCGGCAACCAGGCCATGCAGCAGGTCAAGGCCGGCCTCAAGGCCATCTACCTCTCGGGCTGGCAGGTCGCCGGTGACGCCAACAGCAATGGCGAGATGTACCCCGACCAGTCGCTGTACTCGGTGGACTCGGTGCCGAAGGTGGTCAAGAAGATCAACGCCACCTTCGCCCGCGCCGATCAGATCCAGTGGAGCGAGGGCAAGGGTCCCGGTGACGAGGGTTACCTTGATTACTTCGCGCCGATCGTGGCCGACGCCGAGGCCGGCTTCGGCGGCGTGCTCAATGCTTTCGAGCTGATGAAGGCCATGATCGAAGCGGGCGCCGCCGGCGTGCACTTTGAAGACCAACTGGCTGCTGCCAAGAAGTGCGGCCACATGGGTGGCAAGGTGCTGGTGCCCACGCGTGAAGCCGTCTCCAAGCTGGTGGCCGCCCGTCTGGCTGCCGACGTCATGGGCACGCCCACCGTGCTGCTGGCGCGTACCGACGCCGAGGCGGCCGATCTGGTGACCTCCGACATCGACCCCACCGACAAGCCTTTCTTCACTGGCGAGCGCACGGTCGAAGGGTTCTTTCGCAGCAAGAACGGTATCGAGCAGGCCATCAGCCGTGGCCTGGCTTACGCCGAGTACGCCGACCTGATCTGGTGCGAGACCGGCACGCCCGACCTGGCCTTCGCCAAGCAGTTCGCCGACGCGATTCATGCCAAGTTCCCCGGCAAGCTGCTCGCGTACAACTGCTCGCCGTCCTTCAACTGGAAGAAGAACCTGGACGACGCCACCATCGCCAAGTTCCAGAAAGAGCTGGGCGCCATGGGCTACAAGTTCCAGTTCATCACGCTGGCCGGCTTCCACAGCCTGAACTACTCCATGTTCAACCTGGCCTACGGCTACGCCCGCAACAACATGTCGGCCTTCGTCGAACTGCAGCAGGCTGAATTCGCCGCCGCTGAAAAGGGCTTCACCGCGGTGAAGCACCAGCGCGAGGTGGGCACCGGCTACTTCGACGCCGTGACCACCACCATCGAGGCTCAGGCCTCGACCGCGGCCCTCAAGGGCTCCACCGAGGACGCGCAGTTCTTCGACCACAAGAAGGCGGCCTGATCCTCGAGCGGGGAGGCGGGGTCGACCGGGGTAAAATCCTGGCTGACCTCGCCGCACCGGCGACCCACAAGAGCGAGAAAGGCACCCTGGTTATGACACCGCGAACTCCTTCCAAAGGAAGCTGCGGCCTGTGAACGGGCTGCGCCGTCGCGTGTCCTGATTGCCTTCGGGTCCCTCAAAAGCGCGGCTGCAGTCCGCGCTTTTTTATTTGCCTGTCTCCCTCGTCGTCCCCCTGAAATCTCACCATGATCCAAGTCACCCTCCCAGACGGTTCCAAGCGTGAATACCCCGGCCCGGTCACCGTGGCCGAGGTCGCAGCCTCCATCGGTGCGGGCCTGGCCAAGGCGGCCCTGGCCGGCAAGGTCGACGGACAGGTGGTCGACACCGCCTACCGCATCGAGCGCGACGCCCCGGTGGCCATCGTCACCGCCAAGGACCCCGAAGGCCTGGAGGTCATTCGGCATTCCACCGCCCACTTGCTGGCCTATGCGGTGAAGGAGCTGTTCCCCGAGGCGCAGGTCACCATCGGTCCCGTGATCGAGCATGGCTTCTATTACGACTTTTCCTACAAGCGCCCCTTTACGCCAGAAGACCTGGCCGCGATCGAAAAGCGCATGGCCGAACTCGCAGCCAAGGACGAACCCGTGGTGCGCCGCGTGCTCCCTCGCGACGAGGCCGTGGCCTATTTCAAGGGCATGGGCGAGCACTACAAGGCCGAGATCATTGGCAGCATCCCCGCGGGCGAGGATGTGTCGCTCTATCGCGAGGGCGGCTTCGAGGACCTGTGCCGCGGCCCGCACGTGCCCTCGACCGGTAAGTTGAAGCATTTCAAGCTGATGAAAGTGGCGGGCGCCTACTGGCGTGGCGACCATCGCAATGAAATGCTCCAGCGCGTGTATGGCACCGCCTGGGCCTCGAAAGAGGACCTGCAGCAGTACCTCACCCAGCTGGAAGAAGCCGAGAAGCGCGACCACCGCAAGCTCGGTCGCGAGTTGGACCTCTTTCACATCGACGACCATGCGCCTGGCGTCGTGTTCTGGCACCCCAAGGGCTGGACGGTGTGGCAGCAGGTGGAGCAGTACATGCGCCGCGTCTACCAGGACAACGGCTACCAGGAGGTCAAGGGACCACAGATCCTGGACAAGTCCCTGTGGGAGAAGACCGGCCACTGGGACAAGTACCGCGAGAACATGTTCACCACGGAATCGGAAAAGCGCGACTACGCGCTCAAGCCGATGAACTGCCCGGGCCACATCCTCATCTACAAGCAAGGGATCAAGAGCTACCGTGACCTGCCGCTGCGCCTGGGTGAATTCGGCCAGTGCCACCGCAACGAGCCCAGCGGCGGCCTGCACGGCATCATGCGCGTGCGCGGCTTC